>JBFLWY010000006.1:63783-66234 GCA_040757355.1 Bacillota bacterium | reverse complement strand
GCCGGTGCTTCGTCTTCTTCCTCGTAAGACGAGTAATAATATGGGGTCTCGGCCTCAAACTCGGCAGCACAGGTATCCACCATCTTATAAACCGGCATCAGACCCGCATCTTCCCGCATGCGACGGATGTCAAGCTCTGAAAAGCCGGTCAGTTGAGCGATGGTTCTGTCCGCCAGTCCTAACCGCTTTGCCGCTTTTAGATCGTCGGGCAAGAGAGCGCTTTTTGCTTTAGAACTAATAATTTGCTCACACTTGACTATTCTGTTGAGTTTTTCGATAAACCAGGTGTCGATTCGTGAAGATTTGGCTATCCCTTCGACAGAGAAGTCCCGCCGCAGTGCTTCCGCCACATAAAAAAGACGTTCGTCGTGCGGAACCGAAAGCCTTTTTTCAAGCTCTTCGTCGGACAACTTCGCGGCCTCCGGCAGGATGAGACTATGCATCCCAACCTCCAGCGACCTTATTGCCTTCAGGAGTGCTTCTTCAAAGGTCCTGCCGATGGCCATTACCTCACCGGTCGATTTCATCTGGGTCCCAAGCGCCCGGTTGGCCGACGCGAACTTGTCAAAGGGCCAGCGCGGGAACTTGACCACTACATAATCGAGAGCCGGCTCAAAGCAGGCGTAAGTCTTTCCCGTTACCGCGTTCTTAATCTCGTCAAGCCTGAGACCGATGGCGATCTTTGCCGCCACCTTGGCGATGGGGTACCCTGTAGCTTTGGATGCAAGCGCTGATGACCGGGACACCCTCGGATTGACCTCAATCACGTAATACTGAAAACTATGCGGGTCCAGGGCAAACTGGATGTTGCACCCGCCCTCGACCCCGAGCGCACGGATGATCTTAAGCGAAGCTGTCCGAAGCAACTGGTATTCTTTATCGCTTAATGTTTGCGAGGGAGCAACTACGATGCTGTCACCGGTATGCACACCCATAGGGTCCAGGTTCTCCATGTTGCAGACGGTAATGCAGTTGTCCGCTCCGTCCCGCATCACTTCGTACTCAATTTCCTTCCATCCCGAGACGCACTGTTCGACCAAGATCTGCCTGATAATACTGTGTTTCAGGCCCCGTGTCGCAATCTCCGCCAACTCCGTCTCTTCACGCGCAATACCACCCCCCGTTCCGCCCAAGGTATAAGCGGGTCTTACCACAACCGGAAAACCGATCTCCCTGGCAAAAGAGACCGCGTCCTGAACCGTTGAAACAATCGCGCTTTTCGGAACCGGTTCGTTAATCCCTTGGAGCATAGAACGGAAAAGTTCTCTGTCTTCCGCTTTTTTAATAGTGGCGAGCGGTGTCCCCAGGAGTTCAACCCCGGCGTCCTTCAATACACCTGCCTCGCTCAACTCGAGGGCAAGGTTTAACCCCACCTGCCCGCCCAGCGTCGGCAAAAGACCGTCCGGGCGCTCCTGATACACGACCTTTGCTACAAACTCCGGGGTTAACGGTTCGATATATACCCTGTCCGCCATATTAATGTCGGTCATGATGGTTGCAGGGTTGGAGTTTACCAGGACCACTTCGAGCCCTTCTTCTTTCAAAGAACGGCATGCCTGCGTGCCGGCATAGTCGAATTCTGCCGCCTGCCCGATAATTATCGGGCCCGAACCTATCACCATCACTTTTTTAAGGTCTCTCCGCCGTGGCATTACGATCTCCTCTCGTGCTGCATAACTGCGATGAACTCGTCAAACAGGTATTCAGCGTCGTTTGTTCCCGGTGATGCCTCCGGATGATATTGAACGGAAAAGACCGGTAAGTAGCGGTGCCGCATTCCTTCTACCGTACCGTCGTTGAGATTTATGTGTGAGACCAAAACCTCTTCCGGAAGAGAGGTCGCGTCCACCGCAAAACCGTGGTTGTGAGACGTTATATAAACGCGGCCGGTCGCCATATCCTTAACCGGGTGGTTGACGCCACGGTGTCCGAACTTCAGTTTGTAGGTCTTCCCGCCGAAAGCCAGCCCCAGAATCTGATGTCCCAAGCAGATACCGAAAACAGGCAACTTGCCTATTAATTCACGCACTGAGTCTGCCGCATAACTGACATCTATCGGGTCACCCGGCCCGTTTGAGAGCATAATGCCGTCGGGACGGTACTGATAGACCTCTGCAGGTGTGGTTTGTGGCGGAACAATAATCACCTCGCATCCCCTACGGTTAAGACAGCGGACAATGTTGTTTTTCGCGCCGAAATCATACAATACAACACGATAACCGCTCCCCGGAATGACAATAGGCTCCCGCGTCGCCACCTCGTTTACCAGGTCTTGACCGGTAAGGTGAGGTGAATTCTCCGCCTTCGCCACCAGGCTTCCCGGGTCAAGGTCCACCGTACTCAGTACCCCCCGCATAGTCCCGTATTGCCTGAGCCTTTTCGTCACCGCACGCGTGTCAATCCCACAAAGCCCGATTATTCCCTGTTCTTTGAGATAATCCTCAAGCCCGC
>JBFLWY010000006.1:0-63683 GCA_040757355.1 Bacillota bacterium | reverse complement strand
TCAAGGTCCACCGTACTCAGTACCCCCCGCATAGTCCCGTATTGCCTGAGCCTTTTCGTCACCGCACGCGTGTCAATCCCACAAAGCCCGATTATTCCCTGTTCTTTGAGATAATCCTCAAGCCCGCGCTGTGTACGCCAATTCGACGGCGTGCTACAGGCTTCGCGTACTACAAACCCGCGTACAAAGGCGCGTCTGGATTCTGAATCCTCATTATTTATCCCGTAATTGCCAATCAGCGGGTAGGTCATCACCACAATTTGACCGCAATATGAAGGATCGGTGAGCACTTCCTGATAGCCGGTCATTCCCGTGTTGAAAACAACCTCACCCCAACTCTCACCGGCTGCTCCAAACGCATCGCCTTCGTATACAGTCCCGTCTTCCAGCGCCAGCGCTGCGCGCATCAAACGTCTCCTTCTCTCCTGAAAATTAGTACTTCTTTCGATGGGCGCGGCAATAAGCTTTGCATTTCGGAAGTCAGATGCAGGATGTCAGAGGTCACGCTCCGGTTCGGTCCCCAGCACTCAAACTTGCCCTGGCAAAAAACAAACGGTTTTTCATTTAACGTTTATACGCAAATTGCTACTTTCCAAGTTGAATTGAGTGCTGGATTCCTCGCATTGCTCGCTCCTCACCGCGTTTCGTTTATGTTATATTACCGCCTTTAAGTAACACGCTAACGGATCCATATTTTCCTTCCCGGTGGCGACGACCAGTCGTCGTAAATGACTCTCCCATTAATACTCTTGTTTATTGCCTAAATACAAATCAGGTTTTGTCTTTTTGATAAGCCAGGTTTTATAAACCACTTTACGCCTTCCTGGCCCGTAACTTTGTTTTTAAAGTGTTCGCGCGACCCCTTGATTCAGTCCACCGGCCGCCGATCATCACACCAACCGGTACACCCGTCAGATCCCGCCCTTGAAATGGAGTATTCCTGCCCTTTGAAACAAAGTGGGCCGGCTGGACGGTCTCTTTGCGTTCGGGGTCAATCAGCGTTAAGTCGGCAACCATCCCTTCTTCGATCCTCCCTGCGTCGATACCGATAATCCGTGCCGGGTTTACGGTCATTTTAGCGATAGCATCCGGAAGGCTGAGCACTCCTTTGTTTACCAGTTCACTAAAGACCAGCCCTACCGCCGTTTCCAACCCCACAATCCCGAAAGGAGCCGCATCAAACTCGGTCTCCTTCTCCTCAACGGAGTGAGGAGCGTGGTCTGTTGCAATCACGTCGATCGTCCCGTCGGCCAACCCTTCGATAACGGCGGTGACATCGGTCAACGTCCTTAGCGGCGGGTTCATTTTTGCGTTAGTGTTGTAGCCCTTCACTGCTTCCTCGGTAAGGGTGAAGTGATGCGGCGCCGCCTCAGCCGTAATGCGTATCCCCCTTCGCTTCGCTTCACGGACGAGCCTGACAGACCCGGCGGTGCTCACGTGTGCAATGTGAAGGTGGCACCCGGTCAGTTCCGCCAGGATGATATCACGTGCCACAGCCACCTCCTCCGCCGCAGCCGGAACCCCCCTTAAACCTAAAACCGTTGAAGTGACGCCCTCGTTCATAACGCCGCCGGCGCTCAAGGCAGGGTCTTCGCAGTGCGATATCACCGGCACGCCCAGCATCGAGGCATACTCCATCGCGCGCCGCATCAGATTTGCGTCAGCAACCCACCGCCCGTCGTCCGAAAAGGCGACGGCCCCCGCTGCTCTCATCTCACCAAGCGCGGCAAGTTCTTTTCCCGCGCTCCTTCTAGTAATCGCACCGATCGGGTGCACCCGGGCGTTGGCGGCCTCTTTTGCCTTTTTCAGCACGAATTCAACCACTGCAGCATTGTCACAAACGGGCTGGGTGTTCGGCATGGCGCAAACCGCCGTGAAGCCTCCACGAATCGCCGCCAGGGTGCCCGAAGCAATCGTTTCTTTGTACTCAAAACCGGGCTCTCTGAGGTGTACGTGCATGTCTATCAGCCCCGGCGTAACCAGTAGTCCCCCAGCATCAATAACCGTCGCTTTCTTACCGGCGTTCAGTCCCGTACCGACCGCGCCAATCCTCCCGTTGTCGATCAGGATGTCCGCCTGATATACCAGTCCTTCAACTGGATCGACAACAGTCCCTCCCTTAATGATATGTCTTGTCATCGCTATCCCTCCGAACCAGGAGGTATAGACAGGCCATACGCACCGCCACCCCGTTCGTTACTTGTTCTGAGATTACCGCCCGCGGCCCGTCAGCCACCTCTGCAGCAATCTCCACGCCCCGGTTGAGCGGTCCAGGGTGCATCACAATCGCATCGGGTTTCGCCAGCGCAAGCTTCTCCATGTTCACGCAGTAAAAGCGTGCGTACTCTTCAACACCGGGCAATACCCCCTGTGCAAAACGTTCCCGCTGCAGTCTGAGGACATAAACAACATCAGCTCCGGAAAGGGCCTCCTCTAAACGCGTGAATACCTCCACCCCCATCGTCTCCAACCCGGGAGGGAGCAGCGTCGCCGGTCCGCAAACCCTTACCTTGGCCCCCAGCTTCTTTAGTCCCCATATGTTGGAGCGCGCGACTCGGCTGTGGTAAATATCGCCGACAAAACAAACCGTAGCGCCTTCGATCCTTCCCCTGTGTTCCCTAATGGTGTACAGGTCCAGCAGTGCCTGGGTGGGATGTTCGTGCATTCCGTCTCCGGCGTTGATTACCGCTGCCCGCGTGTACCGGCTCAAAAATGCGGCCGCTCCGGCGGAGGGGTGCCGCAGGACCACTGCATCAGCGCCGAGGGATGCTATAGTCCGGGCAGTGTCCAGCAGTCCCTCACCCTTCACGGCGCTTGAAACTCCTGCAGCCACGCTCGTTGTATCAGCGCTGAGATGTTTGGCCGCCAGTTCAAAGGAAATACGTGTGCGCGTGCTGGGCTCGTAGAAGAGATTAACGACCACCCGGCCCCGCAATGTGGGCACCTTTTTGATCTCACGTCCCATTACCTCGCGCATTGCATCGGTCGTGTCGAGCACGGCCTTTATCTCCGCCGCCGTCAGATCTTCTAATCCCAGAAGATCCTTTCTTGCCAGCACCCTATCCCCTCCCTCTAAAATAGTACTTCTTTCGGCGGGCGCGGCCATAAGCTGCGCATAGTTTCGTCAGCCGGTCGGGTCCGGGTCCTCACCCAGCACTCAATGCTATGATTGCGCTTTGAAAAGCTACTTTTTTCAGCTAATATAATAAAGGTTTCTCCTTCGAAGCTCAAAAACTGCTTTGAGTGCTGGGCTCCGGCCCGTCCCCGCCCGGACTTCCTCGCATTGCTCGCTCCTCGCCGCGTTCCGTATATGTTACCTTCTGCATCTAAGTAACAGGCTTATAGGTCTATCCGTCCCGTTTTCAGATTTCGTTGTGCGGCTTGCCGCATGCGGCACTCCTGAGAAAAGACTATTTATCCATTATTAAAACGCCTTACGCCAAGCCAAGAGATGCGTCGTTCATTACGTAACATCAAACACCAGCTTGTCACTCCACTTTTTCACTTATCACCACGCGGTCCTCGCCATCGATCTCCTTGATTAGTACTGAAACGACCTCCCTTTTCGAAGTAGGCACATTTTTCCCTATATAGTCCGCTCTGATCGGCAGCTCCCGGTGGCCCCGGTCTACCAGCACCGCCAGTTCTATCACTGCCGGCCGCCCTAAGTCCATTAGTGCGTCCATCGCCGCTCTTATGGTGCGTCCGGTGTAAATCACGTCGTCCACCAGCACAATTCGCTTACCCGTAACCGGATAATCGACCTCCGTCCTGTAAACAAGCGGCTGGTAGCTCAGCTGTGTTAAATCGTCACGGTACAACGTTATGTCCAGTGAACCGACCGGGACCTCGCGCCCTTCGATCTCCTTGATGAACTGCGCCATCCGGACCGCAAGCGGCACCCCCCGCCGGCGTATCCCAATGAGTGCAAGGTTCTCAACGCCCTTGTTTTTTTCTATAATTTCATGCGCCATCCGGGTCAAAGACCTCCTGATGCCGTCGGCATCGAGAATCTGTGCCTTCTCCTTAAGTTTCACTGCCAACCCCCCTACACCCGTATAGAGGCATAAAAAATGCCTCCTTGCCGTTTCAAGGCAAGCAGGCATCTATTTTGTCCCCGAATAAAAACCCCAACGCTATATCCCCTTTCCGGCCTCACCGGACCGGCTTAAAGGTTGTTATCTTAAATAATATTATCTAATACCCCGGCACCCGTCAAGAAAAATTTTTACCTTTCCCTCAACCACTTGAGCGCCCACACCGTTAACCTCGCCGGTACATATAATTTAGCAACTCAACTTTCGCACTCGACCCGCGGCTCAGGGCGCAAGTTTTTAAAAAGCCGTCAGCCGGGTGAGAGGTGAGATGTTAAAAAGGAATTCACCGTGCAAAGTTGAACCTTCGTTTTTTCACTTTTGACCTCTTACCTTGACCTCCGCTGCCCGTAGTTCGCTGAAGGAACCCTACGCCGCTGTCGCGCCGGCAACGGCTGTCCAACCGCGAAAGTTAAATCAGCAGAAACCGCCGAAAGGCCGGAGGCGGGTGAGGCGACCGTGAAGAAGCTCAAGAAGCTTCTCAGGCTGCAGCGCACAGAGAGCAGGGACCACGCCCGGGTGGAACTTCCTCCGCTGGTAATGGAGGTTACAAAAAGATTTACTTGTAAGGTCCCGCACGAAATCACCGTGGTCGTTCCCCGCGCGGAGGTCCGGGAAAGAATTCAAATGCCCTTCTTTACTAGGAACAGGGAGATTATTTACAGCAGTATTACCATCATAATCGCCCCGCGGGCGCCGTTAACAGATACGCAAAAAATCCAAAAATCACCTCTCTAATGCGACTTTCATGCTTAGACTGCCGTCTCAGGACACTATTTCTAAAAAAACCGCCGGCGTTGTCCCCAAAACCTTACTATGGACCTTTACTCCCATCTATGGACGGCATGCAGGGGGAAGCAGCCAAGAAAATCAACTCCATCCTGGCCAAGAACAGCTAACCGAAAATCATTTTCTCAAATTTTTCTCAATTTAACCCACGAAAACACAAGCGGCAAGAACTTCCATCCCGGAACCCCTTGCCGCTGCTTTATCTTTTTGGAGGCGGCAGGCGGATTCGAACCGCCGCATAACGGTTTTGCAGACCGTCGCTCTACCTCCGAACCCGCAAACCCGCACCGTTGACGCATTTTCCAGTTAAACTACCCCGTCACCGACAACGGTTTTCACTTTTTGGCACTGGAAACGAAACCGGTAAGACCGTTGTTCCACCTCCTTGCTTAACAGAGAAGGTTTTTGAATTCTTCCAACGTTAGGTTTGCTTGCTTTAGGATGCTCTTGAGAAGTTTGGGCTTCAGGACTTCCCCGGCATGAACAGGAACAGTAACCAAAACCCTGCCGCCCGGTCTCCGTAAGTAGTGGTGGCTACCGCGTATTCTCACCAGGGTGAAGCCACCTCGTTCCAAAGCGGCAATCATTTCTTTTCCTGTTACCTTCGGTAGTTTGCTCACGAAGCAACCTCTACCTGGATTTCAGCAAATTCTACGTTACCCGGTAACGGCAACCCCTCTTGTTTTAACGTTTCAAGATACCCCTGAATAGCTTCTTTCACTCTCTCCAGGGCTTCCTCTTTAGTATCTCCTTGCGTAAAACACCCCGGCAAAGAAGGAACGGTCACAACGTACCCCTTACCTTCTTCGTCCCATTCCATGATGGCCATGAACTTCTGCAGTGCCATTTGTCTTCACCCCTTATTACAGTATGCCCCTTCGCCGTTTTTTACTCAGAAACCCGTGTGGTAAGACCGTTGTTCTACTTCAAGAGCCCCCTTCCTTCTGTTTCACCGTTGGAAAATTTTCAGGAGGTTCTCCACCTTTTTAGTGGGGAGTCCATAATTTTCGCAAATCTTCTTGTACTCCTTCAGCACCCCAACCGAAAGCCCGCGGGTGTTCACCCTTTTACGGATTGTGTCTATCTCCATTCGAGCTTCGTTCACTTTCGTTTCCCTGCTTTTGTGGACGCGAAGCAGGTTAAGAAAATCCGCTTTTAGCTTTTTCCCCGGCAGGCACAACGGGCACTCTTTCCCGTAGTAGAAATGCAGGTGGTTCACACACACCCGGAAGGGGACCTTCCACCCGTGTATATAAGGGAGGACCGTTTCCGCCGCCGCCGCCTCAAGTTCGTTCCTGACCTCCACAAACCACCCGATGCGGTTCCCTTTCGCGTAAAAGGGGAAAACCTCAACCCCTTTCCACGTTTCCCAGAGTGCGGGGTTCTCCCCGTTTAGGTAATAAAGTATTTCCCCCTTACGCTGTTTAAGCCACTTTTCCCGGAGGTTCTTTTTCCAAACCGGGTAATACGCTATCTCCTCCTCCAGTGCCTTCGCGGTCCGCTTCGCCGCGAGGTCTCTCGCGAGGAGCATTATTGGCCATATAAGACGGATGTTTTCCTCCTCCCCGACAACCCCGGTATAGCCTTCCACCGCCTGGAGGTCCTCCTTGAAGACGGCGTTGAGCAACTTTACCGCGTAGGCTTCCTTCACGGGCTTCCACGCGTCCCCTTCAAAGGAGTATTCCTTCCCGTTCTTCGTTTGAAAGAATAACTGCACCCTGTAATACACCTCTTTTTTGTAATGCCATTACATCGGTTTTTCTTTGACTTCATAAAGTGTTGTTCTAAGTATATTTTAAGGTGCTTGTAATGTCAATAGAAGTTTGACCAAAACAACAGGCGTTTGGGATAATGGGATAGGAGGTGTTCGAGATGGAAGAGCGGTTTCTGACCCCCAAAGAGGCGGCAGAAGTGCTGAAGGTCCCGCGGTTGAAAATCTGGAGGCTGATTCGGGAGGGAAAACTCCCAGTTTTGGTCCTATCCCCGCGACAGAGAAGAATTCCGCTGTCAGCTTTGACGCGGTTAGCGAAGGGAGGGGAATAATTTTGAATTTCGTCAAGCGTTGGGCGTGGTTGTGGGCGTGGTTGCTGCTATTGGGCGGGGTGACGATTACGGCGTTGGTCCTCACGCGATAACAAAAGCCGGGGGTACTGGCCCCCGGCGGGGAGAGAGGAGTTTCTCTGTGAACCATTCTACGCGAAAAGGGACCCGGATAAAAGCCCTGGTTCGTGGTGTTTGGCGTCCCGTTGGTGTCCTCATCTGTGGGAATAGGCGGCCCGTTTTTAAGCAGCGTATCCGACCGCAAGACGTTCTTAAAATCCGCGGTTGTGCGGGGGTTGACGTTAAATACGACCCCCCGTTACCGGAGAATTGCATTGTTCGGCACGTTGTCGGTTCTGCTACCTATGAAATTCCCCTGACGATGCTCCTGAGTCACCCGAAGGCAACCCGTGAGCGGGTTGGCAGCCTACACCCGGAGCGAGTTTACCTGTCTTACCGCTACTGGCGGAACGTCAAGCAGCAGCAGTTAGAGTTATTCGCGGCGGGAGGTGAAGGTTGATATGCCCCTTACTCCCGAAGACGTTCTCCCCCGTCTTATAAGCGTCCGCAAGGCCGGCCATGGCTGGGTTGCCTGCTGCCCAGCCCACGATGACAAACACCCTTCTTTAAGCGTTGGGACAGGCCGGAACGGGAGGGTGCTCCTGCATTGCTATTCCGGTTGTTCCTTTCACGAAATTTTATCTGCTCTGGGGCTGGACTATAAACCCCAGGACGATAGGCTCCCGGCAAAGCCTCCTTCCCCTCCCCGGTGGAAAAGATGGGCGGACATTCTCACCGCTAACGAACAAGATCCCCGCATTCGTTCTGCTATTAAGAATCATTTTCGGTGGGGTTATGAATACCTGCCGAACCGTGACGCTTTTGAAGTTTGGCGACAAGAGGCTTACGAAGGGCTCTGCGTCATACACCGGGCTTGCCTTCGCGTAATGGCTGCTGGCGAGAAAGCCGACGAAGATGCTTTGGCGGCGTCCTGTAGGCTGCAACCGCGTATCGAGTTTTTATTAAACCTGGTGCAACACGGGACACGAGAGGAAATCGAAGAATTTAGTGAGTGGTGGTAATGGCTATGACCGAGATTGTTACGTTACACGAAGAACAGACCGGCTTTCCCGTAGAGGTCCTTCCCTCCACTTTACGGGGCTTTTGCCTCGAAGGGGCGGCAGCGTTCAGCGTACCGGTGGACTTCCTGGCGGTGCCTGTCCTGGCGGCCTGCTCGACCGCAATCGGGACAAGCCGTAGGTTGCGGTTAAAAGCCGACTGGGGCGGCTTCTGCAACCTTTATGCGGGGGTGGTCTGTGACACCGGCAGCGGTAAAAGTCCTGCTCAGGCTGCGGCTTTTAAAGCCTTGGAGGCGAAGCAGGAAGACGCTTACCGTGAGTGGGAAGAGCAAAACCGTGAGTACGAGCGGGACATGTCCACATGGGAGAACGCCGCGAAAGGGGAACGCGGTTCAAAACCAAAGCCTCCGAAGTTGAAAAGTATGCTGGTTTCAGACGTTACAGTGGAGGGCTTGGCTTCGGTGCTTCAATCGAATCCACGGGGGGTACTGCTGGCTCTCGATGAACTCACATCTCTGGTTACTTCTTTAGGGCAATACAAGGGTGGTAGAGGCGGCGACCGGGAGCACTACCT
The DNA here is from genome assembly GCA_040757355.1 of Bacillota bacterium. Lineage (GTDB taxonomy): Bacteria > Bacillota > Desulfotomaculia > Desulfotomaculales > Ammonificaceae > DTYU01. Next base: position 55,107 of record JBFLWY010000006.1, on the reverse strand, counting down.
AAGCCTCTGGTCCAACCGGCTGCTGAAGGTTGACCGCATCACAAAACCTCCCCTGGTGGTCCCCCGGCCTTTCATAAGTATCTGCGGAGCGATACCTCCGGGGGTGCTGAATAAGCTTCTCGACCGCGAGGGGGGGGCCGAGGACGGCCTGCTTCATCGGTTCGTGTTCGCATACCCCGAGAGTAAAGAGTGTTTTTGGAGCGACAGGATCATATCCGAGCGTGCCTGGACCGATTACCGGGACACATTGAACGCACTCTACGCGTTAAGCCCCGGCCTGACAGGAGAACCGGAAGTTGTGACCCCTGCAACCAATGCACTGGACCTCTGGGAGAAGCAGCACAACCTGTCCGAAGTCAGGAAATTTCATTACCAGAAAATTGGTTCTCCCCTTCGCGGCGTGTATGCTAAAGCTCCCTCTCAGGCATTGCGGCTGTCTCTTTTACTGCATTGCGTAAAGGTAGCTCTTGGTGAAGCTGAACCTTACAAGCTGGACGAGCAGACCGCCAAAGAGGGGTGGACACTTGCTTTCTGGTTCGCGGAAGAGGCGAAAAAAGTTTACCGGGAGCTTGGACGGACACCGGAAGACAGAAAAGCGGATGTGGTGTTGAACTGGGCCCGCTTGAAAGGCGGCGAGGTAAGTCTCCGGGACTTTCTGCGTTACAATGTGGCGGGTTGCCAAACAAGAGCGGACCTTGACCCGCTAATTGACAAGTTAATAACAAGGCGGCAAGGGGAGCTTGTCACCCGCCAGACCGGGGGGCGACCCCAGGAACTTTTCAGAGTGTTTTCAAGTGAAGATATATAGGGGTGCCCCGACAAAACCGACAAAAGGGTTCAATCCCTTGCGGCTGTAAGCGGGAAACTGTCGGGTACCCTCCCGACAAAAGGTGACAAAAGGGTGACAAAAGGTAAGGTCAAAGAACCGCAAACCTTAGAGGCTGTAAGGCCGGGACTTTTGTCGGAGGTTACCCGACAAAAGGGGTACTGTCCGACAAAAGGAGGAAAACGCCGTGGCTGTAAGCGTTGGGGGTTTTAACGGTATCGCGGGAAAGGCTTTTGTCGGGTTCTGTCGGGTAGCCTTCCGACACTTTCAGCCTTAGAGCCATGCGGGTTACAGGCATTTTGAGGGGCTTTTGTCGGTAAATCCTTAAAATGTGGGGGTGCAAACATGAACCTTTTGCTAAGGGAAGCGAAAAAGAGGGGTTACCTGGTAAGCCGGTGGAGCAAGGATTGGGTGGCCTACCGGCGGTGGTGTATCGAGAACGATAAGCCTTTTATCGCGGTGAAGCTGAACCCGAAGACGGCTTATGTCCGTTACGACCTTACGACCTGCAACCCTTCGCGGTGCTTTCAGTTGAACGACGCCGGGCTTCAAAAAGTGATTGACTTCCTGAAGGCGAGGCGGCCCATGTTCAAAGATTGGTCTCTTTTTTGCGGAGAACTCGGGGAGATAACCCTAAAGACCCACGAGGGGTTTGAGGAAACGGTGGACTTCCTGTTATCCGTGTTCGCGGCGGAGGAGAACTGGGAGAGGAAACCCCCGCGTTATGGATTCTGGACGTGGACGGAGGAGAACCTCCCCTGCCCGAAGTTAGGGACCCCCGAATACCGGGACAACTATTTTTACTGGCGGTGATATTATGGCCACCGGGGAAAAGGACCTGCTGCTGAATCTAATCAAGGCTGGGAAGGCGGTTTACGTCCAACCGCCAAAGCGGGAGTGTCGTAGGAAGGGGATATGCATAGACGGCCCCACCTGCGAACTATTCCCTACCCTTTCGCGTTACCCCAGTATTCGCGGTTTATGCCGCAGTAAGCCCAAGGACTGGGAAAGGCGGTGGCGGCGGATACTGGACAGGCACAGCGAGGAGGCGGCGAGATAATGCCCCGTTATCGCGAAGAAGTAATAATCCCCCTTTCCAAAGGCTGTATCGCTATCCTAACAACACAGGAGGCGGCCTGGCTGTTGAGTAGGTGCCCGGAGTTGTATGACCGGGCTGTTAGGCGGGGCAAGCGGTACAGAAGGCACGAGAAGGACTATCACCGGCAGGCGAAACCGGGGACCAGGGACAATGGCCCGCCGTGCTGGACCGGGCTGACATGAGGAGGTGAGGGTGAAGGCGATGGGGCTTACAAGCTATGAACAGGAGACCATCATCAACTTCAACGAGGAGGAAGGCACCGCTTCGGTTTATACGGCGGCAAGGCGGGTAGCCGACAAGTTGAAGCGGTCCGGATTGTCACCAGTGGAAGATATGCCGGAATGGACGTTTATAGTGCCGAAAACCGCGGTGAGGATTAAGGTTGGCAAGCGTGCCGTCCGTATAGGGGGTACTCATAAAATGGCTTCTATGCTTATAGAGTGCGGCAAGAGCGTTAGTTTTGAGGGTATCTAATCAGCAGCAGGTAAAAGCCATTGCGACGGACTTTAAAGCCCTTCACAGGGCAAAACAAGGCGGTGTTATAGATGGGTGAGGATAAACACAGGGAAGTTCCGGCTTTAACGGATGAGATGGTTGGCCGAATCGATCTCTTCCACGGTATCCGACATCAAAAAAAACGTGCGTTTCTCGTGGCGTTTGTAGTCACCGGAACCATTTTAAATGCTGCTCAAACGGCTAATATTGACAGAACGAGTCATTATTTCTGGTTAAAAACGGACCCAGAGTACGCTGAAGCCTTCGAAGAAGCCGAAAAGCTATCCGCTGACCTCCTTGCCGACGAAGCGTACCGCCGGGCGGTAAAAGGTGTCAGACGGCCAATATACCAGGGCGGGAAACTGGTTGGGCACGAGTTGGTCTACTCGGACACCCTTTTAATGTTTCTGGCTAAAGCTCGGAACCGGCAGAAATACGACGACAAGGCTGCCTCCAACCAGCCGGCCCAGGTGAATATCAAAGTGACGCTCCCAGATGAGTATCGCCATGGGAAAATCATTGAAGCTGAGATTGTTGGGGACAAGCCCGGTGCCGATGAGGATGAATAAATATACAAGATATTAGCTAAATACCCCTGTACGCGTCCAGGATGCCCCGCACTGAAAGAAACAAGCCGGGAAGGTAAATTCCCCTTGTCCGGCTTGCTTGAAAGGCATAGAGGCGAAGGCGAAGGCTGTTTCACCGTAAGGAAACGTTTTCGGCGTCTTCCACGGCGTTGGTTTCCATTGGTTCGGTATCACCTCCTTTCACGGAACCACTTCGGGTAATGTGTCACCCAATGAGCGGGTATGTAGTGGATGCAAGGCTTACCCCATTCGGTGCCTATTCTGAACAGACAACGCAGGACATACCTGCGTTTTTCGGCGTAGGAAAGAACCCCGCGAAGGGAAGGACTGAGGCAACCCCCGTTGAAGCGACAAGTCCGATAAGGACACCGGGGAAGCGGAGGAAAGGAAGGCGGCTTAATCATTCGGCTTCACCTTCCCTGCCCTGCTGCGTGAAGGAAAGAGGTTTCCCACGGGAGAAGCCTTGCTGTGTTCCCGGTGCAAGTCACCTTCCACCAGGTGGACGTACCGCTTGGTCATTACAAGGCTGGCATGGCCTAACTGCCGCTGGACGTAGAAGACGTTTCCCCCATTACGAAGGCTTTCTATGGCGGCGGTATGGCGTAGGCTGTAAGGTGTAACCTTGACCCTTAACCGCTTGCTGTACTGTGCCATCCGGTGCCCCCAGGAGTTGATGCTTAGCGGGGTACCATCCTGAGAGGCGAATACAGGAACGTCCTCCGTCCAATCAGGCGGCCTTACCGACAGAAGCCGTTGAACGGCCTTCGCGGTCTGCGGAGAGATAACCACGGTGCGGCCTTCCCTGGTCTTAGCGGCGTAAGAAGGGACCTCGACCTCCAGCATCTTCAGGTTGAAGCAGGACGGCGTTAGAAGCAAAGCCTCCCCCGGCCTCAAACCTGAATCCACTTGCAGGAGAATTAAGGCGGTGTCCCGAATACCGGTGTAAGTGCTTTTGTCGGGCAGGCTGATGAACTTACGGAGAACGTCCTCCGGTATGCTTCGCGGCCTGCCTTCATTCTTCCGCTTAGGTAATCCCTCGACCGGGTTAGCCGGCAGGTATCCCTCCGTAAGACACCATCCGAAGAAGGCTTTGAGGTATTCCCTTCGCAGGTTGTAGGTGGTGGCACTCTTGCCGGTAAGGGAGGCGAAGTGTTTCCTGGCGGCGAGTTTCAGGCTGTTGTGGTCCCGCCATGCTTCGGGGTTATCCCTGAAGAAAGCGGTTATGTGGTTTTGGTAGTCCTTTAACGTCCGGGGTGCCTTCCCTTCGGCCTGCTTCCATAGCAGGAATTCTTCTAAGACGGTCTCCCACGTGGAAGGAACGGAAACGGTAAGCTTGAGGACCCTGGACATAAGAAAACGGCCTCCTTTCGTTGACATAATCTTGGAGACCGTTGTCGTTAAACGGGGTTTTTATGAGCAACGGTTTTCACGTTTTCAGGGGTGTTTTTTGGGCAACGGTTTGTAACACCGTCGCTCTGCCTAAAAACGCTCAAACCCGCTTGTGGTTTAGTTCTGGAGGCGGCAGGCGGATTCGAACCGCCGCATAACGGTTTTGCAGACCGTCGCCTTGCCACTTGGCTATGCCGCCGTCAAAGGTTCTTGCTCATCTATTATACACCGCGCATTCAGCCGCGACAATATCTTTACTCCCACTCAATTGTTGCCGGAGGTTTAGAGGTGATGTCGTAAACCACCCGGTTTACCTCCGGTACTTCCCGCACGATCCGGGCGGCTATCGTTTCCAGCAAGTCGTGCGGCAAACGCGCCCAGTCTGCGGTCATCCCGTCCTGGCTTTCCACCGCCCGCACGATAATGGTATGAGCGTAAGTGCGGGCGTCTCCCATCACACCTACGCTGCGGATATCCGGAAGAACCGCAAAGTACTGCCAGACGCTGCGGTCAAGTCCGGCCTTTTTAATCTCCGCTGTTACAACAGCGTCGGCTTGTCTTAAGATGTCGAGCTTCTCTTCCGTTACCGGCCCCAAAATCCGAACCGCCAGCCCCGGCCCGGGGAAGGGCTGCCGCCAAACGATCTCGTCCGGCAGGCCTAGTTCCCTGCCGAGTTCACGGACCTCATCCTTGAAAAGCAACCGGAGCGGTTCAATCAGTTTCAACCGCATATCTTCGGGCAACCCGCCTACGTTATGGTGCGATTTGATCCGGGCTGCGGTGGCCGTCCCGCTTTCGATAACGTCCGGGTAAAGTGTTCCCTGCACGAGAAATTCTACTGCGCCTTTTTTACTCGCCTCTTCTTCGAAGACCCGGATGAACTCTCCGCCGATTATTTTTCGCTTAGCCTCGGGGTCAGCTACTCCCTCAAGCTTTCTTAAAAAACGCTCTTTGGCGTTTATGTATACCAACTTGATCCCGAGACGCTCGAAAGCCTCTCTAACAGATTCAGGCTCACCCTTCCGCAACAGCCCGTGGTTTACAAAAACACATGTCAGTTTGTCTCCGATTGCCCGGTGAACCAGTACCGCCGCCACCGAAGAGTCCACGCCGCCGCTCAGTGCACAGACCGCCCGGCCGTTACCGATTGCCTGCCGTACTCCCGCTGTCGCCACCTCTAAAAAAGAACCCATTGTCCAGTTGCCGCTGCACCCGCAAATATCATAGAGAAAATTCTTCAAGATTTTTTTGCCTTCCGGTGTGTGAACAACCTCGGGGTGGAATTGAACTCCGTAAAGCTTACGGATATTATCTTCCATTGCAGCAACGGGGGCTGAATCGGTACTTGCCGATATCATAAAGCCGTTTGGAACCGTATCCACCCGGTCACCGTGACTCATCCAGCACCATGTTTTCCTGTCCAACCCTTTAAAAAGGCCTTCACGGTTCGTGATTTCGACGTGCGTTCTCCCGTACTCCCGGTGACTCGCCCGGAGCACCTTGCCGCCCAAAAGGTACGCCATCAACTGCATGCCGTAACATATCCCCAGCACAGGAACGCCCAGCCCAAAAACTCCTATGGGTAACGAAGGCGCGTTCTCTTCGTAAACACTTGAAGGTCCACCCGAAAGGATAATGCCGTAGGGTTTTCGCGCCCGGATCTCCTCGAGCGGCATGAAATAAGGGACTATTTCACAGTAAACCCGGCACTCCCTCACGCGCCGGGCGATCAGTTGCGTATACTGTCCACCGAAATCAAGAATGACAATCAGTTCTTTTGTCGGGTCCCGCAAGTCATTCCCCGCCTTCATAAACCTCGCGCTGCAAAACACAGATGTCCGGTAGATTCCTGTACCGTCCGGCGTAGTCTAAACCGTATCCCACCACAAATTCATCCGGTATGGAGAAACCTAAATAGTCTATTCCCACTTCTACCTTTCTCCGCGAAGGTTTATCCAAAAGCGCGCAGACTTTGAAGCCTGCCGGCTGCTGGGACCATAGATGCTCTGTAATGTATTTCAACGTCAACCCGGTATCAACGATATCTTCTACCAGTAGAACTTCCCGCCCGCTGACTGTCCTGTCCAAATCCTTGAGTATCCGCACCACTCCTGTTGAAGCGCTTAAAGAACCGTAACTGGATACGGCGATAAAATCCAGTTCCACCGGAACGGTCAGTACACGCAAAAGGTCGGCCAAAAAAACCACCGACCCTTTCAGAACACCAACCGTAAGCAATTCCTTCCCGCGATAATCCGCGGAGATTCTTTCTCCCAGAATCTGAACCCGCTTCTGTATTTGCTGGCGCGTAAGGAGAACCCGTTCAATATCTGGGTACATCAGCTCTTATCACCCCAAAACACTCGATAATTACATCACATTGTTGGAAAAATAATGAAGTAACTCAACGGGGTCGATGGGAAAAACTTCTCGAAACTTGCGCTATTATACCAGTCATGAACTGCCGCTGTCAACTCAGCCGCGATTTAAAAGCGTTTTTAGTTTTTAAAAACCAAAAACTGACAGATCAGGTTGTGAAGCCTATTTATCAAAGCCGATCAATATTTACAGTTTCCTCGGTGAAATCAAAAGACTGTCTGGTCATTAGAGTCCTTTTTCTTCTTCTCGTCGGCCTTAGGCAACAACAAGCAAAAACTGCTGAATTCTCCAAGTGTACCTTCAACCCAAAAGCGACCGCCGTTGATCTTGCTGAACTCGCGCGCCAGCACTAAGACCCGGTCGGTTTCCGGATTCACGTTAACCGATCTTATCCGCTCTCGATTGTATAACGGCCATTTGGAAAAGAAGGTATGCCAGACGGTAAAGAGAACGCCTTCCCCGGATGGGGAAACTGATATTCCGACGTTACCCCCCGCCGGAGTCCGCGCAACCGCAAAGAGTAGAAGACCTGTCAAGGTTTCACCCAGCAACATACCTTCAACTACAACCGACTCTATCTCCGGTGAAACCTCCTCTACCAAATCCACTCCCATCGACCTGGCTTTATCCCTAACGTTTTTGCTGCAGTTTGATACCAGCTCTTCAACTGTAACCTTCGTTGACGACTGTACAAAAACTTGGATATATCTGTCGACAGCCACTTCCAAAAGGCGGTCAAGCTTCAAGCCCGCCTCACGGATGTATTTCAGATATTCCTTAGTATCTTCCGGGTAATCGTTTAAATGCTTCAAAAGCAAAAGTTCGGAAAAACCGATGATGCTTGTCAAGAGAGTTCGCATATTGTGGCCTAAAACGGCAAGAGCGGCCCTTTGTTCTTCCAAGCCGGCATAATCCCTTAATGAGAGTGATGGTAAACCAAGGCCCTGCGCGGGTTGTTGTAGATGTTCATGTCCTTTTTCCGGTCTATCAACCACTTTTTCATATCCCCCATTTTTCAAAGCACACACTCGTTTCACACTACCATATATATAGTAAATTTGTCAATATAACCAGAACAGCCATATTATGTATTATTTTGCAGAAGGTTGTCACAATCAGTATCCTTTTCGCCTTTGAACATTATTCCCATTATAGGAATATAATGTTAGATAAACCTTGGTTGGTACGCTGAGGAGGGATTCTTTCTATGGACATTAAGATCACCCCTAAAGGTGAAAAAGCAAAAAGCCAATTTAGCGGATACCCGTGTCCCGATTTAAGGTTATCGACCGCTTATATACCGCCCCAGCAATACGGCAGGCAGTTTTCCCTAGATGAAGCCCTGGACAAGGGTACCCTCTGGCCGGAACTATATTGTCCTTACACCTGCCCGGACGACCCGCATTATTACGGGAAAAGACGATAGGTGAGGAGGCGATTGACTTGTACGAAAAACACGAATTATTGAAAAGAATCCAGGCGGTCGAATTCGCGGCAATAGAACTGACCTTGTTTCTTGATACTCACCCCGACGATCAGGCGGCACTGCGCGACTACAACCGTCTTGCCTGCGAGTTAATGGATCTAAAAAAAGAATATACCGCAAAGTACGGTCCGTTGACGGCTTACGGACACGAGACCGTCGAAGGTTACTGGAAGTGGATAGACGAGCCCTGGCCATGGGAAATCGAATACGAAAGGGGGTAGGTGTGAATGTGGATTTATGAGAAAAAGCTCGAATATCCGGTGCGCGTTTACTCCCGGGACCTCAGGATGGCTAAATTCTTGACAGCACAATACGGTGGACCTGATTCGGAACTCTCGGCTGCTGTACGTTATCTTAATCAGATGTTCACCATGCCCACCCCCCGTACAAAGGGGCTTCTAAACGATATCGGCACCGAGGAAATGGCTCACTGGGAAATAGTCGGGACGATGATCTACAGGCTGATTCAAGGTGCAACACCTGAAGAACTGGAGCGTGCGGGCCTCGGTAGCCATTTTGCCCTTCACGATAAAGCACTTTTTCCCGCAGATGCCAACGGCGTACCATGGACCGCCGCATACATCCAGGCCCACGCCGACCCCGTCGCCGACCTGCACGAGGACCTTGCCGCGGAACAGAAAGCACGGGCCACTTATGAGCACCTCATCTGTCTTACGGATGATCCTGGAATCAAGGATACGCTGCGCTGGCTCCGTGAGCGGGAAGTCGTCCATTTCCAGCGGTTCGGGGAAGCGCTTGACCATGTCCAGGGATACTTGCATTCCAAAAAAATATTTTAAGGCTTTGTCGAATAATTCCCGTAAGTAGCCGCTGTTCGCGAATAGCGGCTATATTTTTTTCATTATTTTCCCATACGACTTGTTGCGACAAAAGAACAGGAATTAAGCTAAAGGATATTGTTGGCAGCCGGAGAAATCAACATAGGCCAGCATCTTTAGGGGGTAACACCCAATTGCTCGACAGAAAACTGCCGCAGAATAACCCAGACGTTGCAGCGAGATCCTTTATGCCAAAAGACTTTATTGATAACATGCGTGATAATCGGACCGTACTGCAGCTAAACGGCATTTCTCTTAACGCAGTTTTCCGGGCTGCCGGGAACCAGTACGCCCTCTCGCCGGCATTGCTTAAAGCGATCAGTGAAGCCCTCTCGGGACTGAAGCCGGATGCCGTTTCCCCCGGGGGTAAACTGGGGTTAATGCAGCTTACTCCCGGCATCGCAAGAATGCTGAGACTCCACGACCCCTTCGATCCAATAGAAAGTGTTTTTGGCGGGGCCCGGTATTTACGACTGCTGTTAGACCGGAGCAGGGGAAATCTCCGCCTTGCACTAACAGCTTACTTCAACGGTATAGAAGCCACCATTTCCACCGAAGCCCCTCTATCCAGGGATACACAGGACTTCATCGAACTGGTCTACAGTTTAACAGCGGCCTACGCCGGTTATAAAAAGCAGGAGCAAAAAGGCAAATTATTCACCGAACTGGCCGGTTTACTTAAAAACGGCCATAAATAGATTCCCATTCTTCTATGCGTATCCGATAATACAGGCAAAAAAAAGGATCGGCGCGATCTACCTGGGGAACCTTAATACAACCTTTAGCCTCAAGGGCTTTGATAACCTGCTTACAGGCCAGTTGAACCGTTTCGGAATTTATCTAAACGAAGACGGTATTGCCGGAACAGTACAGCAACCGGACATCGCCGTTTAACCCGCTCTGGTTTCTTATGTGAAGCATGCAAACCGCTTTCGTTTTCAAAACTTAAAGCGAGCCGTTCCCAGGAACAGCTCGCAGATTACAACCTTACAGAACACCCTATCCGCCGATCTCGAATACCACTTCAACCGAAGCCGTTACAGTAAGCTGACCGGGTTCAACCGGCGCACCCGCGCCGCCTGCTTCGATAGCCATCCTTTTGTAGACCGGAGGGGAATCGTCAGTGCCGGCCTCTTTAATAGAGACTACCCGTACAACCTTTTTACCTGCCGTCTTCGCCAGGGCATCCGCCCGCTCCCGTGCGTCCGTTACCGCCTTTTTAAGCGCCTCCTGTTTTAAACCCGCCCGATCTTCCCGTTCAAACGAAATTCCGTAAATGTGGTTGGCTCCGGCCGCTACAGCCGTGTCGATCACCGGGCCGACTTTATCCGTCCCGACTACCCGGATTGACAGGGTGTGATTAACCTGGTACCCGGTTATGTTTCTGCCCTTTTCATCGTGCTGCGGCCAGATGCAAAACTCCCTGGTCTGGATGTCTTCCTTAGGAATGCCCTGGTCCTTGACAGCGGCAATAACACCGTTTGATATACGGTTATTCTGAGATTGAGCGTCCTTCGCACTCTTCGCCTGTGTAATCACCCCGATATTAACCTGTGCCGAATCAGGTGAGGCCTTCACCTCCCCTTGGCCCCAGACCGTAACCGTCGAATCCTCCTGCGCGGCCGCCGCTTGTGCGTTTACTGATTGCTGCGAAAAGGCTGTCATTCCGTAGAAAGTGTAAATACATAACAGGCAGCCGATCACCAGTACCAGTACCCAAAACCTTTTACCTGTCAGCAATTCCGTCAATCGCTTCACCCCCCTTCAGGTGCAAGAATAAAGACAGCTCCGGAGCACGGATTGAATAAACACCTTCCGGCCGTTTTACCGATACCTCTTCCGGGTTCAAGTAGACGACTGTAATCACCGTGCTGTCCGCTAAGGTAAAGCTCAGTACCGGACCGGTCTTATCCGTTTCCCTCTCCGCAGCTTGCAGACTAGGCCCGGTGGCGGCCCCCTTATTAAACCAGGTAACCAGTTGTTCCTTCTCTTCACCAGTCACCGGCACCGGTTCTCCACCCGCCACACTATAAGAAACATCGCTGACGGTGGAGGGGTCTATCGGGATATGCGCAGACTCGGCGCACCACATCGCTTTCGGCGCTGCAGGAACCCCTCCGGTTTGACCATCCCGTGTTTCGCTGGGGACCGCACTCCGTACGGCCCCGGTCCCTTCCGGCGCCTTCCCGACTTCCACCGTGGGTTCTGCAGACAGCGTACCTGCTTCATGGTCGTCTTTTTCGCCCGGCGCCTGTCTTGCAGCCTGCTTTTCCACCCGCGTGGCTTCCACGTTTGCCGTCTCCTTCTGCAGGTTCGGACCGATTATAATAGAGCCCATAACGAATACCGCAATTAATGACGCGGCAACGGCAACCATCGCCATCCGCCTGCTCCCCAAAGTATTCACAACAACACTCCACCAACGGCGCCGGTACCGTTTGACGCTGAACTGCTCCCATGCTCTCTCCGCACTGTTATCGAAAACAAGTCCCTCGGTGTAAGATTCTATTGCCGCATTTACGTATTCTGCGTTACTTTCAAGCTCATGAAGCACCCTCCGGCATGCCGCACACCCGGAAAGATGCTCGCTCACGGCATCCATCCGGTTCGCCGGAAGCTCGTTGTCAAGAAACGCCTGCAGTACTCCCCGGTCGTAACACATATCGTTCACCTTTTCCCGAAACCGCTGTATTCCCGCCGGAAACGTTCTCGGGCACGGGCAAGAATTGTCCCGACAGAACTCGTTTCAACCTGCAAGACCGCCGCGATCTCAGCGTAACCGTAGCCCTGAAATCGCAGCAAAAGGCAGAAGCGGTCTCGCGGCGCCAGCCGGGCAAGCGTTTCCCGCACCTGTGTGATATCCTCCCGCCGCAAAACCTCATCCTCCCCTGTCCCCAATGTCTCCCTGAAGACCCTGTATTCACGTTTCCGGCGTCTCTCCTCGGTCCGAACGTGATTGTACGCAAGGTTAACCGCTACACGGAAAAGCCAGCCGGGAATGTTATCCTGGCGTGCGGGCGGTCTGAAGTACAGACGGACAAAAGCCTCTTGAACCACATCCTCCACAGTGGTCTGATCGCCCAAATACGGCAGCAGCCGGCGGCACAGTTCCGGGTAATGTTTATCGAATATCTCGCGAAAAGCCGCCTCTTTTTCGTCCGCACCAGTGCGGCTCACCAACGCGCCCCGCTCTCTCTTTATAATAAAAACACCACGGTCTTAAATCTGTTGACACCGAGCATAAAAAAACCGGGGATAACCCCGGTGACATTTGTTCATTCTTCACTCAATGCGTCCAACCCGAATCGTTTGTGCAGCGCCTGAACGGCCCGCGCCACATCCGTTTCCTTTATCACACAGGAAACCTTTATTTCCGAAGTGCTGATCATTTCAATGTTAATACCCTCAGCGGCAAGTGCTTCGAACATAGCCGCAGCAACACCGGGTCGTGTCACCATGCCCGCCCCTACGATTGAAACCTTTCCTACGCGGTCGTCGTACGTATATCCTTTTGCGCCCACGGTGTCCTTTATCACTTCCACCGCTGCCAGTGCCTTCTTCAGATCGTCCCTGTTTACCGTAAAGGCGATATCGTTTTGCCCGTTCCGGGTAGCACCCTGGATGATCATATCTACATTAATTTGCTCTGCTGCAAGTGCGGCGAAGAGGCGGAAAGCTATTCCCGGCTGGTCCAATACGTCAAAAAGCCCCACTTTAGCGACGTTCAGGTCATGCGCCACTCCGCTCACCATATATGTCCGTTCCATAACTGAATCCTCCCTCACTAACGTTCCCGGTTTATCGTTAAAACTCGACCTGACTACCAGCGGCATGCCATAAAGCTTAGCCAACTCCACCGACCGCGGGTGTAGTACCACTGCGCCCAAACTCGCAAGTTCCAGCATCTCGTCGTAAGAAATCGCCCGCAGTTTTCGGGCATCCGGTACCACCCGCGGATCTGCTGTGTAAACCCCATCAACATCAGTAAAAATCTCGCACCGGTCTGCCCTGAGCGCTACGGCAAGCGCCACTGCCGTAGTGTCCGATCCTCCCCTGCCTAAAGTGGTAACATCCCCGTTCGGTGCCATCCCTTGAAACCCTGCCACAACTATTGTCTTACCGGCGGCAAGCTCTTTCCGCAGCCGTTCGGTATCAACACCTGTTATCGCCGCCTTCCCATAAACGCCGTCGGTGGCGATCCCCGCCTGTTGTCCGGTGAGGGAAATCGCCTCTGCTCCCATTTCGTGCAGGGCCATTGTTAAGAGGGCAACGGAAACCTGTTCCCCGGTGCTTAAGAGCTGGTCCATCTCACGTTTATCCGGATCACCGGTTACCTGCCTTGCCAGGGCGATCAGGTCGTCTGTGGTGTCTCCCATGGCCGAGACAACAACTACGACCTCGTTTCCCTCCGCGCGTGTTCGCAAAACCCGCGAGGCGACCCGCTTGATCCGCGACGGATCGGCCACTGAACTCCCGCCATACTTTTGTACAACCAACATTCTGTCTCTCCCCACCCCATAAACTCTTCTACGATTAATCATTTATGCAGTTATCTATCAAAGGTGAAAAAACCGACCGCTATTCTCCGGCTCCATGGTTGTCCGCTGCGAGGGTAAACACCCGCGCGTTTATCCCTGCACCACGAAAGGCCTCCATCATGGCCGCGCCAATCGCGTCTGTATTTCCGCCGGCTATCGCCACCACGGCAGGCCCCGCTCCGCTGAGAGCCGCTCCGAACGCCCCCGCTTTGACGGCAGCCTCTACCACCCTGCCCAACCCCGGTACCAAAGAGGCACGGTAGGGCTGGTACAACCTGTCCTGCATCGCCGACGACAAAAGTTCATATCGTTTTGACGCAAACGCTCCCACAAGCAGCGCGGCACGACCAACGTTATAGAGGGCATCCTCCCTGCGGTAACTCTGGGGCAGGGCAATACGGGCATCTTTAGTTGAGATTTGAAAATCGGGAACCGCAGCGACAGCTTGTAACCCAGGGTCAACCGGTATTTTTAGCCATTTCAGACCGTTTTCTTCGGCCACGACAACTGTTAGACCACCAAAAAACGCGGCGGTGATGTTATCGGGGTGTCCCTCCAACGCCGTCGCAAGAGTCAGGATCTCGTGGGCTGAAAACCGGTCCCCGGCGATTATATTGGCAGCCGTCAAACCGCCGATGATGGCCGCAGCGCTTGAACCCAAGCCCGCTGCAACCGGTATACCGTTTTCCAGTGTTATCATCACCCCGGGCGGCACAGGGAAGCCGCATTTCCCCCATAACCTCTTTACGGCCTGCCACACGAGGTTGGAACCATCTTCGGGAATTTGCCCTTTGCCCTCTCCGTGTACACTTATTACCAATCCCGCGCCTGAAAGTCCCACGGTAACGGTGTTATAAAGGTTCAGCGCGAGACTCAGGCAATCGCATCCGGAACCGAGGTTTGCCGTGGTAGCGGGCACTTTGACCCTGACGTAGGTCCTCAAGGCACCGGGCATGTTATTATTCCTCAACCCTGATTATGTTCGCCACCGCTTCAACCGTCGGCAGGCACCTAAGTTCTTCAACTGCCGCCCGGAGATTCGCTTCCCGTACACGGTGAGTTACCAGGACAAGTTCCGCTATTGCCCCCGTCGTTTTTTGAATTACAGCCGCCAGGCTCACGTTGTTGTTCCCGAAAGCGGCCGCTATTCCGGCAAGAACCCCCGGTCTGTCTATCACCTGCAGCCTCAGGTAATAACACGACTCGATCGCGGTTATTTGGCGCACCGGCTTGCTCTCAAAACACGTGCAGCCGAGGATACCGCGAACGTTGCAGCGGATGTTTCGCGCCGCGGTAATGATGTCGCCCACAACGGCACTCGCCGTGGGAAACTCACCCGCTCCTCGCCCGTAAAACATCGTGTCGCCAACCGCATTACCCCGGATAAACACAGCGTTGAAGACGTCGCTGACCGCGGCAAGCGGGTGTCCGGAAGATACCAGTGCCGGGTGAACACGGACCTCTATGCCGTCAGGGGCCTCCCTCGCAATACCCAACAGTTTTATCACGTATCCAAGCTCGCGCGCGTACCTGATATCCTCCGGCTTGATTCTCGTTATACCTTCCACGTAGACCTCGTCAAGCGTCACACGGGTGTTGAATGCTATCGAAGCTAAGATGGCTATTTTTCGTGCTGCGTCAAAACCCTCAATGTCGCTGGTAGGGTCCGCTTCCGCATACCCCTTTTCCTGTGCCTCCCGCAACACCGTGTCAAAGTCGGCGCCCTCGTCGCTCATCTTTGAGAGGATGTAGTTTGTTGTGCCGTTGATGATCCCGATGACTTCCTGGACGCGGTTTCCGGTCAATGCTTCTTTCAAAATCTTAATAACCGGTATCCCTCCGGCTACGCTTGCCTCAAATAAAAGGTCGGCGCCTGTGGCGGCCGCCGCCGCAAAAAGTTCGTGCCCGAAAACCGCCATCATATCCTTGTTTGCGGTAACGACGCTTTTTCCGCGCGAAAGGGCCTCAAGAACATACCGCCGCGCCGGTTCGATCCCTCCCATTACCTCCACCACTATACTCACCCCGGGGTTTTCAAGCACCTCTGCCGGGTCCGTAGTAAGCATTTCGGGAGGAATGGGGATCCCCCTTTCCTTCCCTGTATCCCGAACAAGAACCTTTACAACCTCAAGCTGTGCTCCCAACCGGGCAGCGATCAGTTCCCGGTTGTTTTGCAAGACCCGGTAGACTCCCCGCCCTACCGTTCCGAATCCCAAAAGACCAATCCCGATAGTATTCAACTTAATCTCCTCCGAAAATACGTTTAACCTTATACTGACACCCAGCACTCAGTAAGATCCTTGAAGTTTAACCCAGCACTCAATATAACCTTGAAGTTTGAAAGCTATCACTTCATTAGACTAAAGAAGGTCTCTCCTCCAAAGCTCAAAAAGTCCTATTGAGTGCTGGGCATTTAAGCTCAATGAAGGTCTGTCCTTCAAAGGGCAAGAAGTCCATTGAGTGCTGGGTCGTGAATGACTCTCCTCAAAGGCGTATATAAGAGATTATAACACTGCCGGCATCCGATACAAGCAATACTTGTTACTGCTTTAATCCCACGGCCACCGGGCTGTTGTTCATATTGTTGTTATAGCACAAAAATGCTTAGAGAGAAAGAGCCCTATGTTATGTAAAACAACGACCCCCGGGACACCCGGGGGCCGCTGCAGGGCTGGTAGAGCTTTTCGGGTCAGTTGACAACCACCATTGAAGACTCTGCGTGATAATCGACCTCGGCGTCAAGGGTTTCACTGACAAACCTGATCGGGACCAATACCCTGCCGTTTACGATCACGGCCGCCACATCAAGAGCAACCTGCTCTCCGTCGACCGTCGCCGTATTCTGTCCTACACCGAGGACCACCACTCTGTTACCCCGGACCAAAACAACCTGCCTGGTACTGGAATCCCAATCAACCGTACATCCGAGGGTTTCCGCAAATTTCCGCAACGGTACCAGCATACGCCTGCTCACTATCTGCGGGGGAACATCGAAGTCCGTCTTCTTTCCTTTGATGAACACCGGAACTTGTGCTCCTTTCAGCTCGGCATACAAATCATTAAGATACTCGTAGATCGACTCATCTTGCGGCGTTATTCCCGCAGCCTCGATCAGAGTTTTCTCGGCTTCAACCCGTTCTCCCAGCTTTTCAAGGGACCTGCCGAGTTTTTTGAGTGCCCACGCCAACGTCTGTCTTTCGCGAAGCTGCCTGCGTGCTTCCTCTCTGATCCGCTTGGCTTCCGCTGCAAGGGCCTGTTTTACCTCTTCGTTCCCGGTGAGCGTTCCCAAGTCCTCTTCTTCACCTGTTGCTTGTTCGAACAGGTAGATTGAATCGGTAACCGTCCGTGCCTCGATCAAGCCCCTGAGGACTTCCTGTGCCCTCAGGCTGGCTTGGTTCCGGCAAACGTTGGCGTAAGCCCTGCGCAAGCCCTTTAGGCTCGGGTGCTCACCGCGCGCCCATGCTGGACCTCGGTCCTTTTCATAGGCATCCTCATCGACGGCGTCTTCTTCATAAGCATCCTCATCAACAGCTTCATCTTCGTACGTGCCCTCATTAACACTTGCTGCATCAGTCCCGGCGGAAGCCGATAATTCTTCCTCTGCACAGGCAACTGAAAACTGAGGCAAAGACAGCAAATTCATCATTAGAAAAATGAAGACGACGAAAATTGTGATTCTTTTCAACAGCATTTCGGAACCCCCCTCTGTCAAATTGATTTGTAACACTCACCTCATTTTACCCTTCATTAAATTCTCCGTCTCTTACAGAATAATTGAGGGGGCTTACGTTTTAAAATAAGACAGACGTCCTAATTATATGGGACTATTTTCTCGATATGAACGTCGCCTCTTTGCCTCTTTGCTTTGTCGCGGCTTTTAGCGACTTTTTCGCACACTAATCCCTTGCTTTCTGAAAGCAAAAAGCGGTGAGATAACTCCCCGCCTTCGCCACGCAACCGAATTTTCTACGATTTTCAGATACCTCAGATCTCCACTTTTACACACTTTGCATTCTCTACCCCGCACTCCTTTTCGCATACGAGTCTCTCGATCTCTTCCAGATGCTCAGCCTGGCAAGTTCCATTTTTACCGTACCTCCCCCGTCATTTTTGGACAACTCCTGTAAATCATATGCAGACAACCTCACGGAATTGCCAAGTTATTGAACGGGAAGCCTGCGGCTTTACCACACGTATCGGAAACCCATGCAGCAACAAAAAAACCGTCACGCCGGCTTGAGTCAAGGCAGAACTGTGATACGGGGATAAACGGTCTTTCTACCCGGAAACTCGGTCCCCATGCCACCTCAAAAGAATTTATCGTTATCTTAAAAAGACAGGAAGATAGATTCTAAAGGGGCTCCTAAATATGCTTCCAGGCACAGAGACGTCTTTCCAACCAGTCGAGAACCGTGTAGATTAAAAATCCCAACAGCCCCATGGCGATTATACCGGCATACATCTCCGGATAGGCCCAGCTTGATAATGCGTCGAAGATGTAGTAGCCCAGACCCTCCTGACTGCTGATGGTCTCAGCAAAGAACAAAACCGCAATCGCCGTTCCGGATGCAACCCTAAGGGCGGTCAGTATGTCCGGCAGCACCGCAGGCCAAATAACGTGACGGTAAATCGCTCTGGTATTCGCTCCCAGGGATATTACCGAGTCTATTAGCGCAGCCGGTACGTACCGAACCCCGTCTCTTACCGGCAGCAGTATTTGAAAGAACAGAATGAGCGTGATGAGAAATATTTTGGTTGTGTCGCCTATACCGAGAAGCGCGATTAAGACGGGCAGCAATACTATTTTGGGGACAGGATAGAGCAGGTAAATAAAGGGGGTAACGAAACGGTCCGCGGTAGGGTTTCTTCCCAGAAAAAAGCCAAAGGGTACGGCGGTGAGAACTGACAGCACGATACCGGCCAAGACCCGGTAAGTGCTGACCAGCAGGTGCCATCCAAGCGGACCGTTCAAGTCTCGAAGGAACACCCTAAAAGCCGCCCACGGCGAGGACAGAGCTTCAAGTTTTAAGGTTGACGCTACCAGTGCCCACAAAAGAAAGAGGGCCGCAACCGCGATAACCGCCTCAAACCCCCTGCGTATCATCTATGCCTCCTGCCAGTTGTTGGCGCAATGCTGAACAGACCTTATAGAACTCCGGATCCCGCCGCCAGAGCTTATCTCCTGCACCAACATTCGGGTAGGTGGCCACAACCTTACCCGGCCGTGGGGAAAGAACCACCACCTGGCTGCCTAAAAATACCGCTTCCTCAATGCTGTGGGTCACGAGGACAATCGTACATCCCGTTCGACCCCAAATCTCCAAGAGGTTTTCCTGGAGAGCCTCCCGGGTCAGGGCATCAAGTGAAGAAAACGGTTCATCCATCAAAAGCAGGTCCGGTTCCAGCGCCAGCGCCCGGGCGATTGCCACACGCTGTCGTTGACCGCCTGAGAGTTGTCCGGGATACAGCATCCTGAGTTCATAAAGCCCAAGCTCGTGAAGTATCAGCTTTACCGCAGCTTCCCGCACATTCCGGGGCACTCTCCTGATTTCAAGCCCGAGGCAGGCGTTGTCAAAAGTGTTTTTCCAGGGCAAAAGACCGTAGTCCTGAAGTATCAGCGCAGTCTTGCTACGTCCGGGTTTTACCGGCTCCCCCGCGACAACAACCTTGCCCTGAAAGTTCCTTAGCAGCCCTGCTAATACGTAGAGAAGCGTACTCTTCCCGCACCCCGAGGGACCGATAATGGCACAGGTTTCACCCTTCCCAACCCGAAACGACACCCCTTCGAGTGCCGTCACCGGGGTACCCGGGGGGTTATAAACCACCCTCAAGTCATCGACAACAATCACCCGCTGAGCACTCTCTTATCGACTATTTCTTCATAGGTCATCGTTTTCGACAGAACCCTTTTCTCAATAAGCCAATCCACGACTGCTTGCACACCAGGAGGATCAGGGACCGCCGCAGGCGAGAATATGACCTTCATCCCGTGGGGACCGCCTGGTAGAACCTCTTCCGGTACACCCGCCTTTTCTTTCAAGAGCGCGCCCCATCCGCCAGGGTTTCCCTGAATATCGCGGACTGCGCGATTGTATGCCGCCATGAGCCTTTTTAAACCTTCAAGGTTCCGGGTAATTGCTTCTTCCCTGACGATAATCACAGTTTGGGAGATGTTTTGCTGCATGTCGTCAATTATAAGTTGCGCCCCCTTAACTTCTGCAAGCGCCGCGAGCGGGTCGGGTAGAACCGCGGCATCTACCTTCCCGGTCAAGAGCGCCTGCATCCGCAGCGGGATCTTCGGCATCGCGACTTTTTTTATCTCCTCGGGTGCAAAACCTGCTCCGGCCAAAAGCTTGTCAAGCACATACTCGTTTATAGTCTTCAATGAACATGCCACCGGGACGTTTTTCAACTGTTCCACTTTTGTAATCTCAGAACCCGGGGCCGACAGAACAGCAAACCTTCCTTCTTCAGGCCTTACTCCCTGACAAACCGCCACCGCTTTGACCTTAGTCCCTCCTTGCCGCATCTGTGCGACTGCTATCAGATCGCCTACCGCCAAATCAATCTGTCCGGCCGTAAAGGCACTGTCCCGCTCTACCGCGCTTGGGAAGGGAACAAATGTTACTTCAAGTCCTGCTTCTCTCAGATAACCTTTTTCTTCTGCTACCCAAAACGGCAAATTATCCGTGATGGGTAAAACCCCAACCGTGAGTGTAGCTTTTGACTGCTTACTGCACCCCGCAGGCGCCAACAATAAAACCAACAGCAGAAAAAAGAGCAAAACTCGCTTTCTGACCAAGACGTTCCCCTCCTGGAACCGTTTTTCGCATAATTCGCCCCCGCCGTGTTAATTCCTTCAGTCTTTTCAGTAAAACTTACATTACCTCTCTTTTTGCAGCAATAAAACCGTCTTCCTCAAAGATAATAATATTGCAAGAAGATAGGTATGAGGGGTGGTAACATTAGAATCACTTTTAAGCAAAATCTCGGCACTATCGACCGCGTCATCCGCTCAATAATCGGTTTAGCGCTTATCGGTGTCAGTACGGCGCTTTTCCCGGTCTGGTCTTGGGCGGCTGTAGGTATCGGCGGCGTTTTGATTATGGAAGCGGCCGGAGCTTATTGAATAGTGTACGACCTGTTGGGTTGGTCAACCCGATAACTTCGTCCTCAACCTAAAAATTTTCAAGTATTTTTCTCCTGTTATGACGCCAATATAAAAGATAGAGTAAAATTTCTCACAACAGGAGGAGGATTGCACCATGTTTATTGTCAAAGGTAAACAAATTCTTGACGACAGAGTTGACATTAACCCATCTCCTGCGGTCAGGGGGAGGGAGGTCCTTGTACATTACAACGGCCTCCTGAACAAATCTGGCGCCGACCGCGTCTTCTGCCACTACGGCTATGACGGTTGGAAAAACGTCAGCACAGCCGAAATGAGAAGGGAAGCCGACGGATCCTTCGCTGTATCTATTCCGGTAGTAGGCACGAGTGAAATCAACCTCTGCTTCAAAGACAGCGCCAACAACTGGGATAACAACAACGGCTGGAATTGGACGACCGACATTAAGTACTAAAAAGGCACGCTGCGGGACACGCACCCGGCTGGTGCGTGTCCCCGTCATGCCGTAGAAACACCCCCGATGAGTCCTCCGAATGTTATACAGCATTCCTTCGCTGGTGCAAGCCAAAGTATCGCACAGGCTACCCGCTCATACAACACCAAGGTGCTGCGCCCAGTCCTAATGAAATCGCTAAAGATAAAAAAGATGATATAATTACATAGCAGACAGTCATACCGCCTGCAGCATCACCTGCAGAGGATGATGAAAGCTGTCTTGGGCGGTTAAACCCGGTTAGCAAGGCCATTAACTCAAACGCCGAACTGTTTTCAGTAGAGTCGTTCACGACCAGCACTCAATGGACTTCTTGCCCTTTGAAGGACAGACCTTCATTGAGCTTAAATGCCCAGCACTCAATAGGACTTTTTGAGCTTTGGAGGAGAGACCTTCTTTAGTCTAATGAAGTGATAGCTTTCAAACTTCAAGGTTATATTGAGTGCTGGGTTAAGCTTCAAGGATTACATTGAGTGCTGGTCGCCACCGGGAATGAAAACGGCCTGTCTGCCGGTTATCCCACAGCCCAGCACTCAGTAAGCATTATATTGACGGATAGGCAAAGCTTGCACTCTGAACTCGAAATCGGTTTTGTTTTCTATGGTAAGTCTAACACTGACGCCCAGCACTCAGAGCAGTTTTTGAGCTTTGAGGTGAGACCGTCATTAGCCTAAAAGAAGTGGTGGCTTTTTAAAGCGCAAGGATAATACTGAGTGCTGGGCTATCACCTTAAGCCGAACTGTGAACTGTGAACCGACCTTAAAGGTCTATCAGTCTAAGCTTGAACTTAGAACTATTTTCAGGAGGGGGGTCGCACTTTGTTCGGTTTCAATCCTTTCAGCGCCGGAAGCTTTAATTCGGTCCGCCGGCGTATCCGGGCCCTGGAGCAGAACTACCCCGATTTAACCAAAGAAGACCTGGCACGGATCTTGATCAGCGAAAAGTGCTGGTGGTGCGCTCTGGCAGGGTGTCTGACCGCCTTGCCCGCGGTTATACCAGGGTTAGGGACCATCATCGCAATTCTTGCAGGTGCAGCGGCCGACATCACTGTCCTGGGATGGGCGATAACAAGGCTTGTTTTTGAACTGGCCACCCTATACGGGCGAGACCCTACCAGTCTTGAAGCGCAGCGGGAAGCCTTTTTTGCCTTCGGCATTGCCGCCGGGATACACAGTATCAACAAGCGCTTGAGCCGGCTCGGCGCCGCCCAACTTTCTAAGCAATTGAGCGCAGAGCTTCTCGAAAGGACCTTGATAGCTTTGGGCGTTCGCGCCAGTCAGCGTCAACTTGTCCCGCGTTTGCTGCCTTTTGCAGGCATTTTCATCGCCGGGGCAATAAACTACGTTTTCGCCCGGGCGATCGGTGTGAAGATGCTGCGTTTCTACCAAGACAAAACCTATCAGGGAAACGCCGTCGACGTCTAGACTACCGGTAGCGAAACAACCGGATAAGCAGCGCGCCGGAAAGAAAACCGCCGACGTGTGCCCACCAGGCGACTGTTTCACCTGTTACCGCCAGCGACGCAACACCGCTTAAAAGCTGCATCCCGAACCACAGGATCAGAAAGAGCACCGCCGGAATTTCTACCAGCGTAAAAATGAAGAAAAGCGGCAGCAGAGTGAGCACCCGCGAGCGAGGGAAGCTGATAAAGTAGGCGCCCAGAACACCCGCTACCGCTCCACTCGCCCCGATTGTCGGTATGGATGCGGATGGGTTGGCTAATATATGCGCCAGGCTCCCGGTAAAACCGACTAAGAGGTAAAATACGACGTACATGCCCCGCCCCATCGAGTCCTCCACGTTGTCCCCGAAGACCCAGAGGTAAAGCATGTTACCCAACACGTGAAACCATCCTCCGTGCAGGAACATCGCCGTTACAAAAGGTACGTAAGTCGTAAGACTAAAAGGGTGGTCTAAAAGACGCGGGAGATCCCGTGCCGGTATCACCCCGTACAAACGCACTAAAGCATCAAGCGCCTCTCGCGGTAATGATGCCTGGTATAGGAACACAAGAATGTTTATGGCAATGAAAGTGACAGTAACCACGGGAAATTTTCTTGACCGAATGGTGTCCCTGATAGGGATCATTTTCCCCCTCCTGACTGTAAAAGGTCTAATAAAAATAATACCACCCTGCAGCCAGGGTGTTCTATGGAATTAAAAAAAACTTGGATTCACCACGGTTAATTAAACTACCGGCGACATTGACTCCATCTTGCGAAAGTCTGATTTGCCGGCAGCTCGTAGACCTCTTCGAGAATGCTCCTTCCGAGAACCTCCCGCCTGTTGTTTCCGGTAATTCCTTGTTCCGTTTTGCCGCGCGAAGGCATTTCTCGCCTGTGATCCATCCTGTCCTCAGGCGGCACATTTTCTTTTTCTTTTTTTTCTTCTTCTTCCTCGGCCGCGTCGTCCTCCTCACGTACCTCTTCAGAAGGTTTTGCGGGCACGGGGGGAGGAGTCTCCTCTATCCGTCCCCCTGCCGGCGGTTTGTTTTCCGTAACCGGCGGTTTGTTTTCCGTAACCGTATCCTCGCCAGCATCTTCTTTTCGGTGATTCCTACTTTTATTTTGCACTCTGGGCGGCACCACTATCACCTGATCCTGGTGGCCGTCCCTGAGCAACTGCTCTACGGTTACCTGTCTGCGCTGTTCAAGCTGAGTCAAGCCCTCTTGCTTCAATTCCTGCACCGTCATTACCTGTTTGTCGTTGCCGGCCCCGACTTTTAACGCATACCTTCCGGGCGAAATGCCCAAACGCCGCGCTTCGTTGCGCAATGACGACGACACAGATGCCGCCACGACCTTCGCAGCAACGTTCTTCCTTTCAAGCTGCCGGACCGCCGCCTGGGCCAACCGCTCCGTCTCCGGCACTTCAAGCCCGCTGCGCACCGGTACTACGGTAACAAGCACCACTCCCGAACGTTCTTCAGAAATATAGTCCATCTCTTCGGCACGCTCGATTACTAACGTGATTGCTTCAGTTACTGTGCGGCCTTTCAAACTCAACCCAGCAGCAAGGCGCCTGGCATCCTCGTTTAACAAACTGACCTCAATTACCCTTTCAGCTTTGTCAATTCCGAATTCTAAGCTCGGATTGATGTCCAGCGCCACGTACGCCACTGGGCTTGTGTGAATGTAACGTAACATACTAAGACCGATAAACACGGCCAGAACGGCAGCGGCCAAAGCAAGTGTCCACCATTGTCTAATCATGCTGCGTGAAAATGATACCTCTTCACCGATCTCCGCCGAGGGGGGTGAGATGCGGCAAAATTCACCTTCAGCGGTAAAGACAATGCCTTCAATGTTTTTTTCTAATAGAATCCCTGTTTTTTGCCGCTTCACCTTTTCACCCCCTTAACAATACTTCAGGTAAGAATACATATAAGTAAACTCTTCAGGATATGCGAATATCAAACTTACCGCCACGATATACCTGCGTCCCCGCTCGAGCGTCTTTCGAGGCACCCCTGTAGCAACTGCGAGTTCTTTTAAAGGCAGGCGTTTGGTCTGCATTAACTGCTTGAATAACACCTCGTTCTGTGCCAGCACCCGTGCCACGCGCAGGAAACCGGCCCGTGCATCCCGGTGTTTGGGAGAAGCATCAGCCAGTTGTCGAAAATTTAGACCAAAACCTTGTAACAACTCACCATAACGTTTAATCTCCTCGCGGCGTTCCCTGACCATCTCCTCCTCGCTAAACCGGTCGTAAGCAACCTCCGCTACGGCCAACCCGCCACTTGCGGCAAGTTCTTCCAAACTTTCTGCAGCCTTTCGCCCCTCTTTGCGAAAGAAATCTGCGATACGACTTCTAATAACCAGGCGGGCAAATGCAGGAAACGGAACACCACGATTATCCTTGTACGCATCTACAGCTTCATCAAAGGCTATCAATGCTACGCTAGCAGCGTCGTCACTCCAGTTGATTCGTTGTTTACAGCACGCACGGGCCGCACTCAGGATGAAATGCCGGTGCAACTCCACCAATTTCTCTCTCGCTCCACGATCACCGTCCCGTGCCCGTGATAAAAGCTCGTCCCTGACCACCAGGTCATCCACCGGATTACACCCCGATTTTTTTACTAAGGAAACCTGTGGATTTATTTCGCTAAGAACGCTTCATCTCCTTCCCGAAACGTCTGGTTGTGTCTTATCCTGTCGACATTTCCTCCGAAACGCATTAGTTCACCTGCAAAGGTATTCGCACCACAACCGCATTTTAAGAGGGTGTGGACGCTTTCGGACATTAAGGGAGTGCCCCATGCGGCAAACGGCACAATGAAGGGAAAAAGGTGGCCTATTTGCCACCAGGACCTCATTCGAGCCCTTTTAGAGGCCGATAAAAAATCAAGGAGTGTATGGTGTCTCGGGTTTTGGCGTTCTTGGCGTCTCGGCGCCTTGGCGGAGAATTCGATTTTTGGAGGGGGGTTTGGGTTGTTGCAAGTTAGGTGAATAACCGGTACTATTCTATTAAAGGAGTCCCACATGCCGCCGGAGACGGCACCACAAGGGATGAAAATGGTATAAAGCTTACATAATGAACGGACCCTACCCAGCACTCAGAGCAGTTTTTGAGCTTTGAGGTGAGACCTTCATTAGCCTAAAAGAAGCGGTGGCTTTTTAAAGCGCAAGGATAATACTGAGTGCTGGGCTATCACCTTAAGCCGAACTGTGAACCGACCTGAAAGGTCTATCAGTCTAAGCTTGAACTTCGAACTATTTCAGGAGGGGAATGGATTTGCGAACCGGTATCGCGAATTTGCCGCTGCATTCCGGCAAGTGTCCGCGTTGGTTGTTTGATAAAATGGTTGAGCTTGCCCGCGTACTCTTAGAGCTTCTTATAATCGAAACCGGACCGGAAGAAGTATTAAGGCGCCTCAGCAACCCCTTCTGGTTTCAGGCTCTCGGCTGCGTGCTCGGGTTTGACTGGCACTCCTCCGGGCTTACTACCACTGTGTGCGGCGCGCTAAAGGAAGCTGTACGCGGCCGCGAAAGGGATCTGGGATTTTTTGTTTGCGGGGGTAAAGGGGCCACGGCGTTAAAAACACCCGAGGAGATTATTCGTCTCAGCGACCGCTACCCGATAGGCGCCGGACCGGAGGCCCTGGTGCGCGCTTCGCGCCTTACCGCAAAAGTAGACCAGGCGGCGGTCCAGGACGGGTACGATATTTACCACCACACCTTTATTTTTTCTCTCTCCGGCGCCTGGACGGTGATCCAGCAGGGCATGAACCTTAATGCACACCGCGCCCGGCGCTACCACTGGCTTTCCGACGTGTGCACCGATTTTGTGAACGAGCCGCATACAGCGGTTTGCTGCGACACCCATGGAACAGCGCTCAATCTTGTTGCCCGTGAAAGCCACTCTGCGCGGAACACCATTCCCGCTCTCGCACAAGAGCCTCCCGAGAGGCTGGTGGCTGACCTGAAACGGATTCAAGAACATGTTCTTGACCTTCCGGACAGGCACCGGTTGCTGCTAAGCGATTTGAACCCTTCTCGCCTGCGAACCGTCTTTGAGAAGAGTTACCAGAACCCGCCGCCTGACTTTGTCGGGCTTCTTGAAACACCCGGCATAGGAGCACGCGGCATCCGTGCGCTGAGTCTCATTGCCGAACTTGTTTACGGTACCCCGCCAAGCTACCGCGATCCGGCCCGTTTTGCGTTCGCTCACGGCGGAAAAGACGGCATCCCTTATCCCGTCGATCATAAGACCTACGATAACAGCATTCAGGTTCTCCGGCGGGTGGTTGAACACTCCCGGCTCGGTTTCAGTGAGAAGCGGGCCGCGCTCAACCGTCTGGCCCGTTTCGATTAGTCACACAGCCTTGCGCAGAATCTCCCGGAGTTCCTCCCTGGTTACCCGGCGCGGGTTGGTCTTCAGCGAATTGGCCGGTAAGGTTTCCTCCACCAGATCATCCAGGTCCTCTTCCTTGACTCCCAGTTCCCCTATCCGTCGGGGAATCTCCAGTTTAACCGCCAACCGCTGTACATACTCAACAAATCTTCCTGCGGCTGTGCTGATCGCCGTGCTTGGCGGTACCACTCCTGCGGCCACAGCCAGAGTCCCGTACTTCTCTTCCACAAGCGGCAGGTTGAACTCCATGATATGTGGTAAAAGTAACCCGCAGACCAGTCCGTGCGGCTGTTGATAGCGTGCACCGACAACGTGAGCGATTGCGTGAACCGCCCCCACCCCGGC
The DNA here is from genome assembly GCA_040757355.1 of Bacillota bacterium. Classification (GTDB taxonomy): domain Bacteria; phylum Bacillota; class Desulfotomaculia; order Desulfotomaculales; family Ammonificaceae; genus DTYU01. The sequence continues at coordinate 27,646 of JBFLWY010000006.1, read as the reverse complement.
GTTCTGGATGGCCATCCCCGCCAGGAAGCTGGCCTGCATCATTCGTTCGCGCGCGTCGCGGTTACGCGAAACAGTGTAAGCGGTATAAATATTCTGGACTATCAGCCGGACGGCTTCAAGGCTTACCGCCTGGCTTAAAGGGTTCGTGAAGCGGCAGGTGTAAGCTTCGATTGCGTGGGTCAGGGCGTCGAGCCCCGCTCTTGCGGTAAGTTGGCGGGATTGCGCCATAGTGAGAATGGGGTCGACCACAGCTATATCCGGAAGCCAGAATGGGTGCCGGAGGCTCTGCTTCTTGCCCGCCTCACGGTCGATCAACACCGCATTTGCCGTTGCTTCGGAACCGCTCCCCGCGGTGGTCGGCACGGCTATCCAGGGATGCTTTGGATGAGTCACCTCTCGTCCGTAAAAATAATCCTTCACCGGCCCTTCCTCGTAGTAGAGGCCGGCAGCGGCCTTAGCAGCGTCAAGGACACTTCCTCCTCCTGCAGCCACGATAATATCACATTTTTCACTCCTGGCCGTCCTACGTAATTCTTCAACGCAGTCAAGAGTCGGCTCTGGGTCGACCTCATCAAAATACGAGACTTCGATTTTACTAACCACAAAAGGACTGGTTATGCGTTCAAAATTCCCAGTATCCTTAAGGCTGCGCCGGCCGGTGACCAGAAGCACTTTTTTCCCAAAACGCTGCGCCTCTTCACCTAGACGGTAGGTACTCCCCGGACCAAAGAGCACCCTTTGAGGCAGGTTCAAATCGAAAAGCAAATCAAAGCCACCCCTTTTAACGTTAAACGTTCTGCGTTAAAAATAAAAATGATTGACCTTAAGGGTCAGTTCTAAGTTCGGGCTTAAACTGATGGACATCCTTGGTCAGTTCGAAGTTCGAAGTTTAACAGTTTGAAGTTTGGCTTAAGATAATAGACCTTTTGGGTCCCATAAACCTTTGAACCGTTGAACCGTTGAACTATCGAACCATTGAACTGTCGAACTATTACAGGTATTTTCTTATCTCGTCGAGGCTGCGCCGGCCGGGACGTTTCTCCGTGGAAGGAGCAGGGTAACCAACCGCCACAATAGCAACCGGCCTCAATTCCGGTGGAATTCCCACACAGTGCCTTACCTGGTTCTCGTCAAACGCCCCCACCCAACATGCGCCCAGTCCGTAAGCACTGGCGGCAAGCAAGATATTCTGCGTCGCAGCGGCGGTATCCTGCAGGCAATACAGGTCCCGCCCCCTGTCCCCGTAATATTTTGCCGACCGTGCCGGCTCGGCGCAGATCACGATTACGACAGGGGCCTCGCCGATAAATCCCTGCTTAAGCGCCGCCAAGACCAGACACCGGCGCAGGCCGGGATCGGTTATCACGTAGAAAAACCACGGCTGCAAGTTTCCGGCCGACGGTGCCCATCGTGCGGCTTCCAGGATTTTCTCCATCACCTCTCGGGACACCGGCTCGTTTTTAAAGTGCCGGATCGAACTGCGCTGCATTATAGCCTCTATGACTCTCGCCGGCATTTATTTTCCACCCCCCATTATTTTATTATTTTTTACATCTTCCCACCAATCCTTCCCAAAAATCAGGCTTAAGTTTAGATTTAATACCCTTTATTAGATAATCCCGTGTTGAAGGACGAGCCGATTTTATTTCGTTAAGATGCTTCAGTAAAAGGAAAGATGAGAGATTAACAGCCGATACTATATATGAAGACCCGGTTTATCGCCCGCTTGCGTCCGATGGTGATTTTAGTTACACCTACCAGTAACACATATTTTGTATGTTAGCTCAACGATGAAACACGATTGCACGCATTTTTGATGCTCTTGAGCGGAATTGCTTGTCTAAAAAAGTCGTGATAACATCTTGGTAAATACCTTACTTTTGCAGGCAGCGGGACTTAATAGACGGAATTCTTAAGACTGATACATAAAGAGTCGGCAGTCTTGTTGTTTTAGACCTCTTTATAAACGAGGTTCTCCATGCAGCCAACAACCGTGTGTGTCTTTTCAATTGTTGTTCCCATATTTAATGAGGCCCCCAATGTGGCAGCTTTTTATGACCGGGTAACCAAAGTAATGGCCGGAATGGGCGAGCCTTATGAAATCATTTTTATTAACGACGGCAGCAAAGACGATACACTTAGCCATTTGCTCTCCCTAGCGGAAAAAGACCCGAAGGTCAAGATCATCGACCTTTCCCGCAACTTTGGGAAAGAAATCGCACTCACAGCCGGGATCGACTATGCTTCGGGCGAAGCCGTAATCCCGATTGACGCTGACCTACAGGACCCCCCGGAACTGATACCTGAACTCATAGCGAAGTGGCGGGAGGGTTACGATATAGTCTACGCAACGCGCCTTCAGAGAGACGGCGAGAGCTGGCTTAAGCGTTTGACGGCACGCTTGTTTTACCGTACGGTCAGAAAAATCACCTCCATAGAAATACCCAAGGATACCGGTGACTTCAGACTGTTGAGCCGGCCGGCGGTTGAAGCCCTCAAAAGGCTGCGCGAGCGGAACCGCTTTATGAAAGGCCTTTTCACCTGGGTCGGCTTTCGCCAGACGGCTGTATACTACCACAGGCAGCCCCGCAACGCCGGTAAAACCAAATGGAATTACTGGCGGCTGTGGAACTTCGCCATCGAAGGCATTACCTCATTTAGTTATATACCGTTGCAGTTCGCTACCTACTTCGGTCTATCGGTCGCGTTTTTCGCTTTTATGTATGCATTGTTTATTGTTGTCCGCACCGCGTTATTTGGCAGGGATGTACCTGGTTACCCTTCGCTGATCACAGTTATTCTCTTCCTGGGCGGTGTTCAACTTTTCGCGATAGGCATTCTCGGCGAGTATATCGGCCGGATATACAACGAAGTAAAGCAGCGACCTTTATACATTGTTAAAGACAAGTACGGGTACGTAGGAAACTCTGCGATCAGTCTGACCTGCGATAAAGGTGAAAGGACGAATCCGTAATAATTGACGGGAAAAGAAATGATGCTCTCAAAAACCTTCCGTATCGCTGCCGGCATAGTAATAAGCCTGCTTTTTGTCATAGCGGCCTTTTATAAAATCAGGCTCGGCGATTTCTTGGTTGCATTACTCGGCACGAACCTCATAAACCTTTTGCTTTGCCTTTTCTTTTTCTGCACCAGTTGCTTGTTTAGAGCCGGTATATGGCACATTACCACCCGGCCCCTCAAACACGTAAGTATTTCGACGCTGTTCGGCGGAATAATGGTCGGTTATATGGCAAATAACTTCCTTCCCTTGCGCGCTGGAGAACTAGTGAGGGCACATTATCTTTCCGCGCGCACAGACATTCCTTATCCTGCAGCCTTTTGTACAGTTTGTATAGAGCGAGTCTTTGACGTTCTTTCCCTAGCTCTACTGCTGACTGCAGGATTAATTTGGGGAATCAGGGGTCTTGCTGTGGACAAAGCGGTTCTGGCCTTTACAGCACTTTGGATACTAGTCGTTACAGCAGTTTTTATTACTGTCGCGTGCCGGCGCTTAAACAGGCCGGCGGAGAAGTCTCCAGCCTTCATGTTGTGGGTACGTTACAGAATCAAAGAGTTTCTCGGACCGGTAACAAATTTAAAACAACCTAAGAAACTCTTTTCTTTGACGCTCTTGAGCCTTGCCGCATGGGCCGTTAATTATCTTGCGCTACTGGTTCTTATCTCCGGTGCCGTACGCAACTCCACGGAGGCAGCGCTGTTGCTTTTGCTTTTTATTAATATTGGCCTGCTTATTCCGTCATCTCCCGGTGCACTCGGCATTATTCAAGTTGCGTTCTGGACTGCACTAGCACCGTTCGGGGTAACCAAAGAGACCGCAATTGCGCTCTCAATCGCATTTCAAGTCGGACTTTACGTATTTACACTTGCTATGGGGTTGCCGTATTATTTGCGTGCCACCCTCAGTTTTAGTTTAATGCCGGAATACTCGCATAAGGAGACAGGTCAGTCGTGAAAAAGGGGGGCTTCGTTTTACCTGCCTTTCCGGTTCTTACGGTCACTTAAAAAAATACAGGCCGAAAGGACAAGATCGCGTGACGTTTAGATCACCTGTTGAGAAAGCGAACAGTCTCACCCTTGGTTCCGTTATGAGCAAACTCGCAGCCTGGATGCTCAATTCACAACCTTTAGTAGAAGCGGCCAAGGCGTTCATCGTCAGCCGCATTGTGGTGCTCGGCACAGCGTATGCTTTCTTTTACGCACATTATTTATTAGGCAACGCCGCTCTGCCTCCCGCTCCGGCGGGTTACCTGGAATACGGTCAAGGTCCCCTGAACTGGCATCCGTTTAACCTGCTCTTCTATTACGATTCCGTGCACTACATGAGCATCGCCCAATACGGTTACAGCAGTGTGCTGCCTTTAAACAATCCTACTTATTTCGGACACGAAACCACGTACCTGGCCTCTTTTTTTCCATTATACCCTCTGTTAATAAGACTGATGGGTACAAGCATCGGCGCCGGTATTTTCATCGCCAATTTTTCGTTTCTTGCAGCACTTGTGGCCATTTATCTCATCGGCGGCAAAAGGGCCGCCTGGTTCACGGCCTTTTCCCCGATCACCATAGTCTTTTCATCCGTTTATGCGGAAAGTCTCTTGCTTGCTCTTTCCGCATGGGCAATGCTTTTCGCACAGCGGAGACAGTTCTTGTTATGCGCCTTGTTAGCCGGTCTTGCGGCTTTGACCCGGCCGGCAGGGTGGGCGTTAATAGCGGGGCTTTTTCTCTTTTTCGCGCTCAAAAAGGATTGGAGGGTTGCTTTTCTGAGCGGCATAGTGGCGAGTTTGTTGGGATTGATATACCCGCTCTTTTTATGGGTTAAATTCGGTGACCCCCTGCTTTTTTCACACGCCACTGCAACAATTTATCACCGAACGCTGTCCTTTCCGTTATGCGGGGTTATTAACGATGTGAAAAACCTTTTCTTGTCCGGCATCAATGCCGTGATAATTATCAACCTGTTAGGTTTGATCTTAATAGCCTACAGTCTGTCCAACCCATGGTGGCCATACGGCTTAGCGTACTCCCTACTAATCCTCTCCGTGTCCGGGACCCATCCCCAAGCGGCTGCCGTGGTCAGCATGTTGCGATACGCGGGGGCCTGCGCGCCAGTTTATTTAGTACCTCAGAAAAGCAAGTTCTTCATCGCCTGTTGGGCGGCCTTTGCGATGGTATACGCCTTATTCGTGGCGCACAAGTGGTTCGTTGTTTAAATCACCTCACCGTTAATCAACCACAATCAAGAGATGGGCGCAACAGACCGAAAAAACTATTGACGCCTTGTAGAAAACCATCGCCTTTTACGTTCCGCTCTACCGTTGTTAATCGAAACCCCGGCCAAAAGGAGGCTCGCCCATGCAATTACTAATAACCGGCGCAGGAGGATATATCGGCAGTGTCCTCACAGAAACATGCATTCAAAAGGGTTTTAAGGTGATCGCACTGGACAGGTATTTCTTCGGGGTACCTTTTCAGGCCCAGCCGGGCCTGTCGGTACTCAAAGACGATGTGAGAACCGTTTCTGAAGAAGTGTTCAGAGGTGTCGACGCAGTGATCGACCTAGCAGCCCTTTCCAACGACCCCGCAGGTGACCTCGACCCCGACCTGACCGACTCCATCAACCACCTGGGCAGGGTAAGAATTGCGCGATTGGCAAAAGCGTGCGGGGTCAGCAGATATATACTGGCCTCGTCATGTTCCGTTTACGGTAACACCGGTTCTCAAGTGGCCGACGAAAACACGCCGCCGAATCCGTTGACGTGTTACGCACAGGCAAATCTGAACGCTGAGCGGGCAGTATTCGAACTGGCCGATAGAGATTTCTTGGTGACTTCTTTACGGCTGGCTACGGTGTACGGCCTGTCTAAACGTATGCGTTTCGATTTGGTAGTGAACCTGATGACCTTAAAGGCCACGCAGACCGGCAAAATCCTTGTTTTCGGCGGCGGAACTCATTTCCGCCCGCTGGTTCACGTTCGTGATGTGGCCAAAGCATTCCTCACCGTTTTGGAGGCGGAACCGCAACTGGTCAACAAACAAGTCTTTAATGTGGGCTCCAACGAACAAAACCATAAAATAATCGGATTGGCTTACATCGTCAGAGAAGCGCTCCCGTTTCACGTGGAGATATGCGTTGACTACAATGACCCCGACAAGCGGAACTACCTGGTTAATTTCGATAAAGTACACAAGGAGCTGGGCTTCTCGTGCAATAAAACTATCCACGAAGGAGTCGCCGAGATTTACAATGCTCTTAAGCAAGGAAGGATCGACACGTCACTGAGAACTTCGACCGTGGCCTGGTATAAGTATCTTTTAGAGGCCGATAAAGTACTGGCTGAGGTGAAATTGAATGACCGGCTGCTCACCTGATCTGTCCGTAGTCCTCCCGGTTTATAATGAAGAAGAAAACCTCACGGAACTGCATTCCAGACTTACGACAGTGCTGCAGAAGTTGACCAATGACTATGAGATCATCTTCGTGAACGACGGCAGCGTCGATAATACTCAAAATATTTTGCTATCTCTTGCACGCCGTGATCCTTCCGTCAAGGTGATTAAGTTTACACGTAACTTCGGACACCATATTGCGGTGACGGCGGGGCTGGACTATTGCAGAGGAAAAGTAGTCGTGATTATGGATGCGGACCTTCAGGACCAACCCGAGGAGATTCCCAAATTGCTTGCAAAAATGTCAGAGAACTACGACATTGTCTACGGTATTAGAGAAAACCGGCGCGACTCGTGGTTTAAAAGGTTCACCTCGAAGTTATTCGTTGCCGCTCTGAAAAGGTTGACCAGCTACAACATTGACATAAACAGCAACATGTTCCGGGTTATGAGCAGACGTGTCATAGATTCTCTGGCGTCGATGAAGGAGACGGACAGGTACCTGTTGGGCTTGATCAGTTATACGGGATACCCGCAGACAGGAATAAAGGTTAACCACGGAGAACGTTTTGCGGGAAGGACCAAGTATTCCCTGAGAAAGATGCTGCGGTTGTCAGTAAATGCCATCACCTCTTTTTCAGTCAAGCCGTTAAATTATATTGGAATGTTTGGTGTATTTGTATCTATGTTGAGCTTCGCCGCTGCCGGATATTTGATCTACCGCCGGCTCGTCCTCAAGCTGGGAGTTGAAGGCTGGACCTCGATAATGGTATCCCTGTTCCTCGTTTCCGGCATCCAGCTTTTGTCCCTCGGCATAATCGGCGAGTACATCGGCAGGATTTTTACCCAGGTCAGAAACAGACCGCTGTATATTATTGAAAGCATTACCGAAGAGCCAAAAGGACAAGTGAATTGATTTGGAAATCCGGAAATTGGAATGGGATACCAAGTTCTTCGGGCGCGCAATCGGTGAAATGTTGTTGTCACCCGGAGAAAAAGTAACACAAAACTTTATTTCATCGCTGGATTATGACTACCTCATAACACGCGTCGACGCGGGTAATCTGAAGCTTATTCAGTCCCTTGAACAGCTAGGTTTTATTACGGAGGACTGGTCTTACATTTTTCACAAGAAGATTACCGGCTTCGAGCGAGCAACGGGTGTTAGGCCTGCAAGAGAAGACGACTTGCCGGTTGTCAAGGAATACTGCAGAGGCCTGTTTGCCAATTCTCGCTTTTACAAAAGTCCCTATGTCACTATAGAAGAGGCCGACCGGCTCCATGAGACCTGGATCGAAAACCTGTGGCACCACCAGGCCGACGCCGTGCTGGTTTTTGAACTTGACGGCTACCCGTCCGGCTTCATCGGATTGAAAGGCGAATTTATTCAATTGACCGGTGTGAACCCGAGGCATCAGAAGCGTGGTATTGGTCGATCGCTCGTGCACGGCGCCCTTAATTGGTTTCTGGAGCATGGTGTAACAGTGGCCAAGGTAAGGACTCAAGTCAACAACCTGCCGGCGGTGTCCTTATATGTAAACGCGGGTTTTTCGCCGATAAAGTGTGAAGCAACCCTTTCCATCGGCAAGGAGATGAAAAAATGAAGATCGAGTTTTACAAACACAACCTCGGGGAGGAAGAGATTCGATCCGTCGTGCAGGCCTTAAACTCGATCTTCCTGACCACCGGTCCCAGGGTTGCCGAATTTGAGCAGAAGTTCGCTTCCTACTTGGACGCTGCTTATGCCGTTACCACAAGTAGTTGGACGACCGGCGCTTTTTTAACGCTCAAGGCGTGGGGCATCGGTCCCGGAGATGAAGTAATCGTACCTGCTATGACCTTCATTGCCACAGCCAACATTGTACTCCACTGCGGCGCCGTTCCCGTATTTGTAGATGTAGAGCCGGAGACCGGTTTGATTGATGTCAACTTGACCGAGAGATTGATTACACCTAAAACCAAAGCGGTAATACCCGTCCACCTCTACGGCCAAATGGCGGACATGATCAAGCTTAGGAGCCTCGCGGACAGCTACAATTTAAGAATTCTCGAAGACAGCGCCCACTGTATTGAAGGGGAAAGGGACGGGGTGAAACCCGGTGCGTTGGGCGATGCTGCAGCCTTCAGTTTTTACGCCACGAAAAACATCACCTGCGGCGAGGGCGGCGCCGTTGTGACTAATGACGCCGACTTGGCGGAAAAGCTTAAAGCTTTGCGAATTCACGGCATGAGCAAGTCGGCGGCTGACCGATATACCTCTGCTTTCAGGCATTGGGACATGGAGATTCTTGGTTATAAAGCAAACCTGACCGATTTTCAGGCCGCGTTGCTGTTGAACCAGTTGGCTACCATTGAAGAAAAGTGGAAAAGAAAAGAGTTAATCTGCCGCCGGTACGAGGAGGCTTTTTCCGAGGCTGGCATTGCTTTTCCAAAAGTCCTGCCGGGATCCAAATCGGCCCGTCACCTGATGACGGTATGGGTTAGAAACCGTGACCGGGTACTGACAGAACTTCAGGAAATGGGCATTGGGGTCGCCGTCAACTTCCGAGCTGTGCATCTGATGAAGTATTACCGTGAAACATTCGGTTACGCCCGCGGGAATTACCCCGTAGCGGAACAGATCGGTGATTCAACGATTAGCCTGCCACTCTATCCAAAACTGCAAGAACAGGAAATAGACTACGTTATCAAATGCGTAATAAGCGCGGCCGGTAAAAGCTAAAGCTCGTTTCCCTCAGTTGGGGATTGTCGCCGTGGCAGTTTTTAGGCGTCTTTCCCAGTCGGAGTCGTGAGGGCAAACGGGTTTGAAAAGGCCCCCTTGCCTATAAATGAAGAGGTGCTTTTAATGCAAATAAGGTTGTCCTTAAAAGCTCTCTCTACCTTGACAGTCCTGATGCTTTTTGCATCGGTCATATTCGTAAGCACTGAGTATGCCAAGGGCAGCACCCCAAAAAAATCGGACTTCGCTACTTTTTACTTCGCGGCGTGCGTAATGACAGATCCGGAAGTGCCGAACTCTCAAATTTATGATTACCCCCAGCCCAGCCTCTACTCAAAATACGGCATCACCGAAAAACCCATGCGCTACGGCTACTCAATCGGCGCAGCCTACTTGCTGGCTCCCATTTCGCTTTTTTCTTTTAAGACCGCCAAGATTGTATGCAACGTTCTGAATGTAATAACCTATGTGACGGCCGTTGCCGTCGTCCTTTGGCTTCGACAGGTTTTCGGGTTGCGGTTCATCATTCTCTTGGCTGTTTCGCTTTTCTGGGCGCCCTTTCTTTGCAACCAGATGGAGGTCCAAACCAATACACTAATACTGCTGTTTATCGCACTCTCTGTCTTCCTGGCGGAAAAGAAACTTCCCGTGTTCGGCGGTTTTTTTCTTGGTATCGCTTCCCTGTTTAAGCTCTATCCCATCATAATCGCCGTGGTGCTCGGTCTGAAAAACTGGCGCATCACCGCATCTTGTCTTCTTACTTTCGGAGCATCATTCCTTATTCCCAACAGTACAGCCTGGTTTTCGTCCCTCGATAAGAGCCTGTACCGTTACCACTCTTATCCATTCCACTGGTTAACTCACGTCGACCCGCTTTTTTTCGTCATATACGTATTAATAATCGCAAGCGTGACCGCGTTCGCTGCTTACACCGCAAGACACGCCGATTACGCCGCCTTGACGAGCCTCGCCCTATCTGGTACCCTGCTTATAATGCCTGTGATCAATTACCACCACTTCTCCGTGCTCATTTTCTGTTTCATTTGCCTTTTCGCAAGTGTTAAAACACTCCCACCATGGCTTACCGGCGCAGCAATCCTGTCCTTTCTGCTGGTTTACTGCGACCCGCTGCAATGGCCTTTCTTACATGAATCTTTAATTACCCGCTGGCCGATACTGTCGGGAGGGCTTTTCATTCTCTGGCTCTCCCAGGTGTACTTATCTTTGAGCCGCCCTTTACCCCATCATAAAAGCCATGTCGCTCAAGTCACCGTAAAATTTTGAACTCCCAGAAATGCCGCCGTTTTCTCGGCAAGGGGTAAAACATACGCATTACTTTGGAGATGCTCCCAGTAGAAAAAGCAGTTACTTGGTGTCTTCGAACCGGATCAAATCTCCCACTTGCGTCTCAGTATCGCTAACGGTTCCGGCTGGTAATTCTACGACTCCCCGTGCAGACTTTATCACCGGGGTGAACCGGAAGGGAGGCAGAGAGGGGAAAACTGAAATTACCTGTCCTTTGTCGTCATAAAAAACGACGTCTATAGGAAAAAGCATGAAGAAGGTGTGAACGCTCTTGCAGGGTTCGATAATCAAGCCTTCCCCTGCGGGAAGCTTCCTGCGGAACAATAGCCCCCGTAAGCGCTGCCCGAACGTACGTGCCACCGCTACCCTTTTGGCAAGGACTTTGTTTCTTGTACCGTTGACCAGCATGGCAACACCCGTCACTAACCTTCCCGGAAAGTCCGGGCAATGTTTATTATTGCCGGACCGAGAAGAACAATGAACGTCGCCGGAAAGATGAAGAAAACCAAGGGGATGAGCATTTTAACAGGTGCTTTCATTGCCTGCTCATCGGCGCGCTGCCGCCGTTTACACCTTATCTCCTGCGCCTGAAGGCGCATGACATTTGAAAGCTGTACTCCCATTTGTTCGGCCATTAGTATCGCCCCGATCAATGTTGACAGTTCATCAACATCCAGCCTGAAAGCCATGTCTTTCAGTGCGTCACGCCTCGGTTTGCCCACTTTCACTTCTTGAAGCACTTGCCTTAACTCCCCCGGCAACACGCCTTTCATCTTTTCAACGACTTTCAGTATGGCGCCGTCCAGTCCCAGACCCGCCTCAACGCTCACGGTGAGCAGGTCCAGGACGTCGGGGAGAGTATCCCGCACAGCCTCCCTGCGCGCATTTCCCCTCTGCTTGATGTAAAAATCCGGCGCAAGGAACCCGAAGAGAGACAGTGCTACCAAAATGAGAAGGCTACTTCCGGTAGAAATACCTGCCAGCCGTCCTAACAGCAGACCGGCACCACCGGCAAAAATACCGCCCAAGTATTTCAATACCATGAACTCCATGGCCGTCAAGCCGCCGGGGTTTCCCGCCACCAGCAGTTTTTTCTCAATCATCTTTATCCGGCCCGTTGGCATGTAATGCTTTCCGGCCGAACCAATCCTTGTTAACAGCGGCTTAACCACACGGTAGTAAAAGGGTTGTCGAAGCTCTTGCTCACGTAGCGTTGCCAGTCCTTCCCCGCCTAAAAGCGCTGTCGCTCTTGTGGCCACCGCTTGCTCCACAGCCGTAAACCGGTGGTATAACAAAAGCAATACCGAAAAGAGGGACAAAAACAGGAAAACGGCTACCAGAACACACATGTTTATCACCCTATACTTTAATACTAATGATCTTCTTTATCGCCAGCGCACCGATTGCTTCCGCAACCCCCGCCACTATGATCAGCGTAATTCCCATGCTGGTGTTGATAAGGGTAGACATATATTTGGGGCTGATGAGAAACAGGAAAAGGGCAAGCCCGACCGGCAAAAACCCGACGATCATGCCTGAAATCCGTCCTTGTGCCGTAAGCGACTTGATCTCCCCTTTGATCCGTACCCTCTCCCTGATGGTCTCCGCAATCGTGTCCAAAATGGTTGCAAGGTTGCCGCCGACAGTGCGCTGTATTATTACCGCAGTAACTACCAAATCAAGGTCGTCGCTCTTGATCCTTCTCGCCAGGTTCCACAAGGCTTCCTCGGTAGCGATCCCAAGGTTCATTTCGGCGAGTGCCTGGCCGAACTCCTTGCTAATCGGCGGCGGCATTTCCCGCCGCACCACTTCCATCGCCTGCAAGAAGCCAAAACCTGCTCTTAAGGTGTTTGCCATAACTATAAGGGCATCGGCAATTTGGGTGTTGAAGGCATGCAGCCTGCGCCCCTGCGCCCGGCGCAAGTATATATTCGGCAAGGCTAAACCGACCAGCGCACCGATAATTGCCACTGATGTCCTGTTGGTAGCCATATAGCCGAGGCTTCCGGTCAGTAACATCACGGTTACAATTAGTAAAAGAAATTCCTCCGCTTTGAGGAGAATGTCGGCGCGGGACAGGTTTTCGTCAAGTCGTTTCATCGGGCCCCTGGCCATGCCGAAGCTGGTTATGAAAGACCTTAACCACCCCAGTCCTAGTTTTCTCTTGCCGGTGTCTTTAAGCGGTACTCCGGTATCCGTAACAGTAAGCCCTTGCAGCCTCGCCTCGAGCAGGCGCCGTTTTGCGAGAAAGTGCTCGTTAACCGTAAGAAATGCAAACAATACCGTTAAAAAAGTAAAGGCTACTACCATTACTTTGCCTCCTTACCACGTGGTCGGTGCAAAGATTCTCCCGTCAATCTTAATCCCGGCCGCTTCTATTTGATCGGTGAACTTCGGCCTGATGCCGGCACTCACAAAACGTCCCAGTACCTTTCCATCTTCGCTGACACCCGTTTGCTGGTAAACAAACAGGTCCTGTAAAACTATAACTTCCCCTTCCATTCCCTGGACCTCGGTTATGTGAGTCACTTTTCTCGAACCGTCTTTAAACCGGCTGGCGTGAACGATCAGGTCGATTGCCGATGCTATTTGCTCCCTTATTGCCTTAACCGGCAGTTCCATCCCTGCCATCAACACCATCGTTTCCAGCCTTGAAAGCATATCACGGGGCGTATTTGCGTGACCTGTCGTCAGGCTGCCGTCATGACCGGTGTTCATGGCCTGGAGCATGTCCAGCGCCTCCCCGCCGCGCACCTCGCCGACTACGATACGGTCAGGGCGCATACGCAGTGAGTTCCGAACAAGATCCCGGATGGTAATGGCTCCTTTACCCTCAATGTTCGGCGGTCTGGATTCGAGCCTGATTACGTGAATCTGGCGCAACTGCAACTCTGCTGCGTCTTCAATGGTCACTATCCGCTCGTCCGCCGGGATAAAGGAAGACAGGATGTTCAACAGCGTGGTCTTACCGCTTCCGGTACCGCCGGATACAATTATGTTCAACCGCGCACGGACGCAGGCGTCAAGAAACTTTGCTATTTCAGGAGTAATACTCCCGAAGTTGATCAAGTCGTCTATACTCAGTGGGTCGCGGAAGAATTTTCTGATTGTAATTGTCGGGCCGTTTAGTGCCAGCGGCGGAATAATCGCATTGACACGGGAGCCGTCCGGTAGCCGGGCGTCAACCATGGGCATGCTTTCATCAATACGCCGACCTAATGGCGCCACAATCTTTTCGATCACATGCATAACGTGCTCGTTATCGCGAAAGGTAACCTCCGTGAGTTCAAGCCTGCCGTGCCTCTCAATATAAACCTGGTGGGGACCGTTAACCATAACTTCGGAGACTTCCGGATCGTCAAGAAACGGCGTGATCGGACCAAAGCCAAGCGCCTCCTGGACGAGTTCGGACACCATCCTCTGTTTTTCAAGGCGCGGGATTGTAACACTCTGCTTCTCGAGAAGCTCCCAGGCGACGCTCTCTACTTTTCGCGCATCAATTTCAGTATTTTGGCTTGTACGCAGGATATCGCCAAGTTCCGCAACCAACAGTTTGTGAAGACTGACCTTGAGCTCCTGATACGGATCACGCCGCACGGAGCGGTCAAGGCTGACTCTAGGTTTATCCCCTTTTTCGAACCGCGAATAGACTGCCATTATTTCACCCCACTCAGATTTTCCGCTGCATAACTATTCAGGCTTCCCGCCGGGCGCGGCGATAAACGGCGTATGTCAGAAGTCAGTAAAAGCAGCATAGTTCCGGCAGCCTTGCACCTAGAGTTGAGTGCGGGATAAGTTTTGTGACAGACTAAATAGTTACCCGCTTGCTTAAAAAGCCAGAAGCTTGCCGATTATTGAGCGCTTTTCTTCTTTTTTTACACTCTCTTGCCCGGTAAGCTTTTCGGCAAACCGGTATACGTCTTGGGCGACCCTACTGTTCTTACTCATGACCACGAACGGGATTCCTTTATTGGCCGCCGCCTGTAACGTCTTTACATCTGCAGAGATTGTCGAGATAGAGCTTAATCCAAGCGACTTTTCGACGTCAGCCAGTTTCAGCCCGCCCTCGAAGGAAGCGTTGTTCAAAACCACATGAACCTTCTCAGCGAGTTGGTGGATTGACAAGAACTCGAGGTCGGCCTTCAAGCGCCTCAGCGCAGGCAGGTCCGACCCTCCGACCACCACAATATCGTCAGCAATATCAAGCACTTGAGCAACAGCAGCGTTCAGCACCGGCGGGGTATCCACCAAAACATAATTGCTCTCTTGCCTCATAATCTCTAAAATTTCTGAAATTCGTGTTGCGACCTCCGACAGGTCTTCTTCGCGCGTAGGAACAACACCAAGAACCTTTACGCCGCTCAAATGCTTCGCAAGATAACCCTCGATTACTTCTCGATTTAAATCCGGCTCCTTGGCCAGTTCTCCGACACTTCCCGGCAAAACCAGGTTGTACAGAACCGCAACGTCTCCCGCAACAACGTCGAGGTCCACAACCGCTACCCGCTTCCTGAACTCCTGGGACAACACCGCTGCGAGGTTGCAGGCCAAGGTGCTGCGCCCGGCGCCCCCTTTGGTGCTGAACACTACGACTATCCTGCCGGGTGCCTCAGGCTGCGCCGCTTCCTGAAGCTGAACAATAGTGCCCTGCCGGCGTTTTGTTTTGTCGTTCACCCGCCTTATTGCATCCGCCAGCTCTTGAGAGCTGAACGGTTTCACAAGGTATTCACTCGCTCCGGCAGCCATCGCTTTCCGGAGGTACTCCTGCTCTCCTTGAATCGAAATAATTACTACTGCCGTCTGAGGCACCTTATCGGTGATCCTTTCGGTGGCGGCTATACCGTCGATACCCGGCATGTTTATATCCATTAGCACCACGTCGGGTTTCAGGTCCTTTACCACCTTAATTGCCTCTTCGCCGTCGCTTGCCTCGCCGACTACCTTAATGTCTTCTTCAAAAAACAACAGTCTCTTCACGTCTTCCCTGGTATTGACAATATCGTCGGCAATAACCACCGTGATCGGCTCCATGTACAGCACCTCCTTCATTTGGCGCCTGTAGTGTCTACGTTTCAGCAATGAAGAGAGTTTTCAATCTTCAATGAAAACGGCCGCCAACAGAATCATACCGTCTAACTCTTGCTCGGCAACTGCACAGCCGGTACAACGAGCAGATCCGAGAGCTTTGTGGGAGGCGGCTTGACTGCACTGTCGTCAACCGGTGACCGTAACAACAACTGAACCTTGCCGCGTTCCGAAGCCAAGATCAGTGCCTGTGCCTGCAACGGTTCTACCGCTAAAGTAATGTGCGGAATACTCTCCTCCTTTTTCTTTGCCTTGGCGTCTTCTCCCGAAACCAGCGTCTGCCCGGTTGCAAGTACCCGAATATTGTTGAGGACTATTGTGGTATAGGTCGTCTTCGGCGCCTGCGGGTCCGGGGGTGTAACATCAAGCGTCGCCACAACATCAACCCTGTCGCCCGGCTTTACCATTTCACCGACGCTGGAAACAGGAGTAACAGCGATGGTACATGCCCGTTCCCCTTTAGCAAGGCTGAACGACAAGCCGTAACTGCCGTCTTTTTCTGCTGCCAATTTGCTCTTTAGGATCGGCTCCCCCGCTTTGATGTCTGTCAGCGTTATCTTGCCAAGAACGTCTCTGGCAGACCGCGCTGCATCAGGGTGGACGTACCGCTCCGGAATATCTTTGAACTTAATCATGGTTGCCGCAATATTGGTCCGGTTGGGGATATCGGCTCCTGCCGTCACCACCGTGACATAGTTGCCGGCCTGACGGTAGTTTCTTTCAATCGACTCCAGGTAAAGGTAAGCACTTAAGGCGGCGCCGGCGGCAAAGATCAGTGCAAGAGCTAGGTAAATCTTACTCTTCACAAGTATCTCTCCTTATTCAACCAGCTTGACCGACCGCAGACCATAGTCGTCTCCAGTGTTACTGCGGGCGTCACTGGTTAATCGCTTGATAAAGTATCCGTTTACGTAAGAATCATGCCCGTGCCCGGTAACTCCGTCGAGGAAAAAGGAAGCGAAGCCGACAACTTTCACCTGGCTTCTGCCGTGTAACTCGCCAAGGTACTGGTAAACCGGGGTCATGATAACGCGCGGGCAGTTCAGGCAGTAGTCGTCGAAGGTGCAGCTTTCGTGACCGGAAATCCGGTCCTCGATTGCACGTTCGGTCGGCCCCGACATATTGCCTGGCTCGGTTTCCACCACATCGCCAATCTTCAGCCAGCCATCATAACCTTCTCGCAGGTTGTCCTCGTAGTTACCTGCTCCATACCCGCCCAGCGCCAGGGCGCCGAAGTTCCCGTGCTCCCCTCCTCCGCCTCCTGCCTTCAGCGAGTATAGCGTGCCGTATTGGAGCGTTTGATCAGAAATCCCAAGTGGCGCCACACCCCACACCTCATCCACCCCGCCTGTTTGCGCCTTGGCGTAACTCGTTACCTGTGCGGCGTCGTCACCGAAAACCTTTTCCAGGTACAAAGAAACCTGCCGCTGTACATCGACGGTGATCGCATACCCGTCCGCACTAACGTTAACAGTCACTTCATCCGCCTGGATTCCGTTTTGAGCGGCATAGTGGCGTGCGGTGCTTATCGCTGTCGCCGGGTCGTCCGGTAAAAACTGCGCACCCGCAAGCGCGGCCGCGTCTGCGGCATTTGAAAGCTGCTCACGGTTAAGGTAAAGGACTCCCACATCGACAACCATAGCGCTGAATCCCAACAGTGCCACCAGCGCTGCGGCGACAAGGACGAGTGCGGCGCCCCGTTCATCACCTGACCTGCACATATCTAACCTCACTCCCCCCATTTGGTCTCTGGAGGAAAACCCGGAATACACGACATCGAATTGAAGACTTCTCCTTATTCTACCAGTTTTATCGAGCGCAGTCCGTAGTCGGAACCGCTGTTGCCGCGGGCGTTTCCGGCAAAAGCCTTGATAAAGTAACCGTTTACGTAGCAGTTAACACCCTGTCCCGTCGTTCCTTCCAGGAAGAATGCAGCAAACCCAACAATTTTAACGAGACTTTTTCCATCCAACTCACCTACGGGGTCATAAACGGGAATAATAATAACCCGCGGGCAGTTTAAACAGTAATTGTTGAAAGTACAATCTTCGTGTCCCGAAACCCGGTGGTCTATCGCGCGTACCGTGGGGTTGGAGATATTACCGGTCTCCGTATACACGCAATCGCCGATCTCAAGCCATCCCTTGTAGCCGTAACGCAAATTGTCCTCGTAGGTGTTAGCTCCCGGCGCACCTAACGCGAGGGCACCGAAATTTCCCGTCTCCGACGTATCCGATGCGAGCTTAAGTGAATAGAGCCTGCCATACTCGAGAGTCTGGTCCGGTATACCCAGGGGCGCTAGGCCGAGCACCTTGTCTGCGCCGCCTACTTGAGCCTTGGCATGCCCCGTTACCCTCGCACTGGCAAATCCGAGTACCTTTGCCAATGATAGTGAAACCTGCCGCTCCGCATCAACAGTAATTGAATGATCGTCCGTATCAACGTCCACAGTCAACTCTCCCGCTTGAACACCGTTTTCACCGGCGTAGTGTTGGGCGGTACTTACGGCAGTCGCCGGGTCGTCCGGTAAAAACTGCGCCCCGGCAAGCGCTGCCGCATCTGCAGCATTTGACAGCCGTTCGCGGTTGATGTACAGCACTCCCACATCAAAAACAAGCGCACCGAAGCCCAGAAGTGCTACCAGCGCTACTGCAACTATGAGGATTGCGGCACCTCTCTGGTCATTGAAAGACAGGCGCACAGTTAATCACCTTACTCCACGCGCATGGTAGCTTGAGCCGTTAACGGCATTGGATTCGGGACCACTCCGCTGAGTACAGGGGTAACCAAATCAATACTGTAGTTTACCGTAACCTCAGTCTCAGTTCCGGTAGTACGACTGCTGTATGCGGGGGAGATCGTCACCGTGAGATCCGACGTCTCGAGAGAATCGGCGACTTCAATCACCCGCTGGACAATCGCTGTATCATCGGCTCCCACCGCCGCTAACCGGGCGCCTTCCCTGGCTGCGTTTGTGATAACGAGATAAGCAGAGAAAACTCGCCCGAATTCCATGATTCCAAAAAGAATAAGCAGCAAGACTGGTAGGACCAAAGCCAGTTCGACCGTAGCCTGACCGCGTTCACCTCTTATACCCCTCGAAGAACGCAGGTTTCCGAAACCCGCCAACCTGGCCATAAGATCCTCACCTCATCAAAAGTACTGGCAAAACCCCCATACACAACATCACTCCATACGGCATTTTGATGCCGCTTTCTCCCATCCACACTCTCGCGCCGCCCGGGAGCAAAAAGCTGTAACACGCGCCCTTCAACGCAACGAGCAGCTTGCCTTCCCTGCCCAAAAAAAAGCCTGATACAACGCCGCCAATGATTGCTCCCGCAAGAAAAGTGTAAAGGGCAAACACTGCTCCGCCGCAAACACCGAAGGTGCCAAGAAGTTTAACGTCTCCTGCGCCCACCCCCCCGGCGACGTAAGGAAGCAACAGGATTCCTATCCCGACCGCCAACCCGATGAGTCCTTCTTCTACACCCGTCCACCCGCTGGCAATTCCCCGGTAGGTCAGAGCAATAATCACGGCGGGGAAGAGAACAACATTGTAAATCCTTCGCCTGTACAAGTCCGTTGCGATCGAAACCAGTGCCACCATTATTACCAGCACATCAAGGGGTTCCATAGGATTCACCCGTTTCCCCGCAAAATTCTGTCAAGCCCTTACTGAGACAGTAACCAGAGTTTTCGCTTGAATACATTCTTCTGACTTCCGCTTGCAGAGTGAATCCTCCTCAAAGGCGACCCTACCCGGCCGAATCGACCGGGCAGGGTCAATGTAGGGGTAGGAGGTGCCTCTTGTTCCTTGGTCTTCGGCCTGAGCGAAAACCTTCTGGATTCCCTTAAACCATTGCCTACAGGTTGTTGGAGACTTCGACGAACTTGTCCCGGATTTTCGGGCCTAACACTACTAACCCTGCAATAGCTAACACCGCAATGAGAGCAAGAATAAGTCCGTACTCTGCCATTCCTTGTCCTTCTTCTCCCCTAACCAACCGCTGTACCAGCCCTTTCACGCTAATCCCTCCTTTTTTGTTGGATTACTCTGGTTGCTTTACCCCGAAGGGCTTGCTACCGCTTAAAAGTTGTTAGATACTGTAATGTACGCATCCCTGATCTTAGGACCTAACACAGCAAGCCCGCCTATAGCAACAAGCGCCACAAAGCAAAGTATTAACGCGTACTCTGTCATTCCTTGTCCTTCTTCCTTCAGCAGCAGTTGCAGCATCGTTTGCATCCTTGGTCCCTCCTTTGGGGTATTTACAGTTCCATCATAAACAATTGCGGAGGGCGCGCCATCGAGCCTTAGACTTATTTTATGGGGGTCGAAAAGTCTCATTTTGTGTAGGACATTCGACCTATTCTTTGATATTTCGACATTTTTAGGGATATAAAAAAACGCGTTTCTAATTATCTAATACACAGGTAACCGCGTTTATAGTTCCACAATACGTTGTTTTACGGCGTAAAGAGCAGCTTGGGTTCGGTCGACAACCCCGATCTTTTGGAAAATATTCGACATATGGTTTTTAACGGTCTTTTCACTAATATATAACTTGCCCGCGATCTCCCGGTTGCTGGCACCGGCGGCAACCAGCCGTAAGACCTCCACCTCACGCTCCGTGAGTCCGTCCGGGTTACTGCGCAATGAAAGCCGGTTGAATTCTTGAAAGACTTTTGCCGTCATTTGGGGTGGAATGAACGATTCACCTCTCGCTACTCCATAAATCGTCTCTACCAACTTACCCGAAGAGATGTCCTTTAAAACGTACCCGGATACTCCCGCACGTATCATCTCAAAAAGGTACTCTTCCTGATCATGGATTGTAAGGGCCACAACCGCCACCATCGGTCTCGCCTTCTTAATCTCCCGGCAAGCTTCGATTCCGTTCATTACAGGCATGCTGACATCGAGAAGAACAACGTCGACAGGCTCACGCCTCACAAATCCCACCGCTTCCTGTCCGTCGGCGGCCTCCCCGACGACAGTTATGCCGGGCTCTACCGATAAGATCTTCTTTAAACCGTCCCGAATCAAGGCATGGTCATCAACGATCAGTACTCGTATCACCGATTATGCCTCCCACGTTTTCTACTTTTAGTCAACTGGAAGGTTTATAGTCACGCTCAAGCTTGTCCCGTTCCCCGGTGCAGATTGTATATCCAGTTCGCCGTTTAAAAGCTGCACGCGTTCTCTAATCCCCATTAGTCCGTAACCCTTTCGTTCGGCTTCATTAAATATTTTGTTCACATTAAAACCTTTTCCGTTGTCACGTATCATGAGGTTTACTTTATCCGGTAAGACCTCCATCTTAACGACTGCGCTCGTAGCGTTAGCATGCTTATAAATATTGTTTAGCCCTTCCTGGACGATTCGGAATATAGCCACTTCCACCGCCGGTGGCAGACGTTTGTGCTTACCAAAACATTGGTATTCGACGGGCAGCCCATACTGTTCTCTGTAGTTTTCCACAAACTTCTTTAACGCTGCTGCTATACCAAGGTCGTCCAAGGCCATCGGACGAAGGTCGAAGATTATTTTTCTTGTGTCCTGAAGACTGTCACGTACGAGATCTTGAAGTGTCATCAGTTCCCCCCTGAGTTTAGACGGGTCTTTTTCTATTAGTTTCAAACAAAACTCGGCTCGCATTACCACATTGGCCATGGATTGTGCAGGTCCGTCATGAATTTCCCGCGCCACCCTCCGGCGCTCTTCCTCTTGAGCCTCAAGAATCCTCAGCGCCATCTGCTGCCACTGCTGCATCCCCTCCAACCGGTCGGCCGCTTCCTGTAAGTCTTTCTTCAGGTACTCGAGTACTACCCCTACCCGTGATGCTAGGCGGTCGGCACGCTGTCTTGTATCCAGAAGGCGCTTAAATGACCGCTCCATCTCGTCGCGCCTGGCCCGGAGCATGGTCTCCTTAGCCCGCAAGGTGATGAGCTCAATCTGCATTTTTTGGGCGTTTTCGTACGCCTCTTTAATATCAGCCTCCGTAAAATTCTTAAAGTCTGCGCTGACCTGCGCCAGACGTACTCGCGCTTTCTTTTCCTCTTTTTCCAAACTGTCTACCTTGGCTATAACTGCCAAAGTCTGTTCCCGGACCTCCTCAACCTCTTTTTGCAACCGCTTTAGCTCAGTGTCGGTTGCTTCGGCAATGGAAAATATCTCTTCTCTATTTTTTTCGATCAACTCAACTATTTCTTTAATTATTTCGTCTAGCGACTTGAAACCGGCCATTTATATCTCACCTCGCTCTCCTCCGTAAATAGACGTTCAACCTTATACTGACATCCCAGCACTCAATGTAATCCTTGAAGTTTGAAAGCTATCACTTCATTAAGCTCAATGAAGGTCTGTCCTTCGAAGTGCAAGAAGTGTATTGAGTGCTGGGTGGGGTCCGTTCAACGTTCTGCGTTCGACGTTAGACTGAAAGTGATGGACCTTTGGGGTCAGTTCACGGTTCAAAGTCACAACTCCTGGTACAGGCGTTTGAGTCGCATTGCCATCCTTGTTGCAGCGATCTTTTCGGCGTTCAGTAACGCGTTTTTGCTCATTCTCCGGCGGAGAACGGAATCTTCCGCAAGCTGGCAGACCCTTGCAGTAAAAATTCCTTCATCTAAAGGGGTTAAAAAGCCGTCAACCCCATCGTTGACCATTTCACTCACTCCCTGAGCTCCGACAGCAACCGCAGGCAGGCCCGCAGCTTTCGCTTCGCCGACTACCAGTCCCTGCGTCTCGGTCAGTGAAGATATTACAAAGATATCGCCGGCGGCATAACAGTCCTTCACTTTATCCGGTGGTACCGGACCGGTAAAAACAATCCGGTCTGCCACCCCTAAGCTCTTGGCCTCTTCCGCAAGCCCTTCCCTTGCCGGCCCACCTCCCACGAGAACGAGCCATATCCTTTGAACCCGATCGCAAACACCGCGAAATGCCCGCAACAGGAACCCAACATTTTTCTCTTTTCCCATCCGTCCGACGTATAGAAGTACCAACTCATCAACGCCTATCCCGTAACGTTGACGGAAACCTTGCCTGTCGCCACCCCTAAAAGCTTTCAAGTCGATACCGGTGGGAAGGCTTTCGACCCGGGTAAAGACTCCGGATTTTAGCAGATACTCCTTAATTATCTCAGTCGGCGTCAGAATCAGATCGCAGCGATTGCAAAAGCTTATTGTGTATTTACGCGTTACCTGACGCGCAATATTCTTGAAAAAAGGAAAATAATGAACGTATTCCTCGTACAGTGTGTGGTACGTGAAAACCAAGGGTATGCCAAGCCGCCTTGCCCACCTTGCACCTAGCTTTCCAAGCATAAACGGTGAATGAACATGTACTATATCCAGTTTCATGTTTTTAACCGTCCCGGCAAGTCGAAATGAAAACGGGATTGCTAACGTAAAGTCCGGGTTCGTCGGCGCCGGAAATGACGGGAAACGGAAAACCCTGTCCTCCGGATCAACGCCTGGGTAATTCGGTGCGAATATGAAAAAAGATATTCCTTCTGCCTCAAGTTCGGCCCGGAAGGTCTCAATAGACCGCACGACTCCACTCGTGTACGGCCGATAACTGTCTGTAAAGACTCCTACCCGCAAGACTCCGTCCTCCAGTCAGTCAAACCGAAATGCCCTTGTGTTAACAGTTCCCGGATATTCTCCCGTCCGATACCCACTTATTCGCTTTTCCCAGCCTATTCCCTTTCTATACAAACAAGTGTCCAATAGTTATATCGGTCAATTGGATTTAAAAATAAAAAGCCCCGGAGAGGCGGATCCGGCCCCCAGGGCTAAAACGGGCGCACACCCTTACCAGGGATGCGTTCCAACAACTACCTCTTTCCCAAATTTCTCTTTCAGTTTCTTTGCCATGCCCTCTATGTCTATGGGGCACTTGGCCGTTGTGGTAGCTTTAACAATACATGTGGCAAGATGTACCGCATCAAAATCGCGTCCGTAGGCCTTTGCGATATCGCTGACTAACGCGAATTTAGGCAAAATCAGACCCGGACAATCGCCGCAGTCCCCCATTCCCACTACCTCTAATGGTTCGTCCTTGTACCTTTCAAATTCCCCTACCCGCTCCGCCATCGCCTTGAAACACTTGATGCAAGAAACACAACTGATGTCCCGAATCTTCTTGCAGGACATGATTATGATACGGGCCATTCTATCTCCCTCCCGGTACAAAATTTTAAACATATGTATTATAATCTCAAAGCCCCGCCGCAGTCTACATCTTTCTAAAAACTCATAAATGCGGAAACGCGGCTAAAATCTTCTTTAGGATCAAGCCTGTACCGGCTTGCCGAATAATAGGCTGGCCATCTGTGGGTTAGGGTGTTTCAATAGTCTCTGCTGCGAAAAACGACTTGTACAATTCCGCCGACTATTGATAAAATATGGCTTGTGGTTAGAGTGATGGAGGGATGCAGTTCAATGATCCCCCTTGTCCACCAAAAACGCCTTTCGAGCGTGCACCGCCTTGACGATCTTCTCCTTTCCCAAACAAACCAGTGTGCAACCGGAAACGAGATGCTCGCACAGTTGTGGGTCAAACCGCGAAGCTTCGAAATTGTCAAGGCGCGCTGGGAGGTTAATCGCTCCCAAGACCCAACCCTCCCGGCTTTAATCGAGCTTCCCCTTTTAAAGGGTATCATCGCCTATTTCGGCTGCGGAAAATCCTTCAGCCGGGCACTAACCCCTTACCCGCCTGTAGCGACGGAGCTTTTTCTCGAAAACGTTCGCGCGCTGATCCAGGCCGAATCATACTTGATCAGCGAGCGCGGGTTCCCCTCAATAGAAGACTATGTTGAGTACTGGAAAGACTTCTACCTCGGGAGCTGCCGTTATTACAGCAACCTGGAAGCCGTTCAGCGAAGCTGGGGAGAATATGTCAGCGGCCGGAAGCCCGGAACCAACCTTTTTAACCGGTTCAAGACCCTTTCCATTAACCGCTGCAATAAGGGTCTTCAGTTGCGGGCCTCTATGACCGATTCTTTCCATGAGATGGCCCTCACGATAGAACTCGACCCCGCCGGGGAAACCGTTCGTGAGGCAACCGGTACCGTTATCAGGGCACCCGATATGGTATGCCCTGATGCCGCAACATTTGTGGAGCGTTTAAAGGGGATAAACCTCCTTACTGCCGAACGTACTGAGATTGAAAGGTTACTTGGGGCGGGCGATGGGTGTGTACATTTGATTGAGCTTGTCTTTGAGTCAGCCGCCCTGCTCCGTGATAACCTCAGCGGCATTAGGCATATGGAAAAACATCTTGACAGACCAACTGAAAACTGATAATTTGAGGGAGAAACGTGACAATTTAAAACCTGGGCTCTTATCCAGAGCGGCGGAGGGACTGGCCCGATGAAGCCCGGCAACCAGCTGAATGCCCTTGGTGCATACCAGCCAGGTGCTAATTCCTGCAGGGAGAGCTAGATGTTCTCTTCTGGCAGATAAGAGTGCTACGAACGCAATCGCAGCCTCTTCTTGTTGGAAGAGGCTCAAATTTTGCTCGGGGCGGAGCGCCAGGTGCAGGACAAGGAGGATTGACGTGTCTGACAAAACATTTCAAGAAATCAACGCCAAAATCAAGTCGGGCAAGGCGGTGGTGGTAACCGCCGAAGAACTCATTCAACTGGTGGCTGAAAAAGGGGTTTCCCGGACCGCCAAAGAGGTTGACGTCGTCACTACCGGCACCTTCGCCCCGATGTGCTCGTCGGGCGCCTATTTTAATTTCGGGCACAGCGCTCCCCGCATAAAGTTCAACCGGGTGTGGCTGAACGGGGTTCCGGCTTACGCAGGCCTCGCAGCCGTTGACGCCTTTCTGGGAGCCACTGCCCTTCCAGAAGAGGACCCCCTGAACAAAAACCACCCCGGGGAATTCCGCTATGGCGGCGGTCACGTAATTGAGGACTTCGCGGCCGGGAAACAGATACGGCTGAAAGCTGCCGGGTACGGAACCGACTGCTACCCGCGCCGGGAAATCGAAACGGTAGTTTCAATTAATGATCTTAACGAAGCGGTGCTTTTCAATCCCCGTAACGCGTACCAAAACTACGCGTGCGCTGTAAACACCGGGGCAAAGACGCTTTACACTTATATGGGGGTTTTAAGACCGCATATCGGGAATGCCCACTATTCAACTTCCGCCCAGATCAGCCCGCTGCTCAAGGACCCGTACTTCCGAACGATCGGAATCGGTACGCGCATCTTTCTCGGAGGCGGTATCGGGTATGTTGCCTGGAACGGTACACAGCACTTCCCCGGTATTCCTTCGCTGCCGGAAGAAGCGCCGCGCGTTCCCTCCGGTGGCACCCTTGCCGTCATCGGCGACCTCAAGCAGATGAGTCCCAAGTGGCTCCGGGGGACGAGCATGCTGGGTTACGGCGCAACTCTTTCCGTTGGAATCGGCGTGCCCATCCCGCTATTGAACGAGGAGGTCTGTTACTATGCCTCCCGGACGGATGCCGAGCTTTACGCACCGGTGGTGGATTATGCCGAGGCCTACCCGAACCGCCGGCCCGGCAACTTAGGCTTCGTCAGCTATGCCGAACTCAAGTCGGGCCGAATAAAGATTGAGGGGAAAGAGGTACCGACCGCTCCCCTGTCAAGTTACACCAGGGCACGCGAAATCTGCGTTATTCTTAAACAGTGGATTTCGGAAGGAAAATTTCTTCTCGGTGAACCGGTCTGGCTTCTCCCCGGCCCCGATGCCGGTATTGCGCCTAAGACCCTTGAAATTCGCGGCCCTGAAAGGAGGAATGGCTGATGGCGCCGAGCAAGGTGGTGCTCCGTTTTCCAGCGGCCATAGCTGACAAACCGATAATCTTTCACCTTGTCAAGGACTATGATTTAATGATTAACATCTTGAAGGCAAACATTAATCCCCACAAGGAGGGAACAATGGTCCTCGACGTTACCGGCGAAAAAGCCGTGGAGGGTCTTGAATTCCTCCGCCGACAGGGCGTCGTTGTTCAGCCTTTAACCGAAGAGATTGTCCGCAACGAAGAGCAGTGCACCCACTGCGGAGCCTGCACGGCAATATGCCCGTCCGGTGCGCTTTACATGGAGCGTCCGTCGATGCTCGTCCGTTTTGACAGCGAGTCTTGCGTCGTGTGCCAGCTCTGCGTCCGGGCGTGCCCGGTGCGGGCAATGGAGGTTCGTATTTAGGTTGGCCCGGAGGTCCTACCGTGCGCTCCTCCGCGAGGAGGACCTTTTCTTTTTCGAGGTTAAGGTGAAGGAGACCGACCTCTGCATCGGGGTCCGTGCGGAGCGCTTCACACCGGATCTCGTCTGGCTGGTCGAGAAAAAGGTCAAACAGGAGCGGGCAGTGCTTGAGGCCTATATTGAAAAGGACCCCGTCTTCTTAAAAACCCTCAAGCCGCACCGCCCACTCGCGGAAGCTCCGGAAATCGCGGTGGCCATGGCCGAAGCGGGAGCAGCGTGCGGCGTCGGCCCCATGGCAGCGGTCGCCGGGGCTTTCGCCGACCTGGTGGGGCGGCTTCTGGCCCGCTACTCCCGGGACGTGGTGGTGGAAAACGGCGGCGACATCTACCTTAAATCTACACGCAAACGACGGGTGGGGATCTTTGCCGGCGAATCGCCCCTCTCCAACCGGGTGGCGATAGAAATCCCGCCGGAGATGACACCGCTCGGCGTCTGCACTTCTTCGGGCACGGTCGGCCACTCTTTAAGCCTCGGCCGGGCCGACGCCGCCGTAATCCTTGCCCCATCTGCCACGCTGGCCGACGCAGTGGCCACCGCCACCGGCAACCTGGTGCAAACGGCCGCCGACATTGAAAAAGCGCTCGCCTTCGCCCGGACCATCCCCGGCATCACCGGCGCCATAGTCGTCACCGGCGAAAATCTGGCCGCCTGGGGGAAGGTGAAGCTTGTACCAACCGATCTTTAGCGGACGGCCGCTATCGGCTCCAGAATCTTTATCGGCTCGGTGACGCTGCCGAAACGAGCGAAGTTCAGAAGCCGCGTCTTCAACACCTCCGTAATCTCGTAGCCCTTGGGAACCAGCATGACACCGCGATGATCCCTGATATCGTCCGCAAGGACCATCCCCGGCAGCAGTTCGTCTAAAACGACCGTCTTAACGATAAAGCC
>JBFLWY010000005.1:0-88479 GCA_040757355.1 Bacillota bacterium | reverse complement strand
ACTTCGATCGTCTGGATCGGCATGCGGTGGCAAGGAGATTGAAGAAGCGGCTTGAGGCCATCGGCTTCCGGGTCGAACTGCAAGACCTGGAAAACACTGCCGCTTAAAGTCTATTTTCGGAGGAGAGGATGAAAATGCGCTTACCGAAAGCCTTTTGCCAGTTAACGCTCGCTTTCCTGGTGATACTCCTGCTCGCGGTGCCGGCACAAGCGCAGGAGGCCCGCTTCCGGCTCGGACAGCGCTCTTACATGGTTGACGGTCGGAGCTACCAGATGGATGCGGCGCCCTACGCGGCGGCAGGGCGGACATACGTGCCCGTGCGCTACCTGGCGCTGGCGCTAGGAGTGCCGGAAGCGGGCATCCGCTGGGACAGCGCCGCCCGGACGGTTACGCTGCAGAAAGCCGACATCACCCTCCGGCTGCAGGTTGGGAGCAGGACGATGGTGATTAGCAAGGCCGGCGCTGCGGTCTCCCTCCTGATGGAGGTGGCGCCCCAGGTGAAGGCGGGGCGGCTTTGCCTGCCGGCGCGCTACGTGGCGGCGGGTCTGGGTTATACCGCCGGCTGGGAGGCGGCCACCCGGACCGTGGTCCTGCAACCGGGAGCGGTGCCGGTGGTGCAAGTGCTGCGCTTCGACCCGAACCCGGTAGCGCCGGAAGGCGCGCTCACGATCACGGCCCAGATAAGCAGTCCGGTGACAGGTGCACCGGTGGTGCGGTTGCGGGGCGCGGGCGGCCCGGCGTCGCAGGAGCCGCTCGACGGCTACTGGCAAAACACTGACCAGATCACTCTCCGCCCGGCCGGCCCGGACGAATGGGGTGTGGGTTGCATAGCGCCGGCTACAGCCGGTATCTACCCGGCTGCGGTGATAGTGGACGGGCTAACCTCTACCGCGCCGGGCTGGCTCCTGAAGGTCTACCCGGAGGGGTTCCTGAACCAGCCAGGCTACGCCACGCCAGAGGAAGCCATCCACGCCCGCTTCGCGCATGATTTCAAAGGGTGCACTCTGAAAAAGCTCACGCCAAGGCCGCTCCTGCTGGAGGACAAGCGCGACCCGGCCTACCACAAGCTGTTCGACATCACCTACTACCAGCCTTACGCCGGTCCGATCCTGCCGTCTGGGACGCACACCTACTTCTATTACGTCCTCCGGGACGGCCCGGGCGGCCCCTGGCGGGTGCTTTCCGGCGGCACCGGCCCGTAACGGTTGAACCACAGAAGGGAAACCGGCAGTGAAAAAAGCGCGTCGCGGTGGAATAAGGAAGCGCGCTCGGGGTGCAAGCGGTGGGCGCACTAGGAGCATCTACAGGCTAAACTAGTTGAAACGGGGGTTAAGTATGCGAACAGGGTTACTCATCCTTACACTCTTATTTTTCATCGCCGGCTGCGGGCGCGGCAGCCCGGGAGGAACACCGGGCGGCGGCGCACTCAAACCCGCAGCGCACAGCCCCGAACAGGTGGTGACCGCCTACCTTAACGCCATCGCGCGCAGCAACTACCAAAAGGCGGCGGGCTACCTGGAGCACCCCAAAGCGCTGGTCTGGCCCGGCGTGGGGCTTTTAGAAGCCACCTTCAGCGCGAAGGTCCCGCCAGACGTGGTGCGCCTTACCGGCGTGGCGGCGGGGCCCACCTTCACGGTCAGCGCCCGCGGCGACGAGATCGGCTGCCTGGCGCGGGCGCATATTGCCCCCGGCAAAGAGGCGCACCGCTGGGGCATCGGGCAGGAGGGCGACTGGCGGTTCGCCTTCTACCTGATCAAGCGCAACGGCAACTGGCGGCTCGCCCGCGGGATGCCCCTCCCGCAAGAGCTGGCCGATTATTTGGCAGGCAACCGCAATCCCTTCCAGAACGTGGTCAGCCAGGTGCCCGCGGTGGCGGAGCGCGGTAAGGGGTGTAAGCTCGCGTTTGATCTCCATTTGCCTAAGGCGCTTGCCTCCGTAGAGGAGGTAAGCGTCGCCTTCATGCCGGAGCCTGAGACGACAAAATACCCCTACAGCTACGAAACGGCCTTTTCCACCTATTGGTACGGCCCCGGCGGACAAAGAAACCAGATGGGCCATTTCGACCAGACGGTGGAAATCGACCCGGAGATGCCGCCCGGTAAGTACCGGCTCTATCTGGGGCTGGGCACAAACCCGCCGCTTTACTGGGCGGTCCCGCCCTACGTGGTGACGGTGAAGTAACCAATCCTGGCCGCCGTAGGCCCCGCCCGACGAAGAACCGGGGATAAGGCGGCCAAAAACTTCTTCCGCCGCAATTATACCGCCACTATTTTCGCCATTTTTACCGGCGCCTTGAGCATTTACAGCAGCTCAGCAGCAGGAAATACTTCATCCGAAAGCGTATTTTACCTGGTAGCTACCCCGCTGGAGGGTAAAAGAAGTGGGTACACCGGTCACCGAACTGCTCGTTAGTTTCGCCGTCATCTTCTTGGGGGCCAAGCTCTTCACTAACGGAGTCGAGTGGTTAGGAGCCAAACTCAACCTTACTAGGGGCGCCGTGGGAAGCGTGCTGGCAGCGGTAGGCACCGCCCTGCCCGAAAGCATCATCTCCATCGTTGCCGTTTTGCTGGGTGGAGGCGCCGTCGGGCATGAGGTAGGCATCGGAGCCATTTTAGGCGCTCCTTTCATGCTCGGCACGCTGGCCTTAGTGATCACGGGTGTGGCAACCATCACCTGCCGCGAACGCGCTGACCGGTATCACTTGCAGACGGGTGGTGCCGTCCGGTGCGCCCTTTTTTTTCTTTCTCGTTCTGTACCCGGTGGCCGTAGGCGCGGCTTTCCTCCCGCCTCTCGGAAGGCACGTGGCCGCAGCCTACCTGGTGTTCCTCTACGTCTACTTTGTCTACCGGACCTTCACCGCAGGGAAACGCCTCGCGGAAGAGGAGGAACTGAAAACGCTTTTCCTGGCCCGCAACCATAAAGAGCCTTCCATCTGGCCTATTGCCGGGCAAGTTCTTCTTTCCTTGGCGGCGATTGTGGCAGGCGCGGCGCGGGAAGCGAAATGACTGCTCCGCCGTGCGGTTCGGCGATAATTCGAGCCGTGTCAATCGTCCGGCAAAGATCAGAGGCATAAAAAGCAGCAAACCTTTCGGAACTGAGACGCTTTGCTAAAGCTGCGGCCTGTTTCACGCCCCGTTCGCTTAAACCGATGACCGTATGACCCTGGTACTTTAAGGCGTGGTTCCAGAGCGTTTCACCGTAACGAATCAGGGTGAAGCTCATCGCCGCGCCTATCGAAAGAAGTACTATTGTCAGAAGAGGAGTCTTCCCCTTGTCAAGGTAGAAGGCGTTGTAGTATAATTAGTGTTGTCGCGAGCTCTCACTTATATAGAGTGCTTCAGCGGGAAATCGGCGGAAGCTGTGAAAACATCACACTTCCCATTGACCCAGGAAAAGGTTTTCACCGGTTTCAGCGGATTGCGGGATGGTGTAACGGTAGCACGCATGGCTCTGGACCATGTAGTCTAGGTTCGAATCCTGGTCCCGCAGCCAATTAAGAAACACAACTGACAACCGAACGGCGCTATCGTCTAGGGGCCCAGGACACCGCCCTCTCAAGGCGGAGACACGGGTTCGAATCCCGTTAGCGCTACCAGCAGTAAAAACCTCCCGCATGGGGAGGTTTATTTTATTCCGTAATTACTCACTCGACTTCCTAGTTGGGACAGCTATCGCTTTTTCGAATGCTGTTGCTGGGCCAGCCAAGCTTTAATCAGTTGTACCAGTTCGTCCCCGGCGGGCCGGATTTCAAAACGACCGGAGCCGCAGGGAACAAGAATCATAATCTGTTCCGAGTTGATGCCTGTATTATACTCGGCCCTTTCTTCGGCTATGCTGTTGTCTGTCAATCCCAAAAGATAATCAACTGTAACACCGAAGGTCTTTGCAAATCTTATGAGCATGTCCGGATTGGGTTGTCGGCGCTTTACTTTCGATTCGTAGCCAGCGATGGTATCTCTGGTCACACCGGTTCGAGCAGCAAGTTCTTCTTGGGTCCATCCTTTGGATTTTCGCAGCGTTTTGAGCCGGTCTGATAGATTCATGTCCCACCTCTTAATACAATTAATTTAATAGTTTATCACTTTTGAACAAAATTTTATGTTCCAGTTTGACAAATTTTTTCTTGACAAAGGGGCTTTACGGCACCAAAATAATTATAACTGTGTATTGATTTTCCTTGTAAAGATAAAGAAATGATGAAATTGGTACGGAGATTCACGACAGCAAGATCAGCTTAAGGGGTGGGTTACCGTGTTCGCAAAGAAATGTCCGACTTGCGGCAAATGGTCGTACAGCGCGGCTGATAAAGGTTCCTGGATCTGTCCTCACTGCAGACGCGATCTTTGGGATCAACCACCGATGCCGACTAGCGCCGGTGAGAAGGAGAACGGTAAAACTGCTGTACCGTTTGAAAAGAAGTGGTCTTACCGCCGCTATGAGGCCCTTTTCTCCAAGAAGTAACCGGTTCTACCGCAATTTGTTTTTCCAGTAAGCCTTCTGCTTAACGGCACTATTCCCCGTCTGGTTTTCTTGAAAAGCATTGGATAACACGAAAAGCCTACGAATTGTGGGCTTTTTAGTTTTACGTTAAAACTGAAGTGTTGTGGTATACTTAACCGGAGGAGTAGCCCATGCCCAGCACTCAGAGTTGTGTTTGCGCACGGTCGGTGAGGCTAGCCGGGGGTTACGATATGCATTAGTAAAAAGTAACTACCAACTGAGCGCTGAGCGCCTTAGTGATAACAGCAGGGGCCGCTTCAGCAGATGGTAATCCTGGAAGATACTGCAGTACTATTCAGGGGGGAGAAAGCATTGACCAGGGTTTTCGTGCCGCGGGAACAATGGCATGGTAATACCCTGTTTATAACCGGAGAGGACGCACACTATATTACACGTGTGCTGCGGTTGGGCCCTCAGGACACGTTAACGGTCCTGGACGGTAAAGGGCGGGCTTTCAGGGCAGTGATAAAAAGGGCAGACGGTAAAAATTTATACCTCGATACTGTTGGGGAGGTTCAATCTGCTACGGAGCCCTCACTTGCGGTTACCCTGTTCCAGGCCGTCCCGAAGGGGGATAAAATGGATCTTGTTGTCCAGAAGGCCACCGAACTGGGGGTAGTGCGCATAGTACCGGTTGTTACGGAACGCGTGGTGGTGCGTCTTAATGCAGAGCGCGGGGCAAAACGACGGGAACGCTGGCGGAAGATATCAATTGAGGCTGCGCGGCAATGCGGCCGTACGGTAGCTCCTGAAGTAGAGCCGGTAATGTCTTTCGAAGATGCGTTGAACCTGCTCGTTCCCAGGGATAAAAATGGATCTTCTTCACTTTTACATCTCGGGATTCTGCCTTGGGAGGGTGAAGAGGCTGTTTCACTGCGTGAATGTCTGACCGGGAAAAGTCCCAGGGCAGTCTCGATCTTTATCGGGCCGGAAGGGGGGTTCAGCCTCTCGGAAGTGGATGCAGCGCGAGCACGGGGTATTATAACCGTTACCTTGGGCAGGCGGATCCTCCGCACGGAAACAGCCGGAATTACTACATTGGCCTTGGTTATGTACACCTTTGGGGAGATCGGGTAGGTTACGATGAAATCTGTAGCGTTATATACGCTGGGCTGTAAAGTAAACCAATATGAATCCGCGGCCTTGGCCTCGTTGTTCGCCCGGCGGGGGTACAAGGTGGTAGAGGACTTTGAAACCGTTGCCGACGTCTACGTTATAAACACTTGTACAGTCACCCGGACGGCGGACCAAAAATCCCGTAAGGCGGTACGGCGGGCCGTCCGCAGAAACCCTAGCGCAGTAGTGGTGGTCACCGGCTGCTATGCGCAGTTAGACCCGGAAGCGGTAGCGGGTATTTCCGGCGTTGATGTGGTGATAGGCACCGTAGGACGAGACAAGCTGGTTGACCTCGTCGAAGAGGCAATGACAACAGGTCGCCAGGTGATTGCCGTTAAGGATTTTCCTGCAGGATGTGAATTTGAGGAACTCCCTGCCCTTTTTACCTCCCGGACGCGTGCATACCTCAAAATTCAGGAAGGCTGCCGGGATTTTTGCACCTTTTGCGTGGTCCCTTACGCACGCGGTCCCCTTAGGAGCCGGCGGCCGGATGCGGTGCTCAGGGAAGCGGGGCGGTTGCTCGACGCCGGTTTCAAAGAACTGGTACTTACGGGTATTCATATCGGACATTACGGCATTGACCTGCAAACACCTGTAAATTTGCCCGGACTTATCTCGCAGATTTTAAAACTGCCGGGTCTTTGCCGGTTAAGGCTCAGTTCGATTGAACCCAAAGAGGTGTCGCCTGCCCTGGTCGAACTGCTGGCGGAGGACGCGCGGTTTTGTCCGCACCTCCACATTCCCTTACAAAGCGGGGACGATGCCGTTCTCCAACGCATGGGGCGGCGCTATACCGCTGCCGAATACCGGGAGGCGGTGCAGTCTCTCCGCAAGCGGGTTCCGGATATCGCCATAACCACTGACGTAATGGTCGGCTTTCCGGGTGAAACCGAATCCGCTTTTACCAACACGGTCTCTTTTGTTCGCAGCATAGGTTTCAGCGGACTGCATGTTTTTAAGTTTTCTGCCCGTCCCGGAACCCCGGCTGCCCGGTTCCCCGACCAGGTGCCCGGAACGGTAAAAGAACAGCGCCTTAAGATAATGCTCGACACAGGCACCGGCCTGGCACACTCGTACGCCAAACGGTTTCAAGGCCGAAGGGTAACCGTCCTCGTTGAAGGAAAAAACGCTGCTGAATTGTGGGAAGGGCTTAGTGAAAACTACTTGCCGGTAGTGTTTAAAGCTGACGGCGCCCTGTCCGGCTTGATGGTAAATGTCGTGATTACTGAAGTACAAGGAAACGTCCTCCACGGTCGAATATCGGGCAAAATTTCAATAAACTGAGCGTTGACAGTGGAATTTTGTTTGTTTTTTGGCAGGATTTTAATAATCAATGTGGAATAAATACAGCCGGAGGTGTAGGGTGTGGAAGATTGTCTATTTTGTAGAATTGTAAAGAAAGAGATTCCAGCCACCGTAGTTTATGAAGACGATTTAATCCTTGCCTTTAAAGATATCAACCCTGTAGCTCCGGTGCACATCCTTATCATCCCCAAAAAGCATATCAGCACTTTTTTTGCGATGGAACCGGAAGATGAAGTCCTTGTTGGCAGGCTTCATAAAGCAGTGGTTCACATTGCCCAAGAACTCGGTCTGACAGAAAAAGGCTTCCGTTTGGTGGCAAACTGCCAGCGTGGTGGGGGACAATTAATATTCCACCTTCACTACCACCTCATCGCCGGACGTCCTCTCGGATGGCCTCCCGGATAGTTGACAGTTTTTAAATTTTCGGCTAATATTTTATTGTTCAAAAACGGGAAACCTTTTAGTAATGCGATTTGTACGCATGAGAAGATGTAATTGTACCTCCGTGTTTTTGGTACTTCATAAAGCGGAGGGAGGGATGGTATGGCAGAAATTAAGGTGGGCAAGAACGAGACATTGGACAGCGCCTTGAAGCGTTTTAAGCGAACGTGTCAGCGCGCTGGTATTTTAGCTGAAGCCCGGCGCCACGAGCATTATGAAAAACCAAGCGTGCGGCGTAAAAAGAAGTCAGAGGCGGCTCGCAGGCGGCGGCGCTCATTTAGTTAGCGAACGATAGGACACCAAGTAAATAAAAGTTGCCTTTAAAAAGGCAACTTTTTAATTTTTATCCCTCCCGGAGGCATAGAGATTCTACCAGGAATACTTAAACCTGGACGAACCCGGACTGTCACCTTTTAGGGGGAATTAACATGCGCTGGCGCGAAGTGCGTGAACAGGTAAAAAGAAAGGCAGCCGCAACCCTGGAACTACCCGGTGAAGTTGCACTGGACCTTCCCAAAATAGTTATTACAGGGAATATTCATGTGTTGGTTGAGAACCACCGAGGGATTGTAGCTTACAGCCCGGACATGGTCCGGATCCTGGTTCAGGCGGGCGAAGTAGCCGTTTCAGGCGGCAATCTGGTCCTAAGGAGCATTCTCGAGGACGAGATAATCATCGAAGGGGAAATCCACGGGGTTGCGTTTGTTTAAAAATAAATCGCTAAAAAGGTAATTTTAATCAGTGTCCGATGTCTGACGTCCGACGACCGACATCTGATGAAGGAGGGTTAAATTGCGGCTGATTTCTTACCTGAAAGGATACGTCTTTCTTCTGGTAGAAGGAAAATCGGTTGAACGGTTCATAAACATGGCCGTCACCAGAGGGATAAGGTTTTGGGACGTTAAATATCTGGGCAGGGGCAGGGTCCTTCTGCGTGTGCGTCTGGGCGCAGTCGGTGCTCTCCGTCACATTGCACGGCACACAGGGAACCGTTTCACCGTGCGCCAAAAGGTAGGCCTTCCCTTCTTCATATGGCAGGCGAGACGGCGAAAGGCCCTTTACGGAGGTGCGCTTTTTTTTCTGACGGCGGTCTGCTTGTTCTTTTCATTCGTATGGGTGGTTGAAGTCTCAGGCACAAAAAAGACGGACCCCGCTGCAATACTCAGGACTGCCGCGGAATGCGGGCTTAAAACAGGTACTCCCAGGTGGAGGGTAAACGGGAAAGAGATCGAGCAAGCTTTATTAGAGCGTTTTCCGACCATAGCCTGGGTCGGGGTGGAGATTCAAGGCAGCAAGGCTTTGGTTACCATTGTAGAGAAGAAGATGCCGAGCGAAATCTCGAAAGGTCCGGCACATATCGTTGCTCGTAAAGTAGGACTCATCAAGGAACTTCTCGTATTGGAGGGTCAACCGGTGGTGAAAGAAGGTGATACCGTACTGCCTGGACAAATACTAATCTCAGGGGAAATTGTTCCTGGCGGTGAAGGTGAAGCCGGGGTAGTACCTGGGTTGCCTCGTTATACAAGGGCAAAGGGAATTGTGCGAGCACGGGTCTGGTATGAGGGGTACGGCGAAGTACCGCTCAAAGAAACAGGCGAGCGCCCGGGACGGACCGTGCGGGCAAGGGTACTGAAGTGGGGCAGCCGCGAGTTCACCGTCCACGGTCCTAAACGGCCTCCTTTTACCTGCTACAAAGTCCGGCTGACGGTAAAACGACCTCTGCAATGGAGGAATTTCGGCGCTCCCGTGGAATTGATAAAGAAAGAATACATTGAGCTTGTTCGGTTTGAGAAAAACCGAACCCGCGCCCAAGCCAGGAAGGTTGCAGAGGAAGAAGCGCGGCGTGCATTAGCGTCTTCCTTACCGGATCAGTATCAGTTGCTGCGGGAAAAGGTTGAAGAGATTCGCACAGCACGGCCTGAGGATATAGTTAGAGTAAGACTAAAGGCAGAGGTTCTTGAAGATATCGGGACCATTCGTGAATTTAATCCGTGAAAGGAGTCTGAGTTGCTGATTGGAAGAAATCGAGGTCAGGGTTCCGATCCAAGACCCGGTTGCGGCCATGGAAATACTGGGCCGGTTCGACGAGAACCTGAAAACCATTGAAAAGGCTACCGGAGTCAAATTGGTTGTACGGGAGGGCGAGTTTGTACTTATCGGGACACCGTCCCAAGTGGAACAGGGGCAACAGGTATTGCGCCGGCTTGAAAGCACTTTCCGCACCCTTGGCGAAGTCAGCGTTAATGAGGTAAACCGCGTGGTCCAGGCGGTAAAAAGCGGCGAGGGACCGGATGCGGAAGCCCCGAGGGACATATTGCTGACCACCCCGCGCGGCAAACAGGTGCGTCCGAAAACCCCGGGGCAACGTCGCTACGTAGATGCGATGCGGCACTACGATATCACCTTTGCGATCGGACCCGCCGGCACAGGAAAGACCTATCTTGCCGTCGTAATGGCGGTGGTATGGTTCCGCCAGAAAAAAATCAGCAGGATCATTCTGACGCGGCCTGCAGTCGAAGCGGGTGAGAAACTCGGGTTCTTACCGGGCGGTCTTGAGGAAAAAGTGGACCCCTACCTCAGACCGCTTTATGACAGCTTATATGACGTCCTGGGCCTGGAAAACACGGAACGCTATCTTGAACGCAGGGTCATTGAAATCGCTCCGCTTGCATACATGCGGGGCCGGACCTTAGAGGATGCCTTTATCATTCTGGATGAGGCTCAGAATACGACCCCTGAGCAGATGAAGATGTTTCTTACCCGGATGGGTTTCGGGTCTAAAGCAGTAATTACGGGCGACATTACGCAGACCGACCTGCCGCGAGGACAAGAATCGGGGCTGATCGTGGCCCAGCAGATATTGAGCGGCATCGAGGGTATTTCTTTTCAGTATCTTACCGGAGCCGATACCATAAGGCACCCGCTGGTGATGGAGATCATCCGTGCGTACGAGGCATCGGAAGACACAGCGGGTAAGGAGTGAATTCGGTGTTCACTCGCTTGGCTGAAAAAGCCGGCGTTTTTACGAACAACCTTAAACAGTTTTTCAATCAACCCGGGGTTAAACGGGCTGGCGCGGGCCTGTTTTTATTTTTATCCCTTATGCTTCTGATCGCGTTTCAGTTTTACCCGGAGAGTGTCAGCCTGGATGTCGGGGAGGTCGCCCCCCGTACGATAAAAGCGCCGCGCTCGGTGGTTTTCGAAGATGAAGCAAAAACAGAGGAACTCCGGCGCGAAGCCGCAAGCAAGGTCCCGAAAATATATGACATCGACCCCAAAGTACTGGAATCGATCAAGTGGGACATCAGTGACACAATCGGGACGGTAATCGCGGTATCCAACGACCCGGATAAGGACGAGGAGAGCAAGGAAGCAGCTTTAAGGGAAGCCCTGCCGTTTTCACTTCAGGACGGTACGATAAAAGCATTGCTGCAAACGCCGGAGTCTAAGCTGAGGCAGCTCAACCGGGAGCTTGTTCGCATCGTGGAACAGCTCATGGCGGACGGCGTACGCCAGGAAGACTTGGAGCAGGCGCGAAAGACCGTTTCCGAGCGCATCAACATGCTTCCCCTCGAGCCGGCTGAAAAGGCCCTGGCGCAAGCGCTGAACAAGCACACCCTGAGGCCCAACAAGTTTTATAACGCCGCCCGCACTGAAATGTTGCAGAAAGAGGCGGCTGACGCAGTTGAGCCGATAGAAATAACGATCCGGACCGGCGAAAAAATAATCGGCGAAGGGGAAGTGGTCACCGCGGAACACATCGCCAAGCTCCACGCAGTTGGGCTTTACCGCACCAGCCCGCCTTTTGGGGCGCTCTTGGGAGTCGCTTTAGTGGTGGTTCTCCTGGTCGGGACACTTTTCTACTATATTTACCAGCAGCACAGGGACGTCTACCTGGAACCGGCGTACCTTTACCTGATTGCCCTGGTGATTGTGAGCGTCCTGCTTGTAGCCAAGATAATCCTGGCGATAAATGTCCGCCAGGGACCTGAAATAAGCAGCCAGCTTGGTTACGCCATACCAGTGGCCACCGCCGGGATGCTTCTCGCCATATTGCTCGATTCCCGAATTGCGGTTGTCGCGGTGGTTATCACCGCGGTTCTAACCGGCATAATGACCGGAAACGAACTGCGGTTTGCCCTGGCCGGTTTTCTTACGGGTATCACCGGTGTTTATAGTGTTTCACGGCTCAGCCGGAGGGGGGACCTGGTGCGTGCGAGCCTATACGTCAGCGGTGCGGCGATCATGGCATCGCTGGCGGTCGGGCTTACGTCGGAAACGCCTTTCCTGGTGCTTCTGCCGGTAAGCATCGGGTTTGGTCTCATAAACGGCCTGCTTTCCTCAATCTTAACAAACGGTGCCTTGCCCGTAGTCGAATACCTTTCCGGAATTACTTCGCCGATCAAGCTCCTTGAGCTGACCAATCCGGGAGAACCGCTGCTCAGACGGCTCCTGATGGAAGCACCGGGTACTTATCACCACAGCATAATTGTCGGCAATTTGGGAGAAGCCGCTGCCGAGGCGATCGGCGCGGACGTGCTGACCGTTCGGACGGGTGCCTATTATCACGACATCGGAAAACTGAGGCGGCCGTACTTTTTTGTGGAGAACCAAATGGGGCACGATAACCCGCACGACAAGCTTGCCCCGACGCTTTCAACATTAATTGTCACCAACCATGTGAAAGACGGTGTGGAGGTCGCAAGGGAGTATAAGCTCCCGGAAAAAATTATTGAGATTATCGAACAGCACCACGGCACCGGCATGGTGGGGTTTTTCTACAAGAAAGCCCTCGAAACGGACCAAAAGGATGCGGTAAGCGAAAAGGATTTCCGTTACCCGGGCCCAAAGCCGCAAACGCGCGAAGCCGCCATTGTGATGCTTGCCGATGCGGTCGAAGCAGCCGTTCGCTCCATGGACCAAGCCATGCCTGGCCAGGTCGAAGGGCTGGTGCGGCGTATAATAAAGGACAAGCTGCAGGACGGGCAGCTTGAAGAATGCGCGCTGACCTTTCGTGATCTGAACCTGATTGCCGGGGCCTTCGCACGCGTATTAAGCGGTATTTTCCACAGCCGGCTCGAATACCCCCGGGAGACGGGAAAGGAGGAGTCCAATGGCGGTGATAGTCCAAAACCTGCAGTCGAAGGTACCGGTGACGGACAAGCTGA
The DNA here is from genome assembly GCA_040757355.1 of Bacillota bacterium. GTDB lineage: Bacteria > Bacillota > Desulfotomaculia > Desulfotomaculales > Ammonificaceae > DTYU01. The sequence goes on along the minus strand of JBFLWY010000005.1, from coordinate 75,949 downwards.
CGCTGGCCGTCCAACGCGCGGCTGAGGCGGTCCTGTCCGCACAGGGGATCGACCAAAGGGTGGAACTCAGCGTAACTTTCATCGACGATACAGTAATGCAGGAACTAAACTACCGTTATCGTGATAAGAACGAACCCACCGATGTCCTCTCGTTTTCGATGAACGAAGAAGTACAGGAGGACGGGGGTAAGATACTGCTCCTCGGCGACGTGGTTATTTCGCTGGAAACGGCTGCGCGCTGGGCCGAGTCCGCCGGGCATGATCTGACCGTAGAAGCGGTACAGTTGGCTGTTCACGGGACGCTTCACCTCCTGGGTTTCGATCATGAAACCGACGAAGAGGCTGCGAAAATGAGTGTTCTGGAAGAGGAAATAGTCAAAGACCTCGGAGGTCGGGACGATGTCTTATGAAGACCTGATAGACCGGGCTTTTGCGGCCAGAGAAAAGGCCTATGCTCCATACTCCGGTATCCGGGTCGGTGCGGCGGTCAAGACCGGAGACGGGAGTGTTTTTACCGGTGCGAATATCGAAAATGCCTCCTACGGGCTTACGATCTGCGCTGAACGGGTGGCGGTGGCGAAAGCGGTAACCGAAGGGCGCCGGGATATTGTCGCTATTGCCGTCGCCTGGGAAGGGCAAGGCTTCTGTACGCCTTGCGGCGCCTGCCGCCAGGTACTGTATGAGTTCGGTCCGCAAATGCGGGTCCTAATGGTAAACGAACAGGGACAATATCGTGAAGAGGAATTGGCGGCACTCCTGCCGCACGCCTTTGGGGTATGAATCGGAAAGAGCACCGGTCCGGGTTCGTAAGCATTGTCGGCCGGCCCAACGTCGGCAAATCGACACTCCTCAACCGCCTGGTGGGCCGGAAGGTAGCTATTGTTTCCGACAAGCCCCAGACAACCAGAAACCGGATACAGTCCATCTTGACCCTTCCCGACGCCCAGATAGTCTTTCTGGATACGCCCGGCATCCACAAGCCGCGGCACCAACTCGGCGAATACATGGTGAAGACCGCGCTCAATACCCTTAGAGAGGTTGATCTTATTCTCTTTATCCTCGAAGCCGATGCACCCTTCGGCCCGGGTGACACTTTTATATTGCAACGCCTCAAAGAAGTTATAACGCCGGTCTTCGCATGCATTAATAAAATTGACCTTGTGCCGAAAGAATCCCTGTTGCCGCTGATCGACGACCTGCAGCAAAAGCACCGGTTCGCCGCCATTATTCCGGTCTCTGCGATGACGGGCGAAAACACCGAGCGGCTGGTGTCAGAAGTAGTAGCCCACTTACCGCCCGGACCGCAATACTACCCGCCGGAAACGGTGACCGATCAGCCGGAGCAGACGGTGATAGCGGAGCTTGTGCGCGAGAAGGTGTTGCAACTCACCCGGGAAGAACTCCCGCACGGCGTGGCGGTTGCCGTCGAGGAGATCACTCCCCGCTCCGAAGACCTGCTGTTTATCCGGGGAGTGATTTACACGGAGAAAGAGTCGCACAAAGGGATTCTGGTCGGCAAACACGGCCGGATGCTAAAGAACATCGGCCGGCTCGCCAGGGAGGAAATAGAAGCACTCTTCGGCCGCCGGGTTTACCTGGACCTATGGGTTAAAGTAAGGCCCGACTGGCGTAGGAGCGAAGCCTTTCTGCGCCAGTTCGGCTACCGGCCTGATTAGATAACAGTGCTTGTAAGAAGTGTCTTTACAAATTGACATCACTTCCCGAAACTGCTAAAGTGAATAAGGGCAAAGCGATTCCGGGGGCCTTCCCACAACTAATGAAGGCCCTTCTTTTTGGGAGCGGGAAAATGCCTGTTGAACAAAATGATACACTGACACAGCTACAAAACTTTCTCGCCGCCGGTCCGACAGAAGGACTGCGCCGGTTTCTGCGCGAGGCGCATTACGCCGACCTTGCGGAAGTACTGCCGGAACTAAACCTGCCCCAGCAAATCAAGATCATCCGGATGTGCGAGCCTGCCAAGGCAGCCGCAGTGCTCTACGAGCTTGACCGCGCGGAAGTCGCCGCACTGCTCGAAGGTTTAGGAGAGTGGCGGGCTGCTTCAATCCTCCGGGAGATGTCCCCCGACGACGCCGTCGATTTGCTCGGGGAAATGCCCCAGGAGGAAAGGGAACGTTTTCTTTCCCTGATGGGAAAGTCCGAAGCAGAAGACGTCCAGGAACTCCTCGAACACGGACCCGAAACCGCCGGCGGCATCATGACCACCGAGTATGTCTCCGTCAAAAAAGACATGACGGTACAGGAGGCCATCAACAGTCTGCGCGCCACCGCCCCGGATGCAGAAACGGTCTATTATGTTTACGTTGTTGACGCACAGAACCGGCTTGTAGGTGTCGTTTCCCTGCGGGAGTTAATTCTCTCCGCGCCTTCCACCCGTGTCGGAGATGTTATGCGCACGGAGGTTGTCAGTGTCAATGTCCGCACCGACCAGGAGGAAGTGGCCCGCGTGGTAGCCAAGTACGACTTCTTGGCCGTTCCGGTAGTGGACGACGCGCAGAAACTGCTCGGCATCGTGACGGTTGACGACATCCTCGACGTACTCGAAGAAGAGGCGACCGAAGACATCCTGCGGTTGGCCAACATAGAGTACGAGGGACGGTACTTCGGCACCGGGGTACTCAAACGCGCGGGCAAGCGTTTGCCCTGGCTGATTGTGCTTTTATTCGGCGGGCTCCTGGCGGGTAACGTAATCGCCAACTTTTCCACGACACTAAGCGCCGTGACAGCGCTGGCTTTTTTCATCACCGTAATGGCAGGCGGGCCGGGCAACCTGGCAACGCAAACCCTGGCCGTGGTTGTGCGGGGGCTGGCGACAGGCGAGGTAAGCCCCCGGGAAGTGGTTGCGGTGATCGTTGGAGAGGTGGAGGTGGCACTGGTCGTTGGGCTGGTTTCCGGCATCATTATCGCCGTGGTTGCTTATGCATGGCAGAGGGAAGCGTTAATCGGTCTAATCGTCGGGGTATCGCTTGCCTTGAGCATGGTAATCGCCGCTGTGATTGGGAGTTTCGTACCGCTGATTATCAACCGTTTCGGCGTGGATCCCGCACTGGCGTCCGGGCCTTTCATCACCACGTTGATGGACGTCTGCAGCATGTTGATTTACTTCGGTTTTGCCACCTTTATGATGAACCGGTTTGCTGTTTGGCATTTTTGAGTTCTCTGGGAGGCTAAACAATGGGCAGACAGATCCTGCCCCTGATAATCATCTTCATAGGGACCGCACTCGCGTGGATTGTCTTGGGCGGTACCGTCCAGACAAGAACGGCTACGCAGGACGAAAGACTCAAATCTGAAGTTGGGCAGTTGTGGGGGACAGCCCAGCGGCAAAAAGCTCCCACCGTCCGTTACGAAATCACAAAGGAAACAAAAGTTGAAAAAACCGTCGATTCAAAGACTGTCATTGAAACCAAGGTTGAAAAAACGACGCGTTTCCTGCCGATTGCGGGAAGCCAAATAGACGTCGATCTAAAAGTCGATTACCGCAGAAAGGGCCTGTTGTGGTATTCAACCTATCATGTCGGCTTTGACGGCAATTATAAAGTCGTCAATGACACCGGCGAAGAACGCCAGGTCTTCTTCGACTTCGAATTTCCCAACAGCGGGGCCATTTACGACGATTTTCGCTTTCTGATCGGAGGAATAGAGGTTAAAAACCTGCAGGTAGAAGCCGGGAGGGTTACCGGCACGGCGAAACTTAAACCCGGTCAGGCCGAAAACTTCTCGGTCTCGTACAATTCCCAGGGAATGGACGAATGGTGGTACGACTTCGGTGATGACGTTAGTCAGATAAAGAATTTCGCCTTGACGATGAACACGGACTTCAAAAAGATCGACTTCCCGCAGAACAGCATCTCGCCGACAACAAAAGTTGAGACCGACAAAGGCTGGCAACTGGTTTGGCAGTACTCGAACCTATTGACCGGGGTGAAAATAGGCATGGAGATGCCGAAAAAGCTTAACCCTGGTCCGTGGGTAGCCAGTGTGAGCTACTTCGCGCCGGTGTCCCTTTTCTTCTTCCTATTTATACTTTTCATTATCACCAGTCTGCGTTCGGTAAAGATCCACCCGATGAACTACCTGTTCGTTTGTGCGGCGTTCTTCAGCTTCCACCTGCTGCTTGCCTATCTGGTCGACCACATTTCGATTCACGCCGCTTTCATAGTCTGCTCTCTGGTGTCGATCTTCCTGGTGGTCTCCTACATGCGTCTGGTGGTAGGCAAAAGGTTCGCCTTTGTCGAGGTCGGGCTTTCGCAGTTTGTCTACCTCGTGGTTTTTTCCTATACGTTTTTCTTCCAGGGTTACACCGGATTGGCGGTTACTATTCTCTCGATTGTAACCCTATTTGTAATAATGCAGCTCACCGGCAGGGTTAACTGGGAAGAGGTATTCGAGCAAAAACAGTAAGAATCGCGGTACTCAAGTTCATCACGACCGGAAGCATATTCAGTTAGTTGATATAGATGTAGGGTGGGCTGTGTCCACCAAATTGGAAGTGGTAAGTGGGAAGTTAGATCTGCTGATCATTTTTAAGCTTTAAGGAAGTGAGACAAACTTGCGGCAATTGAAAGCGTTTCTGGCCCACCCTGCCGAATCTAATATTCCCAACACAAGAACTAGGAACTCGAGACGTGTAACTGACTCAGGACTTTCCATGACTTAGCCTGAGGTTCCGCCCCACCGTTTGAAAAGCTGATTTTCTACACCCAAAAGATCCAAAATGCGGCCGACGGAAAACTCGACGAGATCGGCAATGGTTTCCGGCCCGTGGTAAAAGGCCGGTACCGGCGGGGCAATGACTACCCCCAGGCGGGCCAGCTTCAGCATGTTTTCGAGGTGGATGGCGCTAAAGGGAGACTCGCGCGGCATAAGCACGAGACGCCGCCCCTCTTTGATGGTTACGTCGGCGGCACGCTGGATAAGGTTTTGTGCGTACCCCGCTGCGATACCCGCGAGGGTCTTCATGCTGCACGGCGCGACAACCATCCCCTGGTGTAAAAACGAACCGCTGGCCAGCGGCGCATCGAAATCGTTTTCGGAATAAGCGCAAGACGCGAGCGCCCGCACATCGCCGGCTGTATAAGCGGTCTCCACCGCGATTATGCCTTCGGCCTGCCCGCTGAGAACCAGGTGTGTTTCTACGCCAAGTTTTTTCAGCGTCTCGAGCAGGGATATCCCGTAAATGACCCCCGAAGCGCCGGTTATACCAACGATAAGCCGCAAGAGACTACAACCCCCGCAATCTCGAAAAAGTCTGAGAAGATTTTAACCGAAATCCCCCGTGATTTAAAGAAAAGTTTACTGTTGTGGCACTGCTTAAGCGTTTTGTTATTCAATGACGGAAACCGCCGGCGCTTGCGCTGCTTCTGCCTGGACCGCCAATTTGCGGTAGACGTATGCGTTAGCGACCATGGTGGTCGGAACGGTAGCGAACAGTCCGATCAGCAGGGCCAACATCCCGAGTATATTAATGAGCGCAAGCAGCAGCCCGAAAAGGAATAGATTCCACCTGGAGCCTTTGGTGATTGCGGAACTCCTTTTCAAGGATTCGATTACACCGGTCTTCTTGTCAATGATAAAATAGCTGAAGAACTGGTACTGAATACCCCAGATTATCCCGGGAACAACAAGCAAAATCGTACCGGCAAGCACTATTAAACAATACAGGATCCCGGCGAATAAGTACCTGAAGAAAAGGGACAGGCAGGAAAAAAGGTCTGCAAACCCGGCCTTTTCGCCGTCGCAGAACCGGAGGGCGATTTTGATCACCCCCATCCCGATCACCATCTGCACAACGAAGGAAAGAAGGTCTGCAAGTAGTGCCACGGCGGGGAGGTTTTCTCTTGTTATCTCACTGATGACTTCCGGAACCATTTCGATAATTGCCACGATGATCAGGAGTGCAACAAAAAATCCGAGGTTGCTTTTCATCGTCTTCCAACCGAACTCAATCGCTTCACCTATTGAAAACTTTGCTGCCATGTTCGATCCTCCTCTAAGAAGTATGCAATTTTTATCGGCACGCTGCGCGAAAATTTTAGGCTTAATCACTAAGGCAGCTTATTGAGCAGCCGGATCTACCCATTAAAGAACGCCCTCGGTGAGTAACTTGGCGGGTCACCGGTATCGCATCAGGTAGGTGTTTCCCTTGGTTGGACCAAAGCAGTCTAATTTGCAAAAGGGTTTCAACACCATATTTAGCACGGATAACTGCTGGGACCTGTTTTTCCCCAACAGAAAGGCACTTGGAGGAAAAATGGCAAGGACTGTCGAAATAAAAGACTTAATACAAATTATGGTATGGTGGATGGCATGACCTATGGTCCCGGCTGTCACCGTGGAGCACGTAGGCACCTTCAACATGAGCGAAACCGGCGAGCAATGGAAGCCGTTCACCTCAACCCAGCGTGTAATCACCCAGAGGCCGGGCTTCGACTGGGAAGCCCGCGTAACGGCTAAAGAAAGTGATGAGTGAAGCCGAGAGGAGAGCGGCAGCTAAGAAAGTATATGACAACGCCTCCTAACAAGCGCTTTGTGTTTACTGATGATCACAATAACAGATAATAAAACTTAACAAGTTAGGGAAACATTTCACCCAGGGGGAGGAAGGCTGTGGCATACGATCCACGCAGGGAAGGTCAGTCAGAAAAAGAACAGAGTCCGGCGCTGGCGCAGCTCCGGGAGATAGGCGCTGCGGTGCTCCCGCAGGTAAGCAGTAACATCCACTGCCTCACCATTGTGGGGCAGATTGAGGGACACATGGTGCTTCCTCCGCAGAACAAGACTACCAAATACGAGCACATCCTGCCGCAGTTGGTGGCGCTCGAGCAGCACCCCGACATTGAGGGGGTGCTGATTATTTTGAACACCGTCGGCGGTGACGTGGAGGCCGGTTTGGCCATCGCTGAAATGGTGGCCTCGATGTCGAAGCCTACGGTCTCCCTGGTTCTCGGCGGCGGGCACAGCATCGGCGTGCCCGTGGCGGTTTCGGCGTGGCACTCGTTCATCACCGAAACCGCAAGCATGACGATCCACCCGATACGGCTCACCGGACTGGTGATCGGTGTGCCGCAGACCTACGAGTACCTCGAGAAGATGCAGGACCGGGTGGTGCGGTTTGTCGTGCGCCACTCCCGGATAGAGGAATGGCGGCTCCGGGAGATGATGTTCCGCAGCGGGGAGCTTGCGCGGGATATAGGTACGGTTTTGATAGGACGGGAGGCCGTAGAGTGCGGGCTTATCAACGAGGTGGGCGGTCTCGGCCGGGCGCTCGCGAAGCTCCGGGAGTTGGTCGGCGAATACCGGGTTCAGCAAGAAAACCTTCTGCAGTAAAGGAGGGCTTATGTATGATATTATATACTCCCATTCCCCTGGAACTGGTTATGGAAGGGTCGGAGCCCGCCAGGCGCTTCAGAGAAGGCGCCGTCGGCGGTGTCCCTGTTATGATCGAGGAGGTTTCACCCGGCCGGGGCCGTCTGGAGCGTGTCCTAAGTACAGATCCTTTCGACTACCTGAACCCTGCTTTGAGCCCCGGCAATTTGGTCCTCTATTACTAAAACGGCAGTACCGCTTTTCTTTCCATGACAACCCTGAAGAATTGTAAAGAATTATGATATTAACATGGTTACCTGTTTGTTTCCGTTTTAATGGTCGCATTTCGCAACGCAAGAGCAAAGGTCCCCGCATTTCAAGTTAACACTTTCGGCATACTTTACGGAGCAGTATTTTAATAGTCCTAGGGTTGATCATCAATACAAGAACTGTAGTTTTGCTTTCTACAGATTATCTTTTTCCCTTACTTTATCTGTCAACGTAGGGCCAGTCATCGCTTTCGGGTGCTACATTACGCTGATCGGCCGAATCGGCGCGGACAAATGCTGCGTATGCGTTGATATGGCATTGAAGATTTTAAGCATGAGGTGTACACTATTAGAGGTTTTCAAGCAAGTCAATCATTTTGCCGAACGGCAGAATAAAGAGGTTTGTTGTTGACAAGGTATAATGTCACACTAAGCTACACGAGGGTTTCTACCAGGGTACACCGGTTCCTTTCCTGGCGCTGGTCGTGCGATGGCGGGTACAGGGAGTTCCTGACCATGGCGGTTCCCCTCATTCTGGCCACCGGGATGTGGTCCGTCCAGCATTTTGTGGACCGGATGTTCCTGACCTGGTACTCTCCGGCGGCGGTCGCGGCCTCCATGCCTGCCGGGATGCTCAGCTTTACTATCGTTTGCATCTTCCTGGGTACGGTGAGCTACGTGGACACCTTCGTTGCTCAGTATTACGGGGCGGGTAGGAATAAGATGATCGGGCCGACGGTATGGCAGGGCGTATACATTTCGGCGGTAGGCGGCCTGATTTTGCTTGCGATCGCCCCTTTTTCGAGACAAATTTTTGAACTAATTGGACACGATACGGCGGTGATCGAAAACGAAGTCATTTACTTCAAAATCTTGTGTATGGGTTCTTTTCCTGTACTTGCATCAACTGCATTAGCGGGTTTCTACGCCGGGCGGGGAAAGACGTGGACGATAATGTGGGTGAATATGGCAGCGACTGCGGTGAATGTGGTTCTCGACTACTGCCTCATATTCGGTAAGTGGGGGTTCCCCGAGTGGGGGATGAAGGGGGCTGCGGTTGCAACAGTCCTTGCCGGATGCTTTACCTTCCTGCTGTTTTTCAGTCTGGTGTCGGTAAAGGCTTACAATAGAGAATACTGTACGCGCAAAAGGCAGGTCGATTGGCCAGTGCTGGCAAGGATGGTCCGTTTCGGCCTGCCGAACGGGGTGCATTTCTTCCTGGATATCGCCGGGTTCACCGCGTTCATTTTGATTATGGGTTTTTTGGGGACGACCAACCTTGCTGCTACAAATATTGCATTCAATATCAATACCATCGCGTTTATGCCCATGCTGGGGTGCGGTATCGCGGTGTCTGTGCTGGTGGGACAGTACCTCGGCAGGGACCGGCCGGAGATCGCCGAGCGGAGCGCCTACTCCGGGTTTCATATAACCTTTTTGTACATGGGTCTAATATCGTTGCTGTACGTCTCTGTGCCCCATGTCTTTATCTTGCCTTTTGAAGCCAATGCCGACTCCGAAAGCTTTGACCAGATCAAGGGGTTGGTGGTCGTGCTGCTGCGCTTCGTTGGTGTGTATTCCCTTTTCGACACCATGAACATCATCTTCGCCTCGGCAGTGAAGGGCGCGGGCGATACCCACTATGTGATGTGGCTGAACGTTATCGTTTCCGCCTTTGTGCTCGTCCTTCCAAGCTATGTTACCATAATCCTCCTTGGCAACGGGATTTACGCCGGCTGGCTTATGGCGTCGGTATACATCACCGTCCTCGGGCTCGCTTTTCTGGCCCGTTTCCTGCGGGGGAAGTGGAAGTCAATGCGGGTGATCGAAACCAGCGCGTCACTGTGAGAAGAGCAACTGTGTTTTAGTAGAAAAAATTGCCCGGCCTGGTGCATGCCATCTATTCCGCCTTCAAAGGAGCACCGAAGCAGAAAGAAGTCCTGCGTTCCCCGCTTGCTTACGCAGCCCTGGCCCAGGAGCGGCTGATGTGAAAGAGGAAATCAAGCGCCGGCTTTGCAACTGCCCAGCCAGAAGCTTCTGCCCTTGTACACCACTTTTTTTTCAAACTGCGGCAGGTGCTTCTTGAAGTCGTTTCTCGGGTTGTATTTTGCAGTGTCGACCGGCCGGGACTTCCAGCCGTTAAAATAGGCGTTTTCCTGCCAAAGCTTCGGGTCGGAACCGGATGAAGCCTGGGGCGGCTTCGAGTTTTGAACAAGCAGCGTGTATGAAGGACCGTTATTTGCTTCGGTTCCCGGGCGTATCACCATCATACGCACCCAGTAAATGGCTCCACCAGCCGTTTCTTCTATCGGGTAACCCAATGCCGCCATCTCTTGCTTGAATACTTCAGGCTTTGCTTGCGGCAGGGGATCGTCTTCTATGAACAATCTCGAAGTCTCCTTGTACCACAAGATCAGGGCGGTACTTGCCAGGTCGCTTTGCAATCGACCGGCTCTGGTCCCTTTAAGAACCACCTGTCCGGGTTTAAAGGACTCTTCAAGTCCTGTGAGGGGCGGTCGGGCAAGTTTTTGTTCGGACCGGGTGCTGTTTTCCCAGTTGGTTTCTTTGGTTCCTGCATCGGCTTTGCAGGTCTTGTCCGCGACTCCCCAGAAGATGTTGAACCAGGGAGAATCTTCGCTTACCCGGGCGACATAGCTGTTTGTAACAACGTACATCTCGTCGGGTTTGGGAACGGCAGGGTTTTCAGGAGGCGTTGTCTCAACGGCTTCCCGGCAGCCGGAAACTGAGAGTGCAAGGAACAAACCCAGCAGAACATAAATGAAGCCCATTACTTTCGGCTTCTTCAAGTTCACTACTCCTTCCATCTGAGAAGGTGCACAAGCCGGTAATTGTTTATTGGTTCAATAATAACAGCTTGTCATATCAAATGTAAACCGGGTTGAGTGCACTTGACCGGTTTCCTCCGGTAATTGGCAGGATAAGCCTTGCGGCGATTCAGATTCGGGTTAATTATTTGTTAAATTCACTCTCTGGAGGAAAGATTTTGGTTGACCTTGGATTTTAGGTTGTGCTAATATACCTTAGCAATAAACATGTTTTTCCTGTAGTTTCCTGCCGGAGTGTTCCGCTGCTCCTTAACAGAAAGGTGGATTATGAAGAACGAATACTACGAAAATGATGCTCAGTACCTGCGCGACGAATTGCGCAGGATATGCCTGAAATGTCGAATGCTATTGAGAAAAGTCCGGAACGACTCTTTTGTCGGCAGGGTTTTTCGGCATGACTCGGAGTCGGAATCTGTCACTAACCACGCCGACGGCTTTTCGCTTGAGACTGATGGGGCAGAACAAGTACTCGCCCTTCTCACGGAAGAAGTTTGCAGGAAGAAAGAGGCTTCTCTACGTAACGGCATCACGCTTTCTATCGACCGGGTTTCCGAGGTATTTGGACTGACCCCTATTGAAAAGGAAGCGCTTTTATTTTGTCTTGCACCGGAACTTGACCCCGGGTGTGCGCAAGTTTTTGCCCTTCTCCGAAACGAACCCGGAAACAGATCTCCCACGGTTGGACTTCTTTGCGAACTGCTCTCTGATACGCCCGTAGGAACCGCCGGTGTCAGGCAGTGTTTTTCCCCGGAGTCGCCGCTTATCAGATACCGCCTGCTGGAATTTGATGACGGCCCGGCGGGGAACCTCTTAACCCGTTCGGTTACAATCAGCGAGCGTATGGTGGACTTGCTTTGTGGTTTAAGCTCTTTGGAGTACAGGATAAGTCCTTTTGTCCGCCTGATCAACCCGCAGCAAACTATTTCAGCGCTTGTTCTGCCGGAAGAAGTGAAGGCGAAACTCTCTGCGCTTTCCCGTCTGCCTTTTGTTTCTCCGGAAGTGCTTGAAAAAGGACTCCTTTTCTACTTTTACGGCCCCCGGGGGGTAGGCAAAACAAACGCGGCTGAAGCGTTGTGCGGCGAATGGAAACTGGCCCTCCTGCTTGTGGACACGGAGGGGATGCTGAACGCCGGGATCGAATTGGAAACGGCTGTCAGGCTTGTTTTCAGGGAGAGTCTCTTGGTACCGGCAGCGGTTTGTTTTGAACGCTTTGAAGAATTGTTGAAAAGCGAGGAGAAAGCAGTTAAAGGCCGGTTCGAGTTGCTCCATGTCCTGCGCGAACTTTCGTGGTTGACGTTCATGGAAGGCGAGGCGCCGTGGCGGCTTCACGAAGACTTTGGCGGACACCTTTTTCATGAGGTAGCATTTACTGTGCCCGGTAGCGAACTGCGCCGGAAGATCTGGGAAGGTGTTTTGGCTCAAGAAGCCGGCAGTGACGGCTTTGATTTGAACGCCCTTGCAAACCGGTTTCTTTTTACTGCCGGGCAGATCAAAGAGGCGGTGCGCCTCGCAGTTGGTTGCGCAATGCAGCGGGATCCGGTCCGGCACCGGGTTTCATACGATGACATTTATGCTGCTTGCAGGAGTCTGGCAAGCCGGGACATGGGCAATATGGCGCTCAAGGTCCGGCCGAGGTACACGCTCCAGGACATCGTGCTGCCGGAGCGGCAGATGGAGCAAATCAAAGACATTATCAGCCGGGTCCGGCACCAGAGCGTTGTTTACGAGAAATGGGGATTCGAACGCAAGTTTTCTATGGGCAGGGGGTTAAAGGTACTGTTCACCGGCCTGTCGGGGACCGGAAAAACAATGGCGGCGGAAATAGTAGCACATGAACTCGGAGTAGACCTGTATAAGGTTGACCTGTCGGCGGTGGTCAGCAAGTATGTGGGCGAAACCGAGAAAAACCTGGCGAAAATCTTCGAGGCGACCCAAGGCGGCAACGCAGTGCTGTTCTTTGACGAGGCGGACGCCCTTTTCGGGAAACGTACGGAGGTCAAAGATGCCCACGACCGCTACGCCAACGTTGAAACCGGCTACCTGCTGCAAAGAATGGAAGAATACGACGGCGTGGTGATTTTAGCGACCAACTTGCAGAAGAACATGGACGAGGCCTTCACGCGGCGGCTGCACTTCATCGTCGAGTTTCCCATGCCGGCTGAAGAGCACCGCTATCTTATATGGAAGGGCCTCTTCCCTCCGGAAGCACCGGTAGCCGGGGATGTGGACTTCGCTTTTTTGGCGGGGCAGTTTAAGATCGCGGGCGGCAACATCAAGAACATTGTCATGGATGCCGCCTTTTTGGCCGCCGACGATGCAGAAGCGATCGGCATGAAACACCTGCTGAGGGCTGCCAAGAGAGAACTGCAGAAGATGGGCAAGACGGTTCGCGAGGAGGATTTCGGCGGTTACAAAGGCCTGGTCGAGGCCGTATAACAGAATTTTCTTAGTCTGCTAAATTAAGCGTGTAGGAATTTTCATTTTCAGAATGCGGGTTTCGGACTCGACTTAGAGGGTAGCGTTGTACAGCGGCCAGTCGGAGCGCAGCGAGAAGCGAGCAGAGCGCGGAACCCAGCACTCAATTCAGCTTGGGAAGTAGCAATTGCGTAGAGACTTTAAATGTTGCGAAAACCGCTTGTTTTTTACTAAAGCAAGTTTGAGTGCTGGGGGACGGAGCAGAGCGTACATGTAAGTACGTGAGCACCGGCCGGCGGCGCCTGACAAAGCTATGCGAAGCTTATCGCAAGCGACTAAATTTAGGGCTGCTTAGAAACAGGTGTTGGTGTGGGGTGCCGGAGGTTGGAGCCGTCTCAAAAAACTATCTTTCCCTCATTAGACTTCTTCTATTGTTTGGGCTGACCTGCCTTCTTACTCCCCGCTTCTGACGCCTGTTTCAAAGCGGCCTGCGGGAAGGGTATGGGGTGCTGAGAGATCTTGACTTAACCCTCGCCAGGCTGCTGCGGGAAAGGGTGCCGCTTCCCGAAGCCGGCTATGACCTGAGCTTTGAACGACCGGATGAAAAATGGGCCGGAGGCCTCTCCACGCAGAAGCAAACGGTCAATCTGTACCTTTACGACATCCACGAAAACAGAGAACTCCGCAGCAATGAGCCAGTGCTGCTGCGCCATCCCGACGGTACTATGACCGTAAAACAGCCGCCCGTGCGCATTAACTGCGTCTACCTTGTAACGGCTTGGAGCCCCGCTACTGTGGACGCCGCCTTGGAGGAGCACCACCTGCTCAGCCTGGTTTTAAGTACCTTGTTGCGTTACCAGACGATTCCCGAAGACCTGCTCGAAGGCTCGCTGGCCGGACAGGAACCTCCGCTGCCGGTAGTCGCCGCGCACCCGGACGGCCCGAGAAATTTTGGTGAATTCTGGACGGCGGTGGGCAATAAAATAAAGCCTGCGCTGAGCATTGTCGTTACGGTGGGGTTTGACTTAGCGGAACTCCCTGCCGGTCCTGCGGTTTCAACCAGGGCGGCGGCGTACGAACATAAGGGCTTCCCCGAAACAAGGGAGGAGTCGTTTCACATTGGCGGCCGGGTGGTAGAAATGGGCGACCCGGACGAAGGAGTTGGTGGAGCAAAAGTGACTGTAAAGGAAAGGGGGTTATATACGGTAACCGACGGGGAGGGCTACTTCAAGCTTTTCGGCCTGCCGGCGGGGACCTGGACCTTCAGGGCGGAGGCGGAAGACAGGTCAACGGAGGTGCAAATGACCGTTCCGGCTTCCGACGGGAAGTACGTGATAGCTTTGAGTTAACGGGAGAACCCAAACGTTGGGCCGCAGCCCACTACTTCTACGTAGGAGGAGAAGCACCGCAGCGATTTTCTGACAGTCCCGGCATCTGACATCCGACGTCCGAATTGGTAGGCACAGCCCGCCCCGCGGTAAGGAAATGGTAGGCCGAGCCCGACCTGCTACTTTGAGTTGATTGGATTTTTCGGCGCTGCTCCCAGAACGCCGAACGCAGAACGTAGAACGTATTTCGGGGAAGGAGGAAAGAATGTGCCTGAGTACTTGTCACCTGGTGTTTACGTTGAGGAGATCGAGATAGGGAGCAAGCCCATTGAAGGGGTCAGCACCAGCACGGCGGGGTTTTTGGGGGAGACCGAGAGAGGACCTACCACGCTGCGATTGATCACCAGTTGGTTGCAGTTCCAGCGGGTTTACGGGGGATACCTCAGCAACGGGAAGTACTTGCCCCACGCGGTGGAAGGTTTTTTTGCGAACGGCGGGCAGCGCTGCTACATTGCCCGGGTGGTTGACCAGGAAGCGAATGCAGCCGGCGAAAAACTCACCAGGGGAGCAGATAACGCCCTGACGGTGACCGCCGTCGGTGAAGGGGCCTGGGGTAACAACGTGCAGGTTAAGGTGGCAACCGGTACGCTGAGCGGCTTTAGGCTCACCGTGAAGTACGGCGCGACTGAGGAGCTTTTCGATAATCTTTCCGTAAACAGCACTTCAAGCGACTATTTCGAGAAGAGGGTAAACGGCGTTTCAAACTTTGTGGTCGTCTCCAAAGCGGCGGGTGACTCCGGGGAGACCCCGGACGGGCCGGCGGACTTCACTAACCTCGCCGGCGGCGACGACGGCACCACGCCGCTTGATCTAGCTGATTTTACCCGGACCGATATCGATACCCCCGGTCAGCGCAAGGGGCTGACCGCTTTCAAAGAGATAGACGAGATCTCCATAGTTTACGCACCTAATGCGGCGACAATAGCCGGCCTGGTCAGCGCGCTGGTTACCCATTGTGAAAACCTTAAGGACCGCTTTGCGATCATAGACGCCGAGCAGGGACAGAGCAACATCAGCGCGCTGAATCCACGCAGTTCTTACGACACCAAGTATGCGGCTTTCTACTATCCGTGGCTGAAGGTGTACGACCCTCTGTCAAAGTCCTACAAGCTGGTCCCTCCCGGTGGCCATGTGGCCGGGATTTACGCCCGGAGCGACACCGAGCGCGGGGTGCACAAAGCGCCGGCGAACGAGGTGGTGCGGGGTGCGGTGGACCTCGAGTTTGCCATTACCAAGGGCGAACAGGATATCCTCAACCTGCGGGGCGTGAACTGCATCCGGGCTTTCCCGGGCCGGGGCATCCGGGTTTGGGGCGCGCGCACCCTGTCGAGCGATCCGCTTTGGAAATACGTAAACGTGCGGCGGCTCTTTTTGTTCCTCGAGGAGTCGATCGACGAGGGGACGCAGTGGGTGGTTTTCGAGCCCAACGACGAGAAGCTGTGGGCACGGGTAAGGCAGAGCATCACCGAGTTCCTGACACGGGTGTGGAAGGACGGGGCACTGATGGGCACGACCCCTGAGGAGGCCTTTTTTGTGAAATGCGACCGGACCACTATGACCCAGGACGATATCGACAACGGCCGGCTGATTTGCATCATCGGGGTGGCCCCTGTAAAACCGGCCGAGTTTGTTATCTTCCGCATCGCGCAGTGGCAGGGCGGTTCTGAGGTCAACGAGTAGCAGTCAACCATGAGAACTTTGGAAAAGCCGGATTCAGTAGAAGCAGGTTTACTTGTGCCTGGATGTTAAGCCCGGGCAAGAAACCCGTAGGCTGCAAATAACGAGTGTATGAGAAGTGAGACGTGAGAAGTTGGAATTAAACACGGCAGACGAAGTTTTGCAGCCCATCGAAAAATGAACAGGGGGTAAAGGCAGATGGCTACGGGCGGAAGGAAGGACCCATACCGTAATTTTCGCTTCCGGGTGGAGATAGACGGCATCACGCAGGCGGGGTTCAGCGACTGCAGCGGGTTCGACGCCACCACGGACGTGATCGAGTACCGCGAGGGGAACGAAGCGACTACGGTGCGCAAGCTCTCGGGGCTCACCAAGTACGGGAATATAACCTTGAAGTGGGGCATCACCGACTCCATGGACTTATACAACTGGCGCAAACAGGTTATCGACAAGGGAGCGGAAGGGAACAGGAAAAACATCGCCATCATCTGCATTGATGAAGCAGGCAACGACAAGGCGCGCTGGGAAGTCTCCCAGGCCTGGCCGAGCAAGTATGACCCGCCCGATTTCAGCGCCAAGGGGAGCGATGTAGCGGTCGAAACCCTGGAAATCGTTCATGAAGGGGTTGTCAGGGTCAAGTAATATAGGGGTGTTTTTACAATGCTGCAAACCGAATTTGAGTTTATGTTGCCTAAGGGCTACGTTGATGCGGAGGGAAACCTGCATAAAAACGGCGTGATGCGCCTCGCGACAGCGGCGGATGAGATTCTGCCGCTGAAGGACCCGCGGGTGCAGCAGAATCCGGCCTACCATGTGGTAATCCTGTTTTCCCGGGTCATTACCAAGCTGGGGAGTCTGCCTGCTGTAACCACGAAGGTGGTGGAAGACCTCTTCACGGCGGACCTGGCTTATTTACAGGAACTCTACAACCGCATCAACAGTAACGGCAGCAGCCTGATTAAGGTTGTCTGCCCGAAATGTGAGCACCGGTTCGAGGTGGAGCCGGAACCCTTGGGGGAATAGCGGGCTACCCCCTCGACCGGCTTTACGAGGAGGTAGCCTTTATCGCTTATTACTTTCACTGGCCGTACGAACAGATTGTGAACTTAGAGCACCGGGAAAGGCGCCGCTGGTGCGAGGAGATATCTCGTATCAACAAAAAGATCAGCGGTGACCAGAAAAGGAACATTTTTGAGGTCGATTAGGGGTAAAGAATATGGCTGCCGGCGCGAGAAAGGACCCGTTCGCCGCCTTCCGGTTTCAGGTGGAGGTAACCGGCCTTATTGTAGGCGGTTTTACCGAGGTTTCGGGACTGCAGGTTGAGACCGAGACGGAGGAGTACCGTGAAGGCGGGGTAAACGATTACGTACATAAGCTGCCAAAGGTCACAAAGTACCCGGTGCTCGTGTTAAAGCGCGGGCTTACCGACGCTGACGCACTCTGGAACTGGCACCAGGAGGTGGTCGCGGGGCGGATCAACCGCAAAAGCGGCAGCGTGATCATGCTCGACGAAGCAGGTAACGAGCTGTGGCGCTGGACGTTCCGGGACGCCTACCCCGCGAAGTGGACCGGGCCGGAGTTTAGGGGAGACAGCAGCACGGTGGCGGTGGAGACGGTAGAACTCGTACACCGCGGTATCAGTAAGGGATAGGGGTGGAACGGGATGCCGGAAAAGGTTTTAAAAGTGCGGAAGAGTACGGCGAAGCGGCGGCAGGGGGAGGATGCGGCTTCTCGTGCCGCGCGGAGAATGCCTGCTGCGCTTCCCGCTAATTCCAGGCTTCGTAAGCTGCACATCGGAAATCCCGGTGATACGTATGAGCGGGAAGCGGACCGGGTGGCGGAAAGGGTTCTGTCACAGGAAGAGGGAGCGGCCGCGCGTCCGGCGGCAGTGGAGGTCACGCCGCTGACGGGGTCCGCGGCCGGGGTGCGCGGCCGGGTGCTGGCGCAGGTTTTTGCCGGGCGGCGCGGCGGCAACCCGCTCGACGGCGCTGCCACGCGGTTCCTCGAGCCGCGGTTCCAATACGACTTCCGCCGGGTGAGGGTGCATACCGGTAGTTTTGCGGCCCGAGTGTGCAGGAGCATAGGTGCGGACGCGTTGACTGCCGGGAAGAACATCTTCTTCGGCGCAGGCAGGTATCGCCCGGAAACGCCCGGCGGCAGGCGGCTTTTAGCACACGAACTGGCGCACGTGGTGCAGCAGCGGAATGCGCCGGCTTTGCAGGCGTACGGCAGGAACGTACATTATGAAAACACCAAGCGGTGGGCCGAGGACGTCTTCGGCCGCGGGAGCAGAGAGGCGGAAACTATCGCCCGGGAAGACCAAGGGGTGGATGAGGGCTGGACGCATCCGCACCTTACCACACCCGCTGCGTTTATCTTCCCCGTCAGTGATAACGATTTGCGTCACTTTCCTTCGCGGCCGGTGGCACAGGCGGCTGTTGAGGAGGCGATCGACGAGGCTGATCCGGCTGCTTTCGGCAGGGCCTTGCACCGTTACCAGGACAGTTACTCGCACTCCTTCCCGCCCGGCGCGCCGCTGAGCGACTTATCCCGCGCCCGCGACGGTGCAACGGGCTTGGCGCGGGACGTTTTGTTGCAGCTCCACAGGGTATTCTCAAACACTCGCTACGGCCGGGGGGCGGCGATCTGGCACGCGCTGCTCGGCTACTACCCCGACGATTTCAAGGTGAACTCCGAGCAAAGGGCGCGGGACGACGAGATGGAAAGAGGCTCAAAGAATTACATCCGGATGTTTCACAGCATCTGGAGTGCGACGCGTTTGATGCGGGTGCCGGTGCCGCCGGGCTTGACGGTTCCCGGGATGCTCTTCGGTCCGCACCACGTGGCGCCCTATATGAGAAGGTAGCGGGTATGCGTGACGGCAGGGTCCGGCAGAGCACGGTGACGGTCTTCGGGAGACGGCTGGCGGCGGTGACAGCGGGCCGTCCGGAGGCGGTCGCCTTTGCCCGGCGGATTCTGCGCAAGTACAGGCTCGGCAGGAGCGGGCGCGGGTTTCCGGCGCTTTATTATCTGCTGCGGCGGCACCGCCGAAGCGGCGGGCAGGGCCCGCCCTGGAGGGTTCTGTACGAGCGCTGGCTGCTGCGGGATAAGGTATCGTTTTATGAGAAGGCGGGAGTTTGGGCGGCAGGGGGCAAGGTATCTGTACGGCATGCGGTCTATGTTCCGATCCAGGGAAGAGAAGCGGGCGCGATTAGTCCAGGCATGCTTTGCGGGCGAACTTTTTCAAAAGTCCTCACCGCCGGCCGCCGGCTTCCGGCCTCTAAGATGCTGGGCACAGCCTGCCCTGCGGGGCTGCCGGGCAGGGCGTTTACATCCGGACAGGCGGCGGATCGGCCAGGGCCGCGGGATGTGTTCCGGAGATCCGCAGCGCTTGGGGGAGGGAAAAGAGGCGCAACTGCGCGGAGCGTCTTTTGCGGGCAAGGTATTTACCAGTCCGGGGGAGACCGGCAGTACGGGCGCCCGGTTGCGGCCGGATCCGGCCCCGGGAGGGGTCCGCGGCTGGCTGGTTTTACCTTGAGAACGATTCCGGCTTTTGAGCTTTATGCTTCAACCTCCGGTACGATGGTCAGGGGGGGCAGGGCGGCGGAATTAGCGGGGCCGGTCGGTTCGAAGGCTGGTGCCCGGCAGCCGATGAAGTACAGCCCCCATTCGGTTGGCGCCTCCGGTCCGGCGGTGCCTGTTGCTTCATCGGGTGCAGGAGCGGCGGGCCGGAGCCTTCTGCCGCAGTGGCCGGAAGGGGACGAAAGTTTTTTAAAAAACGGAAAAGGCTTTTTGCTTCATAGAACAGACCAGTTACAGGTTACCGGGTTTGCCGCGCTGACGCAGACGGGAGGAAAAGATTCCCGTCCCGGTGCGCCGGTGCCGCTTCCGGAGGGTTCCGGGGTGCTGAGGAGGCTGCCTGTTGTCGGTTGGCAGCCGGCCATCGCCGGGTACTGCTTGCCGCTAATTAGCCGGGCGGGGAAAGGACTTTCGCGAAAGAGCCTCTTACAGCCCGGCGTGCTGCGGCTTGGGCGGCGGGAGGAGTGGGGGGAGGACGTTCGGCAGGAGACGGGTGCAGTGCGGACGGACGGCTTTGACCGGCGGTCGCCGGAAGGGGGGGCACGGCGGTTTAAAGACCGCTTCGGTCGCGGTTTTTTGGCGGGTGTTGTATTGCCGGGAGCGGACCACAGGTTGGTGCGAACGCACGGCTGCCTGGTCACCGGCGGATTCGGGTTTGACGAGGATACCCGATCAGCGCCGCCGGGGCGGCGGGGGTTGCGGCTGAGTTTCCGGGTTCCGGCAGGCGCCGCTGAGAACCTGCAGGTTTTGCGGCATTTATCGACGCAGCCGGGCGTTCTTGCTTACCCGCCGGTGCGGCTGGACACACTGCGCATGGCAGAAGTATCTTCAAAAAAGCAAACACCCTCCGTTGCACCCGTAACCGGGCGCCGGGAGCAGCCGAAATCCGTGGAAGGCGGGGCTGTTGGAGGATACGAAGCGTTTCCCGGTTTGCTGCAGCCTGCTGTGCAACTGCCCGCGGGAGCAGACTTAAACCGCCTCGCGGACCAAATTTACCGCCTGATCGAAAGAAGGATCAGAATCGAACGGGAGAGGAGGGGTAAACCATGCTGGTAAAGGCATATCTCACCCGGAAGGACGAGCCTGCACCGGTGGTGCCGTTTTTGTTCAACCCTTCGGAGTTTACGGTGGAAAAGAGCAACCAGTTCACCGAGGTGAATGTTCCGGGCCTCCCCTCCTCGATCTTTCAGTTTGTCAAGGGGGGCGCGCGCACGCTATCTATGGACCTCTTTTTTGACACCTACGAAACGGGCCAGGACGTGCGCCTATACACCGATTGGATTACCGGCTGGGACGCGGGTGCAATGTACAGCAGGCTTACTTCGGGGCGTAAGGGACTGATGGACGTGGACGCCGACCTGCACGCCCCGCCGGTCTGTCTTTTCATCTGGGGCTCCTACGTCTTCCAGTGCCTCATCGAGCGGGTGAGCAAGCGGTTTACGATGTTCCTGCCGGACGGCGTCCCGGTGCGGGCGACGCTGAACGTCTCCTTGAAGGAATACCGGGACTTCGAAAGTCAGGTCAAGGAGATTTCACTGCAGTCGGCGGACATTATCAAACGGTGGGTTGTAAAACAGGGTGAGAGCCTCTGGCTGATCGCCGCGAAGGTTTACGGCGACCCTGCTTTATGGCGGAACATCGCTGATGCCAACGGCATTTACAACCCGCGCCTGGTTGAAGCCGGGCGGGAACTGGTCATTCCTCCTTTGGGGTGAAGGGGATGGACTTTGCCGGCCTCGCGAAGAAATACAAGAACTTTTACGCGCCGCGGTTCGAAATCCTGGTGGCCGGTATAGATATCGTTAAGGAGAAGTTGATAGAGATTACGAGCGTGACGGTGGAAGAAACGCTCGACGGTGCGGATAGATTTTCCCTTAGCTTGAGCGACCCGGGGGCTAAATGGCTCGACAGCGGCCTTTTTGACCCTGGAAAGGAAGTGGAAATCAGGTTCGGGTACGTAGACCGGTTGACTACCCTGCTGGTCGGCGAAGTAATTTCGCTGCGCCCGAGTTTTCCGGCAGGCGGCACCCCGGAACTTGAAGTGAGCGGGTACGATTTATCCCACCAGTTCACCAGGGTCCGGCGGGAACGGACCTTTCGCGAAATGAAGGACAGCCAGGTGGTATCTGCAATCGCGGGAGAGGCCAAACACAAGCTGAAAACGAAGATAGATGAGACCGCGACGGTTAACCCGGTAGTGGTGCAGAGCCGGCAGACGGATTTTGAGTTCATCACGATGCTTGCCGAACGCAATTTTTATGAGTTCGTCGTGCGGGAACGCACGCTATATTTTCAGCGGCCGCAGAACGAGAAAGAAAAGGCCGTCACGCTCGAATACGGCCGTTCGCTGCTGAGCTTTACACCGGAGCTGAATATCTCCGGGCAGGTCAGTGAGGTTACGGTAAGGGGCTGGAACCCCCGGACAAGAGAGGCTATCATCGGCAGGGCACGGAGGGGCGGTGAGCAGGGGCGGGAGCAGCAGCGGGAAAGCGGCGGGGAGTTGGTGGAAGGCATTTACGGCACGGTAGAGGAGCGCGTGCTCGACCGGCCTGTCTTCAGCCGGCAGGAGGCGGACAACCTCGCCCGCGCCGTCCTGAACCGGCTCTCTGAGGGCTTGATCAAGGGGGATGCGGAGTGCATCGGGATTCCGGAAATAAGGGCCGGAGCAATAATTGAACTGACCGGACTAGGGAAAAAGTTCAGCCGGAAGTATTATGTGGAACGCGCGACCCATACCATCGGCAGCGGCGGGTACACCACCACTTTTAGCGTAAAGGAAAATACGGTATGAGTATCACGGATTTATTGGGGCGAGAGACCGGCCGGGCTGAGGAACGGCGCATAGCCGGCGTGGTGATCGGGATTGTCACCAACAATAAAGACCCGGACGGAATGGGCCGGGTGAAGGTGAGGCTACCCTGGCGGGACGAGAGCGACGAGAGCCACTGGGCACGCATAGCCACGTTGATGGCGGGAAAAGAGAGGGGATCTTTTTTCCTTCCCGAAGTCGGCGACGAGGTGCTGGTAGCCTTTGAACACGGGGACATCCACCACCCTTATGTTTTAGGAGCCCTCTGGAACGGGGTTGACAAGCCGCCGGAGACGAATTCGGACGGAAAAAACAACATCCGGAAGATCAAATCCCGGAGCGGGCACGAGATCATTTTTTCCGACGACGCGGAGAACGGCAAGGAGAATGTGGAGATCCATACGGCGGCAGGCCACAGGATCCTCCTCGACGACACCAGGGGCGGGGAGAAGATTGAAGTGGTCGACAAAACGGGGAGCAACTCGATCAAGATAGATTCCGTGCAGAACGCGATTACCATCGAGAGCGCGATGAACCTGAAGCTCAAGGGGCAGATGGTGGAGATAGAAGCGGGCGGGACGATGACCGTGAAGGCCGGCGCGACGCTTACAATCCAGGGGGCGCTGGTGAAGATAAATTAATGAAAACAGGTATATCGAAATGGTTTGATGTTCTTAACCGATTGTGACAATAATACCGGCACGATTCGCGCCCAGCACTCAGTGGATAACCTCGCGTGGCGATGAAAGTGAAAGGCTATGTGTCAGAGGATGATTAAGACGGTATTCCATTAACTGAGTGCTGGGTTCGCTTAGCCTCACCTGCGCCGTGTCCGCGTGACCGGCCTTCCGGCAGAGCGCTCCTTGGGAATAACCGGCAGCGGCCGGATGAAGAACAGGAAACATTAATGGTAGCTTAGACCTATTTTCTATTGGAGGTAATTGTGGGACAGCCGGCAGCGAGGGTCGGGGATATGACCAGCCACGGGACGCCGCTCAGCCCCGGTCCGGGCAGTGTCAACGTGCTTATCGGGGGGATGCCTGCCTGGAGGGCGACGGCAGACTTTCACACCTGCCCGCTGGTCTCCGGTACGGTGCCCCACGTCGGCGGCATGGTCACAATGGGCAGTGCGACGGTTTTGATCAACGGCCTGCCGGCGGTCCGACAGGGGGACATGATTACGGAAAGCGGTCCGCCCAACACGATTGCGATGGGATGCCTCACGGTCTTAATCGGTTGAAATAGGGACGGCGGTAATATGAGTATGGCCAAGGAATTTTTCGGGAAGGGATGGTCCTTTCCCGTGGGGGTTGACACCAGGGGAGAGATCAGGATCTCCGAAGGCGAGCAGGATATCCGGGAAGCGATCTGGATCATCCTCAGCACGGCAAAAGGGGAGCGGGTGATGCGCCCGGACTTCGGGTGCGGCATCCACGAGTTCGTGTTCGCGTCGGTGAATACGGCGACGGTTGCCCTGGTCGAAAACAGCGTCCGTGAGGCCCTCACGCTTTGGGAGCCGCGCATTGAAGTGATCGGCGTCGAGGTCGCCACGGACCAGATCGCGGAGGGCAGGTTGCTGATAAACGTTGAGTACAAGGTGCGGAGCACCAACAACCGGTTTAACTTAGTTTATCCCTTCTACCTGACGGAGGGGAAGTAGCAGGAAGTAGCAGGCAGTGGGCAAAGCCCATATACGGATTGGGAAGCGAGACGTGATAGGTATGAAGCGGGGTTTTGGGGATAGAATTCGCTTTGCGAATTCTATACAAAGTCCGACCTCCGACTTCCTGCCTCTGATCTCTGAAACGGTGGGCACATCCCAATCTACGGATTATAAGCTACCTGACGGAGGGGAAGTAAATGGCCCGGCAGGTGCCTAAGATCGAGCCGAGGGGAGCCGCCGACTGGTTTGAGGCGGTTAAAGAGATCGCTCCCTTTTATGTTCCGGAGTGGCGGATGAAAGAGAAAGACACCTCCTATGCCTTCTGGAAGGTGTTTGCGCATCTGCTCGTGTCGGTGACCTTAAGGCTCAACAGGGTGCCGGACAAAAACTTTTTGGCCTTTCTCGAGATGCTCGGTGTGGACCTGCTGCCGCCGCAGCCCGCGCGGGCGCCGCTGACCTTTGCTCTTTCAGAAGGGGCGGCGGAAAGCGTCGCGGTACCGGCCCGAACGCAGGCGGCAGCGGGCGAAGTGACCTTTGAGACAGAGCAGGCGTTTACAGCAACTCCTGCGAAGCTGACGGCTGTTTACGGGGTGGACAATTTGGCCGACGCTGTTTACGCAGCGCCCGCCCACTTCCTGGACGGTACTGAACCGGTGTCTTTCGCCACCACGCTGCTTTACCCAGCCGGGCTGAAAGACTGCGAACTGTTCCTGGCGGATACTTCCGGGATTTCTGCAGGGGACGTGCTCAAGGTCGGCGGGCGGGAATGGGTTGCGGTTGCAGGCATAGACGGGGCCACGGTGACTTTAACGGACGGCCTTAAATCGGCCCACGCTGCAGGAACAGCGGTGGAAAAGGCCGTGGAATTCGAGCTGTTCCGGGGCCGGAACGAACAGGAGCACATTTTTTACATGGGACACACCGACCTTTTTAATTTAAAGAAGGGGGTCGGCAAGGGGCATGTACTTATAAAACTGCGGTTCACGGGGCTTGCGCGGTGGAAGAAGACCGACCTGATACTGCTGAAGAGTCTGCGCTGGGAGTACTGGGGCGAAGAACGCGGAACGGGTACTGAGAAATGGCTGCCTTTTAAGGTTTACCGGGTGAAGCGGTCCGCGGACAACCCCGCGGCGGCCGAGGTATGGCTCTGGAAGGCCTGCGGCCGGCCGACCAGGGAGAAAGAGGTGAGGGGCGTCAAGGGCCTTTGGATCAGGGCGACGGCTACCGGGAAGCAGATCGGTATTCCCTCGCTGGTGCGGGTTGCCGTCTCGGTGCACAACCTCAACGGGCCGGACATGGTCTTTGCCAACGACGTGCCGGTGGACCTGAATGCAGGTTTTTACCCCTTTGGGAAAACCCCACGGTTGAACGACACGTTTTACTTAGCGAGCCAGGAGTGTTTTACGAAAAAAGGTGAAACGGTCAACATCGAGTTCGAGCTTGCGGCGGGGAACGACTTCCTGCCGGCTGAGGACCTGACCCTCTCATGGGAGTACTGGGACGGAAAAGGATGGCAGGCCGTCAAAGCCCTCAAGGGTTACGTTAAGAAAGGTACAGAGACCGGGGAAAGGGAGTTTCAGTTTCAGGCAAACGGAGGGGTTTACTTCAAGTGCCCGCAGGATTTTGAACCGGTGGAGGTAAACGGGCAGCAGAACTACTGGCTGCGGGTAAGGATTCTGAGCGGCGGTTACGGCCTGGAAGAGGTGCGCGAGATCGAAAAGAAGATTTTCCGGAGCCTCACCGAGGTTCGGCCGCCGCTTGTAAAGACCGTCAAGCTGAAGCTCAAAGACCCGCACAGGCACTACCTGCAACACGCCTGCACGTTCAACGAGCTTGAATACACACCGGTGACCGCCGAGAGCAAAGGGGACGGCGGGCCGTTCAATCCTTTTTGCGCTTTGACCGAGCAGCACCCGGCCCTGTATCTCGGTTTCGACGGGGCGTTGGCGAAGGGCCCGGTCAGTATATTTTTCGCCGTGCAGGAGCAGGTGTGTGAAGCGGAGGAGATGCCGCGGCTGGTATGGGAGTTCTTCCGGGAACAGGAAGATGAAGAAGGCGGGGAGTGGGTGCGCCTCGACGTGGTTGACGGCACCCAGGGGATGACCCGGAGCGGGACGGTCGAGTTCGTCCCGCCCTCCGACATGGCTCTTTTGAGCAAGTTCGGCCGGCGGCTCTATTACCTGCGTGCGGTTGATGTGGAGGACAGGCTCCACGTTCCGTCCTGCAAAGACGCCGGCGGCAAGAGCCGTATCATTTCGGCGGCCGGTTTTATGCCGTGGTCGGCAGGAGCGTTTGACTTGCCCCGGTTGAAAGGAGTATACCTTAATACCACCTGGGTAAAACAGGTTGAGGCCGTTTTAGACGAAATTATCGGCTCAAGTACGGGGACGGCCGGGCAGTCCTTTACGCTGTCGCGGGTGCCGGTGCTGGAGGAGGAGGTGTGGGTGAACGAGGCGGGAAGCCTGGCGGAAGAGGAAAAGGCGGGTCTGTCTGCGGTTTCGGCTGTAAAGGAAGTGGCGGGCGGCGGCGGTGAAACGAAGGAGTTATGGGTCAGGTGGCGGCGGGTCGAGGATTTTGCCGCTTCAACCGCCGGCAGCCGCCACTACGTGATTGACGCAAATTCGGGGGTCATTACCTTTGGGGACGGCGTACGTGGCAAGATCCCCCCAGCCGGCCGGAACAACCTGCGGGTGACCTACCGTACGGGCGGCGGCAGCCGGGGAAATGTGGATAAGGGCGCGATCTCCACGCTGAAGACGGCGCTGGCGTTCGTGGACCGGGTGTCCAACCCGCAGGCCGCAGGCGGCGGCGCGGACGTGGAATCGCTCGCGCGCGTTTACCAAAGGGGACCGGCGGTGTTGAAGCACCGGGACCGGGCCGTAACCGTGGAAGATTTCGAGGAACTGGCGCGGGAGGCTTCGCGCGACGTTGCCCGGGTCAAATGCCTACCGAATTTTAACCCCCGGGGGGAAAGCGTGCCGGGCTGGGTGACCTTGCTCGTGGTCCCTTCCAGCAAGGAGAGAAAGCCCCAGCTGACCCCGCAGATGAAAAAGCAGATCGAAGACTACCTGAAAGCCCGGATATCCTGCGTGGTGCTCGCGGCAGGCCGCCTGCAGGTGAGCGGTCCGGTATACGTGGAGCTGACCCTGCGTACAAAGGTGGTTACCCGCGATATAGGGAAGGTTTCGGCGGTCGAAAACGAGGCCCTCGAACGGGTGAACACCTTTTTGCACCCGCTTACGGGCGGGGATCGGGGCAAGGGCTGGGATTTCGGCGAAGCGCCCTGTCTCGGCGACCTGTATGCCCTCTTGGAAGGGATAACCGGGGTGGATTATGTTAAAGACGTGTCGGTACTTGTCAAAACCGGGGCGCGGGAGGCGGAGGTAACCGCCGCGAGGACAGCGGCCATAGAGATACCGCGCTACGCTTTGATATGCAGCAGCGGGCGCCACGAATTGAATGTGGAGTTCAGGAGGGGTGGCTGATGTCCCTGCCGGTACCGGATCTTGATGACATAACTTTTGAGGAACTGGTTGCAGAAGCGGTAAGGCTGATCCCGCAGTACAGCCGGGACTGGACGGACCACAACTTGAGCGACCCGGGGATAACCCTGGTCGAGCTTTTCTCCTGGCTTGCGGAGATGCAGGTTTACAGCCTCAACCGGATTACGCCCCGGCATTACTTGAAGTACCTCCGGCTGCTGGGTGTCAGGCCGGAACCGGCGGCCGCGGCGCGGGTTTGGGTGACCTTTACCCCGCCGGCGGGGACGGTTGCCGCACTGCCGCGCGGCACAAGGGTCGCCACCGCCGAGGGGATTGCCTTTGAGACCGATACTGATATCGAGGTTATACCTGTCAGCCTGGAAAAGGTGATCGTTTTCGACCGTTACCGTTTTTTCGACCAGAGTGATACAAACCGCAGGACGGGAGTATTTTATTACGCGTTCGGGGAAAAGGCGGAGGCTGGTGCCGGGCTGTACTTAGGACTGTCTTTCCCCGGTGAACTGGTAGAAGGCAGCGGGCTGAAGGCGGAGGTAGCGGGGAAGAAGTTAAGGCTGAAGGTCCGCCTGTACGAGGAGGACCTGCCGCCGGTTCCCGAAGCTGAAGATGCCGGGCAGGTAAGGGTTTCGGTAAAGGTCTCCTGGAAGTACTGGAACGGCTCAGGGTGGCAAGAGTTCCAGCCGGTGGACGACGGCGGCGGCTGCCTGATAAAGAGCTTTATACGGAGTGGGGGCCTGGTTGTCGAGATCCCCGGAGATATTGCGAAGAAGGGGCTTTACGATTTTGGCTCCTACTTTTGGATATATTGTGAACTGACAGCCGCCGGGTTTGAAATTCCACCGCGGCTTGACACCATACTGTTGAATACCATTACAGCTACCCAGGGGGCGACGTTTACCGACATCCTGGGCGAAAGTACTGGACTGCCGGGCCAGGAGTTTCAGGCGGGCAGCGCTCCCGTCCTCGCTGGCAGCCAGGCACTGCAGGTGGAGGGTGAGGGCGGCGGTTGGAATGAGTGGGCGGCGGTGGACGATCTGGATGCTTCGCTGCCGGAAGACAAACACTATGTGATTGACTGGCAGACCGGAAAGGTGGTCTTCGGTGACGGGGTTCGGGGTATGATCCCCCCGGACGGAAAAGAGATAAAGCTCAGCTACCGTTCCGGCGGGGGCTCAGCCGGCAACGTAAGCGCGGGGACGGTAACGGCGGTTCACGGGTTTCCGGCGGTTACCGTTACCAACCCTTTTGCGGCTTGTGGGGGACGGGAGGCTGAAAGCCTCGCGGGTGCCATTCTCAGGCTCAAGTGCGGCCTTAAGGAGGTCAGGCGGGGGGTGACCGCGGCCGACTTTGAAGCGCTTGCGCTAAAAACACCCGGTCTGAGGGTGGCCCGGGCAAAGGCCCTGGCCGCTCCCGGCAAGAATGCGGTAGTGATTGTCGTCGTACCTTTCAGCTTTGCTGCGGAACCAATCCCGGGACCAGGTTTTCTGCAGACCGTAAAAGAATACCTGTGCAGGCGCCGTCTGATAACGACGTTAGTGGAGGTCGCGCCGCCGAAATATGTGCGGGTCTCCACCGCTGTGAAAATACGGGTCACCTCCGGCAGCGAACCGGCCAAGGTGCGGGACAGGGTGGCTTCTGCTGTTGACCGTTTTCTGCACCCGCTGACCGGGGGACCGGACGGGGAAGGATGGGAGTTCGGGCGGGAGGTTTACCGCTCCGAGCTATATGCATTCCTTACCGGCGTGGAGGGCGTCGACTGCGTGACGGACCTGATGTTTGCCCTCGACGGACGGGTGGACGGGACAAGCCTGATTTGTTCCGGCCGCCATTCGATTGAGGCTATTGAAGCGGAAACGGCGTGTGGAGGAAGTGCGGAATGACGGAAAAAGAGTTGCAGTTCTTAACGGTCAATACCAAAACTCTTTGGGAACAAGGTTCCTTGGACGGTTTAGAGGTGACCGGCGAGGGGTTGGGTCTAAAGAAGGTTTTTACGCACAGGTTCGCCGGGGTCTATGCGGGGGTTCCCAATCCCGCGTCCTTCGACGTGGACGGGTGCGGCCTGATTTACTCTATCGAGGAGGTTTCCGGCCGGGTTTCGGTTTTCGACCCCAAGACCGGTTCCTGCAGGCGGCTTTCACCCCTTCCCATTACCGCTCTGCAGGGTCTTGCCGCCGGCAGGGCAAACCTTTACCTTACCGACGGCTCCCGTCTGTACGCCCTCGCTAAGATCAACTACCAGACCAGGTGGGAGGCGCCGGTTTCCGGAGCTGCGTCGCTTGCCGCCGGCGAGGGGGAAACCTTGTATTTGTTGGATTTGCCGGAGGGTCGTGTTTACAAGGCGGGCCCGGACGCCTCGGTCTCGGTGATCATTAAAAAAGACCCGGGGTCGGTACTGGCGATTTGCTGGGGCCTGGACGGCTTCCTGTATCTCTTAAAAGAAACAGCGGTCCTGCGGTTTGCTTCCGACGGAACGCTTCTGGAAACGGTTGACTTCTCGCCGCCTTTGGACCTCGTTCCGAGATGTTTAGCGGTTGACCGGGACGGCGTGCTTTACATCGGCGGACAGGACGAAGACGGCTTTTCCTACCGCCTGGACCGGTCGGGGAACTGGGAACGCTTAGGGTACCAGGGCGCAGTTTACCAGTTGTGCGTCAACAAGCGGGGAGACCTCTTCCTGCTGACAAGGGAAAGAAAGAGCGGCGAGAAACGGATAGTACTCCTTGAGCGGGTGGCGAACCACCTCGGGGAAGGAACCTATGTTTCCAGTGCCTTTGACAGCAAGATAGATGGCTGCCGGTGGCACCGGTTCGTCCTCGACGCGGAGATTCCCGACAATACCCAGTTATTGGTCAGTTACGGTACAGGCGAATCTCCGTCGGAAGCGGGGGCCGCCTTCGGCGAAGAACTGGCCAACCCGCCGGACGCTTTGATAACCGTTACAGGCGGGCGGTACATCCGGTTCAAATTCCGGTTTTACACAAAGGACGTCTACCGCACTCCCCGTATCAGGAGCCTGAAGGTTTACTTCCCGCGGGTCTCCTACCTGCGTTACCTGCCGGCGGTTTACCAGGAGGACCGGCAAGGCAGGGATTTTCTCGAAAGATTCCTGGCTATCGGCGAAACCTTTTTCAGCGAACTGGAGGGGAAGATCCGGGATATCAGCGCCTACCTGGACCCCGCCGCCGTCCCGGAGGGCTTTTTGCAGTGGCTTGCCTCCTGGCTGGCGGTTTCCCGCTACAACAACTGGCCGGCGCCGAAAATCAGGGCGCTCCTGCAAAGGGCCCCGGAGCTTTACCGGAAGCGCGGCACCAGGGAGGGGATTGAAGCGATGATCACGCTTTTCCTCAGCCGGGTGTCGGAAAACGGCCTGGATGTTGACGAAACCGGAGCCAGGCCGGTTATCGTGGAGTCGTTTCAAGTTCAGGCCGGGGCTCCTGAAGCGAGCGCCGTCTGGGCGGACCTGTTCGGCACGGACCCGTACCGCTTCTGTGTTCTCTTGAGGCCCGAACAGGTTTCTGCGCTGCAAGATTTAAACGCAGTGAAAAGGATAGTCGAATCAGAAAAGCCGGCGTATACCAGCGCGGGGGTGAAAGTCCTCCAGCCTTGGTTTTACCTCGACTGGCATACGTACCTCGGGGTTAATACCTGTTTGTCCAGGCAAGGGTTTGTGCTCGGAAGGAGCGTTTTAAGCCGGGATACGGCACTTGACGAGGCGGAGGACGGAGGCGAAATCAGTGTACGTTCCAGGGCAGGGGTGGATACCGTGTTGACATAGCCGGAAGCTTCACGGCGGTTGCTCGAAAAAGTTTCAGCGAACAGATTTTAGTAAGACGATATGAGTCGTGCACGACCCAGCACTCAACTCTGTGTACCCGGCACTCAACTCTGTGTGTAACCTGTGCTCAAGCAAACGGTCATTAAAGTATCTCGTATTCTTTCCCGTTGAGTTGAGTGCTGGGTCACCACCTGCCTGCGCCGCGCCTGCCTGCGCGTTGCGCGCAAGCAGGGCGCGGCAGGCAGGCCGGGATGAAAACGTTTTCAATTACTTCTGCTTTTGCCTTTTATAAACTTCGAACGTAGAACGTAGAACGGACCCTACCCAGCACTCAATAGACTTCTTGCACTTCGAAGGACAGACCTTCATTGAGCTTAATGAAGTGATAGCTTTCAAACTTCAAGGATTACATTGAGTGCTGGGCTGTCAGTATAAGGTTGAACGATTTTCGGAGGAGGGGTAGAGGTGCCTAACGAGGGAAAAGGAACGAGCGAAATCACTGTGAAAACCAGCTTCGAACTGCAGCGGTTCAAGAGGAACGCCTATTTTTACGGCAAGCTGATGACGGTAAGGGATTTCGAGCTTGAGCAGGAGTATTTCAACGAAAAGAGGTTCATGGGGAACAGGCTGGTTCACGGGCAGGGAGTGGTCTGCGGTCTGGAGGTGGAGAGCGTAAGTTTCGGTTCCGGAGCCGCCGCGGACAAGTTGGTGGTTACAGTTTCCGCGGGTGTGGCGCTTGACGGCTGCGGCCGGGAACTCGTCGCCGACCGGGCGCTGAACGGCGAGGAACTGGAGGTGCCGGGGATATCGGCTTTAAGCGGCACAAAGAAGTATTACCTTTACCTCAAGTATAAAGAGACGTTCGGGGAGCCGGTCCCCGCTCTCGCCGATGCTTCGGGATGCGATGAGACATGCTGCCACAGCAGGATTTTCGAAGGCTTCAAGCTCTTGCTGTCGGACGAGTGGCCGTGCGATGAGGTTGAAGACTCCGGAGGCGTTATGCCGTGCCCGTCGGGTGAAGACGCCGGCGTGCTGCTAACAGTACTTGATATAACCAAGAACGGCGAGATCAAACAGGTCTCCGTAAACCAGAGCGAGACTGAAAAATGCCGCCGCCTGGTTTATAACAACCCGCTGCTTTACGAACTGTACAGCGGGCAGCAAGCGCTTTTAAACCAGCACCTGAACGACTTCGACAACCCGCACCGGGTAAAACACGCCCAGACAGGACCCGCAGGTTGGGACCAGGCGGAGGCCGCCGGGGACGGGGCGGTACGGTCGAAACACCTGTCAACGGAGGACGCCGGAAAGTGGAACGGCGCGGTACAGAGCATCAGCGACCACATAGCCGATTTAAGCAACCCGCACCAGGTGCAGCACTCCCAGACCGGACCTCTGGGCTGGGACCAGGCCGAGAGCAGCGACCCTGCGGAAAAGAAAAAGCGAATAAAGCACGTCTCAACCGAAGATGCGGAGAAATGGAACCAGGCGGCCGAGAACGTCGTGCGGCACTACAGGTTGGTAGTAAGCAGCGTCGCTCAAGGCGAAAGAAAAGCGCTGGATCTCGAACTTAAGTTGAATTTCAATGAACCTATCATCATTGGCATAGAGGTGCAAATTTCTAAGAAATTACTGGACAGGTTGTTGAAAGGGTTGCAGGAAAAATATCAAGTGGATGACGATACGCTTAAGAAGTGGCGTGAAAGCGTCCTGAACACAATGGAAGAGAACAAGATAAAGGAGATTAATGAATATTATCTTGGAGACCTTTCACTCATCGATATTTGGGCGTTTGTTTTGGAGGCGACACCGGCAACCCCTCCCATAGTTACGCACCGTCCTCCCACGGTCCGCGAGGAATTGAAGCCGGTGAATTTGGAACTCAAGCAGATACCGGCACCGGCGCTGGCAGTCAAGGTCGACCGGGTAGCCAAAAAGCTGACCGCGATTTTGCAGGATAGGAGAAAAGAGGAGGCCCGGGTGCGGGAGTTCGTTGATTACACGGTCACCTTCTGGGTCGCGCCTGCAAAAAGCATGAAGGAGCTGTGACGATGGGGTGGGGCGACTAACGATCCTTTATAGGAGGATGCTTGGTGAAAGTTTCGGTCATTCTTGCGCACCCGAACAAGAGGAGTTTTAATTACGCCATCGCAGAGAAGGCGGTTCGGGTTTTGCATGGGCAAACGTGACGGAGTTCAGCAACTCTCATTGGGCGAAAGCCACAATCTATCATGCCTGCAGCCTTTTGTTTTAAAAGTGAATCACGGTTTAAGGAAGTGGGTCAGATGCCCGTCGACGCTGTAACAAGTTTGGCTCCGAGATGGACGATCAGAACACGCAGCCCCGGCGACCTTGGCCAAGTGCTTTATCTACACGGTCTGCTGTATGCTCAGGAGTACGGCTTTGATCTTTCGTTCGAAGAATATGTCGCCGCGGGGCTTGCTGAATTTGCGGCTTCGTATAATCCGGAGCGGGACAGGCTCTGGGTTGCGGAAGCAGACGGCCGGGTAGTCGGTTCCATCGCTATCTTTGGGCGGACGAAGACAGCGGCGCAGCTGCGGTGGTTTATCGTGCACCCGGATCACCGCGGACAAGGACTTGGGCGGGTGCTTTTAGCCGAAGCGATAGCTTTTTGTGAAGAACGCGCGTTCCGGACCGTTTATCTCTGGACACTCGCACACCTGGATGCCGCCCGCCGCCTGTATGAGTCCTTCGGCTTCCGGAAAACGGAAGAAAAGGCCCACGTCCTCTGGGGGCAACCGCTAACTGAGGAAAGGTACGAGCTGCGATTATAGGGTGTCACCAGTTTTGTGAACGGAAAAGCGGTATTGAACGTCTCTATTGCGGTTTTACTTATTTAGTAGGGTTACGGTATTTAGTAATCTTGTGAACATTTTCTGATTACACAAGCCCCAACCCCCGCACCAGGTAGTTTACCGCTATGCACACCAGTGCACCGACGACTGCCGGGATAACCGCTGCCAGTAGCGTCCAGCGCAAACTGTTTTGTTCTTTCCGGATGGTGTAAAGGGTAGTGCCGCAGGGCCAGTGACAGAGGACGAACAGCATGGTACAAAGGGCGGTAAGCCAGGTCCAGCCGTGCTGGTCAACCAGAAGGTGGTACAGGGAGGCCAGGCTGTCCAGTTCGGTTAGCGTCCCTCCGGAAAGGTAACTCATTATTAAAATGGGCAGAACGATTTCGTTGGCCGGGAGTCCCAGAATAAACGCCAGCAGAATGAACCCGTCCATGCCCATATGCCGGGCGATGGGGTCCAACCAACCCGCCACGGTAGTCAGTATGCTTGTGTCGCCTATAGTGGTATTGGCCAGTATCCAGATAAGGCCGCCCGCGGGGGCGGCGATTATCACGGCCCGGCCAAGGACGAACACGGTCCGGTCAAGTAGCGAACGTACCAGTACCCGGGCGATTTGAGGCCTTCGGTAAGGCGGCAGTTCCAGTGTGAACGATGCGGGTACTCCTTTAAGCAAGGTTCTGGACAGCATCCAGGAGACAAAAAATGTGGCAATTATGCCGAAAACGACCAACCCGCTAACCGTTAAGGTTGCGACAGCCCCGCTGAGAGACATTGTCACTGCACCGCCGACAAAGACCGTGGACAACGCAATCAAAGTAGGGAAGCGGCCGTTACACGGAACAAAAACGTTGGTCAGGGTGGCGATCAGCCTTTCCCGCGGCGATTCAATTATTCGGCAGGCGATAATACCTGCCGCATTGCAGCCGAATCCCATAGTCATGGTAAGAGCCTGCTTGCCGTGGGCGCCGGCTTTTTTGAAAAAACCGTCGAGGTTGAAGGCCACCCGAGGCAGGTAACCTGCGTCTTCAAGCAGAGTGAACAACGGAAAGAAAATGGCCATAGGCGGCAGCATGACCGATACCACCCATGCCAGACACCGGTAAACCCCCAGTACGAGAAAGCCGTGCAGCCATTCGGGTGCATTGAGTGCTGAGAAGAGATCGGTTAATCGTGCTTCCACCCAGAACAGTCCGTCTGCCAGCACTGCCGAGGGATAATTTGCACCAATAAGAGTTATCCAGAAGGCAACCGCCAGCAAGCCGAACATGATGGGAAAACCCCAAACCGGCGAGGTAAGAACATTGTCGATCTTGCGGTCCCAGTCGGCCTTTTCATCTCCTTCTGTACTGACAACACAGGCGGTTATCTTTTCCGCGACCCTATAAATAGTTTTTACTATACTGTCTCGTACTTCATTCTTCCTATGACACATAAGTTTCTCGGCTTGTTCTATAATGCAATCCAGGGAATACCGGTGCTCAAAAAGCACTTTTTGTGAAGCCAGACTAATACTCTTGTCTGTTAGTATTTGTAGGGATTCCACAAAGGAAGCGTCACCTTCCAGGAGGCGGAGGGTCACCCAGCGGGAATTAAGCTCCGTGCCAACAAGGGCTTGCACTTCGAGGTCCAGGACGGAAACGGCTTTTTCAATATGTTTAGGGTAGGTTATCCGGCGGGGTTTTGGCTTTACTGTTCCCCTTGCTACCCTGGTTACTGTCTCCATTAACCGGTTTAAACCTTCGCCGCTGCGGGCTGCCGTGGCAACCACTGGCAAGCCCAGTTTTTCGTTGAGTTTTTCGATGTCAATTTGGATTCCTTTACGCCTTGCTTCATCCATCAAGTTAAGACAGACAACAACCTTGTCAGTGATTTCCATGACCTGTAGTACAAGGTTGAGGTTTCGTTCCAGACACGTGGCGTCAACGACAACTACGGTAACGTCAGGCTTTGCGAAACAGATGAAGTCCCTGGCCACCTGTTCTTCCACGGAATTGGCCAGTAACGAATAAGTCCCTGGCAGGTCCACCAGGGTGTACTTGCAGCCGTCACAAATAAAGCTGCCCTTGGCGTGTAAAACTGTTTTACCGGGCCAATTGCCGGTATGCTGGCGCAAACCGGTCAACATATTGAACAAGGTGCTTTTTCCGGTGTTGGGGTTGCCGGCAAGGGCAATAACGGGCTGGCTGTATAAAACAGGAAGATTGAAGAGTTCCCCGGCAGTCGACGTCCCGGTTGATCGTTTGGTTAAACCCACTGCTTTTCTCCCCGAATTCTATTTGCTGTTAACGACCATTACCTGGCTGGACTCCTCCTTACGCAGGGCGATTAAAGCACCTCTAATGTTGTAGGCTATCGGGTCGCCCAAGGGGCTCCGCCTGACCACTTCCACGCGTGTGCCGGGAACCAGGCCCAGGTCCAGCAACCGCCTGCGGGTCATGCCTTCGGCGCTGATTTTCGCTACCAGGGCAAAAGAGCCGACAGGCAGGGTATTTAACGTTACCAAGCCGGCCATCGCAAGTCCTCCTCCGAAAATACGCTTATCCTTATGCTGACAGCCCAGCACTCAATGTAATCCTTGAAGTTTGAAAGCTATCACTTCATTAAGCTCAATGAAGGTCTGTCCTTCGAAGTGCAAGAAGTCTATTGAGTGCTGGGTAGGGTCCGTTTGACGTTCTGCGTTCGACGTTGATAAAAGGCTAAAGCCCGAGCAATTGAATCATTTTCATCCCGGCCTGCCTGCCATTTAAGAGGCGGGATGTGGGAGGTTAGAGGTGAGATTTATAGAGAGAAATTCGCGCAGCGAATTTCTTCGAGAATCCCACTTCCAACTTCGCACTTCTCACCTCTCATTAAGCAGGTGGCGACCAGCACTCAATGTAATCCTTGAAGTTTAACCCAGCACTCAATGCAATCCTTGAAGTTTGAAAGCTATCACTTCATTAGACTAAAGGAGGTCTCTCCTCCAAAGCTCAAAAAGTCCATTGAGTGCTGGGCATTTAAGCTCAATGAAGGTCTGTCCTTCAAAGGGCAAGAAGTCCATTGAGTGCTGGGTCGTGAACGACTCCTTTGTTTCTTATGACTGCTTAAGGATGTTAAGCGCGTCTAACAAGCTGATAATATGAATATTATGTTAAACCGCTTTGGTGTGTTACACCGCTTACTCACTCCACATACCCGTCTTTTAGACCCAGACCTTTTTCTTTTCGGTAACGGCAGTGCTCTAAGAATTCTTGCCGGCAATTGGGGTTAGCCTCTAAGAAGTCCATCAGGTTTTCTATAGCCCTGATAGTGGGTAGGGTTAAATAATGTTCCATGGCTTCCGCCTCTGCTCGCACATCACACTGAGCGCTTATCGTCATTAAAAAGTTTTGCAGTATCTTATTTCTATCAACCAGAAATCTTCCCACCTTGCGGCCTTTTTCAGTCAGCACCAGTTGCCTGTATTTTTTGTATATCAGATACTGTTTTTCGCTTAATTTCCTGATGGCATTATTTACCGACGGCAGGGTTACGTTCAGGCACGCTGCAATATCGCTTACCCTCACGACGTTGTTGTCTAACGAGAACCGGTATATTTCTTCCAGGTAGTCTTCCAGGCTCGGTGACAGCACGGCGCACCTCCTTTTTCTATTTTTTTGAAGAGCTCTTCGCATAAATTTTATGTCATCAACTGTTTAGTTTTTTCTAACCGGCTTAAGGCTTTTACATAGTTTATGGCCGGCGTGCCGCTGCTTGTTCCACCGGTGGTTAAACGACTAGATTTCTGATAGACTGTTGTGGTAGTCGGATTTTTCAGGAAGATACGAATGGCGGATAGCCGCAAGGTTATCCTGGTGGTATGGGGGTAAGACGTTGGAAATCGGGCTTGTCGGCCTGCCGCTGGTGGGGAAAACCACATTTTTTAACCTGCTCACTGGTAGCAACCGCCCCACAGGCATTCCCGGGGAGACAAAGGTACACGTCGGCTCTGCTCCGGTTCCGGACAGGCGGGTAGATTTTCTTGCGGCGATTTACGGCCCCGCGAAGGTCACGTATGCGCGGGTCGATATCAGGGACATTCCGGGTTTAGACCCAAGGGGAGGAGACAAGGCTGCGAGCGTGCGTTTTTTGGAAGAGGTGCGCCGCGCCGACGCGCTTTGTTTAGTGGTCCGGGCGTTCAGCGCCGGCGAGGTACCGG
Source organism: Bacillota bacterium (assembly GCA_040757355.1). Taxonomy (GTDB): domain Bacteria; phylum Bacillota; class Desulfotomaculia; order Desulfotomaculales; family Ammonificaceae; genus DTYU01. The sequence continues at coordinate 37,706 of JBFLWY010000005.1, read as the reverse complement.
CTTATTTCGAAGAAGTTTTGCCTTTTCGTGAGTTACAGGAACTGCATGCCGAGATCCTCCTGGCGGATACTTTACTGGTTGAACGAAGACTAGAGCATATCAGGAGCGGCAAAAAAATACCCAAACAGTCTGAGGCGGAAATCACGCTACTTGAACGCTGCTTTGAGTTGCTTAATAACGAGCAGCCGATAGGGGAACTTGTTCTTATGCCGGAGGAGGAGAAGGTTTTTGCTGGTTACGGATTCCTTACAGTCAAACCGGTTGTCGCCGTAGTGAACCTTGACGAAACAGGCATACGTCGGGAGGGCTATCCGCAGCGGAACCAACTTACCAGATACACTGCAGAGCGCGGCATACCGCTGATCGAAGTCTCCGCTCAGATTGAGGCGGAGATAGCGCAGTTGCCTCCTGACGACCGGGCGGAGTTTTTGAGCGACCTCGGACTCGAGGAACCCGGGATAGCGCGCCTTGCAAAGGCGGCTTACCATGCCCTCGGGTTAATTTCCTTTTTCACCGTGGACGGAAACGAGTTAAAAGCCTGGACGGTAAAAGAGGGAACCGCCGCAAAAAAGGCGGCCGGACGAGTGCACTCGGATATGGAGCGCGGGTTCATCAGGGCCGAAGTCATGCAATTCCACGACCTCGAAAAACACGGCACACCGGCTAAAGTCCGGGAGGCAGGTCTGTTACGGATCGAAGGAAAAGACTATATCGTCAAAGATGGAGACATAATTCATTTCCGGTTTAAAGTGTGATAGCCTAACCTAACAATAGGGTTCTTGACCCGTTTTAGAATACCTTGCGGCTTTTTTACGTTATGTACCCATAAGGTATTGACAAGCCTTGGAGAATAAATTATACTCCAGTTAAAGTCTTTGGTTTTATCCTCCTAATTCACTTAAAGACACGCTGAACGTTTAATTTTTTTGCTATCGCATGTTCCATTAATCACAAATCAAAAGGGAGGTGGGTGCCGGTTCAGACAGGTTTCCGTTAACTGACGTGCACGTTTAATATTTTTTTTGAGAGTTGCGCTTTGACAGAAGTCAAAAGATAAGATGCATCTGTCTTAGGAAAAAAAGGAGGTACATAAATGTCCATAAGGATTGAAAGGCCTGAGCCTCACGGCGGCAGACTTATCGACAGGGTCGTAACCGATCCGGCTGCCGGCAAGAAGTTGGCAAAAGGTTGCCCTGTTCTTGATATCAAACCGACAGTTGACGAAAAGGGTGTTCCGGTACGGAACGTTTACCGGGAAATTATGTCTACCTGCTATGGCTTCTTCTCCCCGGTAGAAGGGTCGATGAAGCAGGCGGAAGTGGAAAGAATTTTAAAAGAGAGAAGATTGCTCAACGACTGGGTCTTCCCGTATCCGCTTGTTTTCGACGTTTCTGAGGAAGATCATAAGAAATTGGGTGTTACTTCGGGAGACAGAGTGCTTCTCAAACTTAAGGGAAAACCCTTTGCGATTCTCGACGTAGAGGAAATATACGAGATCGATCCGGAAGAATTAGCCACCAAAACCTTCGGGACCCCGGAAGCCAACCCCGAGGTCGTCAAAGAGCCCTTCGATAAGAAACACCCAGGCTGGGTGATATATAAAAGCCTGAACAGAATCGTATATGCTGGGAAGTACAAAATCATTAATGAGCCCAAGCTAAAATCTCCTTTCGACAGGTTCTGGTTCCCACCGGCAAAATGCAGGGAGGAATTCGACAGGAGAGGTTGGCGGACGGTTATCAACCACCAGACCAGAAACGTTCCGCATGTCGGCCACGAGTTCCTTATGAAGAATGCCGCTTATACCGGCGACTCCGAGCCCTGCCACGGCATTCTGGTGAATGCTGTAATCGGTGTCAAGCGGAAAGGCGACTATCCGGATGAGGCCATCGTCGAAGGACACGAGGCCGTGAATCTCGGCGGGTACATCAAGCCGGAGAGGCATATGGTGACCATCCTGCTGTGGGATATGCGGTACGGCAACCCGCTCGAGTCCCTGCTCCACGGCATAGTCCGGCAAAATATGGGCTGCACGCACCACATGTTCGGTAGAGACCATGCGGCCGTCGGCGAGTACTACGACATGTTCGCCACCCAGATCCTCTGGGGTAAGGGTGTGCCCAGCTTCGGTTTCCCGGCTCCGGTAAACGAAGTGCCGTACGGCTTGAAGATCAGACCGCAGAACATGCTCGAGTTCTGGTACTGCCCGAAGTGCGGCGAGATCGCGTACAGCGGCAACTGCGGCCACTCCAAGGAAAAACAGAAATTCAGCGGCAGCTTCATCCGCGGTATGGTGTCCGAGGGTGTCTTCCCGCCACCGGTCATTTTCCGTCCTGAGGTCTACAAGGTTGCCGTGAAATGGTGGAAACATTACAACTATCCGTTTGTTACGCCGAAGTACTTGATGGAACGGGAAAAAGAGCTCGAAGTCGATCTGGCGGACATGGACATTTAGGTAAGGTACTAATTAGGAGGTGAAATAATGGCCAAATTATTTGTGGTGCTTTTAGACGATAACCGTTTGAAAAAGCTTGAAGGGAGCGGGCTCGAAAAACAGGTCAGCAAACTGTTCGGCGGGGCGCTCAACGCGTTCAACATGGAGGTCACCGACGAGCATGCTTCGAAGATCCTTGAAGAGTTTGCCACTGCCCGTATCGACTCGCGCGGTGCTATAACCGACGTTCCCATCGCCTTCAACCGGGTTGTTTTCGAAGAGATCGCCAAGAACAAATCTCTCGGTCCGGAGGTAATGGAGGGTGTTTTGGCACGGGTGGCCGAGATTAAAGAGGCCGCCGCGAAAGAAAGCGAGTACCTCCCGGCCCCGGATATCGACATATAACCCATTCTATAATTAAGAAAAAAGGGGACTGGCTACTTTTTCGCAAGAAAAAGTTGTCTGTCCCTTTTTTTTACCCAAGAAAAAGATATCTTTCCCCTTTTTTACTGTCGCCTTATTTCTTCCCTGTTTATTGCATACTATATAAAAGGTTGCCTCTTTCTCATTTCTACTAGCCTTTCTCCCGAGAGCCAATTGTTTTCAAGAGAGGATCGCGCTAATTGAACAGTTGAAACCGCCCCGGCTTTTCTGCTACAATAGATTAGGTTGCCGGAGTGGCGGAATGGCAGACGCACGGGACTTAAAATCCCGGGGGGCCGAGGCCCCGTGTGGGTTCAACTCCCACCTCCGGCACCAGATGAGAAGGATTAAGGGACTAGATGGGTGTCACCGATGTACACCCATCTTGGTTTTTATGGTAAAACACCTTTCATCTTCCTCTCAAATTCTTATGAAGATAAGGTGGATTAAAGAGTTTAGGGTGCGTTGGCGTCGGGCACCCCGCGTATCGAACCGCCCGCGGTGAACCCCCGTATAGGCCGATTCTTTCTGTATTTTGGCGGGCATGGTGTCGCTGGTGCCTATGCCGAAGGGAATGAAGCTCTATAAACAACTTTATAGACTTCGAGCACCACAGCTTGTACGCGGTGGTTTTCTTCGTTAAGCGGGATGTCGGGGTAATCAGGGTTGGCGGCCCGGAGTAACCAGGCGCCTTTCTCATATGCGAGTTTTCTGCAAACGGCTTCATTGTCAATCACGGCTACCACCAGAGTTTCGGGGGCAATTAACTCATCGTGCGTTTGCTTACAGATGACGACAGCGCCGTCATGTATACCCATACCGGAGAGGCTTTCCCCTTTAATATAAAAGCCAAAATCCGCGCCGTATACCGTCGGTATGTTTATGTAGCCTTCCAAATCTTTAACAGCAAAAGAAAGGCGGCCTGCCCGGACCACGCTCACCACCGGAATGGGTTCAAATGGAAATGTTTTAATTTTTTCTGGATATATCGGAGATAAAGTCCTATAACCCAAAGGTGAATAATTCCGCCGGGCTTCACGTAAGAAACCCTGCCTTTCTTCTGTCCGGCCGAGAAGATAGTCGGTGGATACGTTAAAGAAGGAAGCTATTTTCTCAAGGGTAGCATAAGGTGGCTGCCGTTCCCCCGCTTCATACATTCCAACAGCGCTCACAGACAGGCTCAGACTCTTGGCCAATTTCTCCTGAGTGAGTCCTTTTTCTTCACGAAGGAGTTTCAGGCGTTCTTTTAAACTCAACTTTTTATCACCTACTCACTATATTACCACTGTACGTGACCGGCTTGAAGCTAATATCACGTAGCGTGATATTTTTTTATTTTTAGGGTTGACGTTATCACGACACGTGGGGTATAATATGGTTAATGCTTCCACATATCGTGAAAAGAGGGTTGGTACATGATTGGATTAGCAGAACTCCGTGCACGGAAAAAGCTGACACAAAAAGGGCTTGCATCTGCGCTCGGTCTTTCTAAGAGCACAATTGGTATGTACGAATCGGGCAAGAGAACCCCTAGACTGCCTATTGCCAAAAAGATCGCACGTTTCTTCGGCGTCCCGGTAGAGAACATTAGCTTCGGTGATCAAGAAAACCGCACTGGAGCATGAAGGTTTGTTATCTTAAGCAGGATTTGACCAAGATGTTACAAACAAATAAAAGATAACTCCTGGATTGAACAAAAGCGGGGTGAGAAAGTGGTTTTGCAAGTTTGCCCGGCATGCGGCGCAGAGAACTATAGCGCCTACGATAAGGGAAAATGCTTCAACTGCGGATGTAAACTGGATAGAGTTCCGGCGAAACCGGCGGAATCCAGGACGAACCGGAGGGTATTCATTTACGGTTTCGATAGTAGGGACAGTAACACGGGAAAACAGAAGATGCAAGGCGGTCGAGGTCTGGAGAACTGCTGGCCTTTTAGTGCTTTTAGTAAAAGAGTTTAGCAGTTGATGGGGTTAAGGCTGTGTCCTGGACCGGTGGACCAGTTTGGCGGCTGATCAAGCCGTCACTAAAAGCGTGCGGGATGCGGAAGAAGGTATCCAAAAATTTGCTATATTGCCCCTTTATAGCCCCCTGTAAAGGGGTAGTGGAGCCCTGAATTTCAGGGCTCCACAGTTTAGGTGCGGGCATAGGCGCAGCATGGCCTGATGGGGCAAAAGCACATTAAGTAACAGTTTTTAATCAATAACATATTATGTACATGGAAGTATATTCTAATTGATTTTTGAAAGGAGTGGCCTAACAGATGGAGATCAAATTACCCGAAGGAGGTTCACCCGTCAAGTTATCTTTCCCCGAAGATGCGGTGAAAGACGCTTATGTTGAAACGTGGCAAAAGCTGGTTTATGGTTTGTTGGATTCGTATGACGAAGAGACGAGGTGTCTGTTAAACATCGCACTGGAGTTTGAGTGTGGCGAATGTTGCAAGAAGGTATTGAACGGAGCGAATATCTTTTTCATCCCCGTGATAAACGTAGCAGTGCTCTTGCCGCCGTACGGTCAGCAACTCCTATTAAAGGTCATTAGTTGCGGCCATGTTGTTGACAAAGAAAGATTGAAGATAGCGATAATTCCGATATCACGCATCTGTAATCTTGAAATCGGCGCCGAACAGATAGATCCATAGGAGCGCTAAGTGGTCCCTCACGGACTGGCAGTGATTAGGCTTGTCACTCGCGGGACGGACACTTTCTGCTTTCCGGCAGAGGCAAGGGCCGGAGGCTTGCCCCGGCGATTCATTAAGAGATGGTTTTAGGTCTGGATTAACACTCTCAGGCGCTTTCTTTTCACTATACTCTAACAAGTATACAAGGAAAAATTACACAGGGGATATATATTTTTGATATTTATCGCCGATTAATAAAATAAAGGTAGGAGGCAGACCCAAATCTGAAAGGGGGTCGGCCGGAATGTTTGACGAGCCAGTAATGCGGCAGTTTGTCCACCAGTTGGTTGTCGTTGTCCAGGGTAGCATCCAGACCTACAACGCGGTTACAGGAAGGCTGTCGGAAGAGGAGAAGCGAACAGCCTGGAGGGATTACAACCAGTCCTTTGAGGAGCGTGTGATGGCGGGTATACTGGAAGTGTTGGAAAAAAATCAATGTAATATAACAGAGGTTTGTCACGCCGCCCTGAAGCTGCTCGACGCCGGCGCAAGGATAATGGAGGCCGCAGGACAGATGGGCCCGCAGCAGCAGCCGGTTAGTGCAACAGTTGTGCCTCTGGATACTGCAAAAAGGCCCAAAAAGCGGGGAGTACGCGGTAAGAAAGTATCTGGAAAGTGTATCTGTTAAGTCTCGATCCCCTATATATAGAGGGGGTTAACATAGTGAAGCCCTGATTTCAGGGCTTCACCGTTTTGCAAGGGGTAAGTCAGTCTATCTCTTTATCCAATATAGTGCGAAGTTGCTTCAAAAAATCAATAAATGAAGACTTATCTCTTGACATTTTACTGAAATGTCCGCAAACTTGAATGTATTAAAAAGATAAGAATCGCCAGTAGTCTTCTTGACAAGCGATAAAAAGTGTGTTAACATATTACGGCATTGTTTTACGAAAGCACCGGCGGGAGGTATAACAAGTAGGAAAAAGCTAATAAGAAATAATCTTTTACCTGGCACCCTTTCTTTATGAGGAAGGGAGGCATTGGTTTATTTTTTGCTTTTTTACAAGCTTAAAAGTTTCAGGGAGTCATTCACGACGACTAGTCATCGCCACCGGCAATGCAAATATGGACCCGTAAGCGTGTTACTTAAAGGCGGTAGTACAACATAAACGAAACGCGGTGAGGAGCGAGCAATGCAAGAAGCGAAGCCCAGCACTCAGATTGGTATCGAAAACGTAGTTACGCGAAGCGTTTAAATGGCGTTTTAAGGGGAGTGGCATTTTGAAAGATGCAACTGAGTGCTGGGCGAGCCTGAAGAAGCAGGGCTTATCGCCGCGCCCATGGAAAGAAGTACGATTTTCGGAAGAGAGTTATTACACTGTTATTATTACGCGTGTTTTCGGTAACCGGGAGTTTGACGTTTCTGAAGCTAAACCGGGTTTCAGGCTTTTATCTATCTCTTAATCATATTCTTACTGCAATTCAAAACCTCTAATCATTTAGAAATCAGGGGGTTGAGGAATGGCAATACCGGCATTAACAACAAGCAACGGCCAGCGGGTCAGTTACGGGAAGCTGAAGGAAATTTTGGAGATCCCTAATCTTATCGAGGTGCAGCGGCGTTCGTACCGATGGTTTTTGGAAAAGGGGTTGCGTGAGGCATTAGCCGACATTTCTCCCATTAAAGACTTTACCGGCAATCTTGTACTTGAGTTTCTCGATTATACCATCGGGGAGCCGAAGTATTCGGTACAGGAATGCAAAGACCGGGACGTTACTTACGCGGCCCCGCTGAGGGTAAAGGTGCGCCTTATCAACAAGGAGACCGGTGAGATCAAGGAACAAGAGGTTTTTATGGGCGATTTCCCGCTGATGACGGAAAAGGGGACCTTTATTATCAACGGCGCGGAGCGAGTCGTCGTCAGCCAGCTTGTTCGCTCTCCGGGGGTCTATTTCGGCGAGCAGCAGGACATCAGCGGAAAAAAACTTTACACAGCAACCATTATTCCGAATCGGGGCGCCTGGCTGGAGTTTGAAACGGATGTCAACGACCTTCTCTGGGTGCGCGTAGACCGGACACGGAAGGTCCCGGCCACGGCATTGATTCGTGCCCTGGGGTACGCCACAGACGCAAGGATTATGGAGCTTTTCGATAACGATACGTATATCCAGGATACACTTAGCAAGGATACCGCTACCACGGAAGAAGAGGCTTTGATCGAGATTTACAAGCGGTTGCGTCCCGGAGAACCGCCGACGGTTGACAGCGCGAGAGCGCTGTTGGAGAGCCTTTTCTTCGACCCCAAGCGGTATGATTTAGGTTACGTCGGGCGCTATAAACTAAATAAAAAGCTCGAGCACGGAGTGCTATATCGTTTTTTGGGCAGTCAACCTGAAGAATACGACCCTTACCTAAAAAAAATGGTGCCTAAAGAACGCGAGTTCATCCGTGAATTGACGCCGGAGGATATTGTGGCCGCTCTTCGTTACCTTTTACGGGTGATGCGCGGTGAGGGTAGGGTGGACGACATTGACCACCTGGGCAACCGGCGTTTGCGTTCCGTCGGTGAACTACTGCAAAATCAGTTCCGGATCGGCCTGGCAAGAATGGAACGTGTGGTCAAGGAACGCATGACCATTCAAGACGTCGAGGTGATTACGCCTCAAGTCCTGATCAACATCCGCCCGGTGGTGGCGGCGATAAAGGAGTTTCTCGGCTCAAGTCAGCTTTCTCAGTTTATGGACCAGACCAACCCTCTTGCTGAGCTCACTCACAAACGCCGGCTTTCCGCTTTAGGACCCGGAGGATTGAGCCGTGAGCGGGCCGGGTTTGAGGTGCGCGACGTGCACCACTCGCACTATGGCCGAATCTGCCCTATCGAGACGCCTGAAGGTCCAAACATTGGTCTGATAGGCTCACTTACCACCTATGCGAGGGTGAATGAGTTCGGGTTTATTGAGACTCCTTACCGCAGAGTTGACAGGGAGGAAAAACGCGTCACTGAGGAAGTCGTATACATGACGGCCGATGAGGAGGAGCAGCACGTAATTGCTCAGGCCAATGTAGCGCTGGACGAGAATGGTTACTTTCTTGAAAAGCGTGTTAACGTCCGTTATGGCAGGGGTGAAATCCTAGTCGTTCCGGTAGAAGAGGTTGAGTTCGTCGACGTTTCACCTAAACAGGTTTTCAGTGTCGCCACTTCACTGATACCGTTTTTGGAGCACGACGATGCCAACCGTGCTTTGATGGGTGCAAACATGCAGCGTCAGGCTGTACCGCTCATACGGGCGGAAGCTCCACTTGTCGGTACGGGGATTGAGGCAAAAGCGGCTTACGATACGGGATCGGTAATTCTCGCGAAGAAAAACGGGACAGTGAAAAAGGTTACTGCCACCGAGATCGTTATTGCTTGTGACGACGGCACGACGGATAGATACACACTGGTGAAGTTCAACCGCTCAAACCAGGGAACCTGCATCAACCAGCGGCCGATAGTTAACACCGGCGACAGGGTGAGGGAAGGGAACGTCATCGCCGACGGTCCCAGTACCGACCACGGGGAACTGAGCCTGGGGAGGAACGTCCTGGCGGCTTTTATGTCCTGGGAGGGGTGCAATTACGAAGACGCCATCCTGGTGAGCGAGAAGCTGGTTAAGGAAGACTATTTCACCTCCATCCACATTGAGGAGTACGAGTGCGAGGCGCGTGATACCAAGCTAGGCCCTGAGGAAATTACCAGGGACATCCCGAACGTGGGCGAGGATGTGCTGAAGGACCTGGATGACCGGGGGATCGTCCGCATCGGGGCTGAGGTACGCAACGGTGATATTCTTGTCGGCAAGGTTACCCCGAAAGGAGAAACCGAGCTGACAGCCGAGGAGCGGTTGCTTCGGGCGATTTTCGGCGAGAAGGCCCGTGAAGTCCGCGACACCTCGCTGCGCGTTCCGCACGGGGAGTCGGGTAAGGTGGTGGATGTTAAGGTATTCATCCGCGAAAGAGGAGACGAGCTTCCTCCGGGGGTGAACCAGCTTGTCCGGGTTTACGTGGCCCAGAAACGCAAGATTTCGGTGGGAGATAAGATGGCCGGCCGCCATGGGAATAAAGGGGTGATCGCCCGCATCCTGCCGGAAGAGGATATGCCTTTCCTTTCTGACGGCACGCCGGTTGAAGTCGTCTTAAACCCGCTGGGAGTGCCTTCGCGGATGAATCTGGGACAGGTATTTGAAACACACCTGGGCTGGGCCGCAAAAGTGCTGGGTGTGAAAGTTACCAGCCCGATCTTTAACGGCGCTACGGAGAAGGACGTAATCGAAACGCTACGGAAGGCCGGCCTGCCGGAAAACGGAAAGGCGGTGCTTATTGACGGCAGGACCGGTGAGCCTTTCGACAACCCGGTGACCGTGGGGTACATTTACATGCTTAAGCTGGCCCACCTCGTGGATGATAAGATCCACGCACGCTCTACCGGACCGTACTCACTCGTCACGCAGCAGCCGCTCGGCGGTAAGGCGCAGTTTGGCGGGCAGCGGTTTGGTGAAATGGAGGTTTGGGCGCTTGAGGCTTACGGTGCGTCCTATACCCTCCAGGAGATGCTTACAGTGAAATCGGACGATGTTGTGGGCCGGGTAAAGACCTATGAGGCGGTCGTAAAAGGGGAAAACGTACCCGAACCGGGAGTACCGGAATCCTTCAAGGTTTTGATCAAGGAACTGCAGAGTCTGGGGCTCGATGTTAAGGTCCTTGCAGAAGACAGCAAGGAAATAGAAATCAAGGAATCCGAAGAGGATATCAGCGAAACCGCCCGTGAGCTAGACTTCGACATGAAGTACATGCCGCCGGTTGCGCCGGTGAAAGCCGGTGGCGGTATGCTAGACGATGATGAAGACAAAGAGGAAGACGAAGGGTTATCGGAAGAGTTTTCGGTAGAAGAAGAGGTTGAAGAGGTTTAAACTCTTTCGGGCATCTCGGCCACCCAAAGTGTTTCTAAGGGAGTCCCCCATGCCGCTGTCAAGCGGCACCACGAAGGATGAAAATGGGGCGAATAGACCTGTAAGCTGGTTGCTTAGATGCAGAAGAGTGACACAAACGGAACGCGGCGAGAAGCAAGCAGTGCAAGGAAGGCGCAGCCCAGCACTCAGACTGGTTACCGAAAACGTAGTTACGCGAAGCGTTTAAATAGCGTTTTAAGGGAGCGGCTTCTTTTGAGGGTGCAACTGAGTGCTGGGCAAGCCTGACGCAGCAATGCGCAGCTTATCGCCGCGCCCATCGAAAGAAGTACTATTTTCACAGGAGTGATAGCCTCGTGCTGGAACTTAACACCTTTGATCGTATCCAAATCGGGTTGGCTTCACCGGAACAGGTGCGTAACTGGTCCTACGGAGAAGTAAAGAAACCTGAAACCATCAATTACAGGACTTTAAAACCGGAGCGGGACGGTCTCTTTTGCGAGCGCATCTTCGGACCGACGCGCGATTGGGAGTGTTATTGCGGCAAATACAAGCGGGTACGATACAAGGGAGTGATTTGTGACCGTTGCGGCGTTGAGGTGACCCGTGCTAAGGTGCGCCGGGAGCGCCTCGGGCATATTGAGTTGGCGGCGCCTGTATCACACATCTGGTACTTTAAAGGCATCCCAAGTCGCATGGGTCTCTTGCTGGACATGTCGCCGCGCGCCCTTGAAAAGGTGCTCTACTTTGTGTCTTACCTGGTGACGGACCCGGGCGACACTCCGTTGGTAAAGAAGCAGCTTTTGACCGACAGCGAGTACCGGGAGTACCGCGAAAAATACGGAGATGCCTTTAAAGCAGGGATGGGGGCAGGTGTTATTAAGGAACTGCTCCAGGAGATTGACCTTGACGACTTTGCGCGCGAACTCCGCCGCGAGATCAGGGAAACCACAGGACAACGCCGGGTAAGGGCTATCCGCAGGCTTGAAGTGGTTGAGGCTTTTCGCAAGTCGGGTAACAGGCCGGAATGGATGATTCTCGACGTAATTCCGGTAATCCCGCCGGAATTGAGGCCTATGGTCCAGTTGGACGGCGGCAGGTTCGCGACGTCGGACTTGAACGACCTGTACCGGCGCGTCATTAATCGCAACAATCGTCTCAAGCGGCTCCTTGAATTGGGCGCTCCGGATATTATTGTCCGCAACGAAAAAAGGATGCTCCAGGAAGCTGTGGACGCACTTATTGACAATGGGCGGCGGGGCAGGCCAGTTACCGGACCGGGCAACCGGCCGTTGAAATCGCTGAGCGATATGCTTAAGGGTAAACAGGGACGTTTCCGGCAGAATCTATTGGGTAAGCGCGTTGACTACTCCGGCCGCTCGGTTATCGTGGTAGGACCGAACTTGCAGCTTCATCAGTGCGGCCTGCCGCGGGAAATGGCGCTTGAGCTTTTTAAACCCTTTGTGATGAAGAAGCTGGTTAATGACGGGTTTGCACATAACATTAAGAGTGCCAAGCGGATGGTCGAGCGGATGAGGCCAGAGGTATGGGCGGTTCTAGAAGAAGTCATTAAGGACCACCCGGTGCTGTTAAACCGCGCGCCTACGCTCCACCGCCTCGGCATCCAGGCTTTTGAGCCGGTGCTTGTGGAAGGGCGGGCTATTCAGATACACCCGATGGTCTGTACAGCTTATAACGCAGACTTCGACGGCGACCAGATGGCTGTCCACGTGCCGCTTTCCGCCGAAGCACAGGCCGAAGCCCGGTTGCTGATGCTTTCGACGAATAACATTCTTAACCCAAAGGACGGCCAGCCGGTGACAATTCCGACCCAGGACATGGTGCTGGGGATTTATTACTTGACCCTGGAACGGGTCGATCCTAAATTTCAGAACAAAACTTTTCCCGACCCGGACATGGCAGTGCGGGCTTACGAATGCGGAGTTTTGCCGCTTCACGCCCGGGTGAAGGTCCGCCTCCCCGGGGTAGAGCATGACGGCCTTATTGAGACGACTGCGGGACGGCTGATTTTTTACCAGGTTATCCCTACTAAGCTCACACAGATTACTGACCAGAACGGCGTTCAGCGGTTGGGGAGGCTCGGCGAAAAGATCTTGGGAGGCGTCAGCGACAAGAAAGTACTGAGTTACATTGTCGACACTTGTTACCGTAAGCTGGGCTATGCCGAGACCGCGGCGCTTTTGGACAGCATAAAGCAGATTGGTTTTACTTTCTGCACCCGGGCGGGCCTTACAATCGGCGGCGAGGATATAATGATTCCTGAAGAGAAACCGGAAATTTTGTCCGATGCGGAACAGAGGGTCGAAGAAGTCGAGCGCCAGTACCGCAGGGGCCTGATAACCAAAGACGAGCGCTACCGCAAGGTCATCGGTATCTGGAACCAGGCGACGGAGCAGATCAAAAACGTGCTGTTGGAGAAGCTGGACAGGTTTAACCCGGTATACATGATGGCCGTTTCAGGCGCCCGCGGGAACATTCAACAGATAAGACAACTCGCAGGTATGCGCGGCTTAATGGCTGACCCCTCCGGCAGGATCATCGACCTGCCAATCAAGGCGAACTTTCGGGAGGGGCTGACGGTTCTTGAGTACTTCATCTCAACCCACGGGGCGCGCAAAGGCTTGGCCGATACTGCTTTGCGGACGGCAGACTCGGGCTATCTGACCCGCCGTCTGGTTGACGTGGCGCAGGATGTAATCGTACGCGAAGAAGACTGTGGTACGGGGGACTATGTCGAAGTCGAAGAAGTTAAAGACGGGAACGAGGTTATTGAGAAACTGGCGGACCGCATCTTGGGGCGCATTGCCGCGGCTGACGTCATTGATCCGAATACCGGAAAAATAATTGTCCAAAGAGAAGAAGAGATCGACGAGGAAACCGTCGAAAGGATAACTTCTGCGGGCATCAAGCGGGTCAAGATCCGTTCGGTCCTGACTTGCAAGTCCCGCTACGGCATTTGTACGCGTTGCTACGGGCGAAACCTAACTACCGGCTTTCTTGTGGACATCGGGGAAGCGGTGGGCATTATAGCCGCCCAGTCTATCGGCGAGCCGGGGACGCAGTTAACGATGCGCACCTTCCATACCGGCGGTGTGGCCGGGGAGGATATCACCCAGGGTTTACCCCGCGTGGAGGAATTGTTTGAGGCCCGGCGCCCGAAAGGCCAAGCAGTCATTGCTGAAATGGATGGTGTGGTGCATATCCATGAGACTAAGGGCCGCAGGGAAATTGAGTTGATAAATACGAACGGTGACCATGTAACCTACCCCGTACCTTTCGGCGCGAGGTTGAGGGTCCAGGACGGCGATCGGGTAGTGGCCGGGGATGAGTTGACCGAGGGTTCGGTTAACCCCCACGATCTGTTGAAGATTAAAGGAGTGACTGCTACCCAGTTGTACCTTCTCAAAGAGGTACAGCGCGTTTACCGCCTCCAGGGGGTTGAAATAAACGACAAACACATTGAGGTTGTTATCCGCCAGATGTTCCGGAAGGTAAAAATCGAAGAGGCCGGAGATACCGATCTCCTGCCCGGCGGCCTGGTAGAGCTCTACGAGTTTGAAGAGGAAAATGAGCGGGTGCTTGCCAAAGGCGGTCAACCCGCGGTGGCCCGGCCTGTGCTGCTGGGGATAACCAAGGCTTCTTTAGCTACGGAATCATTCCTTTCGGCAGCGTCGTTCCAGGAGACCACCAGGGTTCTGACGGAGGCGGCCATTAAGGGCAAGGAAGACCCGCTTATCGGGTTGAAAGAAAACGTTATCATCGGTAAGCTTATTCCGGCCGGCACGGGTCTCTCACGGTACCGGAATATTAAGGTTGTCCTTGACGTCGAGGAGGTGGAAGAACAGTTCCAGGAAAAGCATTAAGACTCAACACAGATGTGTTAATATTTTGTTGACAGAGAGGAAAATTGATGCTAATCTAATAAGGTATGTGGGTGCTTGGGGGGATGCTTTTAGTGCCCTACGAGCGTCTTGTATCTGCCCGCAAAAAGGCGGTCGGGTCTAAAGAGACCTTGAAGACCGTTGAGCGGGGGCAAGCGAAGATTGTTTACGTAGCGAAGAATGCCGAACGGCGTATCACCGAGCCCGTTATTAGGGCCTGCCAGGCGAGAGGTACTCCAATAGTGGAGGTCCCTTCAATGAGGGAACTGGGCCGAGCCTGCGGAATAAGTGTGAACTGTGCGTCGGCCGCCGTAATCGAAGAGTAACGCTTGCCCCCTGCAGAAGTAGCAGGGGGCTGCTTATTGGGATGAGATAGAGACGCGTGTATTGAGCGGGATTGCAGTGGGACTCAGTTTCTCAGGTGAAGTTCGCGGGAGCTCAAATCGTTTTCGTCGGGAGCCCGGTGTCGGGGTTAACTTTAACAACCGAACAGGAGTGGTTTATTCCGACCTCAGACTTCTACAATAAGGGGGTGCATTGTTTGCCAACAATAAGCCAACTTGTTCGCCACGGCAGGGAAACGTTGCGAAAGAAGTCGGCATCGCCTGCCCTGCGTAGTTGCCCCCAAAAACGCGGCGTTTGCACCAGGGTTTATACCACTACGCCGAAAAAACCCAATTCGGCGCTTCGAAAGGTTGCCCGTGTCCGCTTGACGAACGGGATGGAGGTTACAGCTTACATTCCCGGTATCGGTCACAACCTTCAGGAGCATTCTGTGGTCCTGGTGCGTGGTGGAAGAGTGAAGGACCTTCCGGGTGTCCGCTACCATATAATCAGAGGCAGCCTGGATGCAGCGGGGGTTCAGAACCGGAACCAGGGCCGCTCGAAATACGGGGCCAAACGACCCAAAAAGTAGGCGAAAGGGGGGAAATCTGTGCCGCGTAAAGGACCTGTTCCGCGGCGTGAGGTATTACCGGACCCGGTATACCAGAGCCGGTTTCTTACAAAACTTATCAACCAGGTCATGCTTCAGGGAAAGAAAAGCATCGCGGAAAAGATTTGCTACGGTGCATTTGATATTATCAGGCAGAAAACCGGCAAAGACCCGCTTGAGGTATTTGAACAGGCAATGAAGAACGTAATGCCGGTTTTGGAGGTCAGGGCCCGGCGCGTAGGCGGTGCCAATTACCAGGTGCCGGTGGAAGTACGCCCTGCACGGCGGCAGACTTTAGCCATTCGCTGGCTTACAAATTATGCCCGGCAGCGTGCGGGAAAGACAATGGAAGAAAAGTTGGCAGCCGAGATTATGGACGCCGCCCAGGGTGTAGGCGGCGCGGCCAAGAAGAGGGAAGACACCCACAGAATGGCGGAGGCGAATAAGGCGTTTGCACACTATCGCTGGTAAAGGAGGTGCTGAGGTATGGCGCGTGAGTTTCCGCTCGAAAGAACCAGAAATATAGGGATCATGGCCCACATTGATGCCGGGAAGACCACCACGACCGAACGCATCCTGTTTTATACCGGCAAGGTTCACCGGATCGGCGAAGTCGACGATGGGGCTGCCACCATGGATTGGATGGTGCAGGAGCAGGAACGCGGGATCACCATCACCTCAGCGGCAACGACCTGTTACTGGCGTGACTGCCGTATTAATATTATCGACACACCAGGCCACGTGGATTTTACTGTCGAGGTAGAGCGCTCGTTACGCGTACTTGACGGTGCGGTGGCAGTGTTTTGTTCTGTCGGTGGCGTAGAGCCCCAGAGCGAAACCGTGTGGCGGCAGGCAGATAAATACGGGGTGCCTCGGATTGCGTATATCAACAAGATGGACCGCACCGGTGCGGACTTTTTCCGGAGTATGCAAATGATCAAGGACCGCCTCGGTGCAAATCCAGTAGCCATTCAACTTCCCATCGGCACTGAGGACTCGTTTTGCGGGGTTATCGACCTCATTCGCGAAAAGGCAGTCATATATCTGGATGACCTCGGCACGGTCAGTGAGGAAACGGCGGTGCCTGAAGGAATGAAGGGCCTGGTCAAAGAGTACCGGGAAAAGCTGGTTGAAACCGTTGCCGAAGCGGACGAGGAACTGATGCTGAAATACCTGGAGAACAAACCTTTTACGGAGGAAGAGATCAAGCGCGGTTTGCGGCAGGCCACTTTGGCGGTGAAAGCCATACCGGTTCTGTGTGGTTCTTCCTACCGGAATAAGGGAGTCCAGCCGTTACTTGATGCGATTGTGGATTATCTCCCCGCTCCGACCGATGTACCGGCGGTTAGCGGGGTGGACCCGGAAACCGGCCTCGAGGACCGGCGGTATGCGCGGGACGACGCGCCTTTTTCGGCTTTGGCCTTTAAGATAATGGCTGACCCGTATGTCGGTAAGCTTTCCTTTTTCCGGGTATATTCCGGTTGGCTCAAGTCAGGGTCCTATACTTATAATTCTACGAAGCAAAGGCGGGAGCGGATAGGGCGTCTGTTGCAGATGCACGCCAACCACCGGCAGGAGATAAACGAAGTTTACGCCGGTGACATCGTCGCTGCAGTCGGGCTTAAGTTCACCACCACCGGTGACACACTTTGCGACGAGGAACACCCGATCATCCTTGAGGCGATGGATTTTCCGGAGCCGGTTATTTCTGTAGCTATTGAACCCAAGACAAAAGCGGATCAGGACAAAATGGGGCAGGCCCTTGCACGCCTAGCGGAGGAAGACCCGACATTCCGGGTGCAGGTCGACCCGGAAACGGGACAGACGATCATTTCGGGAATGGGAGAACTGCACCTCGAGATCATTGTCGACCGGTTGCTCCGTGAATTTAAGGTTGGGGCGAACGTAGGTAAGCCGCAGGTGGCGTACCGTGAAACCATTACGAGACCGGCAAAAGCGGAGGGCAGGTTCATACGCCAGAGCGGCGGCAGGGGACAGTACGGCCACGTGATTCTGGAAGTCGAGCCCCGGAGCCCGGGAGAAGGCTTCCTTTTCGAAAGCAAGGTGGTCGGAGGTACTGTACCCAAGGAGTTCATTCCTGCGGTGGAAGCCGGGGTACGCGAGGCGATGGAGAGCGGGGTGCTTGCCGGCTACCCCGTTCTTGACGTGCGCGTGGCGCTGGTTGACGGATCCTACCACGAGGTCGATTCTTCCGAGATGGCCTTTAAAATCGCCGGGTCCATAGCGTTCAGAGAGGCTGTCTCGCGGGCGAATCCCGTGCTGTTAGAGCCGGTGATGAAGATCGAGGTCATTACCCAGGAGGAGTATACCGGGGATGTAATCGGTGATCTCAACTCGCGGCGGGCACACATCGAGGATATTGAGGTCCGGGACGGCAACCGGCTGATTCACGCCTTTATACCCCTGGCTGAAATGTTCGGTTACGCCACCCAACTTCGTTCATTGACACAGGGACGTGGAACCTATACAATGCAGTTTGACCATTATTCTGAAGTACCGCGGAACATTAAAGAAAAGATCATTCAAAAATATAACATTATGTAAGATTAAGGAGGAAGGGATTCCATGGCGAAGCAGAAATTCGTGCGGACGAAACCTCATGTCAACGTCGGGACGATCGGGCATGTCGACCACGGGAAGACTACTTTGACCGCAGCAATCACGTTGTGCCTGTCGAAGCAGGGAATGGCGTCGTACAAGAAATACGACGAGATCGACAACGCACCGGAAGAGAAAGCGCGCGGTATCACTATCAATACCGCGCACGTCGAATACGAAACAGAAAAGCGGCACTACGCCCACGTTGACTGTCCCGGGCACGCCGACTACATCAAGAACATGATCACCGGTGCAGCGCAGATGGACGGGTCTATCCTGGTTGTTTCGGCGGCGGATGGTCCTATGCCGCAGACGCGGGAGCACATCCTGCTTGCGCGGCAGGTGGGAGTACCCTATATTGTGGTGTACTTAAATAAGGCGGACATGGTAGACGATCCGGAATTGCTGGAGCTCGTAGAGATGGAAGTACGCGAACTCTTGACGACATACGAGTTTCCGGGGGACGAGGCGCCGGTTATAACGGGTTCGGCGCTTAAAGCATTGGAGTGCGGCTGTGCCCAGCGGGAATGTCCGCATTGCGGGTCGATTTGGAAGTTGATGGACGCCATTGACGAGTACATTCCTACACCGCAGCGCGATATTGATAAGCCTTTCCTGATGCCTGTCGAGGATGTATTCACCATCACCGGGCGCGGCACTGTGGGTACCGGGCGCGTCGAGCGCGGCCGGATTAAGGTAGGCGATGAGGTAGAGATAGTAGGGTTTGCCGAAAAACCGCGCAAGACCGTGGTAACCGGTGTGGAGATGTTCCGCAAGACGCTCGACGAGGGAGTGGCCGGAGACAATATCGGTTGCTTGCTCCGCGGCGTTGACCGGGACGAACTGGAGCGCGGCATGGTGCTGGCGAAGCCGGGAAGCATTAAACCGCACACGAAGTTTTCGGCTGAGGTTTACGTCCTGACCAAGGAGGAAGGCGGGCGTCATACCCCGTTTTTCAATGGTTACCGGCCGCAGTTTTACTTCCGGACCACCGACGTAACTGGTGTAACGAAGCTCCCCGACGGTGTCGAAATGGTGATGCCGGGCGATCACATCAAAATTGATATTGACCTCATCACCCCCATAGCGATTGAGGAAGGCCTCCGGTTCGCCATTCGGGAAGGCGGCCGCACGGTCGCTTCAGGAGTGGTTACCGGGGTTAGAGAGTAACATCTCTCAGGAGGACTTTATACAGGATGGCAGGTCAAAAGATAAGAATAAGGCTCAAGGCATTCGACCACTACATGCTGGACCAGTCGGCGCAAAAGATCGTAGATACCGCTAAGAGAACCGGTGCTGAAGTAGCAGGACCAATACCGCTGCCGACGGA
The DNA here is from genome assembly GCA_040757355.1 of Bacillota bacterium. Taxonomy (GTDB): domain Bacteria; phylum Bacillota; class Desulfotomaculia; order Desulfotomaculales; family Ammonificaceae; genus DTYU01. The sequence goes on along the minus strand of JBFLWY010000005.1, from coordinate 18,497 downwards.
GAAGAACATTTATACTATCCTGCGGTCACCGCACAAGGATAAGGACTCGCGGGAACAGTTCGAGATCCGGACGCATAAGCGGCTTATCGACATCCTTGAGCCCACGCCCAAGACCGTTGATGCGTTGATGCGCCTGGACCTCCCGGCAGGGGTGGACATTGAGATCAAGTTATAGCAGGGTCTTGTAAAACTCTAAATCGTCGAAAAAGTAAGGTTAACTATTCGCGCTGCGAGAGTTGTAGTCGGAAGCCCGGAGATCTAAGAAGTGAGTTGTAAGAAGAACGCACTTCCAAATAGGCAGGTTAAGTTTTACAGCGGTCGTACAGCAATGGAGGTGGCACGGATGAAGGGCATTCTCGGGAAAAAGCTCGGGATGACACAGTATTATACCCAGACCGGTGAGGCGGTTCCGGTAACGGTAATCGAGGCCGGCCCTTGTACCGTAGTCCAGACGAAGACAAGGGACGAAGATGGATACGAGGCTGTTCAGGTGGGGTTCGGCCTGAAGCCGGAGCGGTTGGTTAACAGACCCCTTAAAGGTCATTTCGCCCGTGCAGGGGTGAAACCCCTCCGGTACCTGAAAGAATTTCGGGTAGATCAGGCAGCTTCTTATAGCCCGGGGCAGGAAATTAAGGCAGACATTTTTGTACCCGGACAAAAGGTCGACGTTACAGGAATTACCAAGGGGCGCGGTTTCGCCGGCGGGATAAAGAGGCACGGTTTTCACCGCGGGCCTATGGGGCACGGTTCAAAGTACCACCGCCGTCCCGGCTCGCTGGCGGCAAAGGGTCCGGCCCGTGTTTTCAAAGGTCGGAGGCTGCCGGGTCACTACGGTAACGAACAGGTGACCGTACAAAACCTGGAAGTGGTCAAGGTTGATCCCGAGCGTAACATTTTGATGGTGCGGGGTGCGGTGCCGGGTCCCCGTGGCGGACTATTGATAATAAGGGAAGCGGTTAAGACCGCGGTTAAATAATAGTTAAGAATTCAGTAGCCGGAATTCAGAATCCAGAAGGAGGGAGTCAAAGTTTGTAGGGTTGGAAAGGGAATTCCTACAAAACGGCGACCGATGACTGGCGGCTATAGGTACATTTAGAAAAGCCCGGCGCAGGAAAGGTCGGATATAGAAAAGGGCGGTCAGGGCTATAGGTGGTCAGAGCCAAGAGAAAAGTGCTTTAATAGTGTGTTACCTATTCTTCTGACTTCTGACTGCTGACTGCTGGTTTTAGGAGGAGATTGGTTTGCCTAAGATAGGCGTTTTCAATACCGGTGGCGACCGGGTAGAGGAGATTGAACTCCGGGATGATATCTTTGCTGTTGAGCCGAACCCGGCGGTAGTGCACGACGTAGTGGTGATGCAGCTTGCGAACCGGCGCCGGGGTACGCACGATACAAAAACACGGGCGGAAGTCGCCGGCGGCGGCCGTAAGCCGTGGCGGCAGAAGGGCACCGGTCGTGCCCGCCACGGCAGTATCCGCTCACCTATATGGCGGGGCGGGGGGATAGTGTTTGGTCCGCACCCCCGCGATTATGCTTACACTCTGCCTAAGAAGGTGCGCCGGTTGGCGTTGCGATATGCGCTTGCAGACAAGGTGCGAAACGGCAATTTAATCGTACTTGACCAATTGCGACTGCCGGTGCCGAAGACGAAAGAGGCGTTGGACCTATTGGCCCGCTTTAGCGCCTTGGATGGTGCGCTCTTGGTTACCGCCGAACCGAACACTGAAGTGAGATTAGCTGTGGCCAACATTCGGGGGGTTAAATTCCTGACGGTGTCCAACTTAAATGTCTACGACCTCCTGCGCTACCCGAAGCTCATGATTACCAAAGAAGCACTGACGCGGGTGGAGGAGGCACTGCAATGAAAGACCTGCACGACATTCTGAGGCGCCCTGTTATTACTGAAAAGAGTATGGCGCTGTTGGCGGAAAATAAGTACACGTTTCTTGTAGATCCAAAAGCGACAAAGTCTGAAATCAAGAGAGCTGTGGAGAGCATCTTCAAGGTCAAGGTTTTGAAGGTAAACACAATGCGGGTCAAAGGCAAGGTAAAAAGAGTGCGGCGCGCTCCGGGGAAGGCTCCCGACCGGAAGAAGGCGATTGTTACCTTGCAGCCTGGGGATAAGATTGAGATTTTTGAGGGTCTTTAAGCGAGCATGCAGGATTGTAAGCTGAGAAGACTCGGAGGACTACCCGGGGGCCGCAGAAAATAGTTGTCGGCCATCGGTCAGCGAGTCTGACTTCTGACGTCCGACACTGAAGGCTGATATACGCAGCGGTCTCCTAAGGTCTGTGTAGAAAGGGGTATAAAATGCCGGTAAAAAAGTATAAACCAACGTCACCGGGTAGGCGGTTTGTGACCGGAGCTACTTTTGAGGAGGTTACCGCCACTGAGCCCGAGCGCTCGCTTCTAAAGCCGCTTAAGAAGCGCGGCGGGCGGAACAACCAGGGGCGGATTACGGTACGGCACCAGGGCGGCGGTCATAAGCGGTTTTACCGCGTGATTGATTTTAAACGCGATAAAGACGGAGTTCCGGCAAAGGTTGCAACGATCGAGTACGACCCCAATCGCTCGGCGCGCATCGCTCTGCTGCACTACCGGGACGGAGAGAAGCGGTACATTATTGCTCCCGCGGGCCTTGGCGTGGGCCAAGTGGTTATGTCCGGTCCGGACGCCGACATTAAGCCGGGGAATGCGTTACCCCTCCGGAACATCCCGGTGGGGACGGTGATTCACAACCTGGAGCTTAATCCCGGTGAGGGTGCTAAACTGGTACGTTCCGCGGGTGCGTCGGCGCAATTGATGGCCAAAGAAGGAGACTATGCCAATATACGCATGCCGTCGGGTGAAGTGCGGTTGATACACCTCGACTGCCGTGCAACCGTCGGGCAGGTTGGAAATATCGAGCACGAAAACATCACCGTCGGCAAAGCGGGACGCGCACGCTGGAAGGGCACCAGACCTACGGTGAGAGGCGTTGTCATGAATCCGGTGGACCACCCGCACGGCGGCGGCGAAGGAAAGTCGCCGATAGGGCGGAATCCGGTGACGCCTTGGGGTAAACCCGCTCTGGGGGCGCGCACCAGGAAACCGAAGCCGAGTGACCGGCTGATTATGAAACGCCGGTCGAAGTAAAGGGGGATTGGCAGTGGGACGTTCACTAAAAAAAGGACCGTATTGTGACCCCAAACTATTAGCAAGGATTGAGGCCATGAACGCCCGCGGTGAAAAGCGGGTCATCAAGAGCTGGTCACGGCGTTCGACCATCTTCCCCCAGATGATTGGACACACGATTGCCGTCTACGACGGAAGAAAGCATGTGCCGGTTTATGTTACCGAGGAGATGGTGGGGCATAAGTTGGGTGAGTTTGCACCGACACGGACCTTCAGGGGCCACGGCGCCCATACCGAGCGCTCCACGGCTCTGAAGTAAGGAGGTAAGGATGGTGGACGCAAAATCGGTCAAAGAATCAAAAGCGACGGCAAAGTACCTCCGCGTTGCACCGCGAAAGGCCCGTCAGGTGGTGGACCTCATCCGCGGAAAAGAGATCGGTGAGGCACTGAGCGTGTTGCGCTTCACGCCGCAAAAGGCTGCGAAGCTGGTGGAAAAAGTAGTGCGTTCAGCGGTAGCGAACGCAGAGCATAACTACGATATGGCGGCAGACGAACTGGTTGTCCTGAAAGCATATGTGGATCAGGGCCCAACCCTCAAGCGGTACAAGCCACGGGCTTACGGCCGCGCAAATATCATGCGCCGCCGTACCAGTCACATTACCGTTGTGGTTGGCGAGAGAAAGGAGGGATAGGAAAAGGATGGGGCAAAAGGTTGATCCCCGGGTGTTGAGACTTGGCATAAACCGTGACTGGAATGCCAGGTGGTTTGCCGATAAGAAACATTTTTCCGAATTCCTCCTGGAAGATATAAAGATTCGGCAGTTTATCAAGAAAAAGCTTCAACAAGCCGGTATTTCCACCGTCCACATCGAGCGGACGGCAAACCGCCTTAAGGTTACAATCCACACCGCCAAGCCGGGAATTGTTATCGGACGGGGCGGTACCGAGGTTGAGCACCTCCGGAAAGAACTTGAAGATTTGACCGGTAAGCAGGTCAGCGTAAACATTGCGGAGATAAAGATTCCGGAGCTCGATGCGCAGTTAGTGGCAGAAAACGTGGCATTCCAGCTCGAACGCCGTATATCCTTCCGCCGTGCAATGAAACAGGTGGTGTCGCGGACAATGCGGATGGGTGCCAAGGGAATAAAGGTATCTGTAGCCGGGCGTTTGGCAGGTGCAGAGATCGCCCGGACGGAGTGGTACAGCGAGGGCAAAGTACCGTTGCATACCCTGAGGGCGGACATCGATTACGGTTTTGCCGAGGCTAACACCACTTACGGTAAGATTGGGGTCAAGGTTTGGATTTATAAAGGCGAGGTCTTGCCGGAACGGGCTTCGGGTACGAGGAGGTAAGTTATAAGTATGTTGCAGCCGAAGAGAGTTCAATTTAGAAGGCATCACCGGGGCCGGATGACCGGTAAAGCTAAAGGCGGAACAACCGTACATTTTGGCGATTTCGGCCTCCAAGCTTTGGAACCTGCCTGGGTAACGGCGCGGCAGATAGAAGCTGCCCGGATTGCAATGACTCGTTACATCCGGCGCGGTGGTAAGGTTTGGATCAGGATTTTCCCGGATAAGCCGGTTACGGCCAAGCCTGCTGAGACGCGGATGGGCAGCGGTAAGGGCTCCCCCGAGTATTGGGTGGCGGTTGTAAAACCGGGACGGATCCTTTTTGAGATAGGCGGGATATCCGAGGAGGTGGCCCGCGAAGCGATGCGGTTGGCGGCACACAAGCTGCCGATGAGAACCAAGTTCGTGAAGCGCGAGGAAGCGGGTGAAGCAAGTGAAGGCTAGTGAGATAAGGGAAATGACCGATGAGGAGTTGGTTCGTAAGATTGCTGACTCTAAAGACGAGTTATTTCGCTTGCGGTTTCAATTGGCAACCGGCCAGCTTGATAACGTAATGAAAATCAAAGAGGTACGGCACCGGATCGCCCGGTTGAAAACCATTCTCCGGGAGAGAGAACTGGGTATAAAGAGGGCCTGATGCGGCGTAATTCCGGGTTAACCGAGCGGGGGCTGGTTTGGTAGAACCGCGGGTAATCCCGAAATGCAGTTAATTCGTAGGGAGGTAATTTAATGGGACGCGGGCTGCGCAAGGTGCGGGTAGGACGCGTGGTAAGCGACAAAATGGATAAAACGGTGGTGGTAGTGGTTGAGAATCTGGTTCGCCACCCTTTGTACCAGCGTACCGTCCGGCGGACAAAAAAAGTAAAGGCACACGATGCGGAAAACGCTTGCCAGGTTGGGGATAAGGTAAAAATCATGGAAGTACGGCCGCTCTCCAAAGAAAAACGCTGGCGGGTAGTAGAGATCGTCGAACGCGGGAAGCGTGTTGACGATGTTTCCGAGACCGCTGGGGAGAAGATTTATTAATTTCAATTGCATGCGGGTAGAAGTTTAACCTGGCGAACCGGCTTCTTGCGGAAGGAGGGATTGGAGTGGTCCAGGTTCATACAATGCTCAACGTGGCTGATAATACCGGCGCCAAGAAGCTGATGTGCATCCGGATATTGGGTAGTGCCTTCCGGCGCTATGCTGGCATTGGGGATATAATTGTGTGCTCTGTGAAAGAAGCTTCACCCGGTGGTGTGGTGAAAAAAGGTGATGTGGTGAAGGCGGTGGTAGTCCGGACGAAAAAGGAGATGCGGCGTCCGGACGGATCTTACATTAAGTTTGATGAAAATGCAGCAGTAATAATTAAAGATGACAAGAGTCCGCGCGGGACGCGAATTTTCGGACCGGTGGCCCGGGAGCTGCGTGAACGGGATTTTATGAAGATAATTTCACTTGCTCCTGAGGTTCTTTAGTGGTATACAGTTCAGGGGGTTGCAAAATGTCAAAGGTTCACGTAAAAAAAGGAGATACTGTTGTTGTTCTTCGGGGCAAGGACGCCGGTAAGAAAGGAAAGGTGCTGACGGTGTTTCCTAAGGAGCACCGGGTAGTCGTGGAAAAGGTCAACATCGTGAAGCGCCATACCCGCCCGACGCGGCGGATTCCCCAGGGCGGGATTATGGAAAAGGAGGCACCGATCCACGCCTCCAACGTAATGCTGGTATGTGGTAAGTGTCACAAACCTACCCGGGTTGGGCGCCGCATTTTAGAAGACGGCAACAAAGTGCGTTTCTGTAAAAAGTGCGGGGAAGTACTGGGTTAGGATAGCGTGAAGGAGGCAGTAAGAGGGTGTCGCGTTTAAAAGACAAGTACCGGAAAGAAGTCGTGCCGGCGTTGATGGATAAATTCGGATACAAGAACGTAATGCAGGTTCCCAGGCTTGAAAAAGTTACCGTGAACGTAGGTCTTGGTGAGGCGATTCAAAACCCGAAGGCCATTGATGCTGCCGTTGAGGATCTTAAGATTATCACCGGGCAAAAGCCTGTGGTAACGAGGGCAAAGAAGTCTATCGCCGCGTTCAAACTCCGGGCCGGGATGCAGATCGGTGCGAAAGTTACGCTCCGGGGGCAGCGCATGTACGACTTCGTGGATAAGGTTGTCAACGTCGTATTGCCGCGGGTCAGGGATTTTCGCGGGGTTTCCCCGAAGTCGTTTGACGGCAGGGGTAATTATACCCTTGGAATGAGGGAGCAGATTATCTTTCCGGAAATCGACTACGACAAGGTCGATAAAGTTCGAGGAATGGACATAACCTTTGTGACTACCGCAAAAACCGATGAAGAGGCCAGGGAACTGTTACGTTTACTGGGGATGCCTTTCCAGGCATCGTAATAGAGGTTTGACGTTACGGGTTGGAGGTTGGAAGGTCCGGCGACTGACGACCGTTAATCTTATGGAAATTTTAGGACACGATTTTCTACAGAGATTTAGACGACTGACGACCGACCACTGACGACCGTTAAGGGAGGTATAGAATGGCCAAAAAGTCGCTGATAGCCAAGGCCAAGCGGCCGCAGAAGTTTGAAGTCCGGCATTATCATCGGTGTAAGTTGTGTGGGCGTCCGCGTGCTTACATGCGTAAGTTTGGAGTGTGCCGGCTGTGCTTCCGCCTGCTTTGCTACCGGGGGGAGATACCCGGCATTCGCAAAGCCAGTTGGTAGTAAAGGAGGTAATTGTTAACCGTGGTTATGACTGATCCCATTGCGGATTTCCTGACGCGCATAAGGAACGCAAATATGATTTATCACAGTACGGTTGAGATTCCGGCTTCCAGGTTAAAGAAATCGCTGGCATCGATCCTTAAAGAAGAAGGCTTTATCAAGGATTTCGAGGTCATCGAGGACGGAAAGCAGGGAATTATCAGAATCTATTTAAAGTACGGAGCCAACCGGGAGCGGGTAATTACCGGGCTAAGACGTATTTCCAAGCCGGGGCTGCGGGTATATGCCCGTAAGGACCAGGTACCCAGAGTTCTCGGCGGGCTTGGCCTGGCAATACTTTCGACTTCGAAAGGAATAATGACCGACACGAAGGCACGTAAGTTGGGGCTTGGCGGAGAAGTCATCTGCTACATTTGGTAGTAGGGGAGTCATTCATGGACGATTAGTAGTCGCCACCGGCGATGAAAATATAGACCCGTAAGCCTGTTACTTAGATGCAGAGGAGTAATATATTCGGAACGTGACGAGGAGCGAGCAGTACAAGGAAGGCGCAGGCGGACGGGCCGGAGCCCAGCACTCAGAGCAGTTTTTAAAGCTTCGAAGCAGAGACCTTCTTTAGTCTTAAGAGAAGAGTTTGCTTTTCAAAGTGCAAGATAATAATGAGTGCTGGGTGAGGACCCGGCCGGCGAGCCTGACGCAGTAATGCGAAGCTCATCGTCACGCCCTACGGAAGAAGAACGCATTTTCGAGGGAGGTGGCGTATGTCGCGTATCGGAAGGAAACCAATCCCCGTTCCGCAAGGTGTGGAAGTTGTTTTAGACGGGGATAAAGTTACGGTGAAAGGTCCGCTCGGGGTTCTGGAGCGGGCATTGCCCGAGGGAGTAACTATTGAGAGACAGAATGATTCGCTTTTAGTCAAACGGCGGTCGGATCAACCTCGTGATAGGGCACTGCACGGATTGTACCGCACCCTGTTGAATAACATGGTCGTTGGTGTAACTCAGGGGTTTACCAAGTCGCTGGAAATTGTCGGTGTTGGGTACCGGGCGGCCAAACAGGGGCAGAAGCTCGCGCTCACCGTTGGTTATTCTCACCCCGTGGAGATTGAGCCGCCGCCGGGGTTGGAAATAGAGGTTCCGGCGGCCACCAAGATTATGGTTAAAGGTATTGATAAAGAGAAAGTGGGGCAACTCGCTGCTTACATAAGGAGCATACGGGAGCCGGAGCCTTATAAAGGCAAGGGTATCAGGTATGAGGGCGAGACCATTCGCCGCAAAGCCGGCAAAACCGGTGGTAAAGGGAAGAAGTAGCTCGAGGGGGAGTAAGGTTTGCTCAAAAAGGTTGACCGGAAAGAGCTCCGGGAGCGGCGCAGGCTAAGAGTGCGAAAAAAGGTCTACGGTACGGCCGAGCGCCCGCGGATGAACGTTTTTCGGAGCCTGAACCACATTTACGTTCAGATTATTGATGACGACCAGGGGAGAACCTTAGTTGCGGTCTCCTCTCTCTCGCCGGAACTGCGGGATAAGATCAGCGGTGGAAACATCGAGAGTGCGACTGCTGTTGGTAAGCTTGTGGCCGAAAAGGCGAAAGAAAAGGGTATTACCACCGTGGTTTTTGATCGTGCCGGGTACTTGTACCACGGGCGGGTAAAGGCTCTTGCTGAAGCGGCCCGGGCAAACGGATTGGAATTTTAGTCCAAGGAGGGAATAGGGTGGAGCGTATTGACGCCTCCAAGCTTGAGATTACGGAAAAAGTTGTCTCCATCAGGCGCTGTGCAAAGGTGGTAAAAGGCGGCCGGCGGTTCAGTTTTTCCGTGCTGGTTATCGTGGGTGACGGCCAAGGACACGTCGGTGCGGGTCTTGGTAAAGCCGGTGAGGTTCCGGAAGCAATCCGAAAAGGAATCGAGGACGCAAAGAAGAATTTAGTTAAGGTTCCGATGATTGGTACAACTATCCCTTGTGAGGCGATAGGGCACTTTGGCGCGGGTAGAGTGCTGTTGAAGCCTGCTGCGCCGGGTACCGGGATTATCGCCGGGGGGGCGGTCAGGGCTATACTGGAGTTGGCCGGAGTAAAGGACATCCTTACCAAATCCCTGGGTTCCAACAACCCACATAACATGACGCGGGCCACGTTTGACGCCTTAAAAGGCTTGAAACATCCGGAGGAGGTGTCCCGGCTGCGTGGGGCGAACGTTAAGGACTATGCGGTTGGGAGGGAAGTATAATGTCCGAACTGAGGATCACCCTGATAAAAAGCATTATCGGTTCCAATAAAAGGCAGCGTGCAACGGTTGCTGCTTTAGGATTCCGCCGGGTGAACCAGACGGTGGTAAAAGAGGATTCACCGGTTGCAAGGGGTATGCTGGCAAAAGTTCGCCATCTGGTGCGGGTTGAGCAGGCTTAAGAAGGGGAGTGGGTTTAAGGCCATGCAGCTATCAGATTTAAGGCCGGCGCGGGGTGCGAGGCCCCGGCCTGTTCGGAAAGGGCAGGGTACCGGCTCGGGTCTCGGGAAGACGGCCGGCCGGGGACATAAAGGACAGAAATCTCGCTCCGGCGGTGGAGTGCGCCCGGGTTTTGAGGGCGGCCAAATGCCGCTTGTGCGCCGGATGCCGAAGCGCGGCTTTACCAATGTTTTCAAGAAGGAATATGTTATCGTTAACATCGACAAACTCAACCGGTTTGAGGAAGGTGCAGTCGTTACACCCGAGGATCTGAGGGAGACAGGCTTAATCAGAACAACCGGGGCGGTCAAAGTACTGGGCACGGGTGAGCTCAAGAAGGCCTTAACCGTCAGGGCGCAGGCTTTCAGCAAGGAGGCCGCCAGGAAGATAGAAGCGGCGGGCGGCAAAGCAGAGGTGATATAGCGTGCTTGCCGGTCTAAAAAGCGCGGTTAACGTGCAGGAACTGCGGACGCGGCTGTTCTTCACGGTGGGGTTGATACTTGTCTTCCGCCTGGGAGCACATATCCCGGTACCCGGGGTTAATCCTCAAGTGGTTGCCGATCTTATTAAGGACGGCGCGCTTTTTGGGTTTTTTGACGTTATATCCGGCGGAGCGTTTAAAAATTTTTCGGTATTTGCAATGAGCATCACACCGTATATCAATTCGTCGATCATCATGCAGCTTTTAACTGTAGTTATACCCTACCTTGAAAAATTGTCCAAAGAAGGGGAAGAGGGCCGGAAGAAGATAGTCCAGTACACCCGCTACGGTACGGTAATCCTGGCGTTCATGCAAGCGATCGGGATGGCGGCGTTTTTACGCGGTGCGCTGGTGCATCCGAATTTCTTTAATTACCTGGTCGTAGCTATAAGTCTTACGGCGGGCACAGTTTTCCTGATGTGGATGGGCGAGCAGATTACCGAAAAGGGCATCGGCAACGGGATCTCGCTCTTGATATTCGCCGGTATCGTATCCCGAATCCCGGCCGGCGGCAGCCGGATACTGGAGTACCTGCAGGCAGGAACAATAAACGTCTTTAGTATTGTTGCGCTGGTGGTCATCGCGGTAGTGGTTATTGCGGGGATTGTAGCGGTAAACGAGGGCCAGCGGCGAATCCCGGTCCAGTACACCAAACGGGTGGTGGGCCGCAAGGTTTACGGCGGACAGAGCACTCACCTTCCCTTGAGGGTTAATACGGCCGGTGTAATCCCGGTAATCTTTGCGTCCTCCCTGTTGATGTTTCCGGAGCAGGTGGCGGGGTGGCTCAAGGGGAATGTTGTGGCCGACTGGTACATGCAAGTACTGCACTGGGGGTCCCCCCTGCATACAACCCTCTACGCGCTTTTGATAATCGGGTTTACTTACTTTTATACGGCGGTTATTATGAACCCGGTCGATGTGGCGGATAACATTAAGAAGTACGGTGGATTTATCCCCGGCATCAGGCCCGGACGGCCGACGGCCGAATACATCAGTAAAGTAATGAGCCGGATTACCCTGGCTGGAGCGGTTTTCCTGGCATTAATAGCTATATTGCCGAGTTTTGTCCTCTTGGCAACGCGGATTCCGAATATTTATTTCGGCGGCACGGCCCTTTTGATCGTGGTCGGTGTAGCCCTGGAAACAATGAAACAACTGGAGGCGCACCTGTTAATGCGCAGTTATCAGGGGTTCATAAAGTAGGTTGCACCGATGATTTCCAGGAAATCGGAACGCGAACTGTCGTATATGCGCGATGCCGGGCGGATTGTCGCCCTGACTTTACAGGAACTTGAAAAGGTGATCAGACCCGGTGTGACCACCGGGGAACTCGACGCTTTGGCCGAGGCTTTTATCCGGCAACAGGGAGCAGAACCGGCATTTAAAGGGTTGTACGGGTTTCCCGCCAGCATCTGTGCATCGGTCAATGAGCAGGTGGTGCATGGGATTCCGGGGCCGAGAAGACTTGAAGAAGGAGACATAATCAGTATAGACGTGGGCACTGTGGTCATGGGTTACTACGGTGACGGTGCTGCCACCTTTGCGGTAGGAAAGATTAAGAAAGAGGCAAAAAAGCTGTTACAGGTAACCAGGGAGGCGTTAAATAAGGGTATAAGGAAGGCGGTGGCCGGCAACAGGTTGTCGGACATCTCTCATGCAGTGCAGAGTTATGTCGAAAACCACGGTTTCTCGGTGGTGCGCGATTTCGTAGGACATGGAATCGGTGCAAAGATGCATGAGGATCCCCAGGTGCCGAACTTTGGCCCTCCGGGGCGTGGGCCGCGGCTCGAAACCGGTATGACCCTGGCGATAGAACCGATGGTTAACGCGGGCACGTACGCGGTGAAGGTTCTCCGGGACAATTGGACCGTGGTTACGGAGGATGGTAAACTGTCAGCCCATTTTGAGCATACTGTGGCTGTCCGGGACGGAGCGGCAGAGATTTTAACTCGTCCGTAAATTCGGGGGTACATAGAATGTCGGTTGATGACAGGGGAAAACCCCGTTTGGGTCAACTGGTAAGCTCAAGAGCGGGGAGGGACCGCGGTCGGTATTACTTGGTTTACGAGGTTATATCCGAACGTCTGGTAAGGGTGGTCGACGGTATCGTACGGCGTGTGGATAACCCGAAGGAAAAGAACACCAAGCACCTTTCCGTCTATTCTGCGACAGCAGTGGGAGTAGCGGGAAAACTGGCTAGCGGTGAAAGGGTTACAAATGCAGAAATCAGGTACGCGATTGCGGAACTGACGGGCCGAGGAAGCAAACTGCATGAGGATGGGTGATATACTGGTTTATGTCTCATACCGGCTTTGAATACCGGCTGGTTGCTACCGACAACCGTTTACGGAGGGAGGCTCCATGACGAAACAGGATGTAATTGAGGTCGAGGGCACCGTTGTCGAGCACCTGCCCAACGCAATGTTTCGGGTTGAACTTGTTAACGGGCACAGGGTATTGGCTCATGTATCCGGGAAAATACGGATGCATTTTATCCGGATCCTGCCCGGTGACAAAGTAATGGTGGAGCTTTCTCCATATGATCTGAGCAGGGGACGGATTGTATACAGGTACAAATAGAGGTGGGAAGTAAGCGGTGAGAATTCTGGAAGGAATAAGCTTAAGCAGATTCCTCCCTTAAGGAATTCCGGCTTCTGACTTCTTAATTCTGGTTCTGTCAATGTTTAAGGAGGTTTTACAGATAATGAAGGTAAGGCCGTCGGTGAAGGCGATTTGCGAAAAGTGCAAGGTAATAAAACGCAAGGGAAAAGTAATGGTGATATGCACCAATCCCAAGCACAAGCAAAAACAGGGTTAGGGGGTAATAGGCTTGGCACGTATTGCAGGGGTTGATTTGCCGAAAGACAAGCGCGTAGAAGTATCGCTTACATACATTTTCGGTATCGGCCGCTCAACCGCTAAAAAGGTTCTGGCAAAAACCGGCGTCAATCCTGACACGAGGGTAAAAAACCTCACTGAAGAGGAGATTACCCGGTTACGCGAAGTGATTGACCGGGAGTTAAAGGTGGAGGGAGACCTACGCCGGGAAACATCCCTGAACATCAAGCGGTTAATGGAAATCGGTTGCTACCGCGGACTGCGTCACCGGCGTGGATTGCCCGTACGGGGACAGCGTACCCGTACAAATGCCCGTACTCGTAAAGGCCCGCGTCGGACGGTCGGGGTGCGGAGAAAGAAGTAAGGAGGGTAACGAATGGCGCGGCGCACGCGTACCAAAAAGAAAGAAAGAAAGAATATCGAGCAGGGCGTGGCACATATCAAGTCGACGTTCAACAATACTCTGGTTTCCATATCAGACGTCAATGGGAATGTTGTAGCATGGGCCAGCGCGGGTACAGTTGGGTTTAAAGGAAGCAGGAAGAGTACACCTTTTGCTGCCCAAATGGCTGCGGAAAAAGTGGCGCGTGAGGCGATGGAGCATGGGATGAAGGAAGTTTCCGTCGTGGTGAAGGGCCCGGGTGCTGGGAGGGAGGCGGCCATCCGTTCGTTGCAAGCGGCCGGCCTCCAGGTAAGCCTTATCAAAGATGTCACTCCCGTGCCGCATAACGGCTGTCGGCCGCCAAAGCGCCGGCGGGTATAGGAGGTAGGTAAACAAGTGGCAAGATACACTGAAGCACGATGCAGGCTTTGTCGCAGGGAAGGGGTAAAGCTTTACCTCAAGGGTGACCGTTGTTACAGTAACCGGTGTGCCATAGAGCGACGCAACACCCCGCCCGGACAACACGGTCGTACTAGAAGGAAGGTTACAGAGTATGCGGTTCAATTACGGGAGAAACAGAAGGTGCGCCGGATTTACGGGGTTCTTGAAACGCAGTTCCGCAACTATTTCGAAAAGGCCGAGCGGCAGCGCGGAATAACCGGTGAGAACTTGCTCCGGCTGCTTGAAAGGCGGATTGACAATATAGTTTACCGGTTGGGACTTGCGGCTTCTCGCACCGAAGCAAGGCAGCTTATCAGACACGGTCATTTTCAGGTTAACGGCCGGAAAGTAAGTATTCCCTCGTTCCTGGTCCGGGTGGGGGACAAGATTACGGTGGCGGATAAATCCAAGGAATCACCGCGAGTCAAGGAGTTAATCGAGCGGGCCGCGCAGAACACACCGCCGGCTTGGCTCGGCTATGATGCGGATGCTGTAACAGGTGAGGTTTTGTCCTATCCGACCAGAGACCAGATTGATACTCCGGTGAAGGAACAGTTGATCGTTGAACTGTACTCGCGTTAAAGCCGGGAGTGAATCTGGCTGAAGGGGGTTTTGTATGCTTGAAATAGAGAAACCGAAGATTTATTGCGAGACGTTTTCGCCTGCGGGGGATTACGGCCGTTTTGTGGTTGAGCCGCTGGAACGGGGTTTTGGCACGACAGTTGCCAACTCCTTGCGGAGGGTGTTACTCTCTTCTATTCCGGGAGCGGCAGTCACCTCTGTAAAGATAGAGGGGGTGCTCCACGAGTTCACCGCGATCCCCGGGGTGCGGGAAGACGTCAGCGAACTGATCTTAAACCTGAGAGGTCTTAAGATTAAGCTGCATACAGATGAAGAGAGGGTACTCCGCATCGAGGCGTCAGGTGAAAAAGTGGTTTATGCATCAGATATCATCGGTGACGCTGACGTGGAAATTATTAACCCGGATCACTACATCGCCAGCCTCGCACCTGACGGCCGCCTGTTTGTGGAAATGACCGTAGCCCGCGGGAGGGGTTATGTACCGGCTGAACGGCAGAACTCTGAATATGTCATCGGAGTGATTCCGGTCGACGCCGATTTTACTCCGGTAAAAAAGGTAAGTTACAACATTGAAAGCACCCGGGTCGGACAGGCCACAAACTACGATAAACTGATACTTGATGTTTGGACGAACGGCTGCGTGCGTGCGGATGAAGCCGTAAGTCTTGCCGCGCGCATCCTGTACGAGCACTTCTACCTTTTTACCGGCTTAAGTGAAACGGTGAGCAAGATGCCGATCATGGTTGAAAAGGAAGAAGAAAAGAAAAACCGGCTCCTGGAAATGCCGATTGAAGATCTCGATCTCTCCGTGCGTTCTTATAACTGCCTCAAGCGGGCCGGGATAAACACCGTAGAGGAACTCGTCCAGCGTGATGAGGAAGAAATGATCAAGGTTAGAAACCTTGGAAAGAAATCGCTTGAAGAGGTTAAACAAAAGCTGGCCGAATTAGGGCTCGCGTTGCGCAAAAGCGGTGAGTAGCAGCCGATATCGAAGGCAACAAAAAATGAATTCTGAGACCGGAGTTTGTAGTAACTTCGATGGTATGTGCTACTTCACCGCTGGCGTTTTAATGTTTAGCATTCACGAAAGGGGTATCGCAGTGGGTTATCGAAAGCTCGGCCTGACTACCGGGCACCGGAAGGCCCTTCTCAGGAACCTGGTGACGTCGCTTTTCAAGGAAGAAAAAATCACCACTACCGAACCGCGTGCCAAAGAGGTTCAGAGCATCGCGGAACGGATGGTCACTTTGGCTAAAAAAGGCGACCTGGCGGCACGCCGGCAGGCGCTCCGCTACATCTACGACGAGGAAGTCGTACAGAAACTTTTTGCGAACATCGGGCCTCGTTATACAGCCAGGTCCGGGGGGTATACCCGCATTTTAAAAGTCGGCCAGCGGCGGGGCGATGCGGCCGAGATGGTGATTTTGGAACTGGTGTGATCGACGGCCGTCATTTTGCTTTAAAAGTTGCTTACGACGGGACCGGTTTTCACGGCTTCCAGAAGCAGCCGGGACGCCGGACCGTACAGGGGGTGCTGGAAGAGACTCTCAAACACCTGAGCGGGGCTTCCTGCCCCGTAAAGGGTGCCGGCAGGACCGACGCAGGAGTCCATGCGGCTGGCCAAGTGGTTTCCTTCTGGGCGGTAGACTGGCCGATTCCCGCCGGGCGCCTGGTTCCCGCGCTGAACGGGAGTCTGACGGCGGAAATTGCTGTTTTAGCTGCGGCCGAGGTTTCAGCCACGTTCCACCCCCGGTACGACGCCGTAAGTAAAACTTACCGCTACACGATTTTTCGGCGGGCAGTACGCTGCCCGTTTTCGCGTCTCTATTCGCTCCACGTTCCCGAGGTGCTGGACGTTGCCCGGATGCAAGAGGCTGCTGCCTGTTTAGTGGGCACACACGACTTCCGGGCGTTTCAGAATACAGGCCGGCCGGTCAAGTCGGCGGTGCGGACACTTTACGAGTGCCGGATTGAGGAAGAGGGGCCGTTCCTGCACCTGCTGTTTGCCGCCGACGGGTTTCTTTACCAGATGGTGCGGGTAATCGTGGGGACGCTTATAGAAATAGGCCGGGGGCGGCTGGCGCTTTCGGTAATCAGCCAGGCGCTGGAAGCGGGCAGGCGAAAATTACTCGGACCCACGGCTCCGCCGCACGGCCTCTGCCTGGAAAAGGTTGTTTACAGGACGGAGCTTTTCGGGGGGTAATGCCGCGGTGACGTTGTGGAAATGTCCCGGACAAGACAGGCGGGATTTTCGCCCGGAAGACGTCGTCCTGGCGCCTTGCCCCGCCTGCGGAGCGGAGGTTGAGTTTTTCCCCGACGACATCATGGTCCGCTGCAAGTGCGGCGGGCTGGCCCGCAACCCGAAATTTAATCCTGCCTGTGCGGCCTGGTGCGCTTACGCGGATAAGTGCCTGGGCGAGGTGGCGGAAGTTTACCGCCGGCAGCCCGAGGTTCTGCAGGAAAAGCTCTTGCTGGAAGGGAACCGGCGGCTGAAGGACTTCCCGGACGTGCGGCAGACGGCGCTTGCCGCCGCTTCCTTTGCGCTGGAACTGAGCAAGGAGGAAGGGGGCTCGCCCCTGGTGGTGACGGCGGCGGTTTTGCTGAAAGAGATCGGGCTGGCGGCGGGAGAGACCGGGGAGGCTTTATCCCCGGCTTTGGTGGCCCTGGCCCGGGAGGTGATGGCGGAAATCGGTTTGCCTGCGGAGGCAATAGACGAAGTAACAGCGATTATTGCCGCGCTGCCCGCCGGGATGAGCGGAAGGCTCAACGAGCGGTTGGCGCGAGATGCCCTGCGCCTGGCGGGCTGGGGCAGCGAGATTAAGGGTAAAACTGAGGAAGAAGTTAACGCGCTGGCCGCTGCGTTTTCCACGGTTGCTGGGAAAAAGCGAGCGTTGCAGCTCGCGTCCCGGTTGCGGGGTCGGGATGCGGGTTGAAGTTGACGCTAACGGCCGGGCAGATGTATAATATGGTTGAGGGACTTTGTAGGGGTGAGAGCCGTGCCGGTGAAGGTGGTGTGTGAAAACCGAAAGGCGCGGCATGATTATTTTATCCTCGAGACCTTCGAGGCCGGGATGGCGCTCACCGGGACCGAGGTGAAATCGCTGCGGGCCGGCCGCGGGAATTTAAGGGACAGTTTCGCCCGCGTGGAAAACGGTGAACTCTGGCTTTACGACATGCACATCAGCCCTTACGAACAGGGAAACCGTTACAACCACGAGCCGAAGCGGCCGCGGAAACTCCTGATGCACCGCAGCGAGATCGTCCGGCTCTGGGGGCGGACGCGGGAAAAGGGCTTGAGTCTGGTGCCGCTTAGGTGTTACTTCAAGAACGGCCGGGCAAAGGTTGAACTGGCGCTGGTGAAAGGAAAAAAGCTCTACGACCGGCGCGAAGACATTGCGGCCCGCGATGCGAAGCGGGAAATGGAACGGGCGATGCGACACAAGCGGACGGTTTAAAGAGTTGCGAATCGCGCGTTGCGAGTTACGGGCTAAGTCGAAAGTCGACAGTCGAAGGTCTTAAGTCCGGATCAAAAGAATTTAATAATTGTTCCACGGAGTTAAAGCCGGGTTTCTTAGCTTCGAACTTTGAACTATCAAACTTAGAACTTTGAACTGACCCTTAAGATCTATCAGATGAGCCTGGCGTTGAACGTCGAACGGTCCCGAAAGGTCTGTCCGTGAAGCTTAACTTAGAACTTTGAACGGACCCAAAAGTCCATCCAACTTAGCTTAAAAGGGGGCGTCAGGTTTCGACGGGGGAAGTGGTGACAGGAGGAGCGAGCCGGGGAGGCTACCTGCCCGTAAAAACGGTGGCAAGGCATAAACGCCAACAAACAAGAATACGCCCTGGCTGCGTAAGCCAGCCAGCATCCTACCGGCTGAGGCCCGTGCGGCCGGATAGGGTGTCACGTTAGCGGGCTTGCTCAAGGACCAATTCTCGGAGGTCATTGGGGACATAAATCGAGATAGCATTTCGAGAGCCCGGCTGTGGGCGCTCGAGGTGTGAAGACCAAATCGCAGCCTGCGCTCGGAGAGTCTCCTGTAGTCGGTCTCTCGGACGGGGGTTCGATTCCCCCCGCCTCCACCATCTTTTTAGGTAAATAAAGATGCCATGCGGCTAAACCCGCATGGCATAAGGCTTTTATGGAGGTAAAGACCCCCATTT
>JBFLWY010000004.1:88344-93495 GCA_040757355.1 Bacillota bacterium | reverse complement strand
GCTGGGGGAGCGAGAGCCTGGCCGAAGGCACGCTGGACTTCTTAGAAGCCGCCTCATTGCACCACAAAAAATTCGAGCCGGCCTTCCATTGGCCGATGATTGACCGCGCAGAGGAGTTCTACAGCTTTCTCGGGCAATTATTGGAGCAAGTGCAGGATTAGCCCGCTAGGCCTTGAAGGAACCTGTAAATTCCTGTAGGATTGATGTAGAATCATAATTACGACGGACCCGTATGCGGTTGAACCAGTTACGGTAACCGATTAGATCAAGCCGGGCTTTTACGGCGCGGCTGTCCATGGGCTGCCGTTAGAAACACATAAGCAGCGGGGAATGCAAGTAAATGTGGTTATAAAGTGGCGGAGCGAAATAGAAAGGAGAGGGAGATGACCCAGGACGAGCAGAACCTGAACCTGCTTTCGGTTTTTCATTATGTCCTCGGCGGGATCACTGCGCTTTTTTCCTGTTTCCCGTTTCTTCATCTGGCGATGGGGATAGCCATGCTGTCCGGTAAATTTGACGGTGAAAACGCGCCCCCGGAGTTTTTCGCGTGGTTCTTCGTTTTGTTTCCCGCGGTCTTAATTCTCTGCGGTTGGGCTTTGTCCGCCCTGATGATCGTTGCGGGCGTAAAACTGAAAAAACGCACCTCGCGGGTCTTTTGCCTCGTTGTCGCCGGGCTGGAATGCATGTTTATGCCGTTTGGAACGGTGTTAGGGGTTTTTACAATCATCATGCTGATGAAGGATTCGGTAAAGGAACTGTTTGAGGCCAAGAATACGCTGGAGACTGTCGAAGGGTAAAAATGATCATTCTGAAGTATACCGTCGCCTGGCTGCCTATGGTAGTTATCGCCGTGTTGAACGGCTCAATACGCGAGGCGGGGTACAAGAAATTCTTAGGAGAGCTGAGCGCGCACCAGTTATCGACAGCGACCGAGATGCTGTGTTTAAGGAGCGGTGATATAGTTGAAATGGTAATATACCGGGAAAGGGGGTAGTTGATTTTGGCACGTGTTCCATACATTGAAATCGAAGAGTGTCAGGCTTGCGGTACCTGTGAGGAGATCTGTCCGGAGGTATTCAAGGTGAATGAAGAACTGGGATATGCCCAGGTGATAAACCCTACGGGCGCCCCGGAGGACTTGATTGAAGAGGCGATGGAGACATGTCCGACCGGCTGCATTAGTTGGGTCCAGGGTTGAGTTCTGGTATTTTAACCATTTGATTATTGAAAGAGTGATAGAATGCCGGCGACTACCGTTGCGGAAAGGTGGGAGCCGGCACCCTTGTTTTCTGTGCAAGAACGTCCAGATTTTTTCAGCTGTTTCTCAGCTTTCAATTGTTATAATCATGTCAAATGAGAGTTTTAATTATTGAAGACGAGCATAAAATAGCCAACTCCATAAAAAGGGGCCTGGAGCAGGAGGCGTACGCGGTTGACGCAGCGTATGACGGGGAGACCGGGTTGGACCTCGCTCTAAACGAAGACTACGACGTGATTATTCTGGACCTGATGCTGCCGAAAATCGACGGGGTCGAGGTGTGCAGACGGTTGCGAAAAAACCAGGTGCATACGCCCATCCTTATGCTGACGGCGAAGGGCCAGTTAAACGACAAGGTAGAAGGGTTAAACGCCGGCGCGGACGACTACCTGGTTAAGCCTTTCGCCTTTGCCGAACTGCTGGCCCGCGTTAGGGCGTTGACCCGGAGGCCTAGGAACAGCATCGGCTCGATTCTGACCGTCGAGGACTTAAGCCTGAATACGCTGACCTTCGAGGTGAAGCGGGGTGACAAGAGTATCGAGCTTTCCAAAAAAGAGTACGCTCTCCTTGAATACTTGATGCGAAACCCGGGACGAATTCTAACCAAAGACCAGATCATCAATCACGTATGGGATTACGATGCCGATATCCTGCCGAATACAGTGGAGGTCTACATCGGTTACTTGCGGAACAAAATCGACAAGCCGTTCAAGGGCCGGCCGCCCTTGATTCATACCGTGCGCGGCTTCGGGTACAGAATCGGGAGGCACAGGTAGATGTTTCGCACGGCGAGGATTAAATTGACTGCCTGGTACCTGCTCATTATTATGATCATCAGTGTTTTATTCAGTGCAGTGGTTTACACGGCCCTGACGGTCGAGGTCCGGCGAAGCCTTGGCCGGCAGGCATTGCGCGCCTACGTAGAAAGGGAAAAGGGCCAAGTGCCTGATCAAGATCAGTTTTCACCCCCTTTTGTTGAAGGGAGTCCGGATTTAAGAGCAAGATCCCTGCATCCCCCGGCTTTTGATCCCCAAGTCTTCGCAGAGACAAAAAGAAGAATAGCAGTCCAACTGGTTTTCATGAATCTCGGTTTACTGACAATTTCCGGGTTCGCCGCCTACTTCTTGGCAGGGAGAACCCTTAAGCCCATTGAGGAGATGCTGCATGAACAGGAGCGGTTTACGGCCGACGCTTCGCATGAGCTGCGCACGCCCCTGACCGCCATGAAGACGGAAATTGAAGTTGCGCTCCGCGATCCGGACTTTAATCAAAACCAGGCAAGAGAACTGATGCAAAGCAATCTTGAAGAGATTGATAAATTAAACATACTTTCGGACCACCTGCTGACGCTGAGCCGGTATCAGAAAGGACTGAACGGCCGGAACCTCGGGGAGGTCAGCCTGGAGGACGCTTTCAACGAGGCGGTTGAGAAAATCCGGCCTCTCGCTGAAGCGAAGCGGATTCAGATCGTAAGCGAACTGGAAAGTATCTCCCTCGAAGCGGATAAGACCGGTCTCACCACGCTTTTTGTCATATTGCTGGACAACGCCGTAAAATACAGCCCTGAAAACACAGTGGTCAACGTCGCGGCGGCTGCCAGGAAAAACAAGGCGGTCATTACCGTGCAGGACTCCGGGATCGGCATCAGAGCCAGCGAACTGCCTTACATCTTCAACAGGTTTTACCGCGCGGACGCTTCCAGGACCCAAAGCCGGGCCCACGGATACGGTTTGGGCCTGGCGATCGCTAAAGCCATTATCGATAGACACCGCGGCAGGGTAGATGTAAAGAGCGTGCCGGATAAAGGCACCACGTTCACAATATCCCTTCCGCTCAAACAGCGTAAAAAACTTTTTCGCATTTTCCCCTCGTCTTAAGCTTTTTCTCAGCCCACGCGCAAATAATATGTTTAGGGCCGATTCGAGGCCGGCAAGGGCACTTGGCCTCCGGCGCTTCAGTCTTCTCGGATCGGCTGGAGATAACAATTTTGCCGTGCGGCTTTCGGAAAGGGGGTGAGCAATGTGAGGCTTAAATCCGTAGCTTTCGTGGTCGTTCTCGCCTGCGTTTCGGTATTGCTGGGAGCTTACGGTCTAAGTGCCATAGCCGCGGAAACCCAGACCGACTATAACTTCCCGCCGGTAATCCAAAAACTGGTCGAAAAGTTCAACCTCGATCCGGCCAAGGTAGATGAAGTGCTGCAGGAAGACCGGAAGGAAAGAGAAGCGAAGCGGGAGGCAATGGTCGAAGAAAGACTGGAACAGGCAGTGGAACAGGGCGAAATCACCGAAAAGCAAAAAGAAGCCATTATAGCCAAAAGGAGCGAGATCCAGGAAAAACTCGAGGGGCTGAGGGATCTTTCCGCAGAGGAAAGATGCGAAGCCTTGAAGCAGTTGAGGGAAGAAACCGCAGCGTGGGCGGAAGAAAACGGCATAGACGAAAGACTGTTAATGTTCGGAGGCCGAAGAGGGCCTGGGCACGGTGGATTTATGTGCGGACCGAAGGGCATGGGATTCGGTCTCTTCGGACCCCCGCCGTGCGGTGTGGAGCAGTCATCAACTGGGGAATCGGCATAACACTAATCTCCGCGAATATAACCCCGCCGGTTCAAAGTGCCGGCGGGGTTTTTTGCACCGTGACAGGGAACTGTCCCCTGTCACGCCCTCGATTTAAATTTTTAACTAACCCTTCAGCTTTTTCTCAGTTTATCCAGGTATTTTATAATCATCCAATTATAACGGGGGTGCATGGTTCTTGACCAAAAAAATTGTCGTTATATTCTTAATCGCCGGACTCATGACCGGCAGTTTTCTTGCCTACCGTGCCTTAGGGGAAAAGGACCGGACCTCGTATCAAACAGTGAAAGTGGAGAGGGGAATGATCGTTAGTACGGTAGCCGCCTCCGGGCAGGTGCTGGACTTGAATATGGTAGATGTAACAACCCAGGCAACAGGTGTTGTAAAGGAGCTTTTTGTCAAGGACGGGGACTTGGTTAAGGCGGGGGACACCTTGCTTACCCTGGAACTCGATAATGATGGGGTGACAGCAAAGGAAAAAGCCTGGGCCGCTTACTTAAGTGCCAAGATCGACGTGGATTCGGCTGAACAGAATGCTCTGTCTCTGCAAAAAGACGTAAAGGCGGCGGAGATTGAGCTGGAAACCGCAAAACAGTCGAAGCTCACGTTCGAAAAGGAGCTTAAACTCGCAGAAGCGTCTTTAATAGCGGCGCAGCACGAATGGGATGAGATCCAAAGCGGCTCCGGCGCCAGCGAAGCCGACCGTAAACAGAAGGAGCTGGCGCTGCAGGCGGCGCAGGATGCTTTGACCCTTGCCCGGCTCAAGTACGAAAGCGCCGACGCGTCCATCGAAAGAGCAGAGCTTAACCTTGAATTAGCCCGGGAAAAGGAAGAAGATCTGTCTTCAGACCGCGACATAGAAGCAGCGCGACTTGATTATGAGGCCGCAAGACAGTCGATGCTCGAAGCCAAAAATGAGCTTGATCTCGCAGAGGAAGCTTTTGAAGAAGCGGAGTCCGAATGGGAAGCGATTAAGGATGACCCCGATGCCGGCGATGAGGAGAAAGATGAAAAGGAACAGGCTCTGGAAGCGGCGGAGGAAGCCTTAGACTCAGCCCAGCGCAAGTACGATAGCGCCGATGTGGCATACGAAAAGGCAAAGCTTAATCTGGAATCGGCGGAAGAACAGGCCGACCAGAACGCGCTGTCGCTGAGCAAAGACGTCAAAGCGGCGGAGATTGAACTGGAAGCCGCAAAACAGTCGAAACTCTCACTCGAAAAGGAGCTGAAAGTCGCGGAAGCGTCTTTAATAGCGGCGCAGCACGAATGGAATGAGATTCAAAGCGGCTCGGGGACCAGCGAAGCCGGCCGTAAACAGAA
>JBFLWY010000004.1:84085-88244 GCA_040757355.1 Bacillota bacterium | reverse complement strand
GGAGGGCGACGAGGTGGTTGTCAGCACGCTGTCCGGCGACCAGCAGAGTACGGGTTCGGCTTTCAGCGGCGGATTTGGCGCTGGAGCCTTCGGCGGCGGTAGAATCCCCGGAGCGCCGGGCCCACGGTAGGGGAGAGAGAGTGGGCAATGATTGAGGTCGAGCACATAAGCAAGATCTACCGCAATGACCATGTAGAGACAGTCGCGCTGGCGGACGTTTCTTTCCGGATTGAGCGGGGTGAGTTCGTCGCTGTTATGGGCCCCTCCGGAAGCGGAAAATCCACGCTGATGCATATCTTAGGGTGTCTCGACGCACCTACGGCCGGAACTTACGTCCTCGACGGGAAGGATGTCGGCAGGCTCACCGACGACGAGCAAGCACTAATCAGAAACCAAAAAATCGGTTTTGTCTTCCAGGCGTACAACCTGCTTCCCCGTTTGACGGCGCTCAGAAACGTGATGCTGCCGATGACCTACGGCGGCCTTCCTAAAGCCGAGCGGGTAGAGAGGGCCAAGGAACTCTTGGGCAAATTGGGCTTGGGAGACAGACTGGAGCATAAACCGAACCAGCTTTCGGGGGGGCAGCAGCAAAGGGTGGCAATCGCCCGGGCGCTGGCGATGAACCCGCCGGTAATATTAGCCGACGAACCCACAGGAAATCTGGCGACAGCCCAGGGTGAGCAAATAATGGCCATATTTCGGGAGCTAAACAACCAAGGACACACGATCATAATGATTACGCACGAGCAACACATCGCCGCATACGCTGAAAGAATAATCCATATTCGCGACGGCAGGATCGCGGCCGATGATGGAAACCATGCTCCGCGAGGGGCCGGCAACGGAAAGGGTGGCACCGATGGAACTGATTGAAACCGCATCAACAGCCCTTGAGGCCTTGATGCTCAATAAAATGCGCACGGCGCTGGCAAGCCTAGGTATTGTAATCGGCATCGGTGCGGTCATCGCCTTGGTTTCTCTGGGTCAATCCAGCCAGAAAGCTGTTGAAATGCAGATCCAATCACTCGGGTCCAACCTGTTAACGGTTATGCCGGGTTCCCCGATGACCAGGGGCGTGCGGGGGGCGGCCGGCGCCTCAACAAGCCTGACTTATGAAGACGCTCAAGCGATCGAGACCTCAAGCCAGGTAACTTCCGTCGCCAGTGTATCCGCCGAACTTTCCCAGCGGGCGCAGGTGGTTGCAGGCAGAAACAACACAAACACTCAGGTCTTGGGAACTACACCTGCCTACGCGGAAGTCCGGAAACTGTCTTTAACCTCCGGAAGATATATATCGCAGCAGGACGTGGACAGCATGGCCAAGGTGGCGGTCGTGGGACCAGAGGTGGTCTCCGTTCTGTTCGGCGAGGGATCGGATCCGGTCGGACAAACGCTCCGGATCAACGGCATATCCTTGAGAATCATTGGCGTTACTGCTTCCAAAGGCGGAAGCGGTTTTATGAACCAGGACGATATGGTCTTTGTTCCCCTCACCACCGCCCAGAAACTGCTTTTCGGCTTGAATCACGTAACGTCCATTTCCGTCGCCGCAAAAAGCCGGGACGTTATGGAGCAGGCACGGACTGAAGTCGGATACCTTCTGCTCTCCCGGCACAAACTGACGGACCCGGCGCAGGCCGACTTTAACATTATGTCGCAGGAAGACGTTCTGGGGGCCGCTTCACAGGTAACCGGGACGTTCACCGCGCTGCTCGCGGGGATTGCGATGATCTCCCTTTTGGTCGGCGGCATCGGCATTATGAACATCATGCTCGTAACTGTTGTCGAGCGTACACGTGAAATCGGGCTTCGCAAATCCTTAGGGGCGCGAAAGAAAGATATAATCGCTCAGTTTTTAATCGAGTCGAGTATTCTAACAGGCGTCGGCGGGGTTTTGGGAATTGCCGCGGGCATATCTACAGCGGTGGTAGCTTCAAAATTTATGAACCTGCCGTTTTCAGTGTCCTTGTGGGTGGTCTTGCTGTCGATCGGCGTTTCCTGCGGCGTCGGGATGGTTTTCGGACTGTACCCGGCCAAAAAAGCGGCGGATCTATCGCCAATTGAGGCGTTGCGGTTCGAATAATTAAGGAGGTATATCAGATGGCGGAGAATATTAAAACGAAGAAGATTACAAAAGTAGCCTTGCCTCTGGTTGTCGCATTGCTTGTAGGTGCGGGCGGATTTTTCCTGGGAATGTGGTATCAAAAATCGCAGGCTGCGAGTTTGGGAAGGCCGGCAGGTCAATTCGGCGGTATGCGCGGAGCCGGCGGGACCGGCGGTTTGGCGCGCGGGGCTTTTGATCCGGAACAGGGAAGACCGGTAGCAGGTGAAATAATTGAAAAAGACGAGAAGAGCATTACGATCAAACTCGATGACGGCAGCTCTAAAATAGTCTTGTTGCCGGACAGCACGGAATTTAGGAAGACCACTTCCGGCTCACAAGACGACTTGAAAGAGGGCGAAAGAGTGTTCGTCGTCGGCAACGAAAACTCCGACGGCAGCGTTACCGCGAATATGGTGCAAATCGGAACCTTTAACAGGCAAGATTAGGCGCCGTGTTCGGCATATACAGGTTAACATACTATCAACGATAATATTTACGTTTCTACGTACACCAGTCCTACGGCGTCGGTGTGAGTTAAAAACCGGCGGCTGATGAAACAGGGTGCAATTGCGGTTACCTCCGTCACCAGTGTATGGCTGCACGCATATTTTACTTACATCAAAATAAGATTGGAGGTGAACTCAATGCACCCTCGCGAATTCATTAAACAAATCGTTTGTGCTGCCAGAGACTGTCACAAAAGGGCCAGGATTTTTGCGAGTTGTGTCATCGCTCAAGCGGCGCTGGAAAGCGGGTGGGGCACGACCGTCCCGGTTGACAAAAAGACCGGACGTTGCAGCTACAATCTGTTCGGGATTAAGGGCGAAGGGCCGTGCGGGTACGTTGAAATTCCCCATCTTGAATACGAAAAGGGAAAGAAAGTGTGGCGCGTGGCGAAGTTCCGCTGCTACCGTGACTATGACGAATGCATAAAGGACTACGAAAAAGTAATTTTGCATCCCCGCTATAGACCCGTAAGGGAAGCGCGTGATCCTGACGAGGCTGCGTATCAGTTGTATAAATGCGGCTATGCCACCGACCCTGCGTACCCAAAGAAATTGATATCTATTATGAAGAGATATAATCTTTACGCTTATGACAGCGACTAAAGGGTGTAGAGCAGGGTATAGGGTATAGGTTTCAAAGACAAAAGGGGTCTGCAAAGACCCTAAATTCTTTCACTTTCAGGTGCTCCGGCGGCTGACCGGTACTTAGAATAAAATTATTGCGGGTCCGGTGCGGACTTTGCGTGGCGGCCGAAGCAAGGCAGTATTTACGATCAGCGCGTTCAAAACCGCACTGAGGATTAATCCTTTGTAGTACTGAGACCGTAATAGACGGGATACCGGAACTCGGCACGGTCGCTCAGCGGACGGAAAGCTCGCAGCAAAGTTGCGGACAACCTGAGCTTTCGCATTTTATACCCGCCAAAGTCGTCGGGGATTAAGCCCTCCGTCTTCCCGGTCAACTGTTTTTCCTACTTGCGACGGATGGAAGTTTAGGGGTTTTACGTGTTACAGTTTGATAAGGCCGGAGGATTGGAACCGCATCAAAAGAGAGAGTTTTAGAGATAAAAGCCGGAGGTTGGGTTGTTATGGTCGAGAACGAGTCGTTGTTAAAGGGCCACACGTTTCCGATTCCTTTAGAGTACCCCAGGTTAAGGTTAAAACCAGTTACGGTAGCTTTTCTGGCGGCCAAGTTGCTGGACGTTATTACCACATGGATTGCAATACAGGTGTTCGGTGGCTGGGAGGTCGGGCTGGCGACGGCTTTATTCGGGTTTAAACAAGCCATAGTCATCAATGTAGTGGCCGTTGTATTCGGTGTAACGGTACTTCAAACGATTAATTTCAAGACACGGCTGGTCTGGGCCGGCCCTATCTTTACGGCACTCTTCCCCCTTTGGAACACCTTTGTAATCGGCTGCGAACTGCTGTATTAAGCTGAACTGCTGCTGAAAGTTGCCTCCGGATTAATCCTTAGTAAAATAAAGAGGAGCAGGAGTTGTTGACAATCCTGCTCTTCTTTGTATTCATACATTTAGCAAATTGCTTT
>JBFLWY010000004.1:0-83985 GCA_040757355.1 Bacillota bacterium | reverse complement strand
AACTGCTGTATTAAGCTGAACTGCTGCTGAAAGTTGCCTCCGGATTAATCCTTAGTAAAATAAAGAGGAGCAGGAGTTGTTGACAATCCTGCTCTTCTTTGTATTCATACATTTAGCAAATTGCTTTTGCGTCGTTTGAAGGGATAACAGAAGGACGTGGCTGAGGAGGATTTTTAAGAGGTTCCGGGGGTTGCCGGAAGCCTGAGCGCAAAAAGGGGGCAGGCGAAAAGGGGACAGGCGACTTTTGCTTGGCGGAAAAGCAGCCAGTCCCCTGGAGCAGTAAAACCCCGGCCCCACTCTTTTAGACGACGCACGGTCGCCGTTAGACGCCTCATGTTCCGCCAAAACCTACGGTCACCTTATCGCCCTCAACTATGACCGGAACCGCCCTGCGGCCTTCAGAATACCCCAGCATTTGCTTCATGGCCTCAGGGTCTATTCTTACGTCAAGGTAGCGATAGGCAACGCCTTGCTTGGCGAAAGCTTCCAAAGCGGCCTTGGTGTACGGTCAGCCTTCCTTTCCGAAAATCAAAACTTCTTTGGACACAGTCTTTCACCCCTTCCTTTGTGTTTTTACAAAATATTATCATGCCGATATACAGGGCGGAAGTCCGTATCATCGTTCGGGCATCTTTACCGTACTAAAAGCATTCCCTGGGTGCAGATTGCCGCGGCTAAACACAAAATTGGTTTACGGTTAACAATTGCGTTCGTGTTATTAGACGATGGTGATAGTAAACCGTGTTCCGTGGCAATAATTCTGCAATTTGAGGAGAATGTGCTCAACAGCATGGGAATTATCGCTACTTCTCGTTTGATAATTGAACTGGTAGAATATAAGTGACGAATATGTCGGTTTTTCGCGCTTTTCAGGTAAATATAATATTGGACGAGCAATTATTTTCTAAAGAAGGATATACTTCGAAGGAGGTCCGGAAAATGAAACACCGCTTGACATTTACTTCATTTTTGGCTCTGGCCATAGCCGTTGCGAGTGTCTTTTGTGGTTGCGGGCAGAAGCAAAATCTTATAGGCACCACCCCCCCGGAAGCACCAAAAAACAAACCTGTTGTTATCGAGGAGTCCCCAATGGCCACGAAAATCAAAGGAACAGGGAAGGACACCGGTCACGTTGACCTGAACGGGGACGGCGCCGTCGATACAATAAGGTTCACCTGCCGGGAGGAAGCAGGGGACTTCACTTTGTATGTAAACGACGCCTTTGTAATCGGTGAGGGCGAAAACCTCGATGGGTATTGCAAGGTGGTGGACATCGATGCCAGTGACAGCGTTAAAGAGATAGCCGTAGGTGAAGCAGGCCCGAGCGACGACTATGCCACGGCCTTTTATTACTACGACGGCGAGCGTGTGATCCCGATGGGGAAAATACCGGGTTCGGAGGCCGGTAATGTCCTTAAAATAGACGGTTCCGGGAAAGTGGCTACGAAAACCAGGGGGAAGACGCTGCACACCTGGTTCTACCCAGACTTTTACAAGCTGTCCGAAGGCCATCTTTTAGAAAGGATTCCTCAGGAAATGTACGAAATGAATCACAAAGTCAGGGTAATCAAAGAGATTAAACTGCAGAAATCACCCACAAGCACCGAAACGGCCGTTGTGCTGCTGCCGGGCGAAGAGGTTGTTATCCTGGCGAGCGACGATAGGGAGTGGTGTTTGGTTGAAAACTCGAAGGGAATCAGAGGATGGTTTGCGTTTGAGAAATACGATACCATTAAAGGAACAGAGATGAGTGTCAGGGATGTTTTTGAAGGATTATGTTACGCTGATTAGTTTTACCGGAAGCGTTCATTAGCGGAGAAGGTGCGTCTGTAAATGAAGCCGGTCGACCCGCTGGCAATAATAAGGAAATACTATGACCCGGAATCGGAACTGTACGAAGTCCTCGTCGGGCACAGCAGGATGGTAGCTAAGAAGGCCCTTGAGGTAGCGCGGGCAGTCGAACACCTCAATCCGGACCTGAAGTTTATTGAAGAAGCCGCGATGCTTCACGATATCGGAATATTTCGCGTCAATTTCCCCGAGATCGGTTGTAAGGGTGGTTTGCCTTACATATGCCACGGGGTTTTGGGCCGGGAGATACTTGAAACGGAAGGACTTCCCGGACATGCGCTCGTTTGCGAGCGGCACATCGGCACCGGAATCACCCGAGCTGAGGTTGTGAAACGCAACCTTCCCCTCCCCAAAAGGGATATGGTTCCTGTTTCAATCGAGGAAAAGATCATCTGCTTTGCCGACAAGTTTTTTTCCAAAGACAGGGGCAACTTGTTTACGGAGAAGTCAATCAACCAAATAAAAAGGAATCTTGCCGTTTTAGGCGCTGAGAAGGTAAGGAAATTCGAGGAATGGGCTGCCTTTTTTTGTCTTGACGGTAGCTGATTTTAAACTTATGATAAAAAAAAGTCCCCGCTATCACCCCTATGAAGCAAGCGCAGAGGAGAGTAAAGAATGGGTGCTAAAAACTCTGCAAGCCCGCGGATCGGTGTGGTTATCTGTACCTGCGGCGGTCAGATTTCTGCGAAAGTAAACACCGCTGTCCTCGAAGAAAAAGCCAAACAGCTTGAATATGTCGTAAAGGCGGCGCAGATGGAGAACCTGTGCAGCCGCGAAGGCCTTGCGCGACTGAAGCAGGACTTCGCGGACTGCGACAGGCTGCTGATTGCCGGGTGCTCCGAGAGGTCGTCGCTTACCCTCACAGAGGACCGTATAGCAGCGCTGCTCCGTGACATGGGCATTAACCGGGCGATGTTCGAGGTGGCCAACCTCCGGGAGCAGTGCGTCTGGATACACGACGGCGAGCTGACCGGCAAGGCGGTGGACATGCTGATGATGGCCTATGCTAAGCTCAGGTCCAACACACCCATCCCGCCGGCTGTAAAGATCGCCCGGAGAGGCATCGTGATAGGCGGAGGGCCGGCCGGTATGCAGGCCGCCGTTGACCTTGCCGGTGCGGGAACCGAGGTGCTTCTGGTTGAGAAAAAGGCTTATTTGGGCGGGCATTTCTGCCAGGTTCCGTATCTCATCCAGTGTGAGGGCTGGCCGTCGATGTGTGTAAGCGACTGCCTTGCGCCTGTCCAGGCGAGAAAGGTGGCCTACAGTCCGCTGATCCGGGTCGTTACGAACGCCGAGGTCGCGGACATTGCGAGAGAAAACGGCAACTTCAGGGTAAAGATAAACAAAGCTCCCGCGTTTGTTGACCCGGAAAAGTGCGTGTCGTGCGGGAAGTGCGCTGAGGTCTGCCCGGTCGAAGTAAAAAACGACTACGACTATGGCCTGTCAGCCAAAAAGGCAATCGATAAAGAGTACAAACTTGCCATACCGGATACCTATACGCTCGACGCGGCGGCATGTACCAGGTGCGGCGAATGCCTGAAGGTGTGTCCTACCGGGGCGGTTGACCTTGAGGCGAAGCCGGAAGTAATTGAAGACGCCTTCGGAACGGTTATTTTAGCCACGGGTTTTGAGACCTATGACCTGAACACCCTCGAAGAATTGAACTACAGATCGCCGAACGTTTTGTCCAGCATGGAAATGGAACGTTTGATAGCCGCCCGCCTGAACCGCCCGGACGGCCAGGGTCCCGTTGAACGGGTCGTCTTCATGCTCTGCGGCGGATCGCGTTCCAAGGACAAAAAAATTCCCAAAGGGGTGCCTTACTGCTCAAAGACCTGCTGCGGCTTCGCGGTCAAGCAGGCAAACAGGGTGGCAGCCATGAGGCCGAATGCAGAGATTACGATGGTATACTTCGGCGATGTGCGAACGTACGGGAGGGCTTTTGAGCAGTTTTACAACGGGGCGAAAGAGTTTGCAGAGTTCATAAACGGTGAAGTTGTGAAGGTAGAGGATACGGAAGACGGTTTAAGGATATACATCGAAAACCCTGAGGGTGAGACAGAGGAGCTTGAGGCCGACGTCCTCGTTCTGGCTGAGGCTTTGATACCGAAAGGAACCGGATTGGTTGACAAACTGAAGATAAGGACAGACAGGTACAGCTACCCGCTCGAGATGCAGCCCAGAATGCTGCGCCCGACGGAATCGTTCATCGACCGGGTTTATGTCGCCGGCGCAATAAGCGGGCCTAAGATAGTGCAGGAAAGCGTCGAGCAGGGATCCGCAGCGGCGCTGAGGGCACTGGAGCACCTTGTTAGGGGAGAAAGGGAAGTACTAAAGTTCGTTTCGCAGGTTGAAAAAGAGCGATGCTCGCGCTGTAAGATTTGTGAAACGGTATGTCCCCACGGGGCCATAAAGGTCACCGATGACGGGGCCGAAGTAGACCCGGCTTTCTGCCAGGGATGCGGGCTCTGCGCATCCGCCTGCCCGGGCAACGCTGTCCAACTACGGAATTTTACCAATGAGCAGATCCTCAGCCAGGTGGAAGCGGCCTTTTCAGGGGTAATAGCCGGTGAGCCCAAAATCCTCGGGTTGCTTTGTTACTGGTGCTCTTATGCTTCGGCGGACCTCATGGGGGTGTACGGGATGACAATTCCGCAGACCAACTTCCGCAGCATAAGGATACGCTGTTCCTCATCTGTAAACGCCGGCCTGATCCTCGACATATTTCAAAAAGGCGTGGACGGCGTCATAATCGCAGGCTGCCCGCCGAAAAACTGCCACCACGGCTCGGGCAACTATATGACGTCTAAAAGGGTCATGCTGCTTAGTACGGTCATGCGCCAGCTCGGGTTGAACCCCGGCCGACTGAGATGGGAATACATCGGGGTGCCGATGTGGCGGGATCTCGCAAAGGCGATTGAAGAGATGGACAAAATCCTTCGCACGCTCGGGCCGAGTCCTTTCGGGAGGTCAGTATGAAAAAGGTTAAGATTATTTTGAACTGGAGTGCTTCATGCGGCGGATGTGATGTCTCCATCCTGGATGTGGGCAGGGCAGTACTCACCCTGCCGGACGAAATGGAGATCCTTTACTGGCCTGTTGCGCTGGATTATAAGCGCAAGGACCTGGAGGCTTTGCCGGACATGGGTGTAGAAATCGGGATTATCAACGGTGCTGTCAGAACGTCGGAGCAGGCCGAGGAAGCTGAAATATTCCGCAAGAAGTGCAAAAATATAGTCGCATTCGGTTCCTGCGCATGCTTCGGCGGGATACCGGGACTCGCCAACCAGTTTGAAAAGGACGACCTGATGAAAAGGGCTTACATAGAGGCGCCGTCTAATACAAACGAAGGAGGAGTCCTGCCGCAGCCCCTGTCAACAATAGGCGATGTGAGCCTCAGGCTTCCGGAGTTTTCTCCGGAAGTCAGGGCGCTTGAACAGGTGATTCCGGTTGACTGTTACGTTCCGGGATGTCCTCCCTCAACAGGTACCATACTGGACCTTATCGGGGCCATCGGCGCCATCGCCGAGGGCAAAATCGGTAAAAGATTTTTCGCTTCCGACAAGGCTCTTTGCTACGACTGCCCGCGGGCGCCGGCTAAGGAAGCGAAAAAAGCCGAGCGGCTCTACCGTCCCCACGAAGTGGTCGCCAACGGCGAGAAGTGCCTTCTCGAGCAGGGCATCGCCTGCCTCGGTTTTGCGACACGCGGCGGTTGCGGGGCGCGGTGCATAAACGTGAATATGCCGTGCCGGGGGTGCTACGGATGGCTGCCGGCGGCAGCCGATCCCGGTGCGGAAGCGATCTCTGCGATTGCGTCCGTGGCAGGGGACTGGGAGGACTACCTCCAGCCGCCCAGGATAATGGAAGCGCTCGACGCTGTTAAAGACGCCGTCGGGATTTTTTATCAGTTCAGTCTTCCGTCGGCGATAATCAAGAAGAAAAGAGGATAGCCATGACCAAGAAGATTTCTATCCTTCCAACAACGAGGCTCGAAGGGCACGGCAAGGTCGAGATTATCCTTGACGATGCGGGCAACGTGACGGACGGGTACTTCCAGGTGATAGAGTTCCGGGGCTTCGAGAAGTTTTGCGAGGGCAGGCACGTAGAGGAACTGCCCCGCATAACGCCGAAGATCTGCGGCGTCTGCCCTGGGGCGCACCACATGGCGTCGGCGAAGGCTTGCGATGCGGTTTACGGCGTTGAAATTCCGGAAGCCGCTAAGAAGCTGCGCGAAATGTACTATAACGCCCACATGGCCCACAGCCACATCCTCCATATCTTCGCCTTGGGAGCGCCTGACCTGGTGCTTATCGGGGAGGAGGCGGCGAAACGGAACATATTCGGTTTGGTGGCTGTTGCCGGAAAGGAGATCGGAGAGGCGGTCGTTGATAACCGGGGTTACGCGCAGCGGATTCAGGAGATAGTGGGTGGGCACCCGATTTACCCCGTCTCCTCACTGCCGGGCGGGTTGTCGAAGCCGCTCAGTGAAGAGGGCAGGGCTGAGATTGAGAAAATGGCCGTCTCCCTGGTCGAGTTCAGCAAAAAGAGCCTGGAGACGTTCGACAGCATTGTGCTGCAAAACGAAAGGCTTGTCGAGATCATCGCCGGGGACCTGTATCGCCATGAAACCTATTACGCAGGGACGGTGGACGGGGATAACAAGGTGAATTTTTATGATGGCAGGATAAGAGTCGTGGATCCTCTGGGCAAGGAATTGTGCGCGTTCGCAGCGAAAGATTACCTTGACCATATTGCTGAGCACGTGGAACCGTGGAGTTACATCAAATTCCCTTACTTGAAAAGCGTGGGGTGGAAGGGTTTTATTGACGGACCGGATAGCGGCGTGTACAGGGTTAACTCGCTGGCGCGGTTGAACGCCGCCGACGGGATGGCGACTCCCCTTGCCCAGGAAGCGTACCAGAAGCTGTTTAACTTTTTCGGAAAGAAACCGGTCCACAACACGCTTGCCTACCACTGGGCACGGCTTGTGGAACTGTTGTACGCGAGCGAAAGAATTTTGGAACTGGCACGGGATCCGCAGATCACGGACACCCACGTACGCAACGTACCGAAAGCGAAACCAGCCGAGGGGGTGGGGGTGGTAGAGGCGCCGCGGGGTACGCTTTATCACCATTACGTCACAGATAAAAGAGGGATAGTGCAGGAGGTGAATCTTATTGTAGCCACCGTCCAGAACAACGCGGCGATTAACATGTCCGTTAAGAAGGCGGCGCAGGGTTTGATTAGGAACGGTGCGGTTGACGAAAGGCTGTTAAATATGGTAGAGATGGCTGTCAGGGCTTACGACCCGTGCTTGGCGTGTGCCAGCCATACCCTCCCCGGAAAAGCCCCCATAGAGATTAAGATATACCGGGGCGGGGAGCTCTGGAAGCGCATTCCGCATTAATGGGGGACAGGCTACTTTTTAATTCACATTTTGCACTTAACTTGCGGCTCAGGGCACAAATTCTAAAAAAGCCGCTGGTGTTCTCCCCAAGGAGCGCTCTAAATTAAAAAAGGGTAATGCGTTGTACCGCGAACCATAGTGTATTTGGGAGGAGTGGGGTTTGTGGAACGGTTCCGCAAATATGTCGGCAGGACCTTAAACCTGGAGAATACCAAAGATGAGGGAGCGCTGGCTCGTTTTGGAATCACCGGCAGGTACATACCTGACCCGCCGGAGGACTTCGATGAGTTCGAATTCGCTACCGATTTTGCCGGGCAGACGGTGGTAATTCTGGTGACAATCGAAAAGGGAGCCGTTAAAAGGCTGCTATTCAGCCTTGCCGATCAGGACGACCCTGATGAAACGAGGCCTCTTTCTGAAACGCAATTGCAAGAGTTTATAGCGCAAAAGGGCGAGCAGTTGACCGGTTTCTTCGATCTGATTACCGCCTAATTTAAGGATTTCTGAGCTTGTGCCCAACATTTCTAAGTATGAATTTTCGTTCCTTTTCTCCAGGCAACGCCACCCCGTTGGCCTGGAACGGTACATCTTTTGCCAACTCTGAACCGAACAACCACCTAAAGTCCTCTGCAAAAAGCTCCTCCGGGTCAGTGTCACACTGCCAGTTTCGTACGCGGAGGTACTGCTGGAACTCATCAGGAGGGAAGAACTCAAACCGCACAAGGTGCCCCACTTCATGGGAGACCGTAGCTGCCACATAGCACGGGACGGCAGGCTCCGCCGGCTGAAGGGTCAGGGTTCTACCTGAGGATGGATCGGGGGCCAGGATCGGACCGAGCATGCCGCCGCAGGGGGCAAGAATAACAGCCGTGCCCCGCGCAGGGAAACAAAAGCCCGTTACCAGTGACCCGTCCCGACTCTGCCGGCATGGTCCCGCCAACCGAATGTGCCATTTTTCATCAAAGATTGGAGGAAGTTTTTTCGAAAGACGGTTGATCTCGGAGAGCGCGGCGTCAATGGCTTCAGGCAAGATTCCGGGCGCCGTTGATAGCCTGACGTTGTCAAAGCGCGCGACAAGGGTTTCACTGGAAACAGATATCAACGGAGGAATCAGCGGGATTATCAGTAAGATTGATATCAGGACCGACACGAAAAAATAAGACCGCCGCATTCGTGAACCACCATTCGTTCAGTTCTTAAGGTGAAAATCAAGGGCTGCTACTAAAACCTTTTTCGGTTTTCTCTTAGGGAACCTGAAGTGGGGAAATGATTATGTTATACTTTAGATACAGTTTTCCACCTCTTAGTTCTTGTTAAATAAAATCGGAGGGAAAAGATGTATTACGAGAGTACGAGGGGCAAGGCGGACCGGGTCAATGCGGCGCAAGCGATCAGGGAGGGCATTGCCCCGGACGGCGGACTTTACGTTCCCGAAACCCTGCCGCGGCTCGAGCCGGCGGAGACAGCCGCCTGGCGGGATGTCTCCTACCAGGAGCGTGCCGGGCGCGTCATGACTCCTTTTCTTGCCGGTTTTACCGCGGGAGAAATCGGTCATTGCGTCACCGCCGCCTACAACCCGAAAAAATTCGGTCAGCCGGAAATCGCGCCGCTTCGGCCGCTCGGCGACGGCTCCTACATCCTGGAACTGTGGCACGGACCGACCTGTGCCTTCAAGGACATGGCCCTGCAGATTCTCCCCCATCTGCTGACCCTGTCGGTACGGAAAACCGGCAGCACCGCGGAAATCGTCATCCTGGTGGCCACCTCCGGCGACACCGGCAAGGCGGCGCTGGAGGGTTTTCGGGACGTTCCCGGAACCAGGATCATCGTCTTTTTCCCGAATGAAGGCGTAAGCGAGGTCCAGAAACGGCAAATGGTTACCCAGGAAGGCAGGAACACTTGGGTGGTGGCGGTGGAAGGAAACTTTGACGACGCCCAGGCCGGTGTGAAAGAGATTTTCACCGACCCCGAAATCAGGGAACACCTCATGAAGTCCGGTTTTGAGTTCTCTTCAGCCAACTCGATCAACTGGGGCCGGCTCCTGCCACAGATCGTCTACTACTTTTCGGCCTGCGCGGACCTGCTTGCGAAAGAAGTCATCCGACCGGGAGAAGGGGTTAACTTCGTTGTCCCGACCGGCAACTTCGGCAACATCCTGGCCGGTTTTTATGCGCGGAAAATGGGGCTGCCGGTCAAGAGACTCATCCTGGCGGCCAACGCCAACAACGTCCTCACAGATTTCGTCCACACCGGTGTTTACGACCGGCGCCGGCCGTTTCACAAAACCATTTCACCGTCAATGGACATCCTCGTTTCGAGCAACCTTGAACGGCTGCTCTACGAACTCACCGGCCGAGACGCCGCCCGCGTCCGCGCCTGGATGCAGGAACTCAACGACACCGGCCGCTATGCCGTCGACGACACCACCTACATGCAGGTCCAAGAAATCTTCTGGTCCGACTGGGCCGGCGACGATGCCGCACTGGCCACGATCAGGGAAACTTACGCCCGGCACGGCTACGTCCTCGACCCCCATACAGCCGTAGCCCGCAGGGTGTATGAGAACTACCGCCGGGAAACCGGCGACGCCACGACGACCGTGGTGCTGTCCACTGCCAGCCCGTTCAAGTTCAACCGGGATGTAGCCAGGGCGCTGCTGGGCGAAGAAGTCGCCCGGACCCACGACGAATTCGCGCTGCTGGATCTCCTTGCCCTCCATACCGGCTGGCCGGTGCCGGCAGGCTTGCGGAATCTTGCCGAAAAGCCGGTACGCCACCGGCGCGTCGTGCGGCGGGAAGAAATGAAAGCCGTGGTAGCAGAGATACTTGGCATTTAATACCAATTTTGCTGGCGAATTGCAATCAAAAGGAAGGTGATAAAATGAACGAGGATTTCCCGGTTCCGGAAGCTGCGGACATAGTGGTCCTCGGTGGCAGCGTAGCGGGCCTTACGACCGCTACTGTAGCCAAGCGTTATTACCCTGACAAAAGCGTGGTTCTGATCCGGCGCGATTCCCCGGTACCGATCCCCTGCGGCATCCCCTACCTCTTCGGCACCATCGGCGCGGTGGAACGAAATCTCGTTCCGGACGCGGTGTTGGATTTCGAAGGCATTGAACTGGTCGAGGACGAAGTGGCGGCCATTGACCGGGAAGCCCGCAAGGTGATTCTGAGCGACGGCACGGCGATAACTTACGAAAGACTGGTTCTGGCCGCCGGTTCGACGGCAACCATTCCGCCGATTCCCGGCGCGGATAGAAAGAACGTCTTCACGATCCGGAAAAACCCGGAGGCGCTTACCGAGTTTCTCACTGCCTTGAAGGCGGCAGAGGACGTGGTAATTATCGGCGGCGGTTTCATTGGGGTGGAATTCGCCGAGGAAATCCGCAGGCATAGCGAGAAAAATGTCACCATCGTCGAGGTCCTGCCCCACTGCCTGGCGCTTTCCTTCGACGAGCCCTTCTGCATCGCTGCCGAAAAGGAGCTTACCGCCGCAGGCGTCAAGCTCCTGACCGGCCAAAAGGTAGCGGAGATAACCGGCGGGGAAGAAGTCGCCGGTGTACGCCTTTCCGGGGGCGAAGAACTCAAGGCGGACCTGGTTCTCGTTGCGGCAGGCGTCCGGCCGAACGTCGAGCTGGCCGTCCAGGCCGGACTCCGGGCCGACCCTGTAGCTGGAATCTGGGTCGACCGGACCATGCAAACCGAAGACGTGAACATTTTCGCCTGCGGTGACTGCGCCGCTAAAATCTCGTTTTTCAAGGGAAAACCGAGCCATACCCGGCTGGCCTCGGTGGCGACGATGGAGGCCAGGACGGTGGTAGCCAACCTGTACGGCGTGCGCCGCGAGAACCCGGGGGTGATCGGCGTGGTATCAACAGTAGTCGGCAAACTCACCCTGGCCGCCGCCGGTTTCACGGAAGAGCTTGCCCGCCGCGAAGGCTACGCGGTGTTGGTAGGCGAAGCCTCTTCTCCCAACCGGCACCCTAAAGTAATGCCGGGAGTGAAGGAAACGAAAGTAAAGCTGGTATTCGAAAAGCATTCGGGAGAAATCCTGGGCGGCCAGGCAATGGGCGGCGAGAGCGTCGGGGAGTTGGTGAACGTCATTGCTGCCTGCATCCTGAACCGGATGACCCACAACCGGATCGCTTCTTTACAGATGGGGACGCACCCGCTGCTCACTGCTGCGCCGACCAACTATTACCTCACCGTGGCTGCGGAAAGCGCGGCCCAAAAAGCCTTTGCTAGTCGGTAGAAAACCGTCAGGCAGGCGAGGTCGTTACCCAACCGCGCGCTGAAAAGAAACGAAAAAGAGTGCCGTCTAAAGAGTGGTCAGGCGGCCCCTTTAAACTTTAACAGGCACCAGCACGTGCTGTAGGACCACTATCCCCATACTTGTACTATAAGGAGCCGTATGATCGAGCTAGACATCAACCAAAAGACAATTCTTGAAGGGCGTTACCTCCGGCGCGACGAAAATGGACAGGTGATCGAGACGCCGGAGGGGATGTTCAGAAGGGTAGCCGTAGCGGTGGCGGGAGCCGAAGCCCGTTTCGGTGCAGACACAAGAACGGTCGAAGCGTGGGCGGAGCGTTTTTTTGCCCTGATGGCGGATTTGATTTTTCTGCCGAATAGTCCGACGCTGATAAACGCCGGCCGGGAGTCGGGACAGCTTTCGGCCTGCTTCGTTCTCCCAATTGAGGACAGCATCGAGGCCATTTTTGAAACGCTTAAAAATACGGCGCTCATACACAAGAGCGGCGGCGGCACCGGGTTTGATTTCTCGAGCCTGCGGCCGCGCGGCGATCCGGTGCGCTCCACGGGCGGGGTAGCTTCAGGCCCTGTCAGTTTTATGCGCATTTTCAACGCCGCCACCGAGGAAGTGAAACAAGGCGGTGTTCGGCGCGGGGCTAATATGGGCGTCCTGCGGGCGGACCACCCGGACATCTTCGATTTCATCGCCTGCAAAGAACAGGAGGGGGCCTTCAGGAATTTCAACATTTCTGTCGCGGTGTCCGATGCCTTCTTTGCGGCGCTGGAACGCGGTGCGGACCTGCCGCTTGTTTTCCGCGGCAGGGTGTACCGGACGGTTGCGGCGCGGCAGGTGTTTGAAGCTGTAGTCGCTCATGCACACGCCAACGGTGAACCGGGTCTACTGTTTCTTGACGCGGTAAACCGTGAAAACCCTACCCCGGCGTTGGGTACTATTGAAGCCACAAATCCATGCGGTGAACAGCCGCTTTTGCCTTACGAATCATGCAACCTGGGTTCGCTCAACCTGGTGCGAATGGTCAGCGGCAAGCAAATTGACTGGGACAAGCTTCGCAGGGCGGTACACGAAGCCGTCCGGTTTTTGGACGACGTGGTAGAGATTAACAGCTTTCCCGTGCCGGAGATTGCGGCAGCGACCAGGCGCACACGAAAAGTGGGCCTTGGGGTTATGGGCTGGGCGAGCATGCTGTACCGGCTGGGCATCCCCTACGATTCGACTGCGGCCCTGGAACTTGGCGGCGATGTCATGTCGTTCATCCGGGGAGAGGCGCGGGCCGCCTCCCGCGACCTTGCGGTTCAGCGTGGAACCTTTCCCGCCTGGGAGAAGTCGGTTTACTACCCCGACCTGCCGCTTCGCAACGCCAGCCTGATTACGATAGCTCCCACGGGTTCAATCAGCGGCATTGCCGGGGTCAGTTCCGGAATTGAGCCGGTCTTTGCGCTCAGTTACACCCGTACGGTCTTTGACGGTAAGAAACTGCTGGTGATCGACAAGGCTTTCCTCGAGTACCTGGACACGTTTGTTCCGGAGACGCAGAGGCAGGCAGTTTTGAACACCGTTTACCTGACAGGCGGTCTCGAAGAGGTAGGTACACTGCCCCCCGAGAGTAAAAGGGTTTTCAAGACCGCGTTGGAAATAAGCCCGGAGTGGCACCTGAAGATGCAAGCCGCGTTTCAAAAACACACCGACAATGCGGTCAGCAAGACCATAAATTTGCCCCGGACGGCGAGTCCAGGCAAAGTGGCTGAGATTTTTCTTTCGGCGCACGCGCTTGGACTCAAAGGCCTCACCGTTTACCGAGCGGGTTCGCGTAAAGACCAACCCTTAACATCCCCGGTGAACTGCCGTCCATGCTTTGTTGAGTAAGGTTTAAAAAAGCCGACCGCGCCGGCTTATATTTCTTCGTTATTAAGGTATACTGTAACAGGTAATATGTGTAACGTCTGGAGGAATATAGCTTGGGTATCCGGCTGACAACGGCGATTTTGGCCGGAAAAGCAGCCTACTGTGTAGGAAAACTCAGCGGCGGGAGGGGTTCTTCGCTGCCGGGGGTTGTTGCTTTGCGGATATTCCCCGGGACGCTTCAGACGCTTGCCGGTCAGGTAGAAAACGGTGCTGTAATGGTAACCGGGACAAACGGTAAGACCACAACAAACAACATGCTGGCCAGGGTACTCGAGTCCTCCGGTAACCGGTTGGTTGTAAATCGCGAAGGAGCCAACCTGATGAACGGTGT
This sequence comes from Bacillota bacterium, assembly GCA_040757355.1. Lineage (GTDB taxonomy): Bacteria > Bacillota > Desulfotomaculia > Desulfotomaculales > Ammonificaceae > DTYU01. Next base: position 70,222 of record JBFLWY010000004.1, on the reverse strand, counting down.
GACCACTGCATTTCTAAAAAACAGCGACCTGTGGGGGCGCTTGACCCGGCACTGGGCTCTTTTAGAGGCGGACGAGGCGGCTTTCCCCTACATAGCGGAAATCGTTAAACCTAAGGTTATCATCGTAACGAATTTTTTCCGCGACCAGCTTGACCGGTACGGTGAGCTTGACAAGACCGTTTCGCTGATCAGAACCACGCTTGCTAAGCTCGGTTCTGCGAAATTGGTCCTCAACGCGGACGACCCTCTGGTTGCACAGCTTTCAGATACCGGTTTGCCGCGGGTTTTCTATGGGGTAGGGGCGCCGACCAGGGGCGGAGAGAGCGAGAGCGTGACCCGGGAGGCCCGTTTTTGCCCTTATTGCGGCGAGAACCTGTCTTACAGATACTATCATTACAGCCAGCTCGGCGCTTACCGCTGTACCGGATGCGGTTTTGTCAGGCCGAAGGCGGAAGTGGAGGCACTCGGGGTAGAGGTAATCGACGGTGTCACGCGGTGCAAGGTCCGGGTGGAGAAAAAGGTACTCTCTTTAACGCTGCCCACCCAGGGCTTCTACAACGTGTACAACGCACTGGCTGTTTTTGGTGCGGGGCTTCAGCTCGGGATCGCTCCTGAAATAATCGCGGGCAGCCTGTCCCGTTACGTTCCTGTGACCGGGCGGTTGCAGGAATTTATCTATTTAGGCAGGCCTGTTTACCTTAATTTAGTGAAGAATCCCGCCGGGTTTAACGAAAGCATCAACCTCCTGTCCAGTACCCGGGAACGCAAGGACGTCCTGATCGCGCTTAACGACAACTCCGCAGACGGTCGAGACATCTCGTGGATTTGGGACGTTGATTTCGAACGCCTTCAAGATCGCAGGGATATCCTGCGTTTTGTTTGCTCCGGGAGGCGCGCCGAGGAAATGGCCCTGCGGCTGAAGTACGCCGGGGTACCGGTGCAAAAGATCGCTGTTTGCCCGGGTTTTGCTGCCGGTGTGAGGCAGGTCCTTGAAGGGCACGGAAGCGTAACCTATCTTTTGGCAACCTACACGGCTTTGTGGCCGGTAGAAAGAATTTTACGGCGGTATGCGAGGGAGAGTAACATTGCTGACCGTCTGCCATCTTTATCCCAATCTTCTTAACCTTTACGGCGACCGGGGAAACATCATTGCTTTTGTCCAGCGGTGCCGCTGGCGCGGTATACCGGTCCGGGTTCGGGAGGTGAACCTGGGCGAAAAGGTGGACTTCAGGGAGATGGACTTCCTTTTTCTCGGCGGGGGCTCCGACCGGGAGCAGGGACTTATCACAGCCGACCTGAGAAAGCACGCTTCCGGCCTGGCTGCGGCGATTGAAGACGGGTTGGTGGTTTTGGCAATTTGCGGCGGTTACCAGCTTCTCGGGCTGTATTACCAGCCACTGGTCGGTCCGGAGATACCTGGGCTCGGCATTCTTGACCTCTATACACGGGCGGGAACCAGGCGCCTGATCGGCAACATAGCGATCGAAACGGACCTGGACGGGAAAAGGGTCAGGGCTTGCGGTTTCGAGAACCATTCGGGGCAGACGTTTCTCGGAAACATAGAACCTCTGGGGCGGGTGCTCAAAGGGTATGGTAACAACGGCCGGGACGGCTTTGAGGGGGCGTGCTATAAAAACGTGTTTTGTTCATACTTACACGGGCCGCTTCTTCCTAAAAACCCCGCCCTTGCCGACCACCTCTTGCGCCTCGCCCTGAAGCGAAGGGGAATGGACTGCTTCTTATCTCCGTTGGATGACACGTTTGAGCACTTTGCCAATAAAGTGATGCTGCGCCGCCTCAGGGCTGCAAAAGGGTAAATGCGTTCCTCGCAAATCTCAGAGCAGTCTTTCTAAACGGACAGAAAAGTAGCCTGTTCCCGTTTCAAAAAAAGTCCCAACAGAAAAGTAGCCCATCCCCTTTTTGGGAAAAACTTTTCACAAAGGATTGAAAAGCTGTCATAAACCTGGTACAATCTCCGTAGAATGTTGTATACAGAATACAACGGCTGGCTGGCGAAGGGAGGCAGCACGGAAGATGTACCTTGTCACCTGGATTGAAGGGGAAGAGGTCGAGTACAGGTTCCTACCTTCCGAGGAGACACCGGACGAGCTGGCAGAAGAAAAGAACCCCATCGTAGTAGAGTTTGAAATCTAAAAGGTCTGAGATTTGAGTTGGAAGAACGGCCGCGAAAGCGGCTTTTTTGTTTTCTCTGGAGGAAAACCGGAGTTCCGGGCAGAAAGTAAACCAAACGGGAGCCGACTAACTTTTTCAACAATACTGCCCGCATGGTAGGGAATACCCTGTGGCTTATGCAGAACAAAGTAATAACAGGAGAGGATTTCCCATCACACCTGGCGGAAAACGGCGCAGCGACCTCGACAAACTTTAGCGGTGTTGAAACAACAGTATTCAACTTTCGCACTTAACTTACGGCTCAGGGCACAAGTTCTAAAAAAGCCGCTGCCGTTATCCCCTAGGAGCCCAGCGCTCAGATTGGCACTTAAGGTATAGTTACGTGTAGCATAAATATACGTTTTGACGCAATTAACATTCTCCAAAGACGAACTGAGTGCTGGGCAAGCCCCGGGCATTGCCCAGGCGAAGTTTATCACCGCGTGTAACAGAGCACTGCGCTCCGGGGGACAACAAGTGGCATGGCTGTTCAATTACAACTGCGAAGGTTGACAAAAAAGTACTTGTTAAGAGGGGTAAACGGTGGTCACGCTTAGGGTTTTTACCTGTTTTCTAACAGCAGTTACTTTCTTGGTTGTATCTTCTGCTGCCGGAGCTGAGGTGACCGATTCCGTCACGTGTACCGCGAGTTATAATCACCTGTTGGCGCAGTTGACCCGGGAGCTTTCCTTTGAGAAAGGGACCTACGGCATCTATCTTATTGATTTGAAATCGGGTCAGGTACTCGGCATTAATCACCGGGAAGAGTTTCATGCCGCCAGTACGTTTAAACTGCCGATGAACCTTTTCCTGTACGAACAGGTTGCAGCCGGGAAGATCGACCCGGGAACCAAACTTACTTATCTGGAAAGGCACCGCGAAGGAGGCACCGGTATCCTCCAATATAAGCCTGTCGGGAGTACGTACAGCATTGCTGAATTGTCGGTTTATTCTATCGTTTACAGCGATAACGTTGCTACAAACATCCTGCTGTCTTATCTGGGCAGGACAAACGTAAAGGATTACATGCGCAATATCGGCGGCACTGTTGTAGATGACGATAGAAACGTAACCTGCCCCGAGGATATGGCGAACTATATGAATTGTCTGCTGAAGTTTGCCGCCGAACACCCTGAACATGGCAACTTATTAATCCATTATTTAGCAAATACCGTGTATAACGAGCGGTTGCCGAAACCGCTGCCGGCCAGCGTAAAAGTCGTACACAAAATAGGCAACTGGCCCTACACCGGTACTTACAACGATGTGGGGTACGTTGAGCACCCGGAGAATCCGTACATCATCGCAGTATTCAGCAAAAATACCGAGAGCCGGGAGCGGGCGTTTGTAGTAATCCGCAAAATCTCGGGGATGGTATACGATTATCAAAGCAGTTTACGTCACATTCGGATCCTGCTGAACGGGAAGGAACTGGACAACGACATCCCGCCGCTAATGGAAAACGGGCGTTTGTTGGTGCCCCTGCGGAATATCGCCGAACCCTTGGAAGCGGAGGTTTCGTGGGACGGTACAAATAAAACGGCGGCGGTTGCCCGCGCCGGTGTCTCCTTGACGGTGCAAATCGGCAGCGAGGGAGCCGTCGTTAACGGGCAGGAGACAACGCTCTCGGTGCCCGCTAAGCTTTTCGGCGGCCGGACGATGGTTCCGTTGCGGTTTGTCAGCGAAGCTTTCGGTGCGCGGGTTGAATGGGACGGAGAGAACCATCTGGTCAATATCTGGTTAGAAGACGGGGTTTCGCCGGGTACGAACGGCGCGCAGGTTGAACTTTCAGATGCCACAGAGCGTGCCTTGAATACAGCAGCGGAGGTGTCTGACACCAATAGTTACGCACCATGGTTCTAAGTTTTTTGATGTAATCTAATAACAATTATAAATGTTGGATTGAGTGCTGGTCGCCACCGGGAATGAAAATAGCTCAATTGTTTATGATTCGGTCTTTTTATCAACGTTGAACGTTGAACGGACCCTGAAGGTCCATCACCTTAAGCCGAACTGTGAACCGACCTTAAAGGTCTATCAGCATAAGCTTGAACGTCGAACTATTGTCAGGGGAGTCCGCCATGCCGCCTGCGGCGATACCACGAAGGATGAAATGTAGACCCGTAAGCGTGTTGCTTAGTTGCAGTAGTGTAACATAAACGAAACGCGGTGAGGAGCGAGCAATGCGAGGAACCCAGCACTCAGTTCAACTTGGAAAGTAGCAGTTGCGTAGAAACGTTAAATGTTGCCGAGAACCGCTTGTTTTTTGCCGGGATAAGTTTGAGTGCTGGGGGACGAACCGGAGCCCAGCACTCAGATTGCTGTGAAAGCGCAGTTTCGCGGGGCGGACAAATATGTGTTCCCTCAAAAGTAGTATCTTATCAAGATGTAACTGAGTGCTGGGTGAGGATTCGGCTGGCGAGCCTGACGAAGCAGGGAAGCTCATCGCCGCGCCCGTCGAAAGAAGTACTATTTTCAAAGGAGGAACCGGGATTCCTATCGTGAAAAGTCAGCGCCTCTGGGAGGTCGACGCGCTTCGCGGTGCGGCTTTAATAATGATGGTGGTTTACCACGCGGCGTGGGACCTTAATTACTTCGGCTATTACCAGGAGAGCGTCGCCACCGGTGGCTGGTATTGGTTTCAACAAGTTACAGTCACCAGTTTTATTTTCATAGCCGGGGTTGCCTTGTGGCTGAGCTATTCGGTTCACGGCCGGGTGAGGTTCGCGCGGTACTTAGACCGTGGCCTGAAGATTTTGGGTTGGGGTTTTGTTATCACGATGGTAACCCACCTTGCTTTAAAGGAAGGTACGGTCCTGTTCGGGGTATTACATCTTATCGGGGTCGCCGTCATTTGTGCTTATCCCTTCCTCCGCTTCGGACGGGGCAATCTGGCGCTCGGTACGGCGTTCATTCTCATAGGAAACCTCCTTACCCGCGCGCGGATCGATTATCCCTGCCTGGCGTGGCTCGGACTGCATCCCGTTGACCTGTACATGGTAGACTACGTGCCGGTATTTCCCTGGTTCGGCGTGGTACTGCTGGGGGTAGGCACCGGGGGCTTGCTGTACCCGAGCGGGACGAGGTTGGTCAGCCTGCGGGATTTAGGCGGCAGACAGCCGGTGCAACTGCTGACCCTGCTGGGGCGAAACTCCCTTTTTATTTACTTTGTGCACCAGCCGGTGCTGTTCGGACTCTTGTTTCTTATGCGTTATGTAGCCAGGATTGTCGCCGTTTTATAACTATGCTGAGACGGAAGCAAACCGGGCTCTTGTGTTATAATAACTGGTAAACGAGGGGCGGTCTAAATGTTACTGACACTTGCACACAGTCCCGATGCCGACGATGCATTTATGTTTTCTGCGCTGGCGGCGGGTAAAATCGACACCGGCGGGTACACCTTTGAACACATCCTGAGGGATATCGAAACCCTCAACCGGGCGGCGCTGGAAGGGATTTACGACATTTCCGCGATCTCCTTCCATGCGTATCCTTATGTATCGCACAAGTATTTCCTCCTGTCCTGCGGGGCAAGCGTGGGGGACGGCTACGGACCGCTCGTGGTGGTGAAAGCGGATGCTGCGGAAGAAGTGGAACCCGCCACAGTCGCGGTGCCGGGGGAACTGACGACGGCCTACCTGGCACTGAAGCTCTGGCGCCCGGGAATCGTAACCGTAGCAATGCCGTTTGACCGGATCGGCGAGGCGGTAAGTTCCGGCGAGGTTGAAGGCGGGCTGTTGATCCACGAAGGTCAGTTAACCTATGCCCGGGAAGGATTAAGAAAGGTTGTAGACCTCGGGGAGTGGTGGAAAAGGGAGACGGGCCTGCCGCTGCCTTTGGGGGGAAATGTGCTCCACCGCCGGCATGCCGGCCGCGCTACGGAAATAAACGGCCTTTTGGCAAAGGCGATCGGGTGGGCCTTGGAACACCGGGATGAGGGCCTGAAACACGCGCTGTCATTCGCACGGGGGCTGGGAGAGCGGGAGGCTGACCGTTTTGTCGGGATGTATGTAAATACCTGGACGCTTGACCTTGGGGACACAGGAAGACGTGCGGTTGCCGAACTCCTTGAGCGCGGTCGCGAAGCCGGGATTCTGAAGAGACCGGCACAGTTGGAATGGGTAGCCGGTTAGAGAGGGGTAGGTAGCATGAAGGTGCTGGTGACCGGGGCCGCGGGGATGCTCGCGCGGGCGGTTACCGCAGAGCTTGCCTCGCGGCGTATGAAAGCCGCCGGTCTGACCAGACAGCAGCTCGATATTACCTCCGAAGCGGCGACGGCTGAAGCCTTACGGGAGTACCGACCGCAGGCCGTGATAAACTGTGCGGCATATACGAACGTTGACGCCGCAGAGGAAGACCCCCGCCAGGCCTTCCTGGTGAACGGGCTGGCCGCCAAAAAGCTTGCGGCTTTGTGCAGGGAGGAAGGTATCAAACTGGTTCATATCAGCACCGATTATATCTTTGACGGTGAGAAGGACGAGCCTTATCAGGTCTATGATTCGCCTTGCCCGGTAAACCGTTACGGCGAGAGTAAATGGTGGGGGGAGGCCGCGATCCGGGAAGAGGGCGGTGACTACCTGATCGTGCGCCTGAGCTGGCTTTTCGGGCCGGGCGGCCGCCACTTTGTCGGTACCATGCTAAAACTTGCCGAGACCAAGGGGGAAATCAAGGTCGTGGACGACCAATACGGTTCTCCTACCTACGCGCCCGATGCGGCACGGGCTATTGTGGACCTGCTTAAAGCCGGAGCGCGGGGTACCTTTCACGTTACCAATTCCGGCGTGACCACGTGGTACGACTTTGCCCGTGCGGTTCTTGATGCCGGCGGCGCTAAGGCACACCTGGTTCCGTGCAAGACCGCCGATTTTCCCCGGCAGGCGCGCCGCCCGCGGTACACCGCGCTGGACAGTTTTCCTTTGAAAGAGGTAATCGGTTACCGCCTACCTTCCTGGGAAAATGCGCTCCTGCGCTACCTTGCCGAAAAGGATTAATGGGGCGGGTCAACCGCCCTTAATTATGGGGGAGTTCAGGCTTTGCAGGGAACCGGGAAGGTGTTATTTGTGGCAACGGTGGCCAGGCACCTATTGGCGTTTCACGTGCCTTATGTCCGGTTGCTTCAGGAATGGGGATACGAGGTGGAGGTCGCCTGCGATCCGGCGGGCGAAGAGGCTCTAGTCGCTGCGTTAGGTGTCCGGCTGCACAAGGTTCCTTTTCGGCGGCGGCCCCTGTCCCTACAGAACCTGCGGGCATTTCTTAGTCTCCGGCGGCTTTTTGCAAGCGAATGTTACGCTCTGGTACACGTCCACACTCCCGTGGCCGCCTTCATAACCCGGCTGGTTCTCCGCCTACTAAATTTTCGCCCCGTTCTTTATACGGCGCACGGCTTTCATTTTTATACCGGGGCGCCCCTCCGGAACTGGCTTCTTTACTTTCCTATGGAGTGGATCGCAGCGCGGTGGACGGACGGCTTAATCCTGGTAAACCGGGAGGACTATGTTAGAGCGCGTTCGTTACCGGTCCGAGGAGACGTTTTTATCCTGCCCGGCATCGGGGTAGACACGGTCTTATTTGCCGGAGCTGCTGCTGAATCGTCTGGGTGCCGGGAGGAGTTGGGCTTAAGGGGTGAGACACCTGTTGTGCTGGTCGTTGCCGAGTTCAGCCGGGTTAAGAACCACGAACAGGTGCTCCGCGCTTGGAAAAAGGTAGCTTGTGAGTTCCCGGATGCTGTACTGCTGCTGGCCGGCTCGGGTGAAAGACGTCCGGAATTGGAAAGGCTTGCAGGGATGCTGGGCTTGGGGCGTCATGTGCGGTTCTTAGGTTTTCGGCGAGACGTACCGAGGCTGTTGGCAGCGGCGGACATTGTAGTCCTGACGTCTAAACGGGAGGGGCTTCCACGGGTTGTTTTGGAAGCTATGGCGGCAGGGAAACCGGTAGTGGCGACAGACGTTCGCGGGAGCAGAGACCTCGTGATTGACGGCAGGACGGGGTATCTTGTACAATTGGGAGACGTAGCGGGAACCGCGAGGGTGCTGTTGCAACTCCTAAGAGATAGGGAACTCAGAGCCAGGTTTGGACAAGAAGGGAAGCGGCGGGTACAGGAGTACGAACTGGCGCAGGTCCGCACGGTAATGGCCGGAATTTACCGGCGCTACCTCAAGGGCGGGAACGGCAGGAAAACCGGCGCTGATAGCGAAATCTAAAGTGTCGAAATTTAGTTCCGGGTCTGGTGATTGATGGAAAGAAAACTTCCGCGGCGGTTTCCACTATGGCTTACAGGCGCAGGCGACCTGGCTGTCCTGAATTTCGCGCTGGTTCTGGTGTTCTACCTGCGTTTCGGCGGATCCCTGCCGGCCGCCAACTTTAACGCGCTGGTGGACACGCTTCCCTGGGCGAGCATCGTCGCGGTCTTGCTCTTCGCAGGTCTGGGGCTTTATGAACGAAACCTGGGTGGGTTTGTACCGGTCGTGCGGGCGCTTGTGCCCGCCATCGTGGGGGTTTCCCTTGCCACTGCGGCCATTGCATTCTGGGTGCGCGGTTTTGCCTTCCCGCGCAGCGTCTTGGTGCTCGGCGCCTTTGCCCAGTTCGGCGGCGTTCTGGCCTGGCGGGGCGTTTGCTGGTATGTGGACCGCTGGCTCCACGGGCGGAGGGGCCTGCTTGTGGTAGGCGCGGCGGAAACGGTTCGGCCGTTGTTGGAAAAACTGTTGGACCTGCCGAAACGCCTTTTTTACATCAAGGCGGTGGTTGACCCGCAAGACCCTGGGTTCAAAAGGGAACTGGCTGACGCGGACGGAGTTGTGGTCGGACCGGGCGTGCCGCCTTCGGCAAAGGCCGCAGTAGTAGCAGCGTGCCTCGAGGCGGGGCGGGATGTCTATCTGGTACCGGAGTTGTACGAGGTTATGCTGACCGGGGCAAAGGTCATTGAACTCGAAGACCTGCCGGTTCTCCGGGTTGAGGACATCCGCATGTCCGCCGTTCAGGCCGCTGTTAAGCGCGCTGTCGACATCGGGGTGGCGGCGTTTGTTTTATCGGCGGCCGGCCCCTTATTGGGTTCGATTGCACTGCTGGTTCGTCTGTCCTCACCGGGACCGATTTTTTATCTTCAGGAGCGGGTGGGGCTTCGCGGCTGCCTTTTTCGCCTGCTTAAGTTCCGGACGATGATCGATAACGCAGAGAAGGAGACCGGCCCGGTGCTCGCGCAGGCCGGTGACCCCAGGATAACCCGGGTGGGGAGGGTCCTGCGGGCTACAAGGCTTGATGAACTTCCCCAGCTATTTAACGTGCTCAAAGGGGAGATGAGCCTGGTAGGGCCGCGCCCGGAACGGCCGGTTTTCGTTGATGAGTATACCAGGGCCCATCCGGCGTACCATTACCGTCACCTGGTCAAGCCCGGACTTACTGGTATGGCGCAGGTTTACGGGCGCTATACGACTTCGCCGGAGGACAAACTCCGGTATGACCTGTATTACATCCGGAATTACTCGCTGCTGCTCGACTTGAAGATTCTCTTGCGCACGGTCCCGGTCGCGCTCACCCCGAGCGCCGCGCGCGGCGAGATAGGCGAAGCGTCGGATAAAACCGCGGCGATCCACGCGCTCATGAACGGGGTAAGAGAAGTGGCGGCGGGCAACAGCCGCAAGCTGACCGATTAGTTAAAAACCCCTCACGCAAAGTCTCCCGCTCCTTTACGTGTAACTATTTATCCTTCAACCCACCACTTACCCCGCACTCAACTCCGTGTGCAAAGGTCACCGGAGCTACGCTGCTTTTACCGACTGAGTTGAGTGCGGGGCGGCGAGAAACAAGCAGTGCGAGGAACCCAGCACTCAATTCAACTTGGTAAGTAGCAATTTCATAAAAACCTTAATTGTTGTGAAAACTGCCTGTTTTTTTGCCAGGGCAAAAATCTCACCTCTAACCTCCCACATCTCACCTCTTAAATGGTACGTGAGGACCCGGACGGCGAGTATGACGAAGCACTGCGCCGTTTATCGCCGCGCCCGACGGGAAGCCTGAATACTTACCTTACATTAAGACGCACTGATGTATGCAAATACGAGTAAAGGCAAGGCCTTGGACGTGGTTTTGGTCGTCTCACGAGCCTTCTTGTGGAAAAAACTTAAGGTTCTGGGGCGAGGGTGAGCCCATCACTTTGGGTTGCCGGGTCGAGGATTGTCCGGTGCTCGACGCGGAAGCTGCCTTCCCGTGGCCGGTAGGTGATGATGTTTACTCCAACCGGTCGTTTGGACGCATCTAGTTGGACCACCATTGCGGTGTAAGACACTTCTTCTGTCGCCTGCAGCCCCCGAATACCTGACGCGCCGGTTGTACCGGGGTTCAACAGTAGTGAGGACCTGTCGCCGCCGACCGTCACCCGGTGCGTGTGTCCGCAAACGATCAGCGGTACGCGCCCGATGAAGCGCCGGGCCACCCGCGGGTCATGGACCATCAGTACATCTATGGAGCGCTCGGCCCGGTCAAGAACCGCCGCGAGCGCTTCGGCTTGAGCGTGGAGTTCGGCTTCTTCCTGAGCCGGAGAGTCTGCTTCGGGAGCGGGGCGGTTCACGGACGGGACCGGTGAGCCGACAACTGACAGACCGGCTACGTTGAGGACTCTACCGTCCAAAACACGTATTCCGGGATGCGACGATAGGGAGTTTATCACCTCAGGCGAATCATGATTACCCGGTGCGAGGACGTAAGGCACCGCCAACTTTTTGATGTCCTCGATAAGGTTTAGCTCCAGGGGCAAGCCGAGGTCCGTCAGGTCGCCGGCGTCAAAAACAGCATCGACGTTGAAACGGGACGCCAACTGCCTGGCGAGGGCGGCACCCACGGGGTTGTTGTGGACGTCAGAAATGAGCAGGAGCCTGATACCTTCCTCGTGGTTTGCAGAAGCATTCAGGCTGTCGGCGCGGTTGAATAATGCCTGAAGATTGGCCGCGATTGTGGGGGCTTTTAACTTGAATTCGTGAAAACCGCTGACGAGATCGTTGCTGAATGCCAGTACCCGGGGGGCCGCCTCGATCATACCGCTGTACGACGGGTGCTTGAATGCCTCTGGCTGGTACGTATAGTAGGCCGGAGCTAACCAGGCTGCTGTGAGCAGAAGCCCGGCAATCGCGGGCTGGTAGAGCCTCCGGAAGGGGAGGCGAAAGATAAACCAGGAAAGAATCACGGCACCCAGGATTCCGAAAAGGAATTGACGCAGGGCAAATACCCCGAGCGCCCGGATTGTTTCCCGTTCCACGCGGTCCCACAGTGTGCTTAAATCAGGGTTCTTAAGCGTGTCGGTAACCATCTTTTCTTCCACCTGAAGCAGGGTCACCCGGCACTCGAGGAGAGCGCGGTGTGTTTTTGCCGTAAGCGTGCCAAGCGGCGGGAATTCAATAACGGTATTTCCGGAGAGCGCAGGACGGACCGCGCCGTGTACTGTAAAGCCGTCGATGCGGTACTGGGCGGGGCCGAACGCCCATACAAAAAGGACGGCGCCGATCAGGGCGACGGTACTCAACAGAAAAGCCTGTATAAATCTGCTTCCGCAGAAAGACTTACTCACTGCAAAAACCCCGTTGGTCAAATTCAGTTTCTTAAAATATTTATCACAATAGGTCCCGGGTGAAAAGTAAATTATTGTTGCAGCGCTTCCGGACGATAGATCACGCACGGGTTCCAGAGGAGCCAGGTCTGGATGCCGTGTTTTACCGTGGCTTTCATCTGCGCCTTAATTTCTGCCGGTCCGAAGGGGGGCGGGCCGAGGGTGAAGGCCTGCAGCCAGGGGCGGAGCCGGCAGCCGCTGGTGTCAATCAACTTCTCGAAGTCAGATAGGGTGCCGTCCACCACTTCGTAGGGGTGGGCGTTGGGGTTGGAAAACCCGTAATTTCCGGGACTGTAGTGGGAAGGGTAAGCCATCGGGGACAGAAAGTCCAGAAAGGGAGCCAGCCGTTCGGGACGCTGGCCGATTTTCTGGTCGTCCTTAGCGTACCCCATAAAACCGAATACCGCCACCGACAACCATTTCTCCCAGCCGATTTGCTCCCGGGCGTAGCGGACGAAGCCGGTGATTACGTCCGTCCGGTGCCGGTTTCCCATGCCGGGGTAAACGGAGGTCCAGGCGTTCGTCCCTTCCGGAAACCGGAGGTAGTCGAACTGCACCTCGTCAAAGCCGAGTGCGTATGCCTCCTTGGCCAGCGCGATGTTATAGTCCCAGACTTCCCGGGAACACGGGTTGACCCACACGCCGCCGGACAGAGGATAGCCGCTTGCGGTACGCACCATCAGGTCGGGTCTCTTTTTTGCCAGTACCGGGTCCCGTATGACAACAATCCGGGCCACGCTGTATATCCCTTCGGCCCGGAGTTCTCTAAGCAGGTCTCTTATCTTCAGGTAGTTTTGTGCGGCGCCAATGTCTCTGCTTAACTGAACTTCCGAGAGGTACCCGATGCGGCCGGATTCATCCTTAACGTCGAGTTGAATCGTGTTCAATCCGGTCGCTTTCACCAGGTCGATCACCTGCCTCCAGCGCTCCTGTGAAGACGCCCAGGAAAAGGTTACATGGACCCCTTTCGCGTTTAAGGCTTGTTGCTCCCGCTCCGGCGTCCGCTCGGATTTTTCGGCCTGATAAGTAATGACCTTGGCGTTTTGCTTCTCCACCAGAACCTGCTCCCAACCCTGCGGAAAAGCTATCGTCCCGGGGTTTCCGTCGCTGACGTAACGCGTGGGCTCTATCCGGTCCAACCACGTGGTCAGTGAACTCACGCCGTGGTCCTGGAAGACCTGGATCCGCTGAAGGCGCAACGGGTCAAACTCCTTATGGTAAGGGGAACGCGCCGCGCTCCATGCCCACCATACCACGCCGCTGTGATGGTACGTCGTGCCGTTGTACGTCCCCTGGACGACCGTATCGTAAGGCTGCGGCAGGCCGTCCTGGACAATCGCGAAGGCCGACGGGGTGTAGCCGGGCACCGCCTGCTGGATGAGCGCCTGCAGACCGGCGATTTCCTGCCGGATCTTCTGGGGCGGCTGGTTTTTCAGGTTCAGATGGTGCATGGTGTGGTTGCCGATCTCGAACCCCCATTCGACCAGCATTTGCAGCTTCTTCTGCCAGTATTTCTCCTGTCCCTGCTCACCGCAGAACGGACGGGCGTTTATGAAAAAGGTGGCCGCGTTGCCGAAGCCGGGGTGCTGTTTTGCAAAGTCCCGCAGGATACCCACTGCGCAGTTCGGGTCTACCGTCAATTCACCGTTCTTTTCTATGAGACGGAAATGGCCGGGGGTGCTGTCGTCAAATGTAAGGACCGCGGGCGATTTACCGGCGGGAATGTTGATGTTGCCCGTCAAGTAGTCGGTCAGCGAGACGGTAACGTACCCACGCCGGTTAAGCTCCGCCAGGTCCTTGCGAAGGTTCTCGGGCGTACGGGTCCAGCGCTCCTCCTTGCTGCCGATCAGGTGGTAGACCAGTATGGGCACCTGACCGAGTTCGTTCGCCTTCACCGCGCGCGCCTGTTTCCGCAGCTCATCTAAAGTAGGTTTCGGAGCCGCCACCGCGCTTCCGGGAGGCCGGGAGGCGTTTTGTTCAGGGGTGGTACCGGACTTGGCGTTCTGAGGCGCGAAGTATGCCCGAAGCTCACCGAAGTTAGAGAGAACCGCTAAGGATAAAAGCACTAACAATCCAACCGAATAAAGCAAAATTCGCTTCCGCACGCCGTTCAACCCCTTTTTCAGGTATAATACGACATATATCACCCAATTCCTGTCCCTTTTTACAGATTTCGATGATGTAATATATGTGTTTAGTAGAATTTTGCTCCAGGTATGGTGTGCTGTAGATACACCGAAGGCGTGGTGATGGCGAATTTTACAGCGGGACGTTCAATACCCCGTTGGTTATGGTAAAATCTTTTGAAAGGATTACCTTAGGTGGCGTATTATCTTCGCGAAGGAGGATGCTTTATGGAAAGCAAAATTGCCGCTGCCCTCAGCCTGAAGTTTGGCCCCGTGGCCCTTCTGTGGACCGATGAGAAACCAGACGCGGCGATGCAGTTCAAAGAAGGCGGCTGGGGATGCGTGATGTGGCTTTTTGCCAACGCGGCCGGGGGCAAAACCGCTGCGGCAGACCGCAAAACCTTCGGCTGCTTAGGCGGCGGCACGGGCCTGGGGTTCGGCAACCAGTACCTAAATTGGCAGGGCGGCGTCGAAGCCTTCTGCCGCTTCCTGTCTACGGGGAGCGCGCACCTCGGACTGAGACGGGAAATGATCAAGACGCACCGGGAAGAATTCGTCGAGAACCTGCTACACGGGGAGAGGTACATCAAGTCGCCGGAACTGGTAAAGAAGTTCGTTGAGCTTATGCCGATCACCGATATCCCTGCGAAATACGTTGTCTTCAAGCCGCTAAAAGAGGTGGCTCCTGACGAAGAACCCCCTATGGTCGTCATCTTCCTCGCCAACCCCGACCAGCTTGCCGCCCTTACGGTTCTGGCGAACTACCCGCGGGAGAGCAACGAAAGCGTGATCGTCCCGTTCTGCGCCGGATGTCAGTCGCTCGGCATCTTCCCTTACCGGGAAGCGCAGTCCGAAACTCCCCGCGCCGTCATCGGCCTGGTGGACCTGTCCGCTCGGAAAAATGTACGCAAACAACTTGGGAAAGACCTGTTCACCTTCGCCGTTCCCTATAAGATGTTCCAGGAGATGGAGGTGAACGTGGAGGAGAGCTTCCTCGGGAAGGAGGAGTGGCAGCGGTTTTTTAAAGGTGAGAATTGATTGGGTAGAGAAGTGGCAGGCTTCTTTTTAATGGTCAAGGAGGAAAAATGTTAGGTACGGCAGAATTAAATTTCAGTTCTTTTTTTAGCGAATCTTTTACAACCCCCTAGCTCCCTTTTCCCGGGCAAGAAGCTGAGTCTATGAGTCTTACTCTACTCAAATTTCCGTCGTGCCGGTTTGACCTGGTAAAGTGCGGGGTCTTCTTTAACTATGCAAGTGGCTTTTTCGGGAACCGCTTTTTCAAAAATTAACCGCCGGGTTCAAGACGGGTAATGCCTTCTAATTTGTCGAAGTCTGTATCGTACGAGTAGATTTCGCGGAGGTTCCGGGCAAGCATCTGGGCGGCGGTGAAGGCATCGGTCCAGTCAACGTTCTTTTCTGTGTAAAGCCGGAGGGCTGCCCGCGCTCTTTGCTTGCTGGAAAAACGCAGGCCCCGCAGGTTGAGAATGGGGAGGAGCAGGTCATAGATCTGGTTCTTAGGCTGTTTATAAGATTTTTCTAAGGTCCAGACGATATCCGCCAGGACGAGGTCGGGCAGCCAGACCGCTTCGGTGCCGGCTTCGACCCGCTTCAGGAGCTCCGCGCAACGGTTCGCCTGTTCCGGAATATCGTTGGTCAGGAAGCGGAGGATAATGTTAGCGTCGAGTGCGCGGGCCTTTTTCACGGGTGCGTTCCTCCATAGCCTGATGGCGGGCGGCTTTGAAATCCTGTGGTGCAGAGACCTTGACTGCGCCTCGGAGGGATTCGATTCCTCCTTCGACCGGGACAATCCGGGCAGCATCCTTCTCGACCACAAACCGCACGCGCGCCCCGGGACGGAGGTTTAAGACCTTTCTGACTTCGGCGGGAAGGGTTATCTGTCCTTTCCTCGAAACCTTTGCAAACAATTGCTTTACCTCCCTGTTATAATACCTTATATATGTTTTATTGTAAAGGAAAATTAAAGCACTGTAAAGCTAAAGAAAGGGCCGCTCTCGTATTTTAAAAGGCCGTAGCCGTCAAAACAGAGAAGACGCCGGAGCGCCTTCTCTGGGTCACATCTGATTGAGCCCTACTTGATTGATTCCGCTATTTTTGTCATCTCTTCCAGGGCCAGATCACCGCTGTCGCGCAGCGTGTAGGTTATGCCGTTGTTTTGCCACTTCAGCATGTGTCCCGCCTTCACCGTAGGCTCGGTATCGCAACCGGTAACCGTCGCTATCGGGTACTCGGACCAGTACGCGGTTTTTTCCTTCACCTTGACCTCCCGCACGGCGTCACCGCCCTTGAGGAAACCGTCTTCGTCAGTGAGCATCAGGTCTAAGGTTTTCATCGCCTCTCCCGGAACCCGGTACATGACGTTCACGAAGCCCTTACCGGTTTTTTCCCGTTTGTCGGCGGCGATGAACTCCAATTTGTACCCTGCGGGCAGGTACTCGGGCAGGCGCACCGGGAAGCCCACCTTTGCTTCTGCTTCAGCGGCCGTGGCGTACCTGGGTGTGCTTTTCCCCTCGGTGATTCCCTTTATTCTACCCGGTGCCTTAGCCGGCGTCTCGCCTATGTTTCCAATCTTACCGAAACCGAAAGATATGCCTTCTTCGGGAGCAGCTTGCTTCGAAGTTAGTTTGACCAGCGAGTATCCGTCTCTGGCTCTTACCACCTTGTAGATGAGGAACCCGAAGTTTTCAGCCGCCCAGGCCCGCGCTTGAGGCGAAACACTGAAAATCAGCCCTCCTATAAGAAGCATACCGCAAAGGCTCCCGGCCACCGCCTTTTTCCAGACGGGCTGCCCCAAAAACAGATACTCAGCCAATCTTTTTCCGGAGAGCAGAATTCCTCTCTCCTTCTTCATTACGGAGATCTTAGCGTTAATACACTCCCACATATCCGCTGCGGGTGTGATTTCTTCAGCCTTGCAAGCTAAAGACGCTTGTACCCATTCCTCAAACTGCGCCTGTTTCCGCACCTGCTTCACACTCCTTTCTTTCTCGCTCAACGTTTTGTTTGTCGGGAGGTTGCTGCACGGCCCGTTGCATCTCTTTTGTTTCCACGGTGTCCGTTACGTCGGCGTTGCGGGTTGGGAGTTGTTTTGCATCATCGAGCGGTTCGAGGGAAAGCCGCCCCTTTTCTTTTGATGCTATTCGCCGGCTCAACCTGACCAGCATCCGGTAAAACCACGTTTCAAAGGTTTCCGGACTGCGTAACCGCTTAATTTCCCTGTAGCACTGGATGAACGCTTCCTGGACGACATCCTCCGCGGTATCTTTCCGGTTCACGATCAGGTAAGCTGTACGCAGGGCTTTGGTACTTAAGCGCTCCACCAGAGTCCTAAAAGCGTCCCGGTCACCCTGCTGGCAGCGTTTCACCAAGCTGATTTCATCCAACTCCACACCTCCTTTTCGCCTCGGGAGCTCCCTTTACTATAAAAGAGACGGCGGGCGCGGAAAAGGTTCACTCGGAGGAGATAGAATTTTTAGCCGCTGCCATTGTAAATACTTGCAGAGTGCGAAACAGTAAGCGTTTTTCTGAGCCAGCGTGCCGGGCGGTAGTAGGAAAGAGACGACGGGTGTCGAAGAAATATAGCGGCTATAAAAATTTGGGGCCGTAAAAATAGCTTACCGAGCCGGCGGGTGCGTAAACCCGACAGCAAGAGCCGGGAGGTCCGTAATGAGCCGTTTGGTTTTTGTGTTTTTTATGGTTGTGGTCATCCTTGCCGCTGTTGCTCTTCCCCCGGCTGCCGCGCAGCAACAGCCGAAGGAGGTCTCGGTGCTGCTTGACGGGCTGCCGGTTCACTTCGACGTGCAGCCGGTGATTAAAAACGGGCGCACGCTGGTCCCCTTCCGCGCCATCGGCGAGGCTTTAAACGTCGCGGTATCCTGGGACGGCACGACCAGTACTGTGGGCGCCACGGGCGGAGGAGACTCAATCAGCCTGCAAATAGGCAACGTAACGGCGTACCATAACAACACCCCGGTCACCTTGGACGTCCCGCCGCAAATTCTGAACGGCAGGACGCTGGTCCCGCTCCGCTTCTTCAGCGAGGCGTTCGGCTGCACGGTGCTCTGGGATGCCGGCGCGCGAACGGCCAAAATCGCGTCGCCGCCGAAAAAGATGACCGTCATCGGCTTTTACGCTCTCGGGGACGCGCAGACCAGTAGTTGGGCCGACCTTTTTGGCAAAGCGTACCCGGAGATGGGGAAGGGAAACACCAATTTGGTAAGCGACCTTGCCCTGGGCTGGTACAGCCTAGACCGGGGAGGAAACCTGCTGACTCAGAGCGCCACGGGCTGGCGGCGCCCGGCCGGTTGGGAGGACGTCCTTGCCGCTGCCGAGGAGTACGGCTTTAAGACAGAGATGGTGGTACATCTCACCGACGCGGACGGCGCCCTTTCCGCGCTGCTGGCGGACTGGGCGGCGGTGAGCAGAGCGGTAGGGGCCATCGCGGCCGAAGCCGGCCTTTACGACGGGGTGAACCTCGACTTCGAAGGCCTGGGGTTTTCTGAGTCCGGGGGCAGTTTGACCACGGTGCGGCAACGGTTCACCAACTTCGTCAGCTTGTTGGCCGGACAACTGAAGAACAAGGGCAAAACGCTGACGCTCTCGCTCCACGCCGCGAACAGCGCCTACAGGGGATACGACTACGAAGCAATCGGGGCGGTTGCCGACCGGATCATAATCATGGCCTACGACTACGGCGCCCGCCCGGAACCCGTGAGCCTCGTTATTCAGGCCGTGGAAATGGCGGCGGCCGTTCCGGCCGACAAGCTGGTGCTCGGGATCTCCGTCCCCAGCGAGACCCCGGAAAGCATACTGGCGAAAGTGGGCATCGCCAAGCGGTACAACCTGAACGGCATCGCCATCTGGCGCCTTGGCCTTCTTTCCTTCGAAATGTGGGAAGCGCTACGGACCACGGTAGCGGTGAGATAGCCAAAACAGATGCTTTCCATTAAAAACCTTGCTTGCAATTCCAAACAAGACTTGAGATAGACGTAATTTGGGAACCGGTAATGTTCGCGGGTGACGTCGCACATCACTGGCTGGAGAACTCGATTCCATGGCCATAGCATAAAAGAAAAGATACTGCTGTCGCACAACAGCGCGCAACTTCAGCGGTGACGTTATTCTTTATTCCCGAGTCAGAATGCCCTTTCAGAAAGTGGTAGACGGCAACGAGGTAGACGGCTTAGACTAATGCCTTAATCCGTTTCACCACTACAGCGGTTGCGTCAACCCAGCGATGGTATTCACATATTGATGAGCGCACCGAACCATGAGGTATTATCCTGCTCCATCGGGGATATACTTTTGTTTGCATAAACGGTAAGAATTCTTTAACGGGAGGACAACCAATGCCTGAAAGAAATGTCGTCGCAAGTTTCAAGAACGCTGAAGACGCGGAGCGTGCGCTGGACAAGCTGAAGGACCTCGGCGTAAGCGAAGTTGAGATCTGCGAGCCTGCTGATTTGAGGGACGGCCTTGCTGACGATGTTACGACTATTGCTGATGAGGAATTCGGTCCAACGGGCCTGAGAGTTGATGCGGATGTCAGGGGTCAGGACGTTTCACCTCTCCGTCCGGCTACTGATCTCGTCAGCACTGCCGACGAGGACGAGTTTGAGGCGACCACCGGGGAGAACGTCTACCTTAGGGCGATGGTCGACGAGTCTTTATACGAAAGGGCTTTCCGGATCCTGCGGGAGACCGGCGGCAGGGTTTAAGGGGTTACTTTTTGCGTTTCGTCTAAGGGCAAATCAGGTAACTTGATAAGAGATGAAACTGTTCTTAAAAGAATAATAGTTAAAAGGGGTCCCGTCAGGATCTGATCACGGGATCCCTTTAATTTTGCCTATTTTAAAGTCCATATTCTTGGATAGATTAAATCTCCTCTGCTAATACGGCCAGGCGGCGAGACCTCCCTCCAGGAAGGCGACGTTTTGGAACCCTCGCTCTTCGAGGATGCGCTGCGCCTCCCAGGCGCGGATGCTGATCTGGCAGAACGGGACCACCATTTTGCCGGCGGGTAGGTTGCCCGCGTAGGACCGCAGTTCGCCGAGCGGTACATGAATTGCGCCGGCGTAGGGCGCCGGTCGTTCTTCGGCCTCCCCCGGGGTCCGCACGTCAAGCACCAGCAGGTTGTCGCCGTTCGCCAGTCTCTTTTGCAATTCCGCCGGCGTAACGGTTTTGGCTTCACCGGCCAGCTTGTTGCGCATCATGTTGGCGGCGTGGTGCAGGACATCCATGGCGGTGTTGTACGGGGGGGCGTAGGCCAGGTCGAAGTTGGCAAGGTCGTCAACGGTTGCCCCCATGGTTATCGCCCCGACGAGCACGTCAAGGCGCTTGTTGACTTCGCCTTCGCCAACCAGTTGCGCGCCCAGTATCTTGCGCGAGGGCGCGTCTACGACGAGTTTCACGACTACCGAACCCGTGCCCGGATAGAAGTGGGCGCGGTCTGCGCCGGAAACAAGCGCGGTCTGTACGGGGTAACCGGTCTCGCGCGCCTGGGACTCGGTCAGCCCGGTGCGCCCGATGGTGAAGTCGAAGATTTTGAAGATTACGGTCCCGAGCACTCCGGGGAAGGCCTCACGCATCCCGGTGATATTGTTGCCGATAACCCGCCCGTGCCGGTTGGCGACGGAGCCCTGCGGCGTGTAAATAGGCCGCCCGTTCACAAGGTTGATGTTTTCGACGCAGTCGCCGCCGGCGTAAATGTTGGGGTCGCTGGTCTCGAGGTACCGGTTCACGACGATGGCCCCCGTAGTGCCGATCGACAGACCGGCGTCCCGCGCCAGGTCCACGTTCGGTACCAGCCCGACCGCCGATATCACCAGTTCGGCGGGGTAGGTCCCGCGGTTGGTTACAACCTGCCGCACAGTGCCGGTATCGTCGCCCTCCAGGCGTTCCACCAGTTCACCCGTTCGAACTGCGAGCCCTTTGTCCTCGAGGTGCTTGGTGGCGAGGGAAGCCAGTTCGTCGTCAAGGAAGATGGGAGCAATGTGCTGCATGGCTTCGATGATGGTTACTTTGAGCCTTCCGCCCGGCATATCCGCTTCAAGCAGGACCTCGGCGGCCTCAAGGCCGATCAGGCCTGCTCCCACGACCACGATATTGCGCACCTCGCCTGAAAAGGCCTTTTCGCGGATGGTTTTTGCGTCCGCAAGCGACCACATTGTATGTACGTTCTTCAGGTCGGAACCGGGGATTTTAAGCTGCGCCGGCCGCGATCCGGTGGCCACCACGAGCTTGTCATACGGAAGCCTGTCGCGGCTGCCCGTGCGCAAGTCCTGGACATGCACCTGCCTGGCGGCGCGGTCGATGCTTTCCGCCCTTGTACACAGAAGCACGCGGATGTTTTTAACTTTATTGAAATACTCAGGGTCCCTGACGATTCCCGCAGGTGAGGACACGAGGTCCTCAATCCGGTCAACCTTGCCGCCGACGTAGTAGGGGATGCCGCAGCGGCCGACGGAGACTTTTTCGCTTTGTTCAACAATTGTGATCTCGGCCTGCGGGTCCCGGCGGCGGATGCGGGCGGCGGCTTTTGTGCCGCAGGTTGTGCCGCCGATGATTACAATGCGCTGTCCCATAAAATTGAACCTCCATGTACCTTTTTAATATAGGATGTCCACTACACAGGCAAGTAAATGTAAATGGGCCGGATTGGAATTAATTGTAACAGCCCTTAGGATAACGGCAGCGGCCTGACGAGTTTTTTAGCTGTAGAATCGGTATGATTAGGATTTTCGGAGGAGTCGTTCACGACCCAGCACTCAATGGACTTCTTGCCCTTTGAAGGACAGACCTTCATTGAGCTTAATGAAGTGATAGCTTTTAAGCTTCAAGGATTACATTGAGTGCTGGGTCGCCACCGGGAATGAAAATGGTTCAATTGCTTATGCTTCGGTCTTTTTATCAACGTTGAACGTTGAACGTTGAACGGACCCCACCCAGCACTCAGTAATTACTTTGAATTTTGAAAGCCACCACTTCATTTAGGCTAAGGAAGATTTTTTCTTCGAAGCGCAAAAGCTACACTGAGTGCTGGGCAGTCAGTATAAGGTTAAACGTCTATTTACGGAGGAGGTTACTCCAGGATGCGCACCGCCGGGCCGACCCAGAAATCCCTTTCGAAGGGCTTGGCGGCCACGCCATAATTGTCCCTGATTGTTACCGCCAGGCGGTGGTAGCCCTCTGCGATACCGTCATTCAGTATGACCCGGACCTTCAGGTTGCAGTCGTCCACCGGGATGAGGAGGAGTTCACAGCGTTTGTCAGCCTGTACGTCGTACCCGTCAAAGTAGAAGCGCAGGCTGGCCATATCCAGGCCCTTCTGTATCCGGCTTGCAGGGTCGTTGAGGGCGATTGCAGGGATGATGCGGACACTGATCTCGCCGTTGTTCAGCATTACCGAGAGTTTTTGTGATTCAGAAGCTTCCGGGTGGCCGCTGAACTCAACGACCGGTCTCAAGAGGGCGCGAAAGCGCGCGCGGGCGGCATCCAGCTCCGGTTGCGGGGTTGACAGGAGGACGGTGAAAAAGGCCAGAAGGGCGCTTTCATCTTCCGTCCTGGCGAAGGCGGCCAGTTTTTCGGCGGAAATACCTGCGGTCAAATAAGCCGCTATTTTTCCGCGGAGTTCAAAGACCCTTAAGAAACGGAGGCTGAAGTCGTCCGGACTGCGGAACAGCGGCGGGGAGAAGTCCGGCAGGAGCGAACCCAAACGGTGCGCAAAACGGAAAAGCAGGGTACCCGGCTGCATGACTTCACGTACGACCAGCGGCTCGGGATAGATGTCCCGGTCCGTTGTACGGGTCGGATCCGCCAGCCGGGCGATCTCTTCATAGCTCTTGCGGAAGAGACCGTTCAGGACTCGTTCGATGGAAAGCCCGACATAATCAGGTTCGCCGGCTTCCGGGCGGAGACCGCGGTCAATTGCGTCTGGAAGCCCTGGGCGCAGGAAGGTCGAGAGTTGGATAAGCATCCTGATCCCCTTGATTATGGCGTGCAGGTTTTCCTCTAGTACGGTAATCTCACCCGGATGGATGCGTGCCGCCGCACCCCGGAAGCGCTCCGATGCCGCCGTCAAGAGATTGAAGTACCGGCCCTTTCGCCTGTAGTTGCGGAAAAAGTCCAGCCTGTTGGTATTGAAGCGTTCTTCTACATCGGCATGGGCGATCAGGAAATCGTAGAAAAACTCCAGCAGGGCATGGTCGATAAGCCGGTACTGGCGCAGTATTTCCGGACAAAAGTCGGCCCCCAGCACACGGTGGGAGTTTGCGTATCCTTCAAAGACGGTCGCGTTGCTTGGTGAGGCGGAAGGGTCCTTCGCGAGTTCACCGTGCCTATCTACCGGAGCGTAATGTGCGTACCAGTCTGCTAACTGGTGGGCGAGCCACCCGCAGGCCACCGCGAAATCTTCTTCCGAATACAGTCGCGCGCCGCGTTTCTGATCGTTCAGCCACTCGTCGATCAGGCTATAACCGAAGAGCGGAGTTCCTGAGGCACAGTCCGGTACGGAATTGTGTGTGTAATCGTACACGGGGCTTCGGGTCAGGATGTGCTGGGTGGCAATGCTGTCGGCGCTGTTGCCGCTGAAAACAAAGACATCTCTGTAGCGTTGCAGGCGGGACAGCAGGTCGCGGTTGATCTTCGGGTCTCCGGAAGCTGCTTCCTGTTCCGCGCGCTCAAGGGCCCTTTGGTTTATGTAGGGGTGAGTTACCGGCCCCCACCAGAAAACGGGGAAGAGGGGCAGCAGCAGCGTCCGTTTAAACAGACGCGTCAGGCCATGCCTGACTCCATTGAAAACGCCCTGAAGCTTTAATCTTTGAGCCATGTCCTCCGGCCGCCCTTCTGAGACCTTTTATTTGACAATATATTCAATTAGCCGGCCCGTCGTTTGTTGTACCGAATCTGCTTTTTACGTTCGTACAAACCGGCGGTCGTCCTTTTTCCCGGCGGGGGAGCATATATTTCAAACAGGTACGAGTCTCGGTTTGAAGTTCTAACTTGCCCTAGCGAGGTTCCATAACCGCTTCACACTTGGTATTGGAATTCCGAATTCTAACCACTCACCACTGATGGCAGATAAATGTTCGGGGAGGGGTAGGTTTGGATTTTTTCAGGCGATTGGAAGAGTATCAGGATACCGAGCGCAGGTTAGCCTGGGAGGGAACCTTCCGGGATTACCTTAACCTGTTGCGCGAAAACCCGCACATATGCCAGCTTGCGCACAGCCGTATCTATAATATGATCCGTACGGCGGGGGTGGAGGAGGTAAACGGGCAGAAAAGGTACCGTTTTTTCGCCCGCGAGATTTTCGGGCTCGACCGCACCCTGGAGAAGCTGGTCGAAGAGTACTTCCACCCTGCTGCACGGCGACTGGACGTCCGCAAGCGGATTCTCCTCTTAATGGGGCCGGTTAGCGGCGGCAAGTCAACCCTGGTCAACATGCTGAAGCGGGGGTTGGAAAAATACACCCGGACGGGCGCGGGGGCGGTGTACGGTATCAAGGGCTGCCCCATGCACGAGGAACCGCTTCACCTTATCCCGCGTGAACTACGGGAGGAGTTCCAGCGGGAGTACGGGGTGGGCATTGAGGGAGACCTCTGCCCGGTGTGCCGGCTCCGCCTGGAGGCGGAGTTCGGCGGTCGTATCGAAGATGTCCCGGTGCAGCGGATTCTCTTTTCGGAAGAAAAAAGAATCGGGATTGGTACCTTTACGCCGTCGGATCCGAAGTCTCAGGATATTGCGGAACTTACGGGGAGCATCGATTTTTCCACAATCATAGAGTACGGGTCGGAGTCTGACCCCCGTGCGTACCGCTTTGACGGGGAACTGAACATCGCCAACCGGGGGATCATGGAGTTCCAGGAGATGTTAAAGTGTGACGAGCGCTTTCTCTGGAACCTTCTCTCGCTGTCCCAGGAGGGGAACTTTAAAGCCGGGCGCTTCGCGCTGATTTATGCCGATGAACTGATAATCGCCCACTCGAATGAGGCCGAATATAAAGCCTTTGTCAATAACAAAAAGAACGAGGCGCTTCTTTCCCGGATGATCGTAATGAAGATCCCATACAACCTCCGCGTGTCGGACGAGATTAAGATTTATGATAAGCTGATCGGGCAAAGCGACCTTAGGGATGTTCACATCGCGCCGCACGCCTTGAGAGTTGCGGCCGTTTTCTCGGTTTTGTCGCGGCTCAAAGAATCGAGGAAACAGGGGATGGACACCGTGAAGAAGATGAAGCTGTATGACGGTGAAGACGTGGAAGGCTTCAAGCAGAAAGACGTCGCGGAACTGATGGCTGAATATCCGGAGGAAGGGATGTCCGGTGTGGACCCGCGGTACGTGATTAACCGGCTTTGTTCGGCGCTGATCCGCACCGAGACACGGTGTATCGGCGCCCTCGACGTCTTGCGGGCGATCAAGGACGGACTGGATCAGCACCCGTCGATTACACCGGAGGAGCGGGAGCGTCTTTTGAACTACATCTCGGTCGCGCGGCGGGAGTATGACGAAATCGCTAAAAGGGAGGTTCAGAAGGCCTTCGTTTACTCGTTTGAGGAGTCAGCGCGGGTGCTTTTCAACAACTACCTGGACAATGTTGAGGCTTACTGCAGCGGCGTGAGGGTTCGCGACCCGCTCACTGATGAGGAGCTTGAACCGGACGAGCGCCTGATGCGATCCATTGAGGAGCAGATCGGCATCAGTGATACTGCGATGAAAAGCTTCCGGGAGGAGATTCTCATCCGGCTGTCAAGCTACGCGCGAAAGGGGCGGCGTTTTGAGTATACGGCGCATGAGCGGCTCAGAGAGGCCATTGAAAGGAAGCTTTTCGCCGACCTGAAAGACGTCATCAAAATAACCACCTCCACCAAAACCCCTGACGCGGAGCAGTTGAAGCGTTTGAGCGTGGTAAGCGAACGGCTGATTTCGGACTACGGTTATTGCCCGGTTTGTGCCAACGAGTTACTGAAGTACGTCGGCAGCCTCCTGAGCCGTTAAACAGTTCGATGTTTGAAAATAAAGGCTTAGTAGATGGTTTTGGGGAATTGGAGGTAGTAGAATGGATTTCACCGTCAGCCGTGAGGACTGGACGCTGCACCGCAAAGGGGAGATCGACGCGCGGCGGCACCAGGAGAAGGTGAGGGAAGCCGTTCGCCAAAAACTACCGGAGATTGTTACGGAGGAGAGCATCATCCTTACGGACGGGCGGAAGATCGTGAAGGTACCGATCCGATCGCTGGAAGAGTACCGTTTTCGTTTCGACCATAATAAGAGGTGGCATGTGGGCCAGGGAGACGGAAAGTCCAGGGTGGGTGACCTGGTCCTGCCGAGGCGGCCCCAGGGCAAGGAAAAGGGGGCCGGGGAGGAACCGGGGGTGGACTACTACGAGGCTGAGGTAACCGTAGACGAAATCGCCGGTATCGTATTTGAAGGGTTGAGCCTGCCGCACCTTGAACCCCGGCGGAGACCCAGAATGGTTGCCGACGCCGTTCATTTCTGGGACATCCGGAAAACTGGGCTTTCCACAAATATCGACCGAAAGCGCACGCTGCTCACGGTGCTGCGACGGAACGCAATGAAGGGGAATCCGGGTTTTCACGGGATACGCCCTGAGGACCTGCGGTATCGCACCTGGAACGTCCGTACGTTTCCCGAGTCCAGCGCCGTGGTAATAGCGATGATGGACACCTCCGGATCCATGGGGCCTTTTGAAAAGTACATCGCACGTTGTTTTTTTTTCTGGACTGTACGGTTTCTGCGGGCGAATTACCAAAACGTCGAAATAATATTTCTGGCACACCACACCGAGGCGCGCGAAACTACGGAAACGGAGTTTTTCAGCAAAGGGGAGAGCGGCGGGACGAAATGTTCGTCCGCTTACAGGCTGGCGCTCGAAATTATCAATGAGCGCTATCCGCCGGGCGATTACAATATTTACGCCTTTCACTTCTCCGACGGTGACAACCTGAATACGGATAACGATCTTTGTGTTGAACTGGTGACGGACTTACTGAAGGTCGCTAATCTTGTAGGGTATGGGGAGATCGAGGGGCCATACTACTATACCAGTACGTTAAAGACGGCGTACAGGGTTATTGACCACCCGCGCTTTGTCATGTCCACGCTACGCGACAAAGGGGACGTTTACAAAACGTTGAAGACCTTTTTTCCTAGGAAGTGATTCACGCAGATTAGTCGTCGCCACCGGGGATGAAAATATGGACCCGTAAGCATGTTACTTAAATACAATAGTGTAACATGAACAGAACGCGGCAAGGAGCGAGCAGTACAAGGAACCCAGCATTCAATTCAGCTTGTAAAGTAGCATTTGCGTAGAAACGTTAAATGTTGCGAAAACCGATTGTTTTTTGCCAGGGCAAGTTTGAGTGCTGGGTGAGGACCGGGCCGGCAAGCCTGACGCAGTAATGCGAAGCTCATCGTCGCGCCCATCGAAAGAAGTACTATTGTCGAAGAGGGGACACACCCGGCGGCTGAATACCAACACAACTCCCTGCACTCTCAAAGAGCAGGAAATTTATCTTCCACGCAGAAATCTCTCCGAGTGAAAAGACACCGGCATTCGCAGGTACGGCTCCTCCGCAACATAACGTGTAAATACTCAGCCTGCATCGACGGCACGTGGCGAAAAGCAAGCAGGGCAAGGAAGACGATTGGCGACGGGCCGGAGCGTACTTAATTCAGAGGTCGGAAGCCGGAAGTCGGAGGTCTGACCTCTGACATCCTGCATCTGACTTCCGAAATGCGCAGCTTATCGCCGAGCCATGCACGGTCACTGAATAGTTCCCATAGCGTGAAGGCAGCAGAGCCGGCCGAACCGATGCCGGAGTGATCTGCTAACTAACAGTACCAAAGGAAGGCCTGATCGTTTGTCTCTCCACCTTACTTTTTATGATGGCGTAGACTGCATCGGCGGTAACAAGATCCTCCTCGAAGCCGACGGCAGTAAGCTGTTTTTCGACTTCGGCACCAATTTTAAGGCAGAGGGGACCTTTTTTGACGAGTTTCTCTGCCCGCGGGTAGTGCTAGGATTGGGAGACCCCCTCGCGCTTGGATTGTTACCACCGCTCAAGGGGCTGTACCGGCCCGATCTTGAGTACCCCGGTGTTTGGGAGCGGTTTGCTGAAAGCCCTCTCTACCGGGATGCCGTGGTTCAGGGGGTTTTGCTTTCCCACGCCCACCTTGACCACTGCGGGTACATTTCATACCTGCACAGGGATATACCGGTACTGTGCAGCCTGACCACGGCCCTCACCTGCAAAGCGATGCAGGATACATCAAGCGGTAATAGGCTTCAGGAGATCTGCTACATCAACCCGCGGGAGTTTACAGACGGATTGCTCAAAACCGGCAACTACCGGCGCGTTTTTCATGAACAGCGCCCGTATGTCGTTTTCGCTCCGACGACAGTAAGCGGGCCGGCCGTGCTGTTCTGGGAGCAGTGCCACAATTCACGCGGATTGAACTGCAGGCCTTTTGAAAGTTTCATTCACGAAACCCGGGTAGGGGATTTAACCGTTCGCTACTGGCCCGTGGATCACTCTATACCCGGCGCAGGTGCTTTCGGAGTAAGGACTTCAGCCGGATGGGTCGTTTATACCGGCGACCTACGCATACACGGCAGGCAGGCGAGCCTGACAAAGCGGTTCATTGCGGAAGCTGCCGGGCTAGGGCCCGTTGTTCTGGTCTGTGAAGGCACACACCCGTTGAACGGAACGCCTGTCACCGAGGCGGAGGTGCTTGCGAACTCTTTTGAAGCGGTACGGGGTGCTGACGGCTTGGTGGTGGCTGATTTCGGCCCGCGTAATGTGGAACGCCTGCTCTCTTTCCTCGAAATTGCGGCCGAGACTGGAAGGCGGCTGGCACTGACACCTAAGGACGCGTACCTTTTAGAGGGTTTGTGCGCTGCGGGAGAGCCGGGGGTGCCGGACCCGTACGTGGACGAGCGGGTGGTGTTGTACGTAAAACCCAAGGGGACTCTTTTCGCCTGGGAGAAAGCCCTGCTGGAGCGTTTCTCCGTGTACTGCCCGGAAAGAATGGTGGACGCAAAAACAGTGAGGGGCGACCAGAGCGGTTTTATCCTGTGCTTCTCATACTATGACTTCCACGCACTGCTGGACATCAACCCGTACGGCGGGACCTACATTTATTCGTCGAGCGAGGCGTTCGACGAGGAGATGCTTATCGACCACGAGCGGGTACGTAACTGGATCAACTACTTCGGCTTCAAACTTTGCGGTTCGCTTGGGAAGGACCGCGAGAAATCCGGTTTCCACGCCAGCGGGCACATCCACGGAGCGGGGCTTGAGGAGTTGGTCGAGACCATCAACCCCGATATCCTTGTCCCCGTCCACACCCAGGACCGGGAGTTTTTCAGGCAGTTCGAAGGAAGGCGCAAGGTGCTTTTGCCGCGCCGGGGTGAAACGGTAGCAATAGACTAAGCCCGACCGCATCACTCGCCTTGGGGGACAAACGGCATAGCGGTATAGCGATAACGTATAGCATCGAACTGTTGAGCATCGAGCTTTTTTAAGGACATATCTGAATACCTCCGCTTTTTCGCCTTGTATCTCCTCACTGCTAATTTCCATATTCAACCGATAAAAAGTGGGCTGCGAACGGACAGGCTGAACCGCATAAGCTTCAATAGGGACGGGCGGTACCGACGTCCGGGTTAGAGCTCCGGTAGTTGAAAGAATTCCGCGAACCTTTCAAAGGAGTCGTTCACGACCCAGCACTCAACTCTGTGTGTAACCTGTGCTCAAGCAAACGGTCATTAAAGTATCTCGTATTCTTTCCCGTTGAGTTGAGTGCTGGGTCGCCACCGGTAATGAAAATGGTTTAGACAACGAGAAATGAAAATCAGCGAGCTTAATGTCCAGGTTAAGGCGCGTTATTATATCCGGCGAGTCGAAGAGATTACGGGTTGCAAAGTTAAATTGGTTGAAGAGGATGCTGCTTAATACTGCTATAGATGGTAGATATTAGGCTTTTCGGAGGAGATAAAAATGGGCGAGCTTGAAGCATTGGAACAGGCGATAGGCGAGATCATTCAATGCGCGCGGGAGCAGGGACTTGATTTTTACCCGATGCGGTTTGAAATCTGCCCGTCGGAAATCATATACACCTTCGGCGCTTACGGGATGCCGACGCGCTACTCGCACTGGAGCTTCGGGAAGGCCTACCAGCGGATAAAGACGAAGTACAATTACGGGCTGAACAGGATCTACGAGATGGTGATAAACACCCGGCCGTGTTACGCTTTCCTGCTTGACGGCAACTCCCTGATTCAGAACAAGCTTGTCATAGCCCACGTCCTGGCGCACAGCGATTTCTTCAAAAACAATGCATACTTCGGTTACACTTCGAAAGAAATGCTCGAGACGATGGCCCAGGCGGCGACGCGAATTCGTGAGTATGAGATGCTTTACGGGCGCGACAGGGTGGAGAAGTTTCTTGACGCCGCATTGGCAGTTCAGGAGCACGTGGATCCCCACCGTTTTGTAACTCATTCGCGGTGCGTTCAGGGAAGGCAGCGACAGTGCCGCAGGGAGGGCGTCCCCAAGACCCGCAAAGGTTTAAATCGTAGGGAACAGCCGGAATGCTGCTTGGGACTCGAACAAGAACCGGATAAACCGGAACCCGAAAAGGACCTGCTCTTGTTTATCATTGAGAATTCCTCAACGCTAATGGACTGGGAGAGGGATATCATAGGGATAGTGCGCGATGAAACACTGTACTTCTGGCCTCAGCTTACCACTAAGATACTCAACGAGGGGTGGGCTACGTACTGGCACGTCCGTCTGATGCGCGGGCTCGAACTGGGAGAGGAGGATGCCTTGGAGTTTGCACGGATGCATGCAGATCTGATCAAACCCGGAAGGCTGTATTTAAACCCCTACCTCGTAGGGCTGCGCATTCTTGAAGATATCGAACGCCGTTGGGGAGTAGAAACGCTTTTTGAGGTACGTGCGCTGGAAAATGACGTTTCTTTCTTGCGGAACTATCTCACGCAGGAACTTGTCGAGGAACTTGACCTTTACGTTTACCGCCGGACGGGCCAGGAGTGGCGGATCGTAACCAAAGAGTGGGAGCGGGTGCGGGAGTCGTTGGTCGCGAATCTTGTGAACGGCGGTCACCCCTACATTGTTGTGCTCGACGGCGATTATAACCGAAAGGGCGAGCTATACCTTCAACATGTGTACGAGGGGGTGGAACTCGACCTTTACCACATGGAACGAGCGCTAGCGTACGTTTACCGGTTGTGGATGCGCCCTGTTCATCTGGAAACGGTCCAAGACGGCAGGCGGGTGGTTTTTTGCTGCAATGGTGAACGGGTCTAGAAAGACATAAAGTAGTAATGCGTCTGCAAACGGTGATCAGATACAAAAGGTAAAAACAGGTGGATTGCGGTTCGGTAGGGCACTTGCTATAATTCGTCTTGAAAGCGTTGATGGGAGGCCGGTTCACCATAATGAAGGAACCTTTCTTTCCGCCCCACCTTGCAGACTGCTACCGCGAGTTGGAGACAATCGCGGTACCGGAAGACGGTCTGTCGCTTAACGCGGCTGCGGTTTCATCCTGGGACCAACAGAGTCCCTTGTTGGCTTACGCGCCGCCTCTTGTAAACCCGGAAGGTTTTGTTGCACTTGCGGGGGAGGTTTTTCAAACGATGGCGCGCTATCTCCCGGAGATGGCCAAAGACCTAGACATTCTGCGCGTTAACCTGCCCGATAACACCGCCGACCGCAAGTCTTTAATAGAGGCGCTGCTTAAACGCGACAGCAGAGCAATAGCGTTCTTAAAACCAGGCCACGGCGCTGCTCCGGATGTTTTCGGCTTTGCTTTCAGTCACGTGTTAAGGATATTACTCGCTGCTTATTCCCGCAGCTTAAGGGATAGGTTCACATTTGATCTCTGGAGTAGGGGCGACTGCCCGGTCTGCGGCAGCAAACCAAATTTTTCGAGAATCAATAAAAACGGCAGGCGGTATCTGTACTGCGGGCTCTGCAGTACAGAGTGGCGTTTTGTCCGCGCCGCATGCCCCTTTTGCGGAAACACGGATCCGGACGAACTGAGCTTTTATACGTTTGAGGACGGGGCTTACCGGGTTTACGTGTGCACCCGTTGTAAAGGTTACCTGAAAACCATCGATAACCGAAAAACAGGAGAGAACCACGTCGACCTGTTTTGGGAGGATATAAAAACAGTGCCGCTTGATATAAACGCCCTGAAGCTCGGTTTTACAAACCGGTTGTAGAAATTAATGAAAATGGGGAGATTCACTCTCCCCATTCTACATAAGTGTTTTTTCCGGTGGAGCGTTTTTAGAGAGACATGTTTTGCTCACGCTGAAGCTGTAAAGCACTCTCTTTGACCTTTATAAAATAAAGGGCGAGGGGTCTGTAAACAGCGTGTGCCCACTTGGCAAACAATGCCCCTACTACAAATAATGTAACGATGAAGGCTAAGTGGAGGGCAAAAATCCAGTACGTCGCTGCAGCCATGCCTTCGATATTCCTGAAGATGTGAGTAAGCAACCCCGTTAATACTGTTCCGCCTACTAGAACTAAAAATGTCCAGTCTGTCGAGTGCGACTGCTGGTGGAGAGGTTCTTTTTTCGCCAACCTGCCAAGGAACGATTCGATTACTACATAAAGCACCGCGATAGTGGCGGCGTATTCGAGCAGCCTTACGGGATGCCCCCAAGGGAAGAGTGCATGTGGGCTGCCGGTTACAAAAGCCACTTTGAGTCCCTGGGCAAGCCCTTCTTTAAAGGCGACCTCCAGAACCTCGTAGATTACCATAAAACCTGCATAACCGGCAAACACAAGGAATCCTAAAACCAGCAGGAAATGCTTTACGTATCTACCCTTGTTTGTACATTGGCTGAACCTGTTCTGGGAAACGAAATGATACAGGAAAGTGCCCAATTCCTTAACGTAAAGTGACAGAGGGATGTAGAGGAAATCGCCGTATAGACTGCCCTTATTATCCATAATTGACTTGTGCATGCGCAATACGTTCAGGAACAACACCCCGGCTATGCCTAGCCCGAAGAGCATGCCCCCGACAATGATGTACGACCGCGGAATAAACTTGTTGAGTTCGGTATGTTCGTATGACGGAGATCCCTGCAGCAGAAACACCAGGATGAGCGTTGCAATAAACAATCCGGCCACAGTGAACCATTCGAAACCCTTGTTTGTATACACTTTTAGTGACAATCCGGTCCAGTCGTACAATGATGTGAGATACCGCCGCATGGACATCATGACCTCGCCGGGGTTTGCCTGTCTCGGGCACAACCGCGAGCAGTCACCGCAGTAGTAACAAAGCCACGGTTCGGCGGCGTTTTTTAACTTGTCTTCCATTCCCAACTGTGTGTACCGCATGAACCTGCGCGGGAACTGGTTATCGTCGGTTGAGAGGGGACAAACGACGGTACAGTTCCCACAGTGAAAGCACTTGGTAGCCGTTGTAGCCCCAAACTTTTGCAGGGTCCTTGCCAGGTTGGGATTTACTTTAATAGCCACTCCCTTTTCCCTCCTACGGATTACAGAATTCTTTTATGCCGAAACACTATCAGACTTAAATGAGAGGCCGGTACAGAGCCCCTGCCCATCTGCTGGTCACGGGGCTCTACCGGTTCAAACGTGTATACTGTAAGGTTATACACTTTAAATATATAGGGCATTTATCATGCTCATTCCACTAGAAACCCTTGTACGGGTTCGGATCCATTTCTTCTATCTCTTTTGCGAAATTGTTGATGATCTCCGGCACACGATGGTAGTCCATAATCGCCACCGTTTCGAACCTGATCCGTTCGGGTTCGAGCGCTAACCGGCTGAGGGTCTCCGATACCTTCGACAACCGGTAGTTACAAAGCTCGCTACCCTTCACGAAGTGGCACTGGTAGTCTTCGTCGTGCCGGCAGCCGAGAAGTAGTACACCGTCGATGCCGCTCGCCAGCGAGTCACTGATCCAAACCAGGTTCATCGAACCCATACACCGGAGCGGGATAACGCGTATCCACGGGCTCAGCGAGAGACGGTTGATACCGACCATGTCGAGTGCGGGGTAAGCATCATTTTCGCACACTATTACAACGATCCTCGGCTTCTCCTCGTCCTCCTCGGGCACCTCGATTGCCTTGATCATGTTGCCGATCTGGTTAACGTTATAGTTCTTGAAGGAAATGATCCGCTGCGGGCAAGCCCCCATGCAGGTCGCACACCTGCGGCAGCGGGTCGGGTTCGGTAACGGGTTGGCCTTCTCGTCCTCGTTTATAGCGCCGAACGGGCATTCTACCGTACACCGCTTGCACTGTGTGCAGTTCTGCATGAAAAACTCCGTTACTGAGTTGTCCCATACGCGCGGGTGCACGGCGACGCTCTTGCTGGTCAACTCAATACACTGTATTGCCTTGAGGGCGGCACCGGTGGCGTCCGTAATCGTGGTCTGCATGTCCATCGGCGCGCGCACGCTGCCGGCGGCATAAATGCCGGTGCGCCGCGTTTCGTATGGGAAGCAGATAAAGTGGGAATCGGGGAAGCCGTACTTGAGCATAGGCAGTTCCGGGCCCTGGCGGTATTCGAGGTTCAGGATGTCCGCTTTAAAGTACGTGTCAGGCCGTACGGTGGCAATTTCGGATCCCTTCTTGTCTTCATCTTCTTCCGCCGCCGTCAGCATCATCTCACCGAAGGATGCCGTGGAAACCATACCGGTCGCCAGCACCACCAGATCGATGCCGTCGGCCTCGATGTCATCGTTGACCAGGACGTCTTTCGCACGGATCACCATGCCGTTGCTGCCTTCCTCGATTTTCGGGCTTTCTGTGCGGAAGAAGACAACGCCCATCTCCTGCGCACGCTTGTACAGGTATTCGTGAAATCCCGGCGCCCGCAAGTCCTTGAAGAAGATGTAGACCGCCGCCTCAGGATTCTGCTGCTTTACGTAAATAGCCTGCCTCAGGGAGTCGATACAGCACGTTGAGGAGCAGTAGGGAAGATGATTTGGGTCCCGCGAACCGGCGCAAAGGATGAAAGACACACTCTGCACTGCTTTTCCGTCAGAGGGACGGACGATCTTCCCTTTAGCCGCCATTTCTTCTAACTTGTCGGTGGTAATCACGTTGGCAAACTTGCCGTATCCCAAATCTTCAAGTTTCGTAGCGTCGTACGGTTCAGCACCGGTCGCCATGACGATCGCCCCAACCTTTTCGGTGACCGTGCCGGACTTGGTCGCAATGGAAGCAGTGAACATCGCGGGTGCGCCGCTGATCTTTTCGATTTTTGCGCCCGTATACACCTTTATGTTGGGATTGCTCTGGACCTCTTGAATGCGGTTCTTAATATCGGGGTCTTCCAATTCGTTGTATGGCGGGCACAACGACACCTGCTTATAAAGGCGTGCTGCCCAGCCGCCCAGAGAGTCGCTCTTTTCAACAAGAACGGCTTTGCGTCCGGTTTTGGCGGTCTCAAGCGCGGCCGTTATACCGGCCAACCCCCCCCCGATCACCAGCACGGTGGTAGCCAGTTCCTCAACTTTGTATGGCTCGGGTGGAAGCGCGTCCTTGATTTTGACTATACCCATGCGGAAGTGGTCCTCAGCCAGCATCTGGGTGTCTTCATCGTTGGCCGGGTGGCACCAGATGCATTGTTCCCGCAGGTTTACTCTGTCGAAGACCACTTCGGGTGGATATTTAAAAACATCAGTATTTACCCGCGGCGAGCAGGCGGCGATAACCAACCCGTCAAGACCTTCTTTTTCAATATCCTCTTTGATCATAGACGTGCCCTCAGGGCCGCAGAGGCATTCGTGGGTCTTACAGGTTCCCAGCTTGTACTCACCTGTGGCCACTTTGGCTAAGGCTTCAATGTTGAGGGCTTCGCCGATCCCGCAGCCGGTGCATATGTAAGCGCCTATCTTTTGTGCCACAGTATACTACCTCCCCACCACAGATTGAATGGCTTTCAAGGCCGCCGCTGTTGCATCCTGCACCGAACCCGCCACGTCGAGCGGACGGTTGGCGCAACCGGCGCCGTAAATGCCCGGCACCGTATCCGCTATAAAGCCGTCCGGGGTACGAGGCAGATCGACCGGTACATATTTTGAGGTCGGGTCCATCCCGGTGGCCAATACGACCAGGTCAAACGTTTCGGTAAGGAGCCGTCCGGCTTCCTGGTCCTCCGCTTGCACCGTCACGTCCTTTGTGGCGCTGTCTTCGGTGATGGTGCCGACCTTGCCTTTAATAAGCTGGATGTTGCCCAGGTTTTTGACGCGGTTGAAGAAGTCCTCGTACCTGCCGAGAGCACGAATGTCGATGAAGAAGACGGAAATCTGCGCATCCGGGTGCTTCTCCCGTACGTAAGTGACCTGTTTAAGAGAAGCCATACAGCAGACGCCCGAGCAGAACGCGAGGTGGTTCTCGTCACGCGAGCCGGCACACTGCACAAAAGCGATCTTGCTCACCGCTTTACCGTCTGAGGGCCGTAAGATCTGACCGCCGGTCGGTCCGTTCATAGCCGCCAGGCGTTCCATCTGCACGTTGGTAATAACGTTTTTGAACCCCCCGGAGCCGTATTGTTCGAGATTCTTGAGGTTGTAAGGTTCCCATCCGGTGGCCCAGATGATGGCGCCCACCTGCAGCGTCATTGTCTCGGGCTGCATGTTGAGGTCGATCGCCCCGTAAGGGCAGGCGGAAACGCACTTGCCGCACTTTGCACCTTCGCAGGCCTGGGCATCGACGGCGTACTTGAACGGGAAGGCGAAGAACTGCGGCAGATAAATCGCCTTCGTGTTGCCGAGCCCGTAGTTGAACTCGTCGGTTCTTTCCACCGGACAGACTTCGGCGCATTTACCGCATGCGGTACATTTGTCATTGACAAACCGGGGCGATAGCTTTACCTTGACCGTGAAACTGCCTGCCTGGCCCGTTATTTCTTCCACTTCGGCTTGGGTGAAAAATTTGATGTAGGGACTGTTCTTGATGCGCCTGAGATTAATCTCCAGGCCGCAGTTCGGCGGGCATAGCTTGGGGAAGTACTGGTTTAACTGCGTTACCCTGCCGCCGAGGTACGGCCTTTTTTCAAGGAGGAAAACTTCATAGCCCACCTCTGAAGCCTCGACGGCCGCCGTTATGCCGCTTATCCCGCCGCCGACAACCAAGATAGACTTGTTACCCATCCTTTACCACCATCCTTTTACTGTCGTCAAAAGACACCACAGAATCCCCCTTTTACTGCATAACTTAGAAACAACCACCCGGCAAAACCGCATAGTAATGTGTTTTCGACATCTAAAAAAAACATCCTTCTTTATTTGGTGAAAAATTGTGATAATTAAGGTGGTATTACCCGGTTTTATTCGTAAAAAGGAAAATGGCGGGCGAAGCCGCCATTTGACTTCACCCGCCACATTACAGTCTTACCCGACGACTTGGATGACCGGCTTCTTGAACATCTGCCAGCCGTTCGCTTTGTCCCACTTGAGGTTGACGAAGCACTTCCAGTTGGCGTCGTCCATCGCCGGGGTGTCGGTACGGTGGTAGTAACCGGGCCAACGGGACTCCTCACGGAAGAGGATGGTCCGGACGTGGGCCTCGGCCTGCCAGGTCCGCTGCTGGTTCTCGAAAACCCGCATCAGCTCGTGGAGGTCGCGGGCGATCATCTTCTCGCCGTCTTCTTTCAACCAATCAAGGAGCTTCAGCGCAATCTCGAGCTTGGTCTTGTTGGTAGTGAATGCGCAGCTCCAGCCGCCGGCGTACTCGTCCATGATCTTCTGGAGACGGAAGAGGTACTGCCGCGGGATGATGTAGTTCGGGTTGACCTCCGGGGTGGTGCCGTAGTCCTTGTGCTGCTCAAAGAGCTCGAAGGGTCTAATGATCCGTGCCTTGAACTCCTCGACCTGTGCCGAGTCGAGTTTCGGCATGTCGGGGTTCTCCACAACGAACCTGACCATTGACTTGCCGGCGATCCGGCCCTCAGTGAAGGAGCCGGAGGAGAACTTGTGCGCGGAGGCGCCGCAAGCGTCGCCGGCAACGAAGAGACCCTTCACCGTGGTCATCCGGTTGTAACCGCTCCAGTTGTATTCGGGAGGAGCGATATCGGTGGGGCCGTTGGCCCAGGTGCCGGAAGCACCGGAGTGGGAGCCGATGAAGTACGGCTCGGCGCCGGTGATCTCAGAGGGTACCTGCTCCGGACGGACGTTCATGGCCGCCCACAGGTTAGCCTGGCCGATCGTCATGTCGAGGAAGTCTTCCCAGGCCTCGCTTTCGAGCTCTTTCATTTTCTTCTTGTAGGCTTTCTCGTCGCCTGCGTATTTCTCGGCCAGGGCCGCGATTGCCCGCTCAGTTCTCATGAGCAGCGGACCCTTGCCCTCGATCTCGTCCAGGATGCCCTGGTAGTTCCGGAGGTTGGCCGGCAGCGGTTTCGCGGAGGCGTACGGCTGCCAGGGCTCGAGGTCCTTCTTCCGGGTCTCTACATAGATTTCGTCCAGGGCGTTGGTTGCGGTAGACTTGAAGAGCAGGAACCATGCGCCTACCGGGCCGTACGCGTCCTTGAACCGGACGGGAACGAACCGGATCTCCTGACAAGTCTGCTCTGCGCCGGCCCTGAGGGTGAAGTAGGTGCTGGATCCGGTCTGGAACGGCGGATACCAGGTGCGGCCCAGACCTTCACCCGTGGAACGCGGCCGGAAGACGTGCACGGCGCCGCCCATGTTGGCGAGTACTGCTTTGGCGTTGAAGACGTAGATCTTATTCTCACGGGTACTGAACCCGATCGCGCCCGCGATCCTGTCGCCGTCCATCAACGGCTCGATGATGAATACGCGCTCGTAAAGTTCGCCGCCCGCGTCCGCAAGGGCCTTCTTGGAGGCTTCGGCTACCAGTATTTTGTACGACTCGCCGCTGATCATGACCTGCCAGGCGCCGGAACGAATCGGCTTGCCGTCGGCGTCGCGCCAGATCGGGAGGCCCCATTTTTCAAAGAGGTGCACGCTCGAGTCGACGTGCCGGGCGATGTCGAAGGTGAGGTCTTCACGGGAGACGCCCATCATGTCCATGCGGACCATCCGGGCGAAGTCCGCCGGGGTACGCTCGCCGCCCGCTGTATTCATGTACATGTTGATGGCTGAAAGGCCCTGGGCTACCGCGCCGCTCCGGTCGGTGGCGGCCTTGTCAGCGACGACTACCTTCAGGCCGTTTTTCTTGGCCCAGTACGACGCCTCGAACATCGCGCCGCAGCCCGCCATACCGGCGCCACAAATCAGGACGTCACATTTGACTTCAACGGTTTCGAAATTCGGGACTGCCATTCTTTTAACCTCCTCCGTCGGTTATTGTGTGGAAATGTCGGCTAAGTCAAACCCGGCTGATTCGGGTTCGGTGAACAGGTACTGATCATTGAGGTTATTGGCTTTGGAACCCTCGCCATAGCCTCCGTCAGGAACTGCGCTGCCTTCCGGCGTGGTGCGGATGGGGAACTTGAAGCGTTTCACTTCGCCGTCACGGAACTTGATCGTCCACATGATGTCCTGGGAACCGCGGAGGGGTACGCAGGCCGATCCCATCGGCACGAAGTCGGCGTAACCTCTTACGTCGATGGCCTGCTGCGGGCAGATCTTCGCGCAGCAGAGGCACTCCCAGCACAGCTGCGGGTCGCGCTGGTAGGATTTCATACGCTCTTTATCGAGGATCATCAGGTCGTTGGGGCAAATGTACATGCATGCGGTCTTGTCTTGGCCCTTGCAACCATCGCATTTCTCTGCGATTACGAATGCAGGCATAACTTAACCTCCTTAAAGTACTTAGTTAGTTGGGATACTAGATAGGACGTGACAAAAGATCTTTTGCTTCAACCACCTCCTTAATTAAGAAAAGTCGGGTCAAAGAGGGTCTGTGGTTTTGCGTGAAGACTCAAACGTTGAAACTTTGTTCCGTTATACACAAATGTGTGCAGACTTACACTCCGGTAAAGACCTTTACCGTTATAAACAGAAAAATCTCCACCCGACATGGTTATTTGGAGGTTTATTAGGTGGTTAGCACACACTTGTGGTTATTTTAACAAGGTCGTAAAGGCTTGTCAAGTGGTTAGAAAATTTTATTCTGTTGACAACACAGACCTGAAACACCGTAAAATTTTTGGTTTTTCAATAAATTAAGGATAAAACTTACGTAATGTTTGCAGGAAATATTATACTTTCATCGAAAAAATTATTGATTGCTACATTGAATTCCATTGGAAGGGAAGAAGGCTGTTGGGATGAATTTTGGGCTGCGCCAATTGTTGGTCCTGGTTGTCTGCTGGACGGTACCGTTTTTAACCCGTTTGCTGACCGGTCTGCCCCTGGGAAGAGAAGTTTGGGTTCTTTACGCAGTGCCGGCAGCACTCCTGGGTATTACGTCAGGATTACGGGGAACCGCAGTAGCAACCGTCATAAGCGGATCACTGGTCGGTACGGTAGCTTTATTCAATAAGAGCAGCAGCGAATTGTGGTCGGCCGTACTGGTTGGGGGTGTCTCGCTTTTTATCGGGTTACTGTTCGAGTATGAGCGAAGCAAAGAAGCGCAACTTCGTGATGATATAAGCAATCTCCAGCAACTCGTCATTACAGATCCATTAACGGGGGTATACAACCGGCGCTATCTTTTTGAACGTCTTACCACGGAGGTTGCGCGTGCCAAGCGTTACAGCATACCTGTTTCGGTGATTATGCTGGACCTCGACGGCTTCAAGGCATATAACGATAAACAAGGGCATCTGGCGGGGGATGTTCTCCTGCAAAATATCGCCAGGACGATTCGCGGGGCCCTCCGGCAAGAAGACGTGGTCGTGCGTTATGGCGGCGACGAGTTTGCGATAATCTTGACCGGTGCCGATGCCCGCTCTGCACGGGTAACTGCCGAGCGGCTCCGCAACGCGGTCAAGAACACCGGGATGAGTATCAGCCTCGGCGCTGTGACGTACCCGCAGGACGCCGTCACTGCTGAAGAACTGCTGAAGCGGGCGGATTACTACCTGCTGGCCGCCAAGGCAGCGGGAAAGGATCAGGTTTACGCGCTTCAAGTGTAACTGATTGATACCAGTTAATTCCTCATTACAAAACCTCGTGACTTGCGGGCTTTTCCTATGGTAATAATTTTATGTAAGGAGTAACTATTCAGCCTGCCACTCACCAATTACACCGCACTCAACTCTGGGTGCAAGGCTGCCGGAACTATGCTGCTTTTACCTGCTGCGTTGAGTGCGGGGCGGCGGGAAACAAGCAGTGCGAGGAACCCAGCACTCAATTCAACTTGGAAAGTAGCAATTTCATAAAAATATTGTGAAAACCGCTTGTTTTTTTGCCAGGGCAAGTTTGAGTGCTGGGGGCCGGGCCGGAGCGTATATGATTCAGAGGTCGGAAGCCGGAAGTCGAAAGTCTGAAAAGAGAAAAAAGGGGGTTAACCTCTGACATCCCGCATCTGACTTCCGAAGTTTAAAAAATTGAAATCGCAAAGCGATTTCCTAAAGAGTCCGACTTCAGACGTCCGACATCTGACTTCCGAAATGCGCCGTTTATCGCCCCGCCCGACGGGAAACCTGAATAGTTACTGTAAGGAATTATATAACCCATGTATGGAGGTGGTACTTTGAACAAGGTCCGCATTTGGATTCTCATGGCGCTTCTTTCGGTAATTCTGGTTTATATCGGGCAGTCTTTTTACGGCGGGCAGGGTGCGGTCTTATTCTTCCTTTTCGCCCTAGGGATGAATTTTTTCACTTATTATTACAGCGATAAAATCGCTATCACCATGACCCGCTCCCGCCCGCTCAGCCGCAGCGAGGCACCCGAAATCTACGACATAGTAGAGCATTTATGTGGGCGGGCCGGACTGCCGGTACCGAGAGTTTACATTACCCCTTCGTCGCAGCCGAATGCCTTTGCCACCGGCCGGAACCCACAACATGCGGCGGTGGCGGTCACCAATGGACTCCTCCGACTCTTAAACCGTACGGAAATCGAAGGGGTGCTTGCCCACGAGTTGGCCCACATAAAGAACCGGGACACCCTCGTAGGTACTATCGCGGCTACGCTTGCGGGCGCCATAACCATGATAGCGGGAATGATCCGGTGGGGGCTGATCCTGGGAGCGGGGAGAGACGATGATGAAGGGGGCAACCCTCTTGCCGCATTGGTGCTGGCCATTGTAGCGCCGCTTGCGGCGTTACTGGTCCAGATGGCTATTTCCAGGGCCGGGGAGTTCAACGCCGATGCGACCGGGGCGCGGATAGCCGGGCGGACCGACGGCCTTGCGAGTGCACTCCAGAAGCTCGAACTGGCGGCGCGACGGGTTCCGATGAACGTAAATCCGGCTACCTCACACCTTTTTATCGTCAACCCGCTGTCCGCCCAAAGTGTTATGAAACTTTTCAGTACCCATCCTCCGGTTACGGAACGCGTGAAGCGCCTTCGCACCATGGCTGTCTAATACGTTACGTGCTAAGGAGCGGCTCATAGTATGCTGCTCATTCTTGTGGGCAAGAAAAAAGCTCATTAGTAATTGGATGAAGCAGTTAACGACGATTTGTTTATCGTCGCCACCGGGAATCAAAATGGCCTATCTGCCGGCCCAGCACTCAGAGGTGTGTTGGCGCAAGGTCAGTGAAGCTAGCCGGGGAGTTACGATATGCATTAGGGAGGCGGGAGAGCCAACTGAGTGCTGGGCGGTATCGGCCTTGATTTGTTATCGGATTCAGGACTTGGGACTTGCGACTTAGGCGCTTAGTTTTCAGGGAAGAGGTTCAAATGGTACTGGTAGTATGGCTTTTCGGCGACATTCCTGCGCAGGGTGACCACCCCGGGTGACCCCCGGAGGGTTCTTCGGCCGTGCTGCCGTTAAGTTATTATTTTTACAAGAAGGCGCTGGCGAAGAGTTTTGGGCCGAATGTCAGCTTGATCTATCAGTATTCAGATGCTCCGGGAGAGTATCCAGGGGCAGCCGATCTTGCAGCCCGTATTCGTGTTGATGGCCTGTCCCTACCGGTATTGGCGGTGGGACAGGAGATTGTTATGGTAGGCAGGCTCCCTACTATCGAGGAGTTCCTGGTTGAAGTGAAAGCAAGAGTGCACGCGGAATTGTGCGAAGACGGCATTTAATCAGGGTTCACAATTAAATAAGCGATTAAATAAGCGATTGAGTTCCCGCGGATTTAACCACAAAGAAGAAGTCGCAGGTTTGAGACCGGGAAAAGGTTCTGAGTGAGGTTTTCCTGGCTCTTCCCGGCCTTGCTGATTTCACCCGCTATTCCTTTTCAATGTATCGGCACCTTGACAGAACGCCGTCTCCCGGCATCGGTTTTCGGCATGCGGACTTCAAGTACGCCATTTTTATAACTGGCGGTGCTTTCTTCCGGTTTCACCTCAACCGGCAGGCTTAGTGTTCGGCTGAACGCCCCGTAATACCGTTCGCCATGCAGGATGCCTTCTTCCCGGTATTCATAACCTCTCTTAAGCTCCCCGCGCAGCGTCAGGGTATCGGGAGTCACGGTCACTTCGATATCGTCTTTTGATTCGAGCCCGGGGATTTCCGCGACTGCGATAACATCATTATCCGTCTGGTAAAGGTCCATCCTGGGTCCGGTAACCTCCCCCGAAGCACCCCAGCGCAAGCCGAAACCGGGGCGCAGTACGTCCCAAAGCCGGTTCATCTGCTCCCGTAAATTGGAAATTTCCCCGAAAGGATCACGCCGCCTCAGTGTCATAGGAAGTTCCTCCTTGTAGTTTGTCTTTTCTGTATGTATTCCCATTGAAAAGGGTTGTGTATGCAGGATAAGATGTTTTGAATGCGAAAAAATTTAGATGAAGGAAGGGTATAATGAAAAACCTGGAAACTGCGCTGCTGCTGGCAAGGGAAAGCTTCAACCGGAGTGTTTTGCCTGTAGTTGCCCTAAAGGCCGGGGTTATTGCCGGTACGGATGGACGGCTCGTAGTCCCATTTTACGGCCG
This sequence comes from Bacillota bacterium, assembly GCA_040757355.1. Taxonomy (GTDB): domain Bacteria; phylum Bacillota; class Desulfotomaculia; order Desulfotomaculales; family Ammonificaceae; genus DTYU01. The sequence goes on along the minus strand of JBFLWY010000004.1, from coordinate 26,296 downwards.
GGAGTATCGTCTGCCGCTACGGGAAGAGGAAGAGATTCCTGTGCCGGTAGAAATACTCCTGCTGCATTACCTGATCAATGCCTCCGGGGAACCGCTTAAAGGGGAGAAGGTCTCTTTTAAGGAACTGCCGAACGGCTTTATTTATAATGAGCCTTTTACCAACAGAGTGATAAAGCCGCTGGTGGCGGCTTTCGGAGAGCAACCGCAACTGCTTCACCGGTCGGGAGCGACAATAGGCGGAAAACCGGTACTCTTGGGAGATGCGGCGGTAGAGATTCCGGCATTGCCGCGTGTACCACTGACCTTTATCATCTGGGCGGGCGACGAGGAGTTTGCACCCAACGGCGGGGTTCTCTTCGACGCGACTGTCCCAGCGTATCTCAGCACCGAAGACTGCGTGATCCTGGCGCAGATAGGGGTCGGTTTACTTCGGGCGAGCCGGGAGTCGCGAGTCGAAAGTCATGGGTCATAGTACTTAGTCACGAGTTCCGGGTCGAAAGTCAAGATTTAAATCCCAAAGACTTGGGATTCGCGACTCGTGACTGGAGACTTAACGGAGGGGGTAAGGATTTGTTACGGGAAAAAACCGTTAATTCTAAGTATGTTTTCCGGGGAAGGATACTTAACGTCAGGTTAGATACCGTGCTTTTACCGGACGGCCGTGAAAGTACGCGTGAAATCGTGGAGTATTCAGGCGCGGTGGCGATTGTCGCGCTTACTCCGGCGATGGAAGTGGTGCTGGTGCGCCAGTACCGCTACCCTGTTGGACGGGATCTTATCGAAGTTCCTGCGGGTAAGATCGAAGAAGGCGAAACGCCTGAGGCTTGCGCCCGGCGTGAGTTAATGGAAGAAGCGGGCTGTCAGGCTGCCTCCTGGCGGTACTTGGGTCGTTTCTATTCTACACCCGGTTTCACCAGTGAATTAATGCACCTTTACCTGGCGCAGGATCTTGCCTTCTCCGAGCAGGCGCCGGATGAAGACGAATTCGTCCAGATGGTCCGGGTGCCGTTTAAGACTGCCGTGGAAATGGCCCTCCGGGGTGAGATTTGCGACGCCAAGTCAATATGCGGCTTACTGTGGGCCAGCCGGGTGATTGGGAAGTGAGTGGTGCGAGGTTGGAAGTGGGATTCTCGTAGAAATTCGCGCAGCGAATTTCTACATTAAAAATCTCACCTCTAAAGTCACCTCCACCTCTCAAACAGCCGGAGCGTATATGGAAATACGTGAGGATTTGGCTCCCCCGGGCTGACGCAGCTATGCGCAGCTTATCGCCGCGCCTCACGAAATGAAGTACGATATTAGAGGGAGTTGCCCCGCGCGGAGCGTACCGTTATGAATGAAAATAGGGGACCCGTAAGCTTGTTGCTTAGATGCAGATAGTGTAACACTGACGAAACGTGGCGAGAAGCAAGCAGAGCGCGAAGGACCGATACCGGACGGAGCGGAGCGTACATAGAAGTACGTGAGCATCCGGCCGGTATCGGCTGACAAAGCTATGCGCAGCTTATCGCCGCGCCTCACGAGAGAAGTACTATTTTCAGGTTACTTACGGATAGAGGTGTAGATTATGGTGTTACCATTTAACGAAGCCTTGCCGTCAACTACAGGCTTTATAGGAGGGACGGCGGCAACGCCCGCGATGGACAGCGCCGTTGGCGCGAGTTTCCGGGAGAACACTATAGCTGACCTATCCCCGTAAACACCGGCGTTGGCGATACCTGATAGCGTACCGAGCACCACAATACTCCCGGCTGCGGTTAGTGAAGCGCCCGCGTGGAGGTCCCCCGCGATGACCAGGTGTTTTTCGGTTACGACCGACTGGCCGGAGCGAAGACTCTGCCGTATTAACAGGGCGGCCTCGGCGCCGAGCGGCAGAGGTGGTTCAGCGGGAAGTGTGGCAGCGGTCTGAACCTGCGACCGTGGTGCATTTGCCTCGGCCACTGGCATTACAGCCTGTTTCCGGCTTGTTGCTAGCGGGGCGGTGGGGAAGGTGATGTCTTCGTTATAAATTAAGCCGTACTCAGCCACTATTCGCAGCAGTTCTTGTTTATGTTCTGAGGATAGACTTTTTTTACCGTGGTAAAAGGTGAAACGAGCCCCTCGGAAGAAATCTCGGGCGTTTTCCAGTTGGCGCAAAAGACCGTGCTTCAGTTCTTCCAAATCACAGGTTGGATTGAGCATGATAACCAAACCGTCACGTGTCCCCTTGATTTGAACGTCCCGGTGTTTCGCCACGATTTTTCCCCTCATGTTACTTGTTCGGTACTAAATTTTTTTTCTTCGATGAAAACAGGCATTTTCCTTCTCTATCCTGTTGAGTCTAAAGTTTTTTGGTAGAGTTGTGCGCTTGTACAAGTAAAACCGGGTATATTAATATAACAAGCATATTAAGGCTAATGTTTGACGATTATTAACGGAGGGGGTAATTTGTTTTGCCGGAGTGGCGTAAAGATCCGGTAGTAGACCGCTGGGTGGCCGTCAGCACTGAAAGGGCAAAACGTCCCACCGACTACCGCCGGACGGTTGAACAGAAAAAACAGGAACGGTGCCCGCTGTGTGAGGGGCACGAAGGAGATACTCCGCCGGAAGTCCTGGCTTTTCGAAATATAGGCAGTGAACCCAACCGTCCTGGTTGGTGGGTACGGGTGGTGCCCAATAAATTTCCTGCGTGTCGTGTCGAAGAAGATAATGAGGTGTACAAAGAAGATATTTACTTTAAATGGCGAGGCGTAGGGGCGCACGAGGTTATTGTCGAGACTACTGATCATGAACCAAACTTGGTGAATCAAACGGAATGGCAGATTGCAGAGGTGATCTGGGCGTGGCGGGCGCGCTCTCTTGATCTGCGCAGGGATGGCCGGTTGAAATACATCTCAATTTTCAAAAATAAGGGTTCTGTGGCCGGGGCTTCGCTTGAGCATGCGCACTCGCAGCTTATTGCTGTGCCCATGGTGCCGATAGAGATTCTTGATGAACTTACCGGGGTTAAAAAGTATAAAAAAGCGAATGGCGGTTGCGTTTTTTGTGACGTCTGGCGGTACGAGGCCGAAGCTGGGGAGCGTGTTGTCGTGGAAGGCGAAAACTTTTTATCCTTTGTCCCTTATGCTGCCAGGTTTCCTTTTGAGATGTGGATAGTACCTAAAGAGCACCAACACGATTTCGCCCAGATTAACGAGGCCGAAGTGCACGACCTTGCCAGGCTGCTCCGGGAAAGCCTCCGCCGGCTCGCATGGACGGTTTACGATCCCCCGTACAACATGGTCTTGCATACGTCGCCGGTTAATGGGGCCGCTAGCGAGGATTACCACTGGCACATCGAGATCCTGCCGCGTCTAACGATTATTGCGGGGTTTGAACTCGGGACGGGTTACTACATCAACCCAACACCCCCGGAAATGGCTGCCGCAGCAATGCGTGAGGCAGGGAAGTGGTGTCCCGAGGTAATTACTGCGGTTCAGGAGGTGAGGGCCGATGTTTGACCGCCCGCTTAAGGTCCTTTTCGTATCTTCGGAGGTGGTTCCTTTCGCAAAGGTCGGGGGGCTGGCCGATGTCGCCGGATCCCTTCCTAAAGCCCTGTCGGTCGGGACGGATGAGCAAGGAAACGATGTGCGGGTAGTGCTCCCTTGCTACAAGGGTATTGAGGGTGCCGAGTATCTGCTCGATTTTCCTGTGCCTCTGGCAGGTCACTCCAGAACATGTATTCTTAAAAGAAGCAAAATCGAGGCTTTTTGGAAAAACCAGATTCGCGAGGTCCCCGTCTATCTTACCGCGAACTACCAATACTTTTTCCGGGACGGGATTTACGCGTTTCCCGACGACGCTGAGCGTTTCGCTTTCTTCTGTTACGCCGTCTTGGAAATGCTGCCGCATCTCGGCTGGCAGCCCGATATAATCCATTGCAACGACTGGCAGACGGGTCCGATCCCGCTGCTCTTGAAAACTCAATATGCCGATAATCCGTTTTACCGGAAAATAGCCACGGTCTTTACCATCCACAACCTCCAGTACCAGGGAAACTTCCCGCGAGAGACCCTGAAGCTGTTTGGCCTGGGTGATGAATTCTTCAAGCCGGAACTCCTGGAGTTTTACGGGACGTTCAGCTTCATGAAAGCGGGGCTTCTTTATGCGGACGTTATTAACACCGTCAGCCGTACCTACGCGCAGGAGATACAAACGCCTGCGTTCGGCGAACGGATGGACGGCTTGCTGCGGATGCGTTCGCGGGATCTCTACGGTATTCTGAACGGAATTAACTATCACGAGTTCAACCCGGCGACCGACCCCCGCATACACAGAAATTACAGCATCAATAACATCGAAGACAAAAAAGACAATAAGTTTGCACTTCAGAAGGAGATTGGTTTACCGTTTAAGGATATACCGGTAATGGGTATCGTATCCCGGTTGGTGGCACAGAAAGGGCTGGATCTCATTGACGAGATAGCAGAAGAACTGATGCATCTCGACATCCAGTTAGTGGTCCTTGGAACGGGCGATCCCTACTATCATAAGATGTTTGAAACCTTGAAAAGGCGTTACCCGCAGAAGATGGGACTTTATCTGGGTTTTAACCCGGTTTTAGCACAACGGATATACGCGGGAGCGGACATCTTCTTGATGCCGTCCCGCTTTGAACCTTGCGGGCTTGGACAGTTGATTGCCATGCGCTACGGTACGATACCGGTTGTGCGCTTGATCGGCGGCTTGTCCGATACGGTAACGGAGTTCAATCCCACCACGGTTACCGGTAATGGGTTCGTCTTTACAGAATACAGCGCGCGCTCTCTCTATGCCGCTATAGCACGGGCGTTAAAACTCTATCGTGATAACCCTGATATGTGGCTACGATTAATGAAAAACGCGATGTCACTTGATTTCTCATGGGCCCGCTCAGGAGTGGAATACCTGCAGTTGTATATGGAAGCCATTTCGCGGAATGCTGCTGCTCTCCGGACAGCCTGACAGTCTCCAGGAGATAAAAGGGTGTAACCTCTTTTACTGTGACTATTCAGGCACCGTGCAAGGCGCGGCGATAAGCTGCGCATTTCGGAAGTCAGATGCAGGATGTCAGAGGTCAGACCTCCGAATACCGGCTTCCGACCTCTGAATTAGGTACGCTCCGGTCCGTCGCCAATCGTCTTCCTTGCTCTGCTTGTTCCTCACCGCGTTCCGTCGCTGCAGGCTGAGTAGTTATCTTTTACTTTGGTTTTTCTTGACCTGGATCCCAGGAAATGGCGTTTAGGTCAATGCGGCCTTCGCTATCCAAACTGGTGTGTATCTCCCGCATGGGTTTGGAGATCTCGGCGATCTGCTTGCCGATATAAAGGAGTACGCCCGGGTAAGCCTTTTTAATCGTTATGCTCTTCCCCCTGCCCACCTTTACGATGCTTTTCACCCCGATGTCGGAACCGGCTTTCCCGATAAAAACACTGTCCTGTGCATCAATTTCGCCGCCGCGAAAAATCCCGTCAATTTTAACCTTGCCGCCGGAGACGAGGTTTGAATTAAAAGCTCCCTGTCCGGTGATCAATATATCACCGGTAGCCTCTATGATGCTGTTAAGAACGTATTGTGCGACGACTTTTGCATGCGCGCTCGATATCAGCGTTATAATTTCGGACTGCATGGCTGAAAGTTTCGCAAGCGCTTCTCTAACAGGTTCGAGGCTGCTGTAAGTTGCAATGCCAAGCTTCAGGAACATCTCTTTTAAGCTCCAGACGGTGTCCTTGAACTCAGATGGTAGTTGAATTTTGAACTGCGGTGCCTGATCTACTATCTGTGCAAGGTCTTTAGTTACGGTGGGGATGCGTTGGAACCTTTGGTCAATCAGTAAAAGCAGTGCTGCGGCCGGAGTGAGTCTTTGGTTGCGCGCGGTGGCGTGTTCCATTAGCGGCCCAACGCTCTTAAGCGCTTGGACCAGGAGTTGCACGAGTTCCGTTACAGGCCCCTTGAGTTTTTCGTAATACACCGCTTGGCCGCCGGCGCGAACCGAGCTCGAGATAATACTCCGCACGTTTACATTGCCCTGTGCGTCAATGACCGCTTCGGCCACTTCGCCGCCGATGCTGACATCACCTGCGGCCTCCACCTTCATCGCTTCGTGCACATTGCCGGTTATCTTTACATTACCGCGGAAGTTTACATTGCCGGTCGTGAGGTTTACATCACCCTTGATTATAAGCTGCGGGTCCACGGAAATGATGCATCGACTACCCGACTGGCGGAATACGGGGCGCCCGCTTATTGTTGCAGTTACCGATTGACCGTCGGCGCTTAAAGCAGCACCGTGACCGGCCTCGAGTTCCACTGTCTTTGGCGGTATCGGATGGATCTCTTCACCGTTGACGCGGTAACCGGGTTTGCCGGGAATGCCGGGGCGCTTTGTAGCCAGCAGGGCACCGGCTTCTACCGAAGAAAAACGCCCGAGATCCCGGTAGTCAACCGTTCCGTTTTCGGAAATCACGGGTTTTCCCTCTTCAGTAAGGTTAAAGTGGAACTCCACCTTTTCATCGATTGACGGTTCCGGGTTGATCCCCTCGGCAATGAGGGACCGTCCGTTGGAAGGCTGAATGTATAACGAGGACAAGGTCTCTTCAAGAATGCCGTAGGTAACACCGTTTTCTGCCAGCAGTGTTCGCAGCCCCTCTTTGTCAAGAGGCATGACCTCTTCTGTTTCGGCGCTGGTTTCAATGGTGAGATTTTGTTGCGGGTCCGCGTCCAGAATGTTGTGTTTGACCAGCTTTGTTAGGCGCACGTCGACAAAAGCCTTGGACTTGTTCGGTGCGACCATTACCGTTACTTTCCCCGGTTCCTGGCGAAAATCGGGTTCAATAACTATTTCGTCTTCCTCCCGAATTGGAGTCGCGCCGTGCTTTTCGGTGCCGTTGACAAAGAGACGGACACCCGTTCCGGGGGTGACGGTGGCCGGAGGAGCATCGCCTTGAGGATTCTGAACATAAACCTTACCATCTTTGACCCAGGCTGAGCCTGGTTGTTTTACTCCGTTGTCTTCCAAACAATCCACTCCCCCAGACTTCAGTTATCTCCCTAATGCGTCAAGTTTGCGGGAAATGTTGCTTCTGATGTTGAATAGGGCTATACTTTGTTTCGGCATTTCGGGGCCACAGTTTAGTTTATCCCTGAAGTTCTAATATTTACTTTTTCAGAGCGGTTTTTTATACTGGTTGAAAATAATCTGTTTGGAACAGGAAGGGATTATCACTTGGAGCGGCTAAAAGAGGAAATCAATCAGCGCATAGAATCTTTTCAGCATACTCTCAAGAAAGAGGGCATAGAAGGGGCACTCCTGGTACAGAGCGCCGACCTCATCTATTACACCGGTACCTGCCAGAACGCTCACCTCTACATACCTGCGGATGGGAAGCCCGTGTTCATGGTGCGCAGGGATGTTGGGAAGGCTCAAGGTACCGCAGCACTCCAGTGTGTCGTCCCACTTAAAAGCTACCGTGAAATCCCTGCAATCATCGCGGAACACGGCTTGCCGGCACCGGAGGTTTTGGGCTTGGAGTTCGACGTTTTGCCTGTCTCCCAATACATGCAGTACCAAAAATATTTCCCCGGCGCACGCTTTACAGATATTTCAGGCTTTATCCGCCGGCAAAGGGCGGTAAAATCAAAAAACGAAATCGAGATACTGGCCGAAAGCGGACGGCTGTTAGACGAGATGCTCTCCATGGTTCCCCGGGTAGTGGGTGTCGGCAAGGCGGAGGTGGAGATGTCGGGAGTATTGGAAGGGGAAGCCAGGCGCCTTGGGCACCAGGGGTTGGTGCGCTTCCGGGGGATGAACTACGATTTCTTTATGGGGCACTTCCTCACCGGTCCGAGCAGCGCTGAGCCTTCCTCTTTTGAAGGCCCGGTTTCAGGGCCGGGGCTTGACCCGACGTTCGCATTCGGTGCGGGGCACCGGCGGTTGAAAGCCGGTGAACCGATTTATGTAGACTACGGCATGGTGCACCGCGGGTACATCACCGATGCGACACGGATTTTTGTCATCGGCAGTTTAAACGAGCGGCTCCAGCGGGCACACGCGGCGGCATTGGAGATTCAGGCCGCTGTTCTTGAAGAGATCAAACCCGGGGCCTCGCCGGCCGCGCTGTATCATCTTGCGGCGGAAATGGCAGGACGGGCCGGCCTCGCGCAGTACTTCCAGGGATGGCGGCAGCCGGTGCGGTTTATCGGCCACGGCGTCGGCCTGGAACTCAACGAATTGCCGGTAATCGCGCCAGGAGTAGAAGAGCCCCTCGCTGCCGGCATGGTATTTGCCCTGGAACCCAAGTTTGTTTTTCCCGGCGAAGGGGCGGTGGGGATTGAGAATACAGTCGTGGTTACGGAAAGCGGTGTAAAACGGCTTACGAATTTTCCAGATGAGGTGTACCGAGTTTCAAATTAAGATAATCAATTCAGGGAATCAGTGCGATGCCGATAAACCCGCCGACAGCACCACCGGCTGCCAGGAGGAAGAACTTCTTCAAGAGCATGGCGGAAGTTACCGGTCCGGGGACGACGCTGACGGCGGCAAGCCACAAAATGAGAAAAATCGCCGTTCCCGCAGCGGCGCCGTGTGCGAGCCCTTTACAGCCTGCGTACCTGGAAGCAAGACAACCGGCGAGTATCGCGCTGAGGAAGAGAACGAATGAAACTACGTAGGGAAAAGTACTTTCCGAGATTTCAGTGAAGTAAAAAAGGCAAGCGGCCAGAATGGTGCCCGCAAACGAGGCCAGGGCGCCCGCCAGCGTGCCGCGTCCGACAGCAAGCAGGTCAAGTCCCTTAACCGGTTCCTTCTGTAACTTACCGGGCATTTTTTCACCCCGTCCTTCGGTTTTGCTTGAATTCTATGCTAATGAACCGGGTTGCAGAACTCCCGATACATGAAGTTTCAAACTTGCGCGCTTTGTTGCAACCGTTTCCCGGCGTGTGGTAAAATATCGCTGGTTACGGAACGGCGTTAACCCTGACCTTGCCCGTGCTTCACGGTACGGGTTTATTGGTTTATCAAAGAGGTTTAAGGAGAAAGGTCAATGAAGAAGCCGCGGGGTGTCCACGACATTCTTCCCGGCGAAGTTGAGCGCTGGCAATACCTTGAAAGTGTAATTCGTGAACTCACAAGGGTTTACGGTTATCAGGAAATACGCACCCCGGTGTTCGAATTCACCGAACTCTTCCAGCGCGGGGTGGGGGAAGAGACCGATATCGTGGCCAAGGAAATGTACTCTTTTACCGACCGGCGCGGCCGGAGCCTCTCGCTCCGTCCGGAAGGAACGGCACCGGTAGTGAGGGCGTTTATCGAAAATAACCTCCACACCTGGCCGCAGCCAGTGAAGCTATATTATATAGGGCCGATGTTCCGGTATGACCGCCCGCAGGCGTGGCGCTACCGGCAGTTCCACCAGTTTGGTGTGGAGGTTTTCGGATCAGCCGACCCGGCGGTAGATGCTGAGGTCATTGCACTGCTTATGGACTTTTACGAAAGAATCGGACTCAAGAACCTTACCCTGGAGATCAACAGCGTCGGGTGTGCCGGATGCAGGGAAGAACTGACAGCGGCGCTCCGAAACTATTTCACGCAAGTATTACAAAACCTTTGCCGGGACTGTAAAGACCGGGTTGAGCGGAACCCCCTGCGGCTGCTGGACTGCAAAGAAGAAAAGTGCCGCGAACTGGCGAAACAAGCTCCTGTTCCCTTAGAATTCCTCTGTTACCGCTGCGAGACGCACTTTCAGGCTGTAAAAAAGGAGCTTGAGGCTGCCGACACCTGCTATACCGTCAACCCTCGCCTGGTCCGGGGTCTCGACTATTATACCGGCACCGCCTTTGAGGTTGTGGTACCGGGTGCCGGTGCGCAGGGTGCAATCGGCGGCGGCGGCCGGTACGACAACCTTGTAGAGACCTGCGGCGGACCGCCGACACCGGGGGTGGGCTTCGCCGTTGGTCTCGAGCGGACCTTACGCGCGCTTGAACAGCAAGCGGTAAAGTTGCCTGGTGCAGCACGGCCGGAGGCTTTTGTGGTCACCGCCGGGGAAGGCGCGGCCGCGAAACTGCCTGGGGTCCTGCGCCGATTGCGTGAAGCCGGTATTTCGGTGGACAGGGAGTATACCGGCCGTGGGCTAAAGGGCCAGTTGAAGCAGGCGGATCGGCGCGGCGTGCGGTGGGTGGTCATATTGGGTGAAGAGGAACTGAGCAGGGGGTGTGTTGCCGTGCGCGACATGGAAACCGGGGGACAGACGGAGATTCCCGAGACGGAACTGGTAGCGTGGCTGAGGATGCAGCAAAAATAGACCGAACCGGCGTTCAGCCGGTCTGTACAAAACATACAAGCGGGAGGATTAAGATGGCGGCAACGTTGTACCGGACTCACTATTGCGGCGGCCTTGGGGAAGGGGAAATAGGGGAGACCGTTCTGCTTGCGGGATGGGTCCAAAGCCGGCGGGATCACGGCGGCCTTATTTTTGTAGACCTCAGGGACCGAGAAGGCGTTGTACAAGTGGTTTTCAGTCCGGAAGTAAGCGGGAGGGCTTTTGCGCTCGCCGAGACGGTCCGCAGCGAATACGTTGTTCAGGTGGAGGGGCAGGTCAGAAAACGCCCGGAAGGGACCGAGAACCCGAAGCTTAAAACCGGCGGGATCGAGGTATACGCCGGTTCGTGCCTGATCCTGAACCGGGCGAAGACGCCGCCCTTTTATATTGAGGACGACCTGAACGTTGACGAGGATTTGCGCCTCAGGTACCGCTATCTTGACCTCAGACGGCCGGAGATGCTCCGCGCGCTCGGGATGCGGCACCGGGCTGCGAAAGCGGCACGGGACTTCCTCGATGCTCGCGGTTTCTGGGAAATCGAGACGCCGATGCTGACCAAGAGTACACCGGAGGGGGCACGTGATTACCTGGTGCCAAGCCGGGTTAATCCGGGGCGTTTTTATGCTCTCCCGCAGTCCCCGCAGCTCTTTAAACAGATCTTGATGGTGGCGGGCGTAGAGCGTTACTTTCAAATCGTGCGCTGCTTCCGGGACGAGGACTTGCGTGCAGACCGCCAGCCGGAGTTTACCCAGATCGACCTCGAAATGTCGTTTGTCGGCGTAGATGACATACTTGCGCTCAGCGAGGCACTCATTGCTGACATCTGCCGGGAGGTTGCGGGTATCGAAGTCGTTCGTCCCTTCCCACGACTGACTTATCAGGAAGCGGTATCTGTTTATGGTACAGATAAACCGGACATTCGCTACGGCATGCATCTTGTAGAAGTGACGGATGTCGCGGCGGGCTCAGGATTTAAGGTGTTTGCCCAGGCTGTTGCAGAGGGGGGTTGCGTGAAGGGGATCACTGTCCCCGGGGCAGCGGGTTTCAGCCGGCGAGAGATCGATGAGCTTACCCGCTATGCGGCGACTTTCGGCGCAAAAGGCCTGGCTTATATCCAGGTTACACCTGAAGGGCCAAAATCCCCGATCCTGAAGTTTTTCGAACCGGGTCAAATCGAAATAATTACTGCGCGGCTTGAAGCAAAAGCGGGCGACCTGCTGCTGTTTGTGGCCGACAAGAGACAGGTCGTGGACCGGAGCCTGGGAGCGCTCCGCACCCATCTTGCGGGGCTTTTGGAGCTGATACCGCCGGGCTTTGCCTTCGTATGGATTGTCGACTTCCCCCTTGTCGAGTACGACGAGGACGAAAAGCGATATGTTGCAGTGCATCACCCTTTTACTGCTCCGCGGGATGAGGACATCCCCCTCCTGTCTACCGACCCCGGGCGGGTGCGCGCCCAGGCTTACGACCTGGTGCTGAACGGGGTCGAACTGGGCGGCGGGAGCGTCCGCATACACCGGCGGGAGGTTCAGGAGAAGGTCTTTCAGGCGATAGAAATCCCGCGCGAAGAGGCGACGGAGAAGTTCGGGTTTCTTCTCGATGCTTTTGAGTACGGCGCGCCGCCCCACGGCGGGATCGCCTTCGGTTTTGACCGGCTGCTGATGCTGCTGCTCGGCCGTAACACCATCCGTGACGTCATCCCCTTTCCGAAGACCCAGAGCGCCCAGGACCTTATGACTCAGGCACCGTCCCCGGTGGCGGAACGTCAACTTAAGGACTTGTATATACGGCTGGACGTAAAGGAACAGAAAAAAGTATAAAAAAACATGCTGGTCTTTTGGGGTTTATTTACAAGATTATTGATTATTGTCATTAGTCATCCGGCATAATAAGATATAATCAGGACCTGAGAATTTAGAGGTGCACGTTTTGCCGCAAAACTCGTCGTTAACAATGATGGTCCTGATGCTCTTAGGGGGTATGGGGCTCCTTCTATATGGTATCAGCGTAATGAGCGAGGGGCTCCAGAAAATCGCCGGACAAAAGCTGCGACGGGTCTTGGGATCCGTAACCGACAGGCCTTTTTTGGGTCTTCTTGCCGGTGCGCTGATCACAGTTCTCTTCCAGAGCAGCACTGCAACAACGGTAATTCTCGTAGGTTTGGCGAATGCCGCCGTGGTCAAACTGCGCCAGTGCCTGCCGGTCATCCTCGGGGCTGATATCGGCACAACGGTTACCGCGCAGCTTATCGCCCTAAAGGTTACGGAGGTATCACTCCCCATTGTGGCCGTAGGTGCCACAATCGTTTTCTTCGCCAAAAGAGACCGTTACCGGCGGGTGGGTCAGGCGATCATCGGGTTCGGCCTGTTGTTTTTAGGACTGAAGATAATGGCGGACGCGATGGTGCCTCTGCGACACTCCCCCCTTTTTCACGACGCCCTTTTACAGGTCTGCAACAGCCCGCTGCTGGCAATTATCGTGGCAGCCGTTTTTACCTTTCTGGTGCACAGCAGCGCGGCGGCACTGGGTGTCATCGTGGTACTCGCAACGCAAGGGTTGATCAGCCCCCTTGCCGCCTTTTATTTTATTCTGGGTGCCAATGTCGGTACTTCGTTTACCGCCCTTTTATCAAGCCTCGGCTCGCAGCGCGAAGCCCAGCGCGTCGCGGCGGCGCACTTCTTCGCAAAGCTCGGCGGGACCTGCATAGTGTTCCCCTTTGCCGTGCCGTTTGTTCACTGGTTGACCTCCGTCACCGCTTCGCCGAGTTTCCAGGTCGCCAATGCCCATACCCTTTTTAATGTTATCATCACCTTTGCCTTTTTCCCTTTCCGCAACATCGGGGTGACTGTCCTCGAGCGGTTCATTCCCGACAAAAAAATGCCGGAGTTCGAACCCAAGTACCTTAACGAAGCCTTGCTCAACACTCCTTCCATTGCCCTCGGTCTAGCCTACCGGGAAGTGGTAAGGCTGTCGGCGGAGGTCCTGCGGATGTTCCGGGACGTGGACCGTGTATTGCGCTCCAACAACTTCGACCTGATAGACCGGATTGTCCACAAAGAGAACGTCGTCAACGTCCTCTTTACAAAAGCTACGAATTATGTAACCTTGCTTCTGCGCAGACCGCTGCACCGTAACGAGTTCGAGAAAGGCATGGGTCTCGTCAAGGTTTTAAACGATCTTGAACTGATAAGCGATATTATCAGCAAGAATGTTGTACCGTTGTTACAAAACAAGATCAGGGAGAAGATAACCTTTTCAAAGACGGGGTGGGATGAGCTGGTCATAATGTACGAAGAGGTCTGCGTGATGATGCGCCTCACCCACAAAGCCCTGGTAACAGCGGACTACTGCCTCGCGGAGCAGGCTATCAAGCTGCACCCGAAGATACTCAAGCTGGAGCGGGGACTAAAGAGTACCCATATTTACCGCTTGCAGGAGGGGATAAGAGAGACGGAACTCTCTTCACGCCTCCACCTTGAACTGTTAAACGCCTATCTCAGGATAACCGAGCACCTCCGCAACATCGCGCTGACGACCGCCGGGGAATTGGTGGAAACCCGTGTCTGTCCACCGGAGCCCCCGCCGGTTGTCGATGAGGAACCGGAAGAAGACGCCGCAGCCGGGTTGAAGACACTCTGATGCTGCCTCGCTTTAACTATAGGCTGGACCGGGGGTACCGGTCAGTACTGTTGTACAAACTATTCACTCTTTCTTAGTAAAGGTTATCTCAGCGCCGTCGTGTACCTGGCGTAGTGTTGTGGGGTCGCCGAGTACGGTTCCGAAGACGTTCACCGGACTGGCCGGCCTGATCTCATCCCCTCTGCTCGCCGGAGTTGGGCCGAAGAAGATGCACAGCGCCGGTCCGTCCGGCCAGTATGCTACGTCTCCCATGGCGACCAGTTCCTGGGGGCTCTCCGGTTGCAGGGTCAGTTGAATATAAAAGTAGATTTCTTCTCCCCAGGTATTGACCCGTCCTTTAATCGGCAGCGCGTCCCAGATCGCTTTTGCCGTCTCGGAATCGTTCAGTTCTGCTTCGACGGTCACCCCGCCGGCGGTTATCAACACGTGCCGCTCTTCCTTCGCTAAACCCATGCCAGACCATCCCCTTTACTCTAAAGAAATTTCCGAGAAATTAAATTTTAGCCGTACTTAAGGCAGCGTAGATTTGTGCGGGCAACTCCTCGCGGTTTGATACCGTAACCTGAAACAGCGTTACGTCGAGCTTCCTTTTCAGCGCGTCGGTGAACGGCAGGGGTTTTAAGGGTACCGTGGCCACCAGCGGCAAAGGACTTTCAAAAACCCTCAGGATGAGTTCGTGAAAACCGGGCACCAGGAGTTCCATTCTGCCGATTTCATCGATCAACAGGCACCGCCTTTGCTGCTGCTCCAAAGCGTTTTCAATCTCTGCGAAGGCCGGGGCGAGACCGGTCAGGTTGACCCCGTATTTGCCTACCTTATACGGAGAACTCAAGTCAACGTGCGAGAGGGTTTCCTCCCTTCCGCCGAGCGTAACCACTTTGAACCCGACCCGTTTCCCTTTCTCACGCAACTCCGCGGTGTAAAAACCTGCGGCCGACTCCCCCAGCAGCGAGGCGAGGCGGACAATAACCGTGGTTTTGCCGATACCCGGCTGTCCCGTCAGGAGTATCTTGGGGCCGTCATTCTTCGCCATTCCTCAACTCTTGATTTGAGAATATATTGGCTGTTGGAATTAGTTTTTGCCGTTTGTACGTTTTTTCCTCCCGAAAGGGAAGTTTTTCTTGCAGGTAAAGCGGAAAAGGGCGGCGAACTTTATCAGGAAACGAAGTTGGTAAGTCGGCTGGTCAACTGCAACTGCAAAAGTTAAGCTATTAAATATCCGGAGTGATTAGATGCGGCGTTTTGTCGCGCAGGCGATGCTGGGATGTTTTGCGGCGGCCTTCCTCTTGACCGTCGCAGGAATGGCTGCAGGTTCTTGGACTGGCGGTGCAGCCGGGGCGGCGGCTGAAAAGAGCGCGGAAGGCGGCCGGCGGGTGGTGGTTCTTGAGGTCGACGGTCCGGTCGTACCGGTTGCGGCGAACTACCTCTCAAGGGGAATAGACCGGGCGGAAAAAGAGGAAGCGGTATGCCTGATCAAACTCAATACCCCCGGCGGGCTGTATAACGTTACCCAGGAAATGGTGACCCGGATCGTTAATGCGAAAACACCGGTCGTGGTATACGTCAGCCCGGCCGGCGGCTGGGCCGCCTCCGCAGGTGCCTTCATTACCATGAGCGCGCATGCGGCGGTGATGGCGCCGGGGACGCGAATCGGCGCAGCCCACCCGGTGGCGCTCGGCGAGCAGGAAGACAAGGTGCCGGCCGAAAAGGCGGCCGCGGACGCCGCGGCATGGATGCGTTCCCTGGCGGAACTGAGGGGCAGGAACGTAAAGCTGGCCGAGGAGATGGTTACCCGCAGCCGTTCTTTTTCCGCCGCCGAGGCGGTTAAAAACGGACTGGTTGACTCGCTGGCAACGGGTGAGGATGAACTGTGCCGGGCACTGAACGGGAAAAAGGTTACTCTTGCCGACAACCGCACCATCACCCTTAACTTTAACGGGGCTGTATTCGAGACGTTCACGGCAAACCGGGTTGAGCGTTTTCTTCATACTCTCCTGAACCCGGACATCGCTTACATCCTGATGACGCTCGGAATGGCCGGCTTGATGGTGGAAATTTATCACCCCGGACTGATCTTTCCGGGCGTGGCTGGAGGCATAGCCCTTCTCCTGGGACTTTACAGCCTTGGTACGCTGGATGCTTACTGGGGCGGGCTGCTGTTAATACTTCTCGCTTTTGGGTGTTTTGTCGCCGAGGTCTTTGCATCAACGCACGGGGTGTTGGGCGCCGGCGGCGTCATTGCGTTTGTTCTTGGCTCGCTTCTCCTTTTCAGTACGCGGTACGGGGGGATCCAGGTCAGCATCGGTCTGGTGGCAGCGATGAGCCTGACACTGGCCGCCCTTATGGGACTGCTGGTTACCGCGGTGGTGCGGGGGCAAAAACGCCGGGTGCAGACAGGTTTTGAGGAACTTGTCGGCAGGGAAGTGGTGGCGAGGTCAGCCCTCAAGCCGGAAGGAACGGTTTTTATGGCGGGGGAACTCTGGAAGGCCGTGTTAACGGAGGGAGAAGCGGCGGCGGGTGAAAAGTTGGAGGTAACCGGGGTAGAAGGACTGCGTCTGAAGGTTAGTAAAAAATCTATTAATAATTGAGGTGGTGACGACGATGTTTTTCAGCTTCACAACGTTCCTGTTTGTCTTAGCGGTATTTCTCCTGGCTGCTTCAATCAGGGTGGTGCAGGAGTACGAACGGGGGGTCATTTTCCGCCTGGGGCGGTGCGTCGGGGCACGCGGACCCGGACTTTTTCTCCTGATTCCAATCATTGAGCGCATGCGGAAGGTGGACTTGCGTGTGGTCACCATGGAGGTTCCGGCCCAGGAGGTCATTACCCGGGATACGGTTACCGTCAAGGTGAACGCAGTGGTGTACTTCAGGATTCTAAATCCAGTAGACGCCGTAATCAAGGTGATGGACCCGGTACACGCCACCTCCCAGCTTGCCCAGACGACCCTGCGGAGCGTTTTGGGGCAATCGGACCTGGATGAGCTTTTAGGCCACAGGGAGGCGATCAACCAGCGTCTCCAACAGATCATCGACGAGGGTACGGAGCCGTGGGGCGTAAAGGTCGGCCTCGTGGAGATCCGCGATGTAGAACTGCCGACATCAATGCAGCGGGCGATGGCGGCCCAGGCGGAAGCGGAACGGGAGCGCCGGGCGAAGATCATCCACGCGGAGGGTGAACTGCAGGCCTCCGAGAAATTGTCCGAAGCAGCCCGGGTTATAGCACGGGAGCCTGTTACCGTCCAGCTCCGCTACCTGCAGACGCTGCGGGAGATCGCAACGAACAATTCAAGTACCATAGTCTTTCCGCTGCCGCTGGATCTTATCAAGCCGCTGGTAAAAATATTCGAAGCCTTTTCGCCGGACGAGGAATTGCGGGAAAAGACCACAACGGACGAGGCGATGAAATAGAACATAATGAAACTCGGCCACAATGACAGACAGGAAGTCGCCATATTCTGGTCCCCGGTATGAGTTTTAGCGAGAACACTGTGAGTAGGGGTTTTTCGGCGGTTTCCCGGAGGTGTAAGGCGGAGATGGAACTCAGGCCGGTCGGGGTGATTCATTCGCCTTTCAAGACCACCAGAGAAGCACCGCGCCAGGGGCGCCCGGCGGGGGCGGAATCCGAGATCGAGATCTTTCCGGAGTTTGCTCCCGCCTTAAAGGACATCGAGAAGGCTACTCACCTGATCGTCCTCTATTGGTGCCATCTGGCGTCCCGCGACGTTTTGCAGAGAACAACGCCGCACGGGCCGGAAATTCGCGGGGTGTTCGCCTGCCGCGCCCCTTTTCGGCCCAATCCCATCGCGTTCTGTGTGGTTGAGCTGCTGCGGGTTGACGGCGAACGCTTACGGGTCCGGGGCCTTGATGCGGTTAACGGGAGCCCGCTTTTGGATTTAAAACCGTACTTTCCCGAACTCGACAGTATTCCCGAGGCGCGGGTCGACTGGCCCAAAAAGGATTTCAGCGGCCAAAAATGAACACGATGTTGCCCTGAAACTCAGGCATTCATAATAAGCTCCTCCTGACGCATATCTTTTGTTTAGAGTCAGGAGGGGTTTTATGCGCTGGTTTACTCACCCACGCAAATGGTTTCTCTTCACCGTTCTGTTGGTTTTATTGGTTGGGCTGGGGTATTTCGCATTCGGTTTCAACCGTCCGCTAAAGGATGTGGACCCGCAGGCGCTTTTTCAAAAAGCGCTGACCTGTACGAAAAAGGTCAAGTCTTATTCCTACCGGATAAAAACCCGGTTAATAACCGCTAACGGCACACGTTGCTTGAGCGATCTGAACGGGGTCCGTATCTTGCCCGACCGGGTTTCTGTTAAAGGAAAGATCTTTAACGCCCATGTTGAGATCATCCATGTTGAGGGAGTAACGTATGTAAAGGACCGCTTTTCGACAAAGTGGCTTACCCTTGAAGGAGAGCGTTTGGGGGAAACGGGAGTTTTTATTACCGAGCTCGACCCGTTAGTGCTGCTGGATTTTGAGGAAGAACCTGTAGTCGCAAGGGCAAAAGAAGAGCGCGGTAGGGGCAAGGAACTCTATGCCCTTGAGTTTGCACCGCGGGTAAAGAACCATTTTCTCACGGAGCAGTTTACCGATTTTCAATACCGTATTTGGATCGAACCCAAGATGTACCGGATAGTAGAGATTGAAGTGACGGCGAAAAATAAAACCGCTTCGACCAAGCTGTTGATCGATCTCCAACTGTCTGACTTTGAGCGGACGGTGAAAATCGAGCCTCCATCGTGAAAGCTGTGAAGCCTCCTCCGATAAATGCATTCAACCTTCACTGACAAACCTTTGGGGTCCGTTCGACGTTCAACGTTCAATGTTTATAACAGGCCGAATATAACAGGCCGAAGTTCGTAGGCCTGAAAAAGGCCGAAGGTCGTTTCCGGCAAAAATCATATCTGTACCTTAAATGCCGGAAACGCTACGCTTATTCCGACCTGCTTTTCTGTCGGGGCAGCGAACCTATTTTAACACCCCCAATATTTTGAACTTGGGAATAAAGGCTTTTTCGGTAATAACCGGTAAACCGTTTTGGTTCGTTTTATCCGAATTTTTAGATGGATTGCGGTTTACGGGTATCCACTTGTGTGATAAGATTATACTGGTCTCAAACAGCTTGGGGGGGGTTATGTTGGGGGTGCAGGATCTGGTACCGGCTTTGGTCAACTGGCTGGAGAAACAGTTGTCGGAATCCGGATGCAAAGGTTACGTAATCGGCCTGAGCGGAGGCATTGATTCTGCGGTTGTGGCGGTACTTTGTAAAAAGGCTTGTCCAAACAGTGTGTTAGGAGTCATAATGCCGTGTTTCAGCGATAATAGCGATGCCAAGGATGCTGAAACCGTCGCGAAGCTCTTTGACATTCCTTTTGTTACGGTTTGTTTGGACGAACCCTACCGCCTCCTCGCCCAGACAATGACCGGTAAGCCTTTCGACGCGTTAGACCATAAAGACATTTCGCTTGCCAATCTAAAGCCCCGGCTCCGCATGACCACCCTTTACTTCTTTGCGAACCAACGCCAGGCCCTGGTTGCAGGTACCGGAAACCGGAGCGAACTGGTGATCGGATATTTTACTAAGTATGGTGACGGTGGGGTGGACGTGCTGCCGATAGGAGGCCTGTTGAAGTTTCAGGTACGGGAAGTGGCAGCCTACCTGGGCATTCCGCAGGCCATCATTGACCGGCGGCCGTCGGCGGGTCTCTGGAAAGGGCATGACGATGCAGGAGAACTGGGCTTTACGTACGAGGAATTGGATCGCTACATCCTGACCGGAGAGGCGCCGCCGGATATCCGGGAGAAAATTGAGTGCTTGTCCACCAAAAACCGGCATAAGCTGCGGATGCCGCCAATACCGGGCATTGAAATGTAAGAACTGATATCGTGTAAGTATTGTTTGAGTACCGGCAAATCTATTTGAAGGGCGGTTATATGTTAAGCAGGGTGAACCGAGTTGGCAGGACATTCGAAATGGGCGCAAATAAAACGAAAGAAAGCAAAAGCAGACGCTCAGAGGGGTAAAGTCTTCACCCGTTTGTCGCGCGAGATTATTATAGCCGCGCGTCAGGGCGGGGGTGATGCTGAAGCCAACCCGCGATTAAAGGCCGCTATTCAGCGGGCGCGTGAGGCCAATATACCCTTTGATAATATCCAGCGAGCTATCCAAAAAGGAACAGGTGAAATCAGCGGCGGGAACTATGAAGAGGTTATGTACGAGGGTTACGGGCCGGGGGGAGTGGCGCTTCTTGTAAGAGTAACCACCGACAACCGGAACCGGACTGCATCCGAAGTACGACATGTTTTCGCCAAGTACGGCGGCAGTCTGGGAGAGGCCGGGTGTGTGGCCTGGATCTTCCAGAAAAAAGGCTTTCTTTTGGTGAATAAAGACAACAGTTACAGCGGGGACGACCTGCTGCTGTTTGCGGTTGATAACGGTGCAGAAGATTTCCGTGAGGGAGAGGAAGACTTTGAGATAACAACTGCACCGGAGGACCTTGCCCGGCTAAAGGCCGGTCTTGAAGCAAGCGGTTTCATTGTGGAAGAGGCGGAGATCACCTTTAGTCCGCAGAATCTGGTTCCGGTCACCGGTCAGGATGGATTGCGGGTGTTGCGGCTGGTAGAAAAATTGGAAGAACTGGAGGACGTGGAGGAGGTTTTCGCAAACTTCGATATCCCACCGGAGATAATGGAGGAGGCTACCGAAAGGTAGCCTTAAAAATTGGGTAAATGTTCAGTAACCACGTACATGTTCAGGTTGCTGTCAGTATCCATCGTTGCGCGAATACTCAAAACATCGAAGCACATGTGCTAACGGAGCGCGGTCAGAAGCAAGCAAAGCAAAGGAGACGGGCGGGGACGAACCGGAGCCCGGCACTCAAATTGCTATGAAAGCGTAGTTTCACGGAGCGGACAAAACAAATATGTGTTTCCTCATTAGTAGTACCGTATTAGGATTAAGATGTAACTGAGTGCTGGGTGGGGATTCGGCTCCGCCCGGCCGACGCGGCTATGCGCAGCTTATCACTGCGCCCCACAAGGTTTAGTGAGTACATGCAAATTGCATAGGGTGCTAGCCGGCGATACATAATATATTAGCATATTATTCCACAGGAGGAAAGGTATGAAAAAATTCTGGTGGGCCGTCCCGGTCGTTTCCGGACTTTGTATCGCCGGCTTATACTTCACCACAACCGAACCTTACAGATCCATTGCTTTCTGGAAGAAGGAATTCGTTAAACCGGAGACAGTCGTTACGGTTGAAAGACGTTACGTTTGCGGTGAACTGGATTTAATCTCGGAAGGACCAGCACCGCAAACACTGATTGGGCTTGATGCCGCGGGTCTGCAAAAAAAATTTCCGGAGGACGCAGGTTGGAAACTGGCTCTTCACCTTCCGGCCGCACTTCGCATAACCCGTAATGTCGAGGATTTTTGCCCTGAGCACCGGCATTTCCGTCACATAGGGGTTAAAGGCGGCTGTGTTGCGGTATTTCAAGGACCGGTTGGTTTCAACCACCGACCTTTACGTCGTGAAAAGCATCTTCCCGTGGACGCACTCACCCAGGGGCTTCAGGTCAAACTTTCACAGGTGATGAGTTTTCAAGCGCAGCTTCCGGCTGTTCAGGCCCAATTACGGCGAGAGCTCGAATTCCCTGATGAAGCGCAGCTTAATGCAGCTTTGGAGAACCTGGACGAATTGCAGGAATGATCGGCCGAGTATAGAATAAGGCAGGAATAGTGTTGGAAAACGCTGCTGTTCAAAACAGGCTTTGAGTCTCTATATTACACCACGCTTCCGGCGAGGCGAAGGCCGTTCGAGAAGTGTGACGGAAGCGGGAATTGTCAAATAGTAAAGGCGAAGTTTTGCGGCGGCCCCCATGAAAAGGTTTCTTGAACTACGCCCTCTGAGCAAAGTTCCGGTTGGCTGCTGACGATATGATTTGTAGAAAGGATCACTGTCGGGTTTCAGACTGCTGGAACGCACACTACTGCTTAAGGAGGAGTCGTTCACGACGACTACTTGTTGCTAAGGAGTCCATTGGCGCACGGGAAGGTATTTTTCGTTCTTGATGTCAGGTGAATCTCAAGAGCCCCCGATTGAGACATCGTCCAATTTGAAACTATTCTTGGGTGGGGGGAAACCGGGTACTTTCCATTAGGGCATGACCCTGTTTCGGAGTAAAGGTTCCTCACCCGCTCCCAATATGCTGTACGAAGGAATGTTAGGGCAAAATGATCCTAAAACATTAAGATAGGAGGGCCGGCGATGCTTGTGGTAGGTATTGATCCGGGGACGGCGGTGACCGGTTACGGTGTGGTCCGCGGGGGCAAAGGGTCCAAGCTGACAGTGGGTGACTACGGCTGCATCAGGACGGACGCCAAATGGCCTTTAAGCCGCAGGGTTCAAGCGATTTATCGCGGTATTTTGCAGGTCATCAAACAAACAAAACCCGATGCTGTGGCTGTTGAGGAACTCTTTCTGAATAAGAATTCCCAGTCCGCAATGGCGGTAGGATACAGCCGGGGGGTGGCCCTCTTAGCAGCGGCGGAAGCCGGTTGCCCGGTATTTGAGTATTCACCCCCGGCGGTGAAACGCGCGGTGACGGGGCAAGGCCGGGCGACCAAAGAGCAGGTCCAGTACATGGTTCAGCACCTCTTGGGACTGGCTGA
Organism: Bacillota bacterium; assembly: GCA_040757355.1. Classification (GTDB taxonomy): domain Bacteria; phylum Bacillota; class Desulfotomaculia; order Desulfotomaculales; family Ammonificaceae; genus DTYU01. The sequence goes on along the minus strand of JBFLWY010000004.1, from coordinate 3,662 downwards.
ACCTCCTTCCCCTGACGACGTTGCTGACGCCCTGGCGGTTGCGATATGTCACCTCCACTCCACACTGAACAGTAGCTTTTGAGAACGCATCAACTTGCCGGCAATAATGAAGCCATTTTTTCATGGCACGCAGATTTAACGAAAGCACGGGGATCGCAAATACGAACATAGGCAAGCACGACAAAACAAAGCGAAGTTCTGGCAGCGGTCTCCAGGGTTTATACAGAGATGATTACTTTTTTACATGGGAAACTGGTACATGCTTCAGCCGGGTGTGCCGTGATTGAAGTAGGCGGTATCGGGTACCGCGTTTATATTCCTCTTTCCCTTCACCCGCATCTTCCCGAGCCGGGGAAAGAATGCCGGTTATATACACATTTGATTTTTCGGGAAGAAAGAACCGAGCTATACGGTTTTCACAGCGAAAAGGAACGGGACTTGTTCGTCCTGCTGCTCGGGGTGAGTGGGGTGGGACCAAAGGCCGCGCTGGCCCTTCTCTCGTGTTTGTCCGCGACGGAACTGGAACGAGCGGTATGTGAAGGAGATCTCGGTGCGCTGCAAATGGTGCCCGGGGTGGGCAAGAAGACCGCACAGCGGATTCTTCTGGAGCTGAAAGACAAGTTTGCCAAGGGTCTGAAATCAGCGGCGCCGCAGGAAGTCGAGGATGTGGTCGATGCGCTCGTGGCACTAGGGTACCGGAGAGCCGAGGCTCAGGAGGCAGTGCGCCAGGCTCGCCGGGAAGGCGCCGATGGGCTCGAAGCCACCTTACGGTCATCCCTCGGCCTACTTCTGAAACGGAAGGATGTTCAACCCAAATGAGCGAGATGCGGATTGTATCTACTGAAGCACAGCCGGACGATTCTGCCGTTGAAGCGGCGCTGCGACCGAGAAACCTAAAGGAATTTATCGGGCAGGAGAAGATTAAGGAGATTCTCCGGATAACCGTTGAGGCTGCCGTCAACCGCCGGGAGCAACTAGACCATATTTTGTTTTTCGGGCCGCCTGGCCTCGGCAAAACCACTCTTGCGCGGATTATCGCGGCGGAAATGGGTGTCGGCATCCGGGTCACCTCGGGTCCGGCGATCGAGCGCCCGGGTGATCTGGCCGCGATTCTGACGAACCTGGCCCTCGGTGATGTTTTCTTCATCGATGAGATACACCGTCTGAGCCGGCCGGTGGAAGAGATACTCTACCCCGCAATGGAAGAACTGGCGCTCGACATCGTGATCGGCAAGGGGCCTGCAGCCCGGTCGGTACGGCTAAACCTGCCGCCGTTCACCCTTGTGGGTGCGACCACCCGGGCCGGCCTTCTTTCTTCACCGCTTAGAGACCGCTTTGGTTTGATCGCGCATCTCAATTATTACAATGCCGAAGAGCTTGTTGCGATTGTTTTAAGGTCCGCAAAACTTCTGCGAATACCCGTTACCGACGGAGGGGCTTTGGAAATTGCGAAGCGTTCGCGTGGAACACCCCGAGTTGCCAACAGAATGCTTAAGCGTGTCCGTGACTATGTGGAGGTGCGTATTGGGGGAAACGTTACCGAGGAAGCAGCCAGGGAGGCGTTGGATTTTCTGGGGGTCGATGAACTCGGACTTGACGACTCCGACCGTAAACTGCTGACGACCCTGATCGAACGGTTCAAGGGGGGACCTGCCGGGGTTGATAGCCTGGCCGCAGCCACCGGCGAAGAGGTGGTAACGCTCGAGGATGTTGTGGAGCCTTATCTTATGCAGGCCGGGCTTTTGGCCCGTACCCCGCGCGGGCGGGTGGCGACAGTTTTGGCGTATAGGCATCTGGGGATGGTACCGCCGGCGAAGGAGGGCGCGCAGGGAACTTTGTGGTGAGGTCACTATTCATCCTGACACCTATCACTTACCCCGCACTCAACTCCGTGTGCAAAGGCTACCGGAACTACGCTGCTTTTACCGGCTGATTTGAGTGCGGGGCGGCGAGAAACAAGCAGTGCGAGGAACCCAGCAACTCAATTCAACTTGGAAAGTAGCAATTTCATAAAAACGTTAAATTTTGTGAAAACCGCTTGTTTTTTTGCCAGGGCAAGTTTGAGTGCTGGGGGCCGGGCCGGAGCGCACATAATTCAGAGATCGGAAGCCGGAAGTCGGAAGTCTGAAAAGAGAAAAAAGGGAATTCGCGTAGCGAATTCTACGAGGTCTGACCTCTGACATCCTGCATCTGACTTCCGAAATGCGCCGTTTATCGCTGCGCCCGACGGGAGCCATAATAGTTACTGGTGAGTTTTATGAGAGGTAGGGGGCATCTTACCACAGTTTATGTCTGCGTGAATGTAGAACCACTGAATAGCAGCCCAGCAAGTAGAATCGATAATCAGGGTGATCGCTTTTGAAGCTGCTCCTTCACGTTTGTTGCGGCCCTTGCGTACTTTACCCTCTGCGTGTTTTGCGGGCAGAGGGGCATGAGGTTCAGGGCTACTTTTTTAATCCAAACATCCACCCTTATGCAGAATATCTACGCCGGAAGGAAACGCTTGCAGCATTCGCGAAGAGCGAAGGATGGCCGGTTATCTTCGCCCGGGAGTACTCTATAGAAGAATACTTTCGTTTGGTAGCTTACCGGGAGGCGGATCGGTGTCGCTTTTGTTACTTTTTTCGGTTGCGGCAGGCAGCGCGAGTGGCTAAACATGGTGGTTTTGAGGCCTTTACCACCACCCTACTGGTCAGCCCCTTTCAAAAGCACGATTTAATCCGTGAGATAGGTGAGTCGGTGGCGTCGGAATACCGGCTGAAGTTTGAATACCGTGACTTCCGCGCCGGCTTCACGGAAGGTGTTCAGCGTTCGAAAGAACTTGGGATGTACCGCCAAAAGTACTGCGGTTGTATATACAGTGAGAAGGAGAGGTTTCTCCGGGAGTAAATATTCAGTGAACTCCGCCGGGCGCTGCGATCAGCGGCGCATAGCTTTGTCAGCCGGCCGGCGAGCCGGACGTAGTAAGGCGAAGCTCATCGCCGCGAATTCACGGAAGAAGAACGCATTTTTCAGAAGAGTCGTTCACGACGATTAATCGTCGCAAACTGGGAGTAAAAATATGAACCAGTAAGCATGTCACTTAAATGCAGTAGTGTAACATAAACGAAACGTGTTGCGGAGCGAGCAATGCGAGGAACCCAGCACTCAATTCAGCTTGTAAAGTAGCAATTGCGTAGAAACGTTAAATGTTGCGAAAACAGCTTGTTTTTTGCCAGGGCAAGTTTGAGTGCTGGGAGACGGGCCGGAGCGTACATAGAAGGGCAGGCGAGCTTGACGAAGCAGAGTGAAGCTCGTCGCCGCGCCCTGCGAGAGAAGTACTATTTTTCAGATTTGCAGAGAAGAGTTCAGGTGACGGCTGCTGTTTAGTCCAACTCTCTTTTTCCGGAGGTACATACTTATGGACGTCTGGCAGGGACTCGGGAAGATACTGATCCTCATGGGAATCCTTTTATTGGTGATCGGTGGAGCAATGCTCCTTATCGGCAAAATTCCCGGGATCGGCCGACTTCCCGGCGATATATACTATCACCGTGGCAATTTTACCTTCTACTTCCCACTGGTAACCTGTATTATCCTGAGCCTTCTTCTTACCCTGGTCCTGAACCTGTTTTTTCGCCGGTAGCAAACGACCCCCTGCCAGGGTTACCAAATCACGTAAT
>JBFLWY010000003.1:20106-94394 GCA_040757355.1 Bacillota bacterium | reverse complement strand
GACTAAAGAAGGTCTCTCCTCCAAAGCTCAAAAAGTCCTATTGAGTGCTGGGCATTTAAGCTCAATGAAGGTCTGTCCTTCAAAGGGCAAAAAGTCCATTGAGTGCTGGGTCGTGAACGACTCCCTCAAAAATAGATCCACCGCCAAGACGCCAAGAACGTTATGAATCAAGAAAATAAATGTGTGACAACAGGCAAATCATTATTTCCAGCGTTTGATTTTCGTCCCTTCGCTGGTGCGGGTAAAAACCCGCATGGTTTACTCCCCTGAAAATCCTAATTATACCAATTCTACGGCTGTAGCTTTTCAGGCCGCCCCGCACTCTGTGGATAACATGCGCTGGAATAGTTAATGCGTCTTTTAGGTTAGCGGCAAATTCGCACCCGTTTGGTAACATTCTCGGCTGAGTGCTGGGAGAGGCCATTCTCATCTTTTGTTGTGCGGCTTGCCGCACGTGGCACTCCCCAAAGAAGGAGCGAGGTTTCACGTTTAATTTTGCAGGTCATCCTTCTGTCGGCACTGGTCGCTTTACCCCGCAGCCTGATTATGGTAAACTAAACGGTGGGCTTTCGGCCCGCCGGGGAGGGCAATGTTGGACAGCAAACAGTTCCAGGCCATCCGTTCCTGGTTTGTCGACTACACAAAAGGTTTTCAAGGCAACGACCCGGAAACGCGCGCTGCCGTCCGGTTTAAGGAGGAGCATACCGGCAGGGTCTGCGCAAACATCATCCGCATCGGCCGCTCGCTGAACCTGAAGACCGGTGACCTGCTCCTTGCCGAAACCATAGCCCTGTTACACGACGTTGGACGTTTCAAGCAGTATGCGGTCTACCGCACCTTTAAGGACCACCTTTCGGAAAACCATGCGCTCCTGGGGTTGCGCGAATTGGAACACGCCGGGGTTTTCTCCGGCCTTGCGGCCGAAGAACAGGCCATAATCACTAAGGCGATCGAGTACCACAACCTGAGGGACCTGCCCGCCGGGATGCCGGAGCGGACGCTGTTGTTCGCACGCCTGATCAGGGACGCCGATAAGCTGGACATCCTGAAAACTATCGCAGCGGACTGCGCCCAGCAGGAGAAACCGCCGGACCCCCTGGTGGGCTTCGACTTCCCCGACACACCGGGATACTCGGCGGAGCTGGCGCAAAACCTGCTCAAACACGAGCCTTGCAGCTACGCCGCCATAAAAAATGTGAATGACCGGAAGATCTTGCATCTGTCCTGGATCTACGACATAAATTTCCCCTACACGCTCTCAGAAATCGTACGGAACGGCTGCCTTGAAGCCATAATCCGCAGCCTGCCCGACACTGAAGAAATCAGAGCGGTTTACGATCACTTAAAGTCCTACGTCGCCCAAAAGCAGGTATAGTTAAATCTTATCCAATATTTTCTCCACTTTCGCTTCCAGTTCGCGAATCCGGTGCGTCAGGTTAAAGTAATCGATCACTCCCACGACCGACCCGCATGAGGCGCACTGGACAAACCATACCTTGGTGCTATAGCCGCCGCCCTGTAAAGTATGGCTCTCGGCAAGTTCGAACTCCGGCTTGCTGCACTTCGGGCATACTGATAGGGCCATTGAATCGCCTCCCTGATTAGGTTGTTGTCATTATTCTAAGGGAACCGGCTGCTTCCCCGCCAGAGTAGACAGAGTCTTCCCATCAACTTTTCCCGGTTTTCTGAATAATCTCAATCCGCTCCAGCACCGGTGGGTGGCTGTAGCCGAACCACCGGATGAAGGCCGGGGGCGAAACGTCCGCAAGGTTTTTCACCGCAATTTCCACCTGCAGACGAACCGCCGCTCCGGCGTCGCCGGTGAACTGCACCGCGACCCGGTCAGCCTCCGCCTCCATCCGCCGGGAGACGAAGCTCTGCAGCGGGCTGCTCGCGAACATGACGGTCGCGGCGAAAAGAAGGATGACCGCCCACGTGCTGGGCTGGTATTCCGCCGCCGGAATTGTTACCTTAAGCAAGGCCGAAAGGAAACCCCAGAATACAAAGCTGCCAAAGACCCCACAGAACACCAACCTCACCACGTGCCCCTTAATCCAGTGGGCCGCCTCGTGGGCCACCACCGCCTTGACCTGGTCCAGCGGGTACTGCTCGAGCAGGGTGTCATAGAGCACGATGCGCTTCGTCCGGCCCAAACCCGTGAAATAGGCGTTGGCCTTCGTGGTCCGTTTACTCGCGTCCATGACCAGCACCTTCTCCACCGGCAGGCAGGCCTCCCGGGCAACCTCCTGAACCACCGCCAACACCGCCGGGTCCTCCGCCGGCACAAACCGGTTAAAGACCGGTGCTACCACGACCGGCCAGATGAAAACAAGAAAGACATACAACGCGGAGAACAATACCGCGCCCGCCGCCCACCATCCCGCGGGCCAGCGTCCGAGCACCCAAAAGAATAAGACCACCCCCGCGGTAGAAAGAGCGAGGTCTATCCCCGCACTTTTAAAGTAATCAAGCCACCAGGCCCTAAAGGTTTGCTTTGAGAAGCCCCAGCGGTGCTGATAGAAGTAGCCGCTGTATATGCGGAAGGGCAGGTTCAAAAGCCGCAGCGCCAGCCACAGTACAAAGAAGAAAAGCAAAACGCCGCCCCAAAAGCTCCCGGTAACCTTCATCGCCCAGCCCGAAACCTGGGCCGCCGGGCCGCCGAATACCAGCCAAACCAGAAAGGAAACCTGTACCGCAAAACCGCTGATGAACACCAGCCGTGAACCTCGCTGGTACTCCCTGCCCTGCCTTACCTGCTCGGTCGAAAAATATCGCTCCGCTCCCTGCGCCACCCGCCCCGGAAAAAGGGCGGCCCTAAGGTAGAGCAGTGCAAAAACACCGGTAAGTCCAAACAACACCAACCAGATGCCGTGGAAATGCGGTTGCAGTTAGATCCCCCCGATATCGATTTGATGCGTACAGAAGACTTACCGCAAAAAACAAACCTTGGGCAGCGCCCGGGTGTGACCTTTAACAGCATAATTAATTCACCCGCTCCGCGCAAAAACCTTCAAGAACATTCTTCTGCGTTACCAGGCACCTTCTTGGACAAAAAAAACCGTCCTGTTACACGGGGGCAATGTTATCACACGATAGGTTCATCTCGCAACAGTCTTTTAAGCGCCGAACCATCGGCTGTGAAACGTATGGAAACAGAAAAGGACAGCTTTTGCTGCCCCTGATTCTGCTGTGCGTGCTTATAAGATAAAAGACTTTATTTTCTTTTATTTCATAACTTCACGACATTTGCTGCCTGTGGACCGCGGTTGCCGGGGACGACGTCAAACTTCACGCTCTCACCTTCGTCCAGCGACTTGTACCCTTCCGACTGGATCGCGGAATAGTGCACGAAAACGTCGTTACCTTCCTCGGTCTCGATGAACCCGTAACCTTTTTGCGCGTTGAACCATTTTACTTTGCCAAGCATTAAAACAATACCTCCTAAATTTACCTCTATACGAGGCGAATAACAAAAGTATACACGGGTGGCGCCAAAAGTGCAAACTTTTTTTTAGAAACAGTATGGAGAATAGTATGCACACTTTTACGCTCTTCAACACACCGTTCTACTCAAACAGCCTTAAATACTCACTGTAGCTTTCCTTTTCCAGGTCTTCCTTCGATATGAAGCGCAGGGCGGCTGAGTTGATGCAGTAGCGCAGGCCGGTCGGGGGCGGGCTGTCGGGAAAAACGTGGTTTGTGCCCTCCTGTGTACCCGGACGTCACCGTCAACACGCCGGGCAGCTCTGCAATAGGCTTCACCATGCACCATAAGCACCCCCCCGGCAAAGGTCGCCTTCTCGCAACTCGTCTCCTCCGCTTTTTCCGTCATCAACCCTCCCGTTTAAAATACCAAATACCGTTTCTGTTTTACAGCATTCCCCTTATACGTGAAAAACGAGACGGGGACCATTTTTATCCTTTTTCTTCCCGCCAGAGTCGGAGCAGGTAAAAAAAGCGCAGGGGCTTCGCGTTCGACCGCGAAACCCCTTGATATTATTGATTTGGCGGAGAGAGTGGGATTCGAACCCACGAGGCAGCTTTTAGGCCGCCTACTCGATTTCGAGTCGAGCGCCTTCAACCACTCAGCCATCTCTCCGCATATTAGTCGTTGGTCGTTGACCGTTGGGATTGTTTGTAAGAATTCGCTTAAGAATTCCCTCCTCTGCTGCCAACCACTAACCACTCAAATGGCGAAGTTTCTTAAAGAACCGCTGGACGATTTCCCGGCACTCCTCCTCCAGCACCCCGGCGCCAACCTCGACCTGATGGTTGAACCGCTTCTCCCGGAGGAGGTCGACTACGGACCCGGCGGCGCCCGCTTTAGGGTCCGCCGCGCCGTAGACAACTTTTTTAACACGGAACTGTACCATAGCTCCGGCGCACATCGGGCACGGCTCCATGGTCGCGTATACAACCGCGTTTTCCAGGCGCCAGTCGCCCAGTTTCCGGGCCGCTTCCCGCAGCGCTATTATCTCGGCGTGCGCGGTGGCGTCCTTGAGGCTCTCTCGGAGGTTGTGGGCACGGGAAACGATCTCCCCGTCCATGACCACAACGGCCCCGACGGGGACCTCCCCCAGAGCGTATGCCTTCTCCGCCTCGCCTAGCGCCTCTCGCATAAAAGTCTCATCTTTTGTCACGGATATGTCCGCCATTAATGCTTATGCTGATTAGAAATAGAACTGGCTTTGCCAGTTCCCTCCTCTTTTATTCAACCTAATAGATATCAGACGTAAGCTGTCGGGTGCAAGAATATTTTTGTATAAATTCGCTCGCGCGAATTTCCTTCCCTTTTCTGACCTACGACCTTTTGCCTCCTGCTTCCAAACTGGTGCGCCCGGAGGGACTCGAACCCCCGACACGCGGTTTAGGAAACCGCTGCTCTATCCTCCTGAGCTACGGGCGCGTAACAGATGTCAGAAGCAGGATGTCGGATGGAAGAATTATTTCGTAGGAACTGGCCTATGCCAGTTCCATCCGTTATTCCGACCTCCGACTTCCTGCCTCCTGCTTCCGAATTAATGGCGCGCCCGGAGGGACTCGAACCCCCAACCTACAGATCCGTAGTCTGTCGCTCTATCCATTGAGCCACGGGCGCGCATATCGGTTGTCGGTCATCAGTCGCCAGATAGGGTGCCCGGCTTTGTTTTCTTATTATCTTTTTCCTTCCGACCGCCGACATCAGACGACTAAAGGCTGTTATATGGCGGAGAGAGCGGGATTCGAACCCGCGATAGAGGGTTTTTGCCCCCTATAGTCGCTTAGCAGGCGACCGCCTTCGACCTACTCGGCCATCTCTCCGCATATCGGTCGTCAGTCGTCAGACGTCGGTCGTCGGACCGTCTTGTAAAACTTCGCCAGCGCTAAGTCCACCCCTTGTTAACTGACCACTGACGACTGAAGACCGACGACTGATTCTGGCGGAGGGGGTGGGATTCGAACCCACGGAACCCTGGTCGGGTTCAACGATTTTCAAGACCGCCTCCTTAGGCCGCTCGGACACCCCTCCAGGCACTATCTAATATAGCATACGCACAGATTGAATGTCAATGAAGGCTCGCTCCTATCCTCAAAAACCGGCCGCCGCGTCCCCTTGGTAGCGGCTGTGTTCCCGCAGCCACGCTGCGGCCTGCCGCCAGTCGCAGGTTCCATCCGCCACTGCTTGAACCAACCCGGTAAGCTCCGGGCCGGCTGTCGTCTTGAAGCCAAATTGCCGCAACAGGAGTACGGCGGCCCCGACTGCCACGATATCGTTACAGTCGTAGAATGACTTGCAGGAAACAATGCCGGCAAGGAGCATGCCGGCCTTCTCAAAGGGGGTGTGGTAAACATCCTGCCCGCGCACCTGGGCGAAGGGGCGGGCGACCGCACTCGCCAAAAGCGCCGGCGACCTTACCCCGTACCTGCCGCCCATTTCCTTTACTATCCGGTAGTGAAGATAAAGCACCTCTTCAATCTTCAGCCGCTTCATTTTTTTAATTCCCGGAGCACCCCGGAATACTCGTTAATAAACTCCTCAACCATCCGTGCGAATTCGCCCGTAACCTGGGCACCACCGGTTTCCGCAACCGGTCTGAGGACGATTTCTCCTTTTTGCCGGTCGGCAGTGATGGTGAGTTGGTTTCCCTCTCCCAGATCCAACTCCTGCAAAATTTCCTGCGGCAGGGATACCACGAGGCTGTTTCCGGCACGGAAAATTTTTCGTATCTCCATAGCCACCTCGTTAATACAGTATTTACTGTCTATACAATTATAGCAAATTGAGCCGGTCAGGACAAGCGTACCTGCAGAATTTTCCTGTGCTGAAACCAGTTAGAGTTCAACAGTTCGCGTCGGACATTATTGTAATGCATTGTAATGCCGCTGCCGTTCGTCTCCAAGGCGATCTCTGCGGAGTCCATAAGCAGTAAGGCATTTTCAATGCTTCTGTTGGTGCCGCCCCAAGTATCAAGAAGGTCTAATAAGCGTTTACCCTTAATCAAGCGTCTTGCGAAAACGCAGCGCCGCGAGGGTGAGGGTGCCGCAGCCGAAAGCCACCAGGAACGCGGACTGCACCGACAGGACGTCCAGCCCCGCACCCTTCAAGATAATTCCCCGCAACACCTCTAGGAAATACGTGAGCGGGATGAAGTTGCCGAGCCAGCGAATCACGGCAGGCATTGCCTCTCTCGGAAAGACAAAACCCGAAAGCAGCACGCTGGGAAGAATAAGTCCCATTGTCGCCTGCATTGCTTGCAACTGGGTACGCGTGACCGTGGAAATGAGCAATCCCAGACCGAGCGCCCCGAGGAGAAAGAAAAGGGCCAGAACGGCAAGGAGGAGCACGTCCCCGGCAACCCCTACACCGAACCAGAAGGTACCGACCAAAAAGATCACCGACACGTCGATAAACGCGATAACCACGTAGGGAATCAGCTTACCGATTACAAGCTCCGCCGGCCGTACCGGCGTCACGATGAGCTGCTCCAGCGTGCCCCGCTCCCGCTCCCGCACCAGGGCGAAAGCGGTCAACATCACGGTGATGTTTTGCATGATAAGCCCGATCAGTCCGGGGATAAAAAACCGGGCGCTCTCCATGTTGGGGTTGTACCATACCCGGGAGCGGAGGTCGACACCGCCGGCAAGGGGGATGGTCTTCCCGCTCTTATCAATGGCCGCCAGCATGAGTTTGCGGGAGTACGCGCGGGCAACAAGCTCCCCGGCCTGCAGCGCTGTGCGGGCGGTGGTGGAGTCGCTGCCGTCAATAATGAACTGCACGGGCGCCGCCTCTCCCCGCGCGAGACTCCGGCCGTAACCGGCGGGAATGACCAGGCCTGCCTTAACCTTCCCGCCCGTAATGAGTTTCTCAATCTCGTGGCGGGATACCGGATAGGCGGTTACCCTGAAGTATCCGGAGGCAGAAAATGCGGAGACCAGTTCCCTGCTGGCCCGGGTGCGGTCGCCGTCAAGGACCGCGGTCTTTATCTCGTCAATGTCCAGGTTGACAGCGTAACCGAACAGAAAAAGCATCATCACGGGCAGCACGAAACTTATAATCAGGCTGGGCCTGTCCCTTTTTATATGGAAGACCTCCTTTTTAACCACCGCCCATAGCCGCGTCAGCCGCATTTTAACCCTTCATCCCTCATCCTTGATATCGGCCTCCCACCTGCAGTCATCCCTATGCCCTTATCCTCCCGCTTTTATCCGTTATCCCTTCTCACGCTAAGGTCGCCAAGATTATCAGCAACTTTACCTCTCTCTAATGCCCTTCGCGTCTTGGCGGTTCATCCTTCATCCTTAACCTCTCCCCCTCCCTCCGCCCGCAAGGCCTCCGTTTCAAGGTTGCGGCCCCGGCGCGCCAGCGCAATGAAAACATCCTCAAGCAGGAGCGCTCCCTCGGCCGACTTCAGCTCCGCAGGGGAACCGATGGCCAGGAACCTTCCCCGGTACATAAAGGCCACACGGCTGCACTGTTCCGCCTCGTCCATGTAATGGGTGGTGACCAGTACCGTGACGCCGTTTGCCGCGAGGCCGCGCAGGATTTCCCAGAACTCGCGCCTCGATACGGGATCCACCCCGGCGGTCGGTTCATCAAGGAAAAGCAGCCGCGGCCGGTGTACCAACGCGCAGGCCAGCGCGACGCGCTGTTTCCAGCCGCCGGAAAGCGTATGGACGAGTGCCCGGACCCGCCCGCCAAGCCCGGCCGACCCCGCCGCCGAAGTGATCGCTTCCTCCTGCTGCTCCGGCGGCACCATGTAAATCCCGCTGTAAAACTCGAGGTTCTCCCTTACGGTCAGGTCTTCGTAAAGGCTGAACCTTTGGGAGACGTAGCCTATACTCCCCTTGATGCGCTCCGCCTCCCGGGTGATATCGTATCCCAGTACCTCGCCGCGACCGGAAGAAGGCCGGAGGATGCCGCACAGCATCCTTACCGTCGTGGACTTCCCCGATCCGTTCGGCCCGAGGAGACCGAAGATCTCCCCCTCCTCCACATTGAAACTGATGTTATCTACTGCCACCAGGGCGGCGAACCGCCGAGTAAGGTTTTCAACGATTATCGCCGCAGCCACTATTTCTCCTCCAGTACCACGTCCGCCGGCATCCCGGGCTTCAGCAGCCCCGCCCCTTTTTCAATCGCCACCTTGACCGCAAAAACCGTTTCTGCGCGCCCTTCCGGGGTTTGGATGTTTCGGGGGGTAAACTCGGCTTCCGGAGCGATGTAAACGACACGCCCGGTAAATTTCCTGCCGGGGAACGAATCAACTGTAATAGTGGCCCGCTGGTCCAGACGAACGCGGCCGATGACCGGTTCGGGGATAAACACCCTCACCCAGAGGTCTTCAAGCCTGGCGACGGTAAACCCCACCATTCCGGCGGTCACCGTCTCGCCGACCTCCACCAGACGCCCGGTTACCGTCCCTGAAGCAGGGGACTCGAGCACCGTCCGGTCGAGGTTAAGCTGCGCAAGGTCACGCGCCGCCCGCGCCTGGGCCACGTTGGCTTCGAGGGAGCGGAGTGCTTCCGCCGTGGCGCCTGCTTCAACCAGATCGAGTTGCGCCCGCGCTGCCGCGGTGGCAGCCTTGCGGGCGTCAAGCTGCTCCGCCGCATTCTCCCGCGCGTCACGCGCGGCGTCTACCTGCTGTGGTGCAACGGCCTCGTGTTTGTTTAGTTCTTCCAACCTGGCGAGTTCCCGCTCCGCCGCCGCCAGCGCAACCGCCGCCTGCTGCTCCAGCGCCTCCGCCTGGTCTACGGCAGCCTGCGCCGCGCGCACCTGCTGCTCCCGCGACCCGGCTCGCATCTCCGCCAACCGGGCCTCGGCGGCCGCTAGAGCAGCCTCTGCCTGCTGTAGCTGCAGCCGCGCCGCAGCAGGGTCGAGCCGCGCCAGCACCGCTCCCGGGCTCACCCGGTCACCCTCCGCAGCCTCAACATGCTCTACCTGTCCCGCCGTTTCAAAAGCGACGCGAATCTCGGTGGCCTCCACATAACCGGATGCCGTGAGACCCTTCTCTCTGGCGCGGTATACCGAGAAATAGTAATAAGCGCCCAGCCCCACGGCACCCAGCAGGAGCAGGATCAGAACAACACCCACCCTTTTCTTAGCGGCCATGGCTTCTCACCCCGTCTAAGTAAATCGAAATTATCGTGTCGAGAACCTCTTCATCGTCAAACCGGACATACTTGTCGCCCCCCAAAAACTCGCTCCATACAACAAAGATGCCGAGCATTCCCATGAGGCAGCGGAAGGCGATCTGGGGGTTCACCGGCCGCAGGTTGCCCTGCTTCTGCTGTTCCCGGAAAAAGGCCTCGCCCGTCGCGGTGGCCCTTAACACCACCTCTTCGATGAACTTATCCCGTAGCTCTTCCTGGAAAAGGGATTCCGCGAAAAAGAGCTTGAAAAGCGGAGCGTTTTCCCTGATCAGCTCAAGCCGGTTGCGGAGGATCTCCTTTAAAATCTCCTCAGTGGTTTTGTTTTCTATTCTTTTCAGAAGGGAAGTCAAAGACTCCATAATAACAAAGGCCATAAGATTGACAAGCAGCGCCTTCTTCGTCTCGAAGTACCGGAAAATGGTTCCCTCAGCGACCCCGGCCTCGCGGGCGATTTCGGCTGTCGTGCTCCGCTCGTATCCCTTTCTTGCAAAGACCCGGCCGGCCGCTTCGAGGATCTGCAGGCGCCGTTGTTCCGTGCCTTGCACTCGCTTTAAGATAACCGCCACCCCCATAAATGAGTGAGTGCTCACTTACATTATACCGCTTTTACTTACCGAACACAATATCCACCTCCGTTGTATGCGGACCCATGCATTGGCAATTTTTGGCACAAATAATTCGCCGGTTACATATCTATCTTTAGTAACGGTGAAACTTTCAGAAAATTCACCGAATCGCCGGGTGAAAGGGGGCTGCTGCATGCTGAAAAGGCGCTTCATGCTCAGGCCTGTTGCACACTGCAAGGAAGGCTGCTGAGGCAGGGAAAGACAGCAACTGACCAAAAAATCCTCTGCAAGAGCGGAAAAGGGGCCGTCCCAAAAGTGGCGGCCCCTTTTCATCTACCTGACTCCCCAAAACACAGCATTTACTCATCCAGACAATTTGCCAAGGCCTTGCGAAAAATCATCCATTTCATGTGGCTGAACGGTTTTGGTTGCCGCTTGCTACAGACAACACCACCAGGGAGCCTTTCGCCCCAGGTTCATCCTCGCGCAAGTAAATGACCCGGCCGGCCTCGACCCGGATGTCGAACTTCATCCCCCCGTCGTCGGTAATCTGAGTTTCGCGGGCCCCGCGAATACGGAAGATCTAGTAGTCCTGTTCGCCAACCCGCCTGCTAAGGAACACATCCTCGCCGTATACGGGCACGGGATAGGTTGCGTCCCAACCCGTTTGCGGCATCACCTGGACCGGCTCACGGCCTTCCCGCGCCAGCCAGAGCGTGTTCTCCTCACCGAACACCTGGTAGAGCACCTCCCTGCCGCCGGGGCCGACCCTCAGCAACTGGATGTTCCCGGCGGTTCCTGCAGGCAGAGTAGCCAGCTTCGAGGTATGTCCCCCTAAATCCGCCACCCACAACGAGCGCCACTCAATCTGCGGAAAATCCAAAGCGCCGCCGGTGCTGCGCTCCTTAATAATTCTCCCTGACACAAAGGCCAGGCTCTTCCCGTTTGCGGCCCAGGCAATATCCCCTATTTTTTCGCTCTGGACAGACAGACCCGCAACCTTCCGCCCGCCTGCGGTCACCAGCTCCGCACCGGCTGCGACTGAAGCCGGGCCGTCTTCCATAGGAATCAGGTCGTAGTCTTCGATGCCGGGACCCGTCTTTCCGGTTTTCAGGGGGGCGGCGTAATAAACCACGTGCCTCCCGTCCGGGGAAATCCTTGGATAGAAATTCCACGTTGCTCCGCTCGGCGCAAGGGCTTTTTCTTCCCCGCTTTCGGTATCGAGTATGTAAATTCCCCGCTGTCGCGGTTCGTACAGCTCGTAAACGTAATAGCCGCCGTCCGGCGACAGACGGGGTATGAAAAGGCCGTCATATATAGGAAGCCCGTCTTTGATAAGCGTACGCCGGCCGTTTGTAATATCGATCCGCCAGAGGGCGCCGGTTAGATGCACAAAGACGCTTTCCTTATCGGGCAAGAGCTTTACCTGATGAACCATCCCGTTGGGTACCGGCAGCCAGCAAACCTCCTGCGGCTCGCCCCCGTCCGGCTGTGCCGTCATCAACGAAATACCCCGCTCCCCCTTGTGGGGCCCATCTGGTTGGGTACCCTGCCTGGTGAACACAACCCGGTTGTCCCCGGTCCACCCGAGCAGTTCCAACAGCAGCGTGCCGGCTTCGTGCTCCTTCTCCCCTACCCTGGCCAGCAGGCTCCCGCCCGAACCGTCGAGGGCCATCGCCCACAACCCCTGCGTCCCGCGGTCTGTGGCACTGAACGCGATCCACCGGCCGTCCGGGGAGGCAAGAGTGCCGGGGGTGTAGTTAAAAGTACCGCCGGGGATGGTAAATCGGGCAAGGTTTATCACCCCGTCCCTCACGGAACCGCCGCCGGTGGTTACCTGCACCCCGGCGATCTCCGCCCTTTTTTCCGGCAACGGTTCGATCTGCTGCCGGGGTTGCTCAGACGGCGTAGGCGTGTTGTCCGGCCCTGCCGTTTGGCGGCCGCACCCCCCTAACAGTGCTAAGGTAACTACCAGGAATAAAACCGGAATTGCTTTTAACGTTTGTTTACGCAGGAACATCTTACTCCTCCCAGCAAAGATTCGATCTTTATCCATTCCGTAAATAATAACACCGGCGATAGACCAATTATATCGGTTTTTACGCAAAAAAGATGTTACAGTATAATTACAGATCGTTACAAAGCGGTTAAAAAAAGGCGAGCCGCCCGTGAAGGGATAATCGTTATGAAAAGAGTTTTGGGCCAGGATGAATTCATCATCATAGATGGCTGTCTGATGTTTATGGAATTAATTGAAAACAGAACTAAGCCCGAGGAATTCGCTCCAGCCCGCCAAGGTAAGGCCGGAGCACCTCGGGGATCGTTACAGACCCGTCTTCGTCCTGGTAATTTTCCAGGATCGCGGCAACTGTGCGCCCGACAGCAAGGCCGGAACCGTTCAGCGTATGCACGAAATCGGCTTTGGCGCGCGGATGCGGACGGTACCGGATGTTTGCACGCCTTGCCTGGTAGTCCGTGAAGTTGGAACAGGAGGATATCTCCTTATATTCACCGAAACTCGGCAACCAGACCTCAATGTCATATGTTTTCGCCGCCGCAAAACCAAGGTCGCCTGTACAGAGCACGACTACGCGGTAAGGCAGTCCCAGTCTGCGGAGCACCTCCTCGGCGTCCCGCAATAACCTTTCCAGTTCCTCATCCGAATCCTGCGGACGGCAGAATTTAACCAGTTCCACCTTATTGAACTGGTGCAGTCTTATCAGTCCCCGGGTGTCGCGGCCCGCCGCGCCGGCCTCCGCACGGAAGCACGCGCTGTAAGCGGCGTACTTCAGCGGCAATGTATTGCCGTCCAGGATCTCCTCGCGGTGGTAGTTAGTAACCGGGACTTCGGCGGTGGGAATCAGGTAGAAGTCCTTCCCTTCTACTTTAAACATCTCCTCGGCAAACTTCGGCAACTGACCGGTGCCGGTCATGCTGTCCGCGTTGACCAAATAAGGCGGTAAGAGTTCGGTATACCCGTGCTCCCTGGTATGGAGATCCAGCATGAAGCTGATAACGGCACGCTCGAGGGCGGAGCCCGCGCCGCGGTAAAAGGCGAAGCGCGCTCCGGAGACCTTGCTGCTGCGCTCAAAGTCCAGTGTTCCGGTAATCTCGCCTATTTCCCAGTGCGGCCGTGGCTTAAATTCGAACTCGCGACGGTCACCCCACCGGCTGACCACCGGGTTCTCGCTCGCGTCGCGGCCGAACGGCACGGAGGGATGCGGTATATTCGGTATCCCGAGCAAGTATTCACGGATTTGTTCTTCGTGCGCCTTGACTTCTGTTTCCAGCTCTTTAATCCGGCTGCCCACGGTGCGCATCTCGGCAACCAGTTCCCCGGCATCCTGTCCCGTTTTTTTCAGCCTGCCTATTTCCTCCGAGACTGTGTTCCGCCGGCTTTTCAATTGCTCCGTCACTGCAAGTTTCTCTCTCCAGGAAGCATCGGCCTGGAGGAGGTCGTCAATGACATTCTGTTCGCAGAGGCGCTTTTTGAGCGCCTCCCGAATGATTTCCGGGTTCCGCCGGACAAACTTTAAGTCGAGCATATCTTCCCTCCTGGGGATATTCAGCCCGTCGCCTAACACTTACGGAACGCGCCGAGAAATGATGCAGTGCAAGTTTATTCTATAAACTCACCATTTTCACGCCCATGATACCGTCCACTTTGGCGATTTCATTCAGGGTCTCCGGGGGCACCGGGCTGTCCACCGACAGCAGCATGACGGCAGGGCCGCCGATCTCCTTGCGTCCAACCTGCATCGCCGCAATATTTATATCGTGGGCGCCGATGAGGGTCCCAACACGCCCGATGATCCGCGGCCTGTCCATATGCGGTATGAACAGCATGTGTCCCTCCGGCACGGCGTCCACACGGTAGCCGTCTATCGCCACCACCCGCGGCTCATTGCCGCGGTGCAGCGTGCCCGCCAGCGTCCGTTCCCCTTCGGGAGCGGCCACGCGAACGGTGACCAGGCTGACGTACTCCTCCTCCTGCTGCTCCTTCGTCTCTGTCATGCGGATTCCCCGGTTTTTAGCCACCTCGTTCGCGTTTACAAAATTAACCGCCTCCTGCAGTGCTATGCTCAAAACACCTTTTACCACCGCAGTGGCGAGCAGGCTTACATCGTGCCGTGCGATCTCCCCGCTGAACCGCATCTCAATAAGGTTGATCCGCCCGCTGACCAGTTGCGCAGCGAACCGTCCGAGCTTCTCAGCCAGGCCGACGAAAGGCCCGATCTCCGCCAGTACCTCCGGCCGCACGAACGGGACGTTAACGGCGTTACGGACAAACCCGCCGCGGAGAGCCACCAGGATTTCTTCGGCGATTACCTCCGCCACCCCGAGCTGCGCCTCTACCGTTGACGCACCGAGATGCGGCGTCACCACCACGTTGGGCAGCGAAAAAAGCGGGCTTTCGGTGAGCGGTTCTTTCTCAAAAACGTCCAGGGCCGCGCCGGCGACTTTGCCCTCTTTCAGCGCCGCGTAAAGGGCGCCCTCGTCCACAATCCCGCCCCGGGCACAGTTAATGATGCGCACACCCGGCTTCATTTTTTCGAAAGCCGCCTTGTCAAGGAGATGATAGTTTTCTTTGCTCATGGGGATATGAAGCGTAATAAAATCGGCTTCACGGAAGAGTGTATCCAGCGACACCACGCGCACACCGAGTTCCTTCGCCCGTTCCTCGGTGATGTAAGGGTCGTAGGCCAGAATCTCCATTTCCATCGCTTGTGCCCGTCTGGCGACCGCCGAACCGATTCTCCCTATCCCGATAACCCCGAGCACCTTGTTACGCAGCTCAACCCCTACAAAAGCTTTCTTGTCCCAGATACCGGCCTTCATGCGGGCACTGGCTTCAGGGATGTTCCGGGCAAGGGCCAGCATCATTCCTATCGAGTGCTCCGCAGCAGCGATGGTATTGCCACCGGGGGCGTTGGCCACAATGATCCCGCGAGCCGTTGCTTCGCGGACGTCGATGTTGTCGACACCCACGCCGGCGCGACCGATGATCTTCAACCTTTTCGCCCGTTCCATCACCGCCCCGGTTACCTTTGTCGCGCTGCGTACGATCAGGGCGTCGTACTCAGGGATGATCTCCATTAATTCATCGGCCGTAACTTTGGGCCTGATGTCGAGTTCAACGTCCGAAGCATTCGCCAGTACCGAAAGCCCTTCCGGCTCCACTCCGTCGGTAGCAAGCACCTTATACACGATGGCCCCCCCCCGCAAGAACGGTCTGGGCCGCCGCCGTTGCGGTCCCCAACTCTACCGGATATCCCAGCTTCTTAAGCCCTATCTCCATCACGGCGATTGTACCCAGCAGGTCCACGGTGTCTACGTACCCCATATGCGATATCCGGAAAATGCGCCCCTTGAGCTGCTCCTGCCCGCCGGCCAGCAGAATGCCGTAATCCTTCAAAATGCTACGGCGGAAGTCGTCGGCGTTCATTCCTTCCGGCGCCCAGACCCCGGTTACAACCGGCGAGGCATACTCCTCCGGCGCAAGCAGCTTTAACCCGACGGCCTTCATTGCCGCCCTGGCCGCTTTCCCGAAAGAGGCGTTCCGGCGGTAAACCTTATCCAACCCCTCGGACAGAAGCATGTCAAGCGCCACGTCCAGCCCCACAAAAAGCGACACCGCCGGCGTGTAAGGGGTGTTGTATTTGGCAAAAGACTTCTTGGCCGCCGCCAGGCTGAAGTAATAACGCGGGTTGCGCCCCTCCCTAACGGCCTCCCACGCCCGCGGGCTCACGCTGATCATCGCCAGTCCCGGGGGAACCATCAGGGCTTTCTGGGACGCCGTAACCAGAACGTCCACACCCCAGGCGTCCGCGTTTATCTCCACTCCGCCCAGGCTTGAGACGGCGTCTACCAGTAAGAGGGCACCGTGCTTCCGCGTCAGCTCTCCAATGCTTTTTATGTCGTTCAATACAGTGGTCGAAGTCTCGTTGTGGGTTGCCAAAACCGCCTTGTATTTTTCGGCCTTTAAGCTGTTTTCTACCACATTTATGTCTACCGGGTTACCCCAGTCGAATTCCACCACTTTTACCGCCGCACCGTAGATCTTGGCAAGCTCGGCAAACCGTTCGCCGAACTTCCCGGCCACCAGCGCCAGGACTTTATCTCCGGGGTTGATGATGTTGGCTACCGCGGCCTCCATACCACCCGTGCCCGAGGCCGTGAGAATGAAAACGTCGTTTTCCGTGCCGAAAACCTGCTGGAGTTTTTTCGCTAAACGCGCGTAAAGGTCCGCGAAATCCTGCGTCCGGTGCCCGATCAGCGGCCGGGCCATTGCTTCCGCAACCTGCGGTGGTACTGGTGTAGGTCCTGGAATGAACAAGCGCATCTTCTGGGGCATTTTAAATCCTACCTCCAAATAACAATATGGTATTTACATTGCGAACGGATCCGTGTCCGATTACTCAATCCACAGAGTCCCGGTTTTTTAACGTTGCCGCCGATCAGCTTATACATCAAACCCGGCGACCCGGTTGACAAAATATCGGTGCAGCCTGAGGTCGTCGGTTAACTCGGGGTGAAAGGCTGATGCCAATAGTTTCTCCTGGCGAACCAACACCGCTTTCCCCTCTGTCGAGCAGAGAACCTCAACTCCCTGCCCCACCCTCAGTACGTATGGGGCTCTTATAAAAACCCCGCGGAATGGTTTTTCCCCGAGTACCGGGATTTCCAGGTCAACCTCGAAACTGTCGACCTGACGGCCGAAGGCGTTCCTGCGCACCGTCATATCCATCAGCCCTAATCGGGGCTGGTTCGATCCCTCGATTTCCCTTGCCAGGAGGATCATCCCCGCGCAGGTTGCAAAAACGGCCATCCCCTGGTTTAGCCGCTCGCGAAGCGGCTCCATCAGACCGAAAACCGTCGCCAGCCGACCTATGGTGGTGCTCTCCCCCCCGGGAATCACCAGCGCTTCGCAATCGAAGATTTCTGAAGGTTTTGTGACCAGAAATGCCTCGACCCCAAATCGTTCGAGAGCCCATTTATGCTCCCTGAAGGCTCCTTGAAGCGCCAGTACTCCTATGCGCGGGGACTTGGAAGATGTTTGAATTGACAAAATGCTTTGCACTCTTTCATTAAAGTTGGTCTATTAGTAAGGTTGCTGTTGCTCAATTTTCGCAGTTATAGTTAAGCATCTTAAGCTGTTCGTTGCCCCCCGGAGCATTCTGAAATGTGAGGTGTGAGGTGAGAGGTGAAAGGTGGGATTCTTTAAGGAAGAATTTCGCGTAGTGGATTCCTTAAAGCACTCTCACATCGCACTTCTCAATTTGCCGGCGCGACATCGGCTTGGTTTGGAACGAACTACGGCTTTTAGACGTCAGAGGCAGGAGGTCAGAAGCCGGACATTCAAGGTGGGAATTCGCAAGGCGAATTCCATCAAATAATCTTGCCTCAGACTTCTTGAATCTGACTTCTGTTATCGCCGTATCCGCGTTACCGGCACTGCCCAGCACTCAGAGAGGAAGTTAGCTTACGCAGGATAAACGACGGATTTAAAAACAGGTTCATGCTCCGACAGAGTTTATCCACTGAGTGCTGGGCTCCTTAGGGACAACGCCAACGGCTTTTTTGACCTTGCGCCTGAGCCTCAAGTAAGTGCAAAAGTTTAATAAGGTCTGTTTATTAGCTGTTGCAGCGGTGAAGCTACCAGCCCCGGTCCTGCATTCGTTCATGCTGCTGAATAGTGGGTATCTCTATTCCGGGCATTGCCTCCCCAAGGTCCTTGGAGACTTCCGCCAGCACCTGGGGATCATTGTAGTACGTGGTCGCCGCGACAATCGCCCGGGCGCGCTTTACGGGGTCTTTTGATTTAAAAATCCCCGAGCCGACGAAGTTCCCGTCGGCACCGAGCTGCATCATCATCGCTGCATCCGCAGGCGTAGCAATACCGCCCGCAGCGAAGTTTACGACCGGAAGCCTGCCGGTCTCGGCAACCTGAAGAACCAGGTCGTACGGCGCGCCCATTTCCTTTGCCTCACGCATGAGTTCTTCCTTGGGCATTCCCTGGAGCTTCCGGATTGCCCCCATAACCAGCCGCATGTGCCTAACGGCTTCGACCACGTTACCAGTGCCCGGTTCTCCCTTTGTACGGATCATGGCGGCACCCTCGCCGATACGGCGTAACGCTTCGCCAAGGTTCCGGGCCCCGCATACGAACGGCACCTTGAAGGCGTGCTTATCTATGTGGTGTTGCTCGTCGGCG
This sequence comes from Bacillota bacterium, assembly GCA_040757355.1. Classification (GTDB taxonomy): domain Bacteria; phylum Bacillota; class Desulfotomaculia; order Desulfotomaculales; family Ammonificaceae; genus DTYU01. Next base: position 75,983 of record JBFLWY010000003.1, on the reverse strand, counting down.
GGCGTGAGCACCTCGCTCTCGTCGATATAATCAACGCCCAGCGCCTCGAGAACCTGTGCCTCCACGAAATGGCCGATGCGGACCTTGGCCATCACGGGGATAGTGACTGCTTCCATTATTCTCAAGATAACCGTCGGGTCGGCCATTCTTGCTACTCCGCCGGCCGCCCGGATATCCGCCGGAACACGTTCCAAGGCCATCACGGCGCACGCCCCGGCCTCCTCGGCGATTTTAGCCTGCTCCGGATTGGTTACATCCATGATGACACCGCCTTTTAGCATCTCCGCGAGGCCCTTTTTAACCATCCAGGTTCCCTTTTCCATAGCCCCTCCCCCCGTCTTCGAATCTTAACATGAGAGTATCATACTGCGCTAAAACTTCCCTAAACAAAAAACGCCCAATCCGACCGCCGGCCGGTTACAGGCTAAATTGTATACCTTTCCTTCGACAAAATGCAATAGGAAAAATGGCTTTATTTAACCAGGGTTACCGGTACAGCGGCCAGGTGTACCACCTTGCGTGCCACCCCGCCGAGAATAAGCTCCTGGACGCCTCCCAGACCCCGCGTACCCATTATTATATGGTCAAACCCGCCTTCATGCGCGTACTTGACGATCTCCTCCGCGGGGTCTCCCTCGCGGACGGCGGTGGCCGCCTCCACGCCCTTCTGCCGCAGGAGTTCTACCGTCTCCTCTACTAAATGATGCGCCTCTTCAAAGAATAGCGCCTTTATCTCACGGCCGTCCACTTGCTGGTCTTTTGCGCGCCAGTATAGACGGCGGCTGTATAACGTCTTGGGCACTGTCATTACTGTAATAACTGTTATTACAGGTTCGTGTATCATCAATGCCAGTTCGGCGGCAAAAGCTGCCGCCTTCCGCGAAGTTTCCGAACCATCAGTCGGTAGTAGTATTTTATACCCCATTACCGTTTCTCCCTAAATCATTACTGGTTGCTTATTCCTCTACAACCCTGGCGATGGTGGCTACAGTGTCCTGGTCGGTAAGCCGCATCGCCATCACGCCGCGCGTCGGACGCCCCAATACCGGTATTTCTTTAACCCTCAAGCGGATTACGGTGCCTCCGGCGCTGGCTACCATAACTTCTTCTTCCGGGTTCACTGCCTCAACGCCAGCCACAAGGCCGCTCTTCGGTGAAACCTTCGCCGCAATTATGCCCATGCCGCCGCGTGACTGACGGCGAAAATCAGCGATTTGCGTGCGCTTACCGTAACCACGATCCGTTATCACCAAGAGTTCGCTCCCTGTTCCCACGACAACCATGCCGGCGACCGTATCGTCCCCGCGAAGCCTGATTCCCCGCAGCCCGTGCGCAGTGCGACCCATTGGGCGTACTTCCCTTTCGCTGAAGCGGATGCTCATTCCCCTGCGCGTAACAAGCAGGACCTCGCTTTCGCCGTCCGTCAGCGCCGCGCCTACCAGTTCGTCCCCCTCGTCGAGGTCAATCGCGATTAATCCGTCGCGGCGTATGGCTGCAAAGGCTTTAAGGTCTACCTTTTTGACCACACCTCTTTTGGTGGTCAGAAAAACGTACTTGTCGTGTACGAATTCCTTGACCGGAACGACAGCGGTCACCCGCTCTTCGGGCCCTAGCCGGAGCAGGTTAATGAGCGCGGTGCCCCGCGCATGCCTGCCGGCTTCCGGGATCTCGTAAACTTTGAGCTTGTAGGCCTTCCCCGCATTGGTAAAGAAGAGAAATTTTTGGTGTGTACCTACGACATACAGGTGCCTGACAAAATCCTCCTGCCGCGGTTCGACCCCTGTTATACCGCGCCCGCCACGGTGCTGACTGCGGAAAGCCGATTGGCTCCGCCTTTTTATGTAGCCCTGGTAGGTGATGGTTACCAATACCTGCTCGTCGGGGATCAGGTCCTCCGGGCGGTCCTGAATCTGTTCGTCGCTGATCTCCGTCCGGCGCTTGTCGGCAAAACGCTGTTTAGAGGCCGTTATCTCTTCGCGAACGATCGCCAAAATCTTTTGTTCATCAGCGAGCACCGCTTCCAGATGGCTTATCGTGTCGCGCAATTGGCTAAGCTCTTCCGCAAGTTTTTCGCGTTCCAACCCGGTGAGGCGCTGTAGCCGCATGTCAAGGATCGCCTGTGCCTGGCGCTCAGTCAGGCCGAATCGTTCCATTAACCCCGTTCGTGCCGCCTGTACGTCCGGTGCCGCCTTAATGAGCGCCACCACCGCATCGATGTTTGCAAGGGCGATGTTAAGCCCTTCGACGATCTCGAGCCTGTCGCGCGCCTCCCGGAGCTCGAACAGGCAGCGCCGGGTAACAACCTCCTTCTGGTGGTCCAGATAGTGCTGCAGGATCTGTTTCAGGCTCAAGACCTGCGGCTGACCGCCTACCAGCGCGAGCATTATCACACCGAAGGTATCTTGGAGCTGCGTGTGCTTATAAAGGCGGTTTAGGATTATGTTGGGGTCAGCGTCCCGCCGGAGCTCTATAACAATCCTCATGCCGCGCCGGTCAGACTCGTCTCTTAAATCCGTGATGCCTTCTATACGCCTCTCCCTGACCAGCTCTGCGGTTTTCTCAAGCAGGCGGGCCTTGTTTACCTGGTAGGGAATCTCGGTTACTATGATGACATTTTTTCCGCCCTGCCGCTCGATTTCCGCCCTGCCCCGTACCAATATGCTCCCGCGCCCGGTGGTATAGGCCGAACGGATTCCTTCCCTTCCAAGGATAATCCCGCCCGTAGGGAAGTCCGGACCGGGGATAATGCGGCAGAGTTCCTCGATGCTGATATAAGGATTTTCGATCAGGGCAAGCACCCCGTCGATAACCTCACCGATGTTGTGCGGCGGGATGTTAGTGGCCATACCAACGGCAATTCCCGCGGAGCCGTTTATTAAAAGGTTCGGTATCCGGGCCGGTAGAATAACCGGTTCCTTGGTGGATCCGTCGTAGTTAGGAATGAACTCCACCGTCTCCTTGCCGATGTCCCTGAGCATCTCCGTCGCAAGTCGCGACAACCGGGCTTCAGTGTACCGCATCGCCGCCGGAGCGTCGCCGTCCACGGAGCCGAAGTTGCCGTGCCCGTCCACCAGAGGGTAGCGGCTGGCAAAATCCTGCGCAAGGCGTACTAGGGCATCATACACCGCCGCGTCACCGTGCGGGTGGTACCGCGCAAGGACTTCGCCAACGATGTACGCGGATTTCCGGTGCGGCTTGTCCGGCGTCATGCCGATGTCGTGCATAGCGTACAGTATTCTGCGGTGCACCGGTTTCAACCCGTCGCGGACGTCCGGCAGCGCCCGCCCCACGATTACGCTCATCGCATAGTCCAGGTAAGACTGCCGCATCTCTTCGCCGATATCTATGGGAACGACTTTGCCCAATCTCGTTTAAACTCCCTTCCTACCCGCCTTTGTTTTGAGACCTCTTGAAGCCCATTATTCTATGTTTTTTCTATACCTTACGACGCGGTGCGGGGTTATTACACGTCCAGGTTCCGCACGTGCCTGGCGTACTGCTGAATAAACTCCCTTCTTGGTTCCACCGTATCGCCCATAAGCGTGCTGAAAAGCTCATCCGCCGCCACGGCATCGGCCAGGTTGACCTGAAGGATTACCCGTCGGTCGGGGTTCATTGTGGTTTCCCAGAGTTGTTCGGGGTTCATTTCGCCCAAACCTTTATAGCGCTGGAGCCCAACACCGTTACGCCCCACCAGTTCCAGCAGCTTTTCAAGCTCGCTTTCGTTATAGACGTAGAACAACTCCTTCCCCTTTTTTACCCTGTAGAGCGGCGGCTGGGCTATATATACGTACCCGGCTTCGATCAGCGGACGCATATAACGGTAAAAGAAGGTCAGCAGAAGTGTCCGGATATGCGACCCGTCAACGTCGGCGTCTGTCATGATGATCAGTTTGTAGTAACGCGCCTTGGCAAGGTCGAAATCGTCACCGATTCCCGTCCCCAGTGCCGTAATGAGCGCTCTGATTTCTTCATTTGCCAAGATCTTGTCAAACCGCGCTTTTTCCACGTTAATTATCTTGCCGCGCAAAGGCAGTATTGCCTGGTAGCGCCTGTCCCGGCCCTGCTTAGCCGAACCGCCCGCGGAATCTCCCTCCACAATGTAAAGTTCACATAGTTCAGGGTTTCGCTCCGAACAGTCCGCCAGCTTGCCCGGAAGGGTGGTGTTCTCCAAGAGGCTCTTCCGCCTTGTTAATTCACGTGCTTTACGAGCAGCCTCCCGGGCACGGGCGGCTGCAATCGCCTTCTCTACAATCCGGCGGGCGAGCGCCGGATTTTCCTCAAGAAAAATCGTCAGGCCCTCCGATACTACAGCGTCTGTAATGCTCCTGACATCGGTGTTGCCGAGTTTTGTCTTTGTCTGACCCTCAAATTGCGGCTCCGGTACCTTAACACTGATGACCGCCGTTAGGCCCTCCCTGATGTCCTCTCCCCCAAGTGCCTGTCCGTTTTTCAATTGCCCGTACTTCTTGGCGTAATCGTTAACCACCCGGGTGAGCGCGGCTTTGAAACCGGCCTCGTGAGTACCTCCGTCGACCGTACGGATGGTATTAGCATATGAGAAGATGGTTTCCAGATAGCCGTCGTGGTATTGGAGCGCAGCTTCGACCCATACGCCCCCTTGCTGCTGTGCGATGTATATCGGCTCAGGGTTCATGACTTCACGGCTCTTGTTCAAATAGCTGACAAAGTCCCTTACCCCTCCGCTGTGGTGAAAGACCTGCTCTAAACCCACCCGCTCGTCGCGCAGGACTATGCGCACCTCAGGCGTCAGGAAAGCCAGCTCCCGCAGCCGTTGAGCAAGGACCTCCTGACTGAAAACAGTCTCCTCAAAAACTTCCGGGTCAGGTTTAAACCTTACTGTAGTCCCTGTGACATCGGTGGTTCCGGTGACCGCCAGCTCGTTCACGGGTAGACCGCGTTCAAAACGCTGGTACCAAACACGGCCGTCCCTTTTAACCTCTACTTCGAGCCACTCCGATAGGGCATTTACGACTGACACGCCGACCCCGTGTAGCCCTCCCGATACCTTGTAGCCGGCACCCCCGAATTTTCCGCCTGCGTGAAGCATTGTCAGGACCACCTCAACCGCCGGTCGCCCGACTTGAGGGTGAATGTCAACGGGAATACCCCTCCCGTCGTCCTCAACCACCACCGTATTTTTACTTGTTATCGTTACGCGGATCTCCCGGCAAAAACCGGCCAATGCTTCATCTATGCTGTTATCTACCACCTCGTATACCAGGTGGTGTAGCCCTTTAGGCCCGGTACTGCCGATATACATGCCGGGCCGCCTGCGTACAGCTTCAAGCCCTTCAAGAACCTGAATCTGTGTTGCATCGTAAGCAAGCGGCTCCTTGTCTTGTGTCAAAAAAGTAAGCCCCTTTCTAAAAAACTTTCTATAAGGTAAAAGCACCAACAAAATTATACCACGGGGGATTGTTCATTCCCCTTAAAACTAAAGAGACCAAATTACTCTTCTTCGAACAAGGCGGTTTGGGCCCGCTTTTTTAAGGTGTGGCAGGATATCGAAGTGATGAACACTCGCTCGGTCGTCACTACTATTGACCGCTCTTTCCCCTCTTCCGCAAGATTGATAAACCGGTCCTCACTGCGCATCGCGCGCAGAAAGTTTCGTGTCGGTCCGGCAACGTGTACATCGTAGTCAAACACCGCCACCAGGTCTTTTTTTGGTATCACTACCTCGTTTCCTATGTGTAAGAGCATTACTGAAACCCCCCGCTTATAATTGTTCCCGTTTTTATCCAAAAAGTACACCCCTTGAGGTCCGCCAACGGTTCTGTTGTTGTGATGAAAACCTGCCTTCCCTCTAGAGCAGCGGCAAGCGCCCTACGCCTTTTATTATCCAGCTCAGAAAACACGTCGTCCAACAGGCATATTAACCTTTCATTTTTTCTTTCCTCGATCAGCCGGGCCTCCGCAAGCTTAGTGGCAAGTACAGCCGTCCGCTGTTCGCCGCGCGACCCCTGGTGGCGTAAATCCCTCCCGTCCACGACGAATGAAAAGTCATCGCGGTGCGGACCCACCAGCGTCTGTCCGGACTGAAGCTCTCTTTTTTCGACTGTGAGCAACTTTTCTAAGAACCTTTCTTTCGCGCCCAGTTCCGAATCTGTCATTCCGCCGGAACAGACGTACCTTACAGCAAGCTTGCTGCCGGTTATTTCCCGGTAGTGAGACGAAACAATCGGTGCCATCGAACTGAGCGCCTTAAACCTAAAAGCGCTCAAAGCGCTGCCTGTTTCTGCAACCGCCTCCGTCCAGGTCTTCAACTCAGGCGTCGACCGATCCAACCCTTGCAATCGGCGCAGGACGGCATTACGGTGGTTAAGGGCGCGGTGATATTTACGGTAACTACTGTAATAACCCGGCAAAACCCTTGTAAAAATGTTATCAAAAAACCGCCTCCGCTCGCCCGGAGTCCCTGCAGTCACCTGAAGATCTTCGGGGCGAAATAATAAAACCGCCAGGTACCCGGGAAAAGCACGTCTGCCCACCTCCTTGCCGTTCAAAATTAACTTTTTCCCGCTGGCGCTTATCTCGACCGCAGTTTCGTTTCCCAACTCGTCCTTCTGTACCGCGGCACGAAGAACCGCTTTTTCCTCCCTGACACGTATAACATCTTCTTCCTTCGTGGTACGGAATGAATAGCCACACAAGCAAAAATAAATCGCCTCAAGGAGGTTCGTCTTTCCCGCCGTGTTGTCTCCCATTAACAGGTTTATACCGATGCCCGGCTCTAAGCACTCCTCCTTATAATTACGAAAGTTCCGTAATTTGATCGATATAAGCTGCACCTTTTCTCCGGCTGGTCAGACTAGCCTCAAAGGAAGTACAAGAGCGAGGTAACCAGGGTCTTCCGGAAACCTGATCACCGCCGGCCCCATGTTTCCGTTGAACCCTATTTCTACTGCTTCGCCTTCCGCCACCCTCAGCGCTTCAAGAAGATATGTTGAATTAAAAGCTATCTCGACATCTTCTCCGTCTGTTTGCATAGGCAGGGTCTCCCTCAGCCCTCCCACGTCCGACTGTGCATGAAGGCTGAGGATGCCACCCGAAACTTTTATTACTACGCTCGGAATATCGCTCCCCGCCATTACTTGCGCCCTTTCTACCCCATTAATGAGGTTTAAGCGACTTCCCCTGATGACGGTATGAGGCTCGTTCTGCGGTATCGCCGCCCTCCATTCCGGGAAACGTCCCTCTATCAGGCGCGTATAGATCTCCACCTCACCAATGAAAAATGTTGCTTGCCCGGGCGTAATACTTATCGTTACCTCTTCAGACGAATGCCCGATGGCACGTTCAACCTCCTTTAGGGCCTTCGCAGGTATGACACTTGACACGGAGCCTCCGGTCTCCACAGTCGTTTCATGGACGGCCAGACGGTGCCCGTCGGTCGCGGCAAGCGTAAGAATACCGTCCCTCACTTCAAACTGGACCCCCGTAAAAACAGGTCGGAGCTCGTCCTTCCCAGCCGCGTAAAGCACGCTTCTTAATGCATCTTTAAATCCAGCGCCGGGTTTTACCGCCGGTTCTTCCTCTCCGTCCCGCGCAAGCAGCGGAAACTCCTCCGGCAAGTATCCGGAAAGCTGTACTTCTCCGTCCGGGTAGGTCAAAATTATATTCGGACCGCTACCCTGAATTTCTATCTTTCCGTCACCCAGCCGGCGTATTATTTCTGATACCTGACGTGCCGGAATAACCACTTCCCCTTCCCTAAAAACCTCCAGTGCCGGCACACGGCTCCGTATCATTATCTCTAAGTCAGTACCGGTCACCTCCACAGCGCCTTTTTCCGCCCTGATTAATACGCCTGCGGCTACGGGCAGCGGGCTTCGCGAAGGCACTGCTCTAAGGGTAGTGTTGACCGCGCTCATCAGGTTTTCTCTGCTTACTGTTAAGTGCACTTTAAATGCCCCCGTCCTGATAAGTATTATTAGATACTAATTTAAAAAGTCATCGTAGTATTTGTAGTAATACTTGTGGTTATGTTGATATGTCAGCCGAAAGTAATTAAAAGGAGTAAAACGGCTGTGACTTTCGGTGTTAAGAATAGTTTTTTATCTTGTTAGAAATTTCGGTGATGATCCTCTGGAGTGTAAGATCGCTCTGTATTTCCACAGTGATCTTTTCGTAAGCATGGAGGACTGTCGTATGGTCGCGACCGCCAAAGTACTCACCGATTTTAGGTAGAGACATATCTGTGAGTTCGCGCGTCAAGTACATTGCAATCTGGCGAGGGTAGGCCACCGCCCGCGTGCGCTTTTTTGTTTTTAGGTCTTCCGGTCTTAGGTTGAAATACTTAGACACTGCTTCCTGGATTATATCTACAGTGATGCGCTGGGGGCGGGAAACCTTGAAGACGTCCTTAAGCACAGTAGCCGCGGCTTCAGGCGTTACCGGGTTGTTTGTTAAAGCAGCAAAAGCCACCAGGCGGACAAAGGCTCCCTCTAACTCGCGGATGTTTGACTGTATCTTATCCGCAATATAAACAAGCGTTTCGTCAGGTACTTCGATATTCTCCATCTGCGATTTCTTTCTTAGGATTGCTACCCTGGTTTCGAGGTCGGGCGGCTGTATGTCTGAGATAAGGCCCCATTCGAACCTTGACCGGAGGCGTTCCTCCAGGGTAGGAATCTCCTTCGGTGGACGATCACTGGAGATGACTATCTGCCGTGAGGACTCGTAAAGGGTGTTGAAAGTGTGGAAAAACTCTTCCTGGGTTCGTTCTTTCCCTGCAAGGAACTGTATGTCGTCAATCAACAGAACATCTACATTACGATATTTTTCCCTAAACTTTAGGGTTTCATTCATTTTTAACGCGTCAATTAGTTCATTTGTGAACTTTTCTGTCGTGATATAAGTGACCTTAAGCAGGTTGCCTTTTGAAATGATGTGATGGCCGATGGCGTGCATGAGGTGGGTTTTACCTAAGCCGACACCACCATAAATAAAGAGGGGGTTGTAGGCACGCGCTGGTGATTCGGCTACCGCCAACGCTGCAGCGTGCGCAAAGCGGTTGGAGTTACCGACGACAAAGTTGTCGAAGGTATACTTTGTGTTCAGCCCGGGGGAAGAACCGAAAGGCTCGTTGCGTCCCGTCGAAGAAACATAGAAAGGAGCTTCATTCGCCAGGATGAAACGCACCGCTAGGTCTGTGCCGATAACCTCGGTACATGCTTGCTTCAGAAGAGGAGCGTAGCGTTGGGTGAGCCAGTCGCGCGAAAAGTTATTGGGAACGGCAATGTAAACGGTGTTATCGGCGTAGGAGACGGGGCGAAGGGGCTTCAACCAGTTATCGAAGGAGTGCTTGGCCACCATTTTTTCGAGGTTAGCGAGTATCTCGCTCCATAACTGGCTGATTTCTACGCCTATCACCACAGTACCTCCGGAAAAAAATTTTTTCAGACATTAACAAAACCATCCACAGTCTTTTTCACAGTCTGTGGAAAAAGTAGATAGCTTTCACTATTTAGTCTATATCGTAGCAGATACGGAGAGGATTATCAACCGCCTCTTTTTTTCCTAAATAATGTAAAAGGCGGCTTTTTTTCTTGACCGGCGGGGAGTGGTGGGATATAATTTCTCTGTATCTGGTGCAGGTATCATTTTGGTTACGGCGGGGTGAAAAAGGTGAAGCGGACTTACCAGCCGAAAGTGAAGCGGCGGAAGCGTGTGCATGGGTTCTTAAAAAGAATGAGTACCCGTTGTGGGAGAAACGTCGTCCGCAGGAGAAGGCTTAAGGGACGCAGAAAGCTTTCTGCCTAGGCAGGGCGGCAAGAAGCCTTAAGCGAGGCTTGCGGAAAGACAAGGAGAACAATATGCTTCTGAATTGGAAAAGCGGACGGTTTATTACATCCCGTTAGCGCCCGGCCTCTTACTTTGTACGGGGAGCGTCGCAAGACTGTGCGCCACGGAAGGCTCAGACGCAGAGATTTCGAGGAAGTCTTCAAAAAGGGGAGCAAGGGTGCAGTAGGGAACGTAGTAGTTTACGTGTTGCCCAACAAAATGCCCGTTTGCCGCCTGGGTTTCGCGGTAAGCCGCAAGGTAGGAAGTACAGTTAAGCGGAACAGGGTGCGCCGGCTTCTTAGAGAGGTGTGCAGGCTGAATGAAGATTGCTTTAAGCCGGGTTATGATTATGTGATACTAGGAAGAGGATCCGCCGGCGAGGCCGGTTACGGATCGATGGAAAGCGCTGTAAAGGAAGCCGTTCGGCGGTTAAAGGAGAACAGCATTGAAGACACTCGTTTTAGCGGTGCTTAGGGTTTATCAGGCGGTTATTTCACCGTTGCTGCCGCCGCGGTGTCGCTTTTATCCTACTTGTTCCCAGTATGCGTTCGAGGCGGTTCAACGGTATGGAGTAATGCGAGGCGGACTTATGGCAGTCAGCCGTGTTATGCGGTGTCACCCTTTCAGCAGCGGCGGCTACGATCCTGTGCCAGAGCACTCGAGGAGGTAGCAGATTGGGCGGAATATTTGGGTCGCTTGTTGACGGAATGACCTCGATACTCAACTGGCTCTACGGTGTTACGGTAACTATCGGGGTACCTAATTACGGTTTGGCAATTGTTTTGTTGACAGTTATTATAAAGGTGGTGCTGTATCCGCTTAACTACAAGCAGATGTATTCGATGGTGGCTATGCAAAAATTGCAGCCGAAACTCAAGGAGATTCAGCAGAAGTACAAAAAGGACCCGCAAAAGCTCCAACAAAAGATGATGGAGCTTTACAAAGAGCACGGTGTGAATCCCCTTGCAGGCTGCTTGCCGCTTTTGATTCAGTTGCCGATTTTAATTGCACTGTACCAGGCCCTGTTGAAACTGTTTAGGACTCCCGGAGTGGAAAACTTGAACTTTCTCTGGATTGACAGCCTGGGACAAAAGGGAATCCACCACCCGGTCGATATACTGCTTCCGTTACTGGCCGGTATTACTACATACTGGCAGATGCGTCTGACACCGCAGACCAGCGGGCAGGAGCAGATGCAGCGCATGATGTCGCTGACAATGCCGGCCTTTATCACTTATATCACTACCACCTTGCCGGCAGGGCTCGGCCTCTACTGGGTGGTCTTTAACCTTTTGAGCATCGCCCAGCAGTATATTATGAACAGGCGTCTGGTTGGTGTCGGGAAGGAGGCTTTAGAGGGTGAAGGAAGTGGTAAAAAGCGGTAAATCCGTGGACGAAGCAGTAAAATCGGCGCTTGTTGAGTTAGGGGCTACCATTAACGATGTGTCGGTTGAAGTACTAAGCGAACCCGCAAGGGGACTGTTCGGCATACTTGGCGGAAAGCCGGCGGTAGTAAAGGTGGCGGTCAAAAAAAGTTTAGGAGAGAGAGCGCGCGTCCTTGTCAAAAATATTATCGGCGCAATGGGATTAGACGGTAACGTTGTTGTAGAGGAGAACGAAGAAACAATAGATATCGAGGTCAACGGCGAAAAGTTAGGCGCCCTTATCGGCAGACGGGGCGAGACGCTTAACGCGCTGCAGTACCTCGTCGGTTTGGCGGTGAACCGGACGGAGGGTGAGAAGAAACGGGTGCAGATAGACATCGGAGGGTACCGGAAAAAGCGGGACGAAACGCTGCGGGAGTTGGCGATGAAACTGGCGGATAAGGCAAAGCGGCGGGGCCGCAGCGTAGTTTTGGAGCCGATGAACCCCCACGAACGGCGTGTCATTCACATGGCGCTAAGAGGCCGGGACGACATATACACCTTTAGCGAAGGGGAGGAACCGTTCAGAAAGATAGTAATTTCCCCGAGGAAATAGCGGGTGATGCGGTGCCCGAGGATACAATCGTCGCGATTTCTACGCCTCTCGGCGAGGGAGGAATAGGGATTGTCAGGGTAAGTGGCCGGGATGCGGTGGCCATAGCCAAGAAGGTATTCATGCCGAAGAAAAACCGCACCTGGGCGGAGGGACCGGGATATCGCCTGGTTTACGGGTTCGTGTTGGACCCGGAAAGCGGGACGGTCATCGATGAGGTCCTTCTTTCTTTTATGCGCGCGCCATACAGCTTTACAACCGAAGATGTGGTTGAGTTTAACTGCCACGGGGGCTTTATTGCGGTAAAGAAGGTGCTGGAAGCGGTGCTTTCTGCAGGGGCGCGCCTTGCTGAACCCGGGGAGTTCACCAAGCGGGCCTTGCTTGGGGGGAGAATCGATTTGTGCCAGGCAGAGGCCGTCCTGGACGTTATCCGCGCGGCTACTGAGGAAGGGCTTCGGGTCGCCCAGGGTCAGTTGTTGGGACGATTAACACGTGAGATACAGGGATTGCGCGCAGCAACGGTGTCGGTTTTGAGCGCTGTTGAGGCAGGCATAGACTTCCCGGACGATGTACCGGGGATGGAACGCGCGGAATTGCTCTCCCGTCTGGAGGAACTGAAGGCAAGGGGGACGGCGCTGTTGGAAAACGCGGCGGCCGGAGCGGTTTATAGGGACGGGATAAGCATGGTGCTCGCCGGTAAGGCAAACGTAGGAAAGTCATCGCTGTTGAATAACCTTGCGGGTAAGGACAAGGCGATCGTTACCGCATGGCCGGGAACCACCAGGGACATCATTGAAGAGATAATTAATGTGGAAGGCATCCCAGTCCGGATCCTTGACACCGCGGGAATAAGGGACGCGGTGGAAGAAGTAGAAAAGATAGGTGTCGAACGTGCAAGGGAAGCGTTGTCCGGTGCGCAACTGGTGGTTATAGTACTTGACGCGACGACCGGCTTAACGCGGGAAGATACGGCGGTATTTGAAGCGTCCGCGGGGCGGGAGCGCATTGTGGCCGTCAATAAGATAGACCTTGCGCCGGAGGGCATCTCCAACACGGAGATCCAGAAGTTTGCGGGCGATGTAACGATCGCCAGGCTGTCGGCGCTTACCGGAGAAGGATTGGAATGTTTACGCCGGGCCATAGCAGACAAAGTGTTCCAGGGGCGTATTTTACGTCCTGACGAGGTGCTCATCAGCCGGGTGCGCCACTGGGATGCCGTTAACCGCTACGTATCCGGGATCAGCGCAGCGATACAAGGTTTGACCGCCGGCGTACCGGAAGATTTAGTAAGTTTCGATGTTCGTTCAGCGGCAACAGCGCTTGGTGAAATCACCGGGGAGACCGTGACGGAAGACGTGATCGAGGGTATATTTAGGGATTTTTGCGTGGGCAAGTGAGGTGTAAGGGTTGTTTACAGGCGGGGCATACGACATCATCGTAATCGGAGGCGGCCATGCAGGCTGCGAAGCTGCCCTGGCGTCAGCCAGGATGGGTATGCGGACGTTGCTGCTTACCCTAAACCTTGACTACGTGGCGCTGATGCCCTGTAACCCTGCAGTAGGCGGTCCCGCCAAAGGGCATCTGGTGCGGGAAATCGACGCTCTGGGCGGCGAAATGGCAGTTAATACGGACAAAGCGGCGATTCAGATGCGGACGCTTAACACAGGCAAAGGACCGGCAGTACGCGCGTTACGCGCGCAGACCGACAAGGTACGGTACCAGCAGGAAATGCGCCGGGTTTTGGAAAAAGAGCCCCTGTTGCACATCAGACAGGCACGGGTGGAGCGAATAAGCGTCGTCGGCGGTGTCGTCGAGGGGGTGGTAACCGAGACCGGGGCCTTCTTTGCGACACGCGCCCTGGTGGTCACCACGGGCACGTACCTCCGCTCGAAGATCGTGGTGGGGGACACGACTTACCCGGGAGCGCCGAACGGGCAGTTGCCAGCCGTCGGGCTGGCGGAAAGCTTGAAAGATCTCGGGCTGGCAATGGGCCGGTTTAAGACGGGAACGTCACCGCGCGTGGACAGGCGGACTATCGATTTCAGCAAGATGATCCCCCAGCCCGGCGACCCTCAGGCGGGTACGTTTTCTTTTCTGGGGAAACACCGTATCGGGGAACAGGAATCTTGCTGGCTTACTTATACCACACCGGAAACGCACCGGATAATCCGCGAGAACCTCCACCGCGCACCGCTGTTTTCCGGGATAATCAAGGCAACGGGCCCGCGGTACTGCCCATCGATAGAAGGGAAAGTGGTTCAGTTCGAGCGGGAGAGGCACCAGGTTTTCATTGAACCGGAAGGCAGGAACACACCCGAGATGTATATCCAGGGTTTGAGCACAAGCCTCCCGGAAGATGTACAGATAGCGATGCTCAGAACGGTACCGGGGCTGGAAAAGGCCGTAATCACCAGACCCGGGTATGCCATCGAGTACGACTACGTGGTGCCGACGCAATTGAATTCCTGGCTGATGGTAAAACAGGTCCCGGGCCTATTCCTGGCGGGACAGATAAACGGCACTTCAGGTTACGAAGAGGCTGCAGCTCAGGGGCTGATCGCCGGGATTAACGCTGTTCTCTTTATACGTGGCGAGGAGCCCCTGGTAATCGGCCGGGACGAGGGGTACATCGGCGTGCTGATAGACGACCTCGTAACAAAAGGAACGGACGAGCCCTACCGGTTGCTAACTGCCCGGGCTGAATACAGGCTGCTCCTCCGCCAGGACAACGCAGACCTCCGCCTTACAGAGAAGGGACGGCGCGTGGGGCTGGTCAGCGAGGCGCGTTACGGACTTTTCGTACGGCGTCGGGAGGCGATCGCCAGGGAGCTAGAAAGGCTGAAAGAGGCGGTGGTGCCCGCAGAACTTGTTTCGCGCCTCCTCGGCGAAAAGGGAGAGGGTGTACCAAGAAGGACGATGAAGGTCGCCGAGCTGCTCTGCAGGCCGGAGATCCGTTACGCTGACGTTTTTAAGGCAGGCGTGCTTCCGGAAGCGGCGCCACCTGATGTGGCCTCTGAGGTGGAAAACCAGATAAAGTACGAAGGCTACATCAGGCAGCAAATCGGGGAAGTGGAGCGTTTCCGCAGGATGGAGGAAAAGAGGATCCCCGCGGACTTCGATTATGACACTGTTAAGGGGCTGTCAAACGAGGGGAGAGAGAAGCTGAAACGGGTGCGGCCGGCATCCGTCGGCCAGGCAGCCCGGATAAGCGGCATATCAAGTGGCGACATCGCGACGCTGATGATCTTTCTCAAGCGGGCAAAAGAACAGAAGGCTTCCGACGGCAGCGCGGAGTAGAGACACAGGGTTCCGGAGAAAGCCGCCGGAAGACCGAGCCTGCTTGAGCAGGTGCATTTATAGTATTCAAAGATTGCGGTGAATAAGCGATGAGGTTCCTGGAAGCATTGCGTGCGGGGTTAAAAATTATGGATATAGCGCTTGAGCCTGGTGCAGAAGCGCTTCTTTTTTCCTATTACGAGCTTTTTGCCAGGGAGGCGGCGGTTCTTAATCTGACTGCGATTACTCACCCGGCGGAAGTGGCGATAAAGCACTTCATTGACTCGCTGGCGCTCCTTAAGTGGGCATCATTTTCCCCAGGAGAACGGTTGCTTGACGTTGGCAGCGGTGCCGGCTTTCCCGGTATCCCGTTGGGGATAGCGGTAAGATGGCTTCGCATCGTCCTTCTAGAAGCGGTTAACAAGAAAGCAGAGTTTCAGGAAAAGGTAGCGGTGGCACTGCAGCTTAAAAATATAGAGGTTCTCTCGGGGAGAGCGGAATACTACGGGAGGGCCGTGGAGTACCGTGAGAAGTTCGACTGGGTTGTGGCACGAGCAGTAGCACCTTTACGGGAACTTGCAGAATACACGCTCCCATTTGTACGTGTAGGGGGTACTTTTGTGGCTTTCAAGGGGCCAAAAGGGAAAGAGGAAACGGCCGACGCGGTAAAAGCAATAAGTATACTCGGCGGACAGGCGGCGGCAATAAAAGAATATCGGTTGCCGTTAACTGGAGACAGGCGGCTTCTTCTGTTTATCAATAAAACAAAACATACGCCGGACGCTTACCCGCGGCGCCCCGGCATTCCCCGGAGGAAACCGCTGTAGACCCGCAGAGCCCGTACGGTCGGTACTTTCGTACTGCCGAAAGAAAATGAGGCGTTTTGTATCCCCCTTTTTTCCGGCGTCAGACAACCGCTGACAAGCAGGAGTTTATTTGCAAACGTGGAATAATTCTTTTGAACCTTGGAAGCCAGGAATATTGGGGAAAGGCAGGCCGTGGCAAGTGGGCAAGGTGATTGCGGTTGCCAACCAAAAAGGCGGCGTGGCAAAAACAACAACAGCGGTCAATTTAGGCGCCTGCCTGGCCTTAATAGGTTACCGGACCCTGGTTATTGACGCCGACCCTCAGGGTAACGCCACAAGCGGACTTGGCATTACGAGTAAAAAGATAAAGTATTCTCTTTATGACGTTATGGTTAACGGGGCGGCGCTCCGGAGTGCCCGGCTGCCCTGTCCTTGGGTTGAGAAGCTGGATATCGTGCCGGCAAATCTAAACCTTGCCGGAGCAGAGGTGGAGCTCGTCAGCGAAGTAAACCGGGAAGGCATTCTAAGCAGAGCGATCGCGCGGACCAGGGGAGAGTACGAATTTATCCTGATCGACTGCCCGCCGTCACTCGGCCTGTTAACCCTCAACGCCCTTACCGCAGCGGACTCAGTGATAATTCCGATTCAATGCGAGTACTACGCACTTGAAGGAGTCGGGCATCTCTTAAATACCATTCAACTGGTTAAAAGGCGGCTGAACCCCCGGCTGGAGATCGAAGGGGTGCTGCTTACAATGTTCAACGGCAGGACGAACCTTTCCATCCAGGTGGCGGAAGAGGTGAAGAAGCACTTCCGCCGGAAGGTTTATTCGACGGTAGTACCGAGAAACGTCCGGCTCAGCGAGGCGCCAAGCCACGGCAAGCCGGTGGTGGTTTATGATCCTAAGAGCCGGGGTGCAGAGATTTACTTTGAACTTGCAAAGGAAGTGGCTGGCAATGGTTAAGCCGAGGGGTCTCGGCCGGGGGCTCGATGCATTAATACCGGTGCTTACTGAGGCAGGTGAAGAGCTGCGACAGATTGAGATCGCACAGATCCGGGCAAACCGGCTTCAGGCGCGGGAGAACTGGGACGAAGAAGGAATTGCGGAACTGGCGGCTTCCATCAAGGAGCACGGACTTTTACAGCCCATCGTGGTTAGGCGCATAAAGAAGGGTTACGAAGTCGTAGCGGGAGAGAGACGGTGGCGTGCCTGTAAGTTGCTCGGCTGGCAGGAGATACCCGCGCTGGTCAGGGACTACGATGACGCAAAAAGCGCAGTAGCTCTGTTGGTGGAAAATGTTCAACGGGAGAACCTCAACCCCCTTGAGGAAGCTGCGGCATATCAAAGGCTCATCGACGAGTTCAAACTTACGCAGGAAGAAGTTGCCCGACAGGTCAGTAAGAGCCGCTCGGCCATTGGAAACGCGCTCAGGCTTTTAACCCTGCCGCCGGCCGTCCTATTGCTTCTCAAGACAGGCCAGTTGACCGCGGGCCATGCGAGAGCGCTGCTGAGTTTGCACGATGCTGCGGCGCAGGAGGACCTTGCGCGGAAGGCGGCAGCGAGAGGGCTGTCGGTACGAGAGGTGGAGGAAGCGGTAAAGCGGAAGGAATCGGGAGCGGGAGGGAACGCCAAAGAGGCCGTCCCCGCCGACGAAGAGATAACGGCTGCCGCGTCCGCCTTATCCCGCGTGCTGAAGAAAAAGGTTGCTTTTCGGTTGGTACGCAAGCGGTGGCGCTTGGAAATTTCTTTTCGGGACAGAGAAGAGATCGCAGAGTTTACTAAGCGGGTAATAAAAACCGGAAAAGTTTCACGTGAAACTTGACGGTGAAACAGATCGAGATGGACGACTTTACAAAAGGCCTGGTTCTCGGGTTGCTGATCGGTGAAGGTCATTTCGGCGGTGACGGCCGGCAGGCTCAGGTAACGCTCAGAATGCATATCCGTCACGAAGCACTTTTCTCCTGGCTGCTCACGAACGTCCCGGGATCGAGGCTTTACGGTCCATACCACCATGGCGGCCGCGCTTACTATCAATGGATGCTTCGCGGTGCAGCGCTGAAGGAACTCCTCGGCCGGATCGATATCGAAATGCTTGAAGCCTTGGACCCGCCGACATACGCCCGTTTACGGAAAATGATAGCAGACTACCGTCTTGTTTAGTGTAGATTACGCCTTGAGGAGGAATAAACAGGGTGGGTATTGACGAATTATATTCGCATTACGGAGGTTTTGTGCTAAGCGGGGTTGCAGTTTTAGCCGTCCTGGCCCTCGGCGTTAGCATCATCAATTACTTAAACGTATCCAGATTGGACCGCCGTTATCGGCTCCTGAACAGGTTTGCACGTAATGAGCAGTTTTTAGCTCAACTGGAAAAAGTGGTTGGAGGGCTTGATCGTTTAGAAAGACGCATCGACACCTTAAGCGCGGAACAAGACAGGTTCTCCGTGCTGCTGCGCAAGTGCACACGGACGCCGGTAGTGAAGCGTTTTAACGCCTTTGACGATGTGGGAAGCGACCTCAGCTTCAGCCTTGCACTCCTCGACGGGGAAGGAGACGGGCTTATACTCACCAGCCTATACGGACGCGAAGAGACACGTACGTACGCTAAGAAAGTTTCGCGAGGCGCCCCGGCGACGCGTATTTCATCAGAGGAAGAGGATGTGCTGAGAGAGGCGCGCTCACAGAGTTAGGAGTCCCACATGCCGCCCAGTACTCGGCGTAGCATTTGAGCTGCGAAGAAGAAACCTTCGTTGGTCTAAATAAGTGGTAGCTTCAAACTCTGAAGGACTGCACTGAGTGCTGGGGGCCGGAGCGTACTGGGAAGGGAGAAGTGAGAGGGGCGAAGTGTGAGTATTTGGAGAAATTCGCTGCGCGAATTTCTCCCTTAAGAAATCTCACCTCTAACCTCCCACATCTCACTTCTCAAATCATCGCCGCGCCCACCGAAAGAAGTACTGTTTTCAGCGGAGTGGAGTCCCACATGCCGCCGGAGGAGGCACCACGAAATCTGAAAATCGTTCTACGTGCGATGTTCTACGTTAGGAGCAGGAGACGGAGAAAGGGAATAAACCACGGATGAAAATGTGGACCCGTAAGCTTGTTACTCAGATGCAGTAGTTGTAACATAAACGGAACGCGGCGGGAAGTGATGCAGTGCAAGGAAGACCGGGTGAGACGAACCGGAGCCCAGCACTCAGATTGCTATAAAAGTGTAGTTTCGCGGGGCGGACGAATATGTGTTTCCTCAAAAGTAGTATCTTATAAAGATGTAACTGAGTGCTGGGTGAGGATTCGGCTCCCCCGGCTGATCCAGCACTCAATGCGGTATACACTACATAGACTACAAGCCTTGACTACCATAAGAGTACCGGAACCATACTGAATTTATACCGTTTGAGGTTGAGTGCTGGATTGCTTATCGCCGCGCCCTGCGAGAGAAGTACTATTTTCAGCGGAGGGAATAGTATGTTTACCGACCGTGTAGATGCTGGCCGCCGATTGGCGGAGCGCCTGGCAGGACGAGAACTCCCTCAGGGGTTGGTGCTTGCGATACCGCGGGGAGGCGTGGTGGTCGGTGCCGAGATAGCGCGGGCGCTCAGTCTTACGCTTGACATTATTATCCCTAGAAAGATCGGTGCACCGTACAATCCGGAACTGGCGATCGGCGCGGTAACCCAGGACGGGACCGCCATTTTCAACGAAGAGCTTCTCCGTCACTTCTCCATCAAAGATGAAACGAAAGCACAACTGGTCGCTCATGCCGTTGCAGAGATTAACCGGCGCATGCGCCTTTACCGGGGGGACAAACCCCTTCTCTCGTGGCGTAACCGCACCATAATCCTTGTCGACGACGGAATCGCCACCGGCTTCACTGTTACGGCGGCATTGCGTTCCCTCCGGAAGGCGGACCCGAAGAAAATCATACTAGCCGTGCCCGTTGCACCGCCTGATACACTCGAAAACCTGCGTCCCGAGGTAGACGAGCTGATCTGTTTGCTCGTCCCGGAGCTTTTCATGGCCGTAGGGCAGTTTTATTATCACTTCGACCAGACTTCAGATCAAGAGGTAATCTCCCTCCTCAAAGAACTCGGTCCGGTAGTTTAATCACTTCCTGCATAAATCATGGTAATATAGTCCATACTATCCGAAAGCAAACACCTTTTATATATGTGGAAGTCTATTTCAATGAAGGGAAATTGTTTGGATTCCTCATGCCGCTGACAAGCGACACCACGAAATCTGAAAATCGTTCTACGTGCGATGTTCTACGTTAGGAGCAGGAGACGGAGAAAGGGAATAAACCACGGATGAACACGGATTTTCATAGCGTTTTGTGCCTGAGTGCAGCGAAAGGCATGTTTATTAAGGATGAAGATGGGGCGAATAGACCTGTAAGCTGGTTACTCAAATGCAGAAGAGTAATACAAACGGAACGCGGTGAGGAGCGAGCAATGCGAGGAACCCAGCACTCAGATTGCTGTGAAAGCGCAGTTTCGCGGGGCGGACAAATATGTGTTCCCTCAAAAGTAGTATCTTATCAAGATGTAACTGAGTGCTGGGCGAGCCTGACGCAGTAATGCGAAGCTTACCTGTCTGCCGACAGGCAGGTCGTCGCGCCGACGGAAGAAGAATGCATTTTGAAAGTATGATCCTATAATATTATGAGATAGGAGGTGGGTCTGTGCCTAAGGTGGCCGTTGACGAAGGACTGTCAGACGTGAAAAGAATTTTACAGAGGGAAGGATTCGAGGTGGTTCCCCTGGAGACAGCGAGCGGCGCCGTAGCCCTGGTGACCAGCGGGGCCCAGAAAAATATGTTGAATTTCCAGAACGTAACTTTCGACGGACCGGTAATTGATGCCCAGGGGAAGACCCCGGCCGATATTCTTGATGCGGTAAGGGCTTCCCTGGAAAAAAGATAAGACCCGACAAGCAAATGTGTCGGGTCTGGTACTTTAAAGGAGCTCTGTTTTCGCTTTTAACGGGTCGTGGCGGCCTGTGCCTTCGCCTGTTCTTCCTGCGCCAATCTCAGAAAAGCGTCTGCGATTACCTCCGCCTGACGCATCACGATGCTAAGGCGGGTGTTTTGCAGGACAACGTATTCCATAAACCCCCCGACGTTCACCACCGCGGTAATATGTAGGTGCCCCACCGGAGGCAAAGATTTGTTTACTCCTGCCCCGGGAATAAGCGGGCCGACTCCTACATTGATGGCGCCGACGTTTTCTGGGTATCCTAAAGATGCATCCACGGCGATTACTAAAGCGCTCCGGTGGCGAAGGTTAATCTCCTGCAGTTTTTCCTTAAGGTTTGTAGCATGCACCGGCTCCGCCAAGGTCCCGTAAACGTGATAGCAGCCGTTATTCATCGCTGCAACCTTGCTCCCCACAAGCGGACCAAGGGAGTCACCGGTGGAGCGGTCGGTACCGATGCACAAAATCACCTTTGGCCTGTCTTTACCCGATTCATACAGGCTTAGGCGATCACGGATACTCTCTGCAAGAAGCACTGCGGCGTCCGGTTCCTCGTAGTAAATCCGGAACCTCGGTGGGATAGCTTCTGCGGTAATATGAGTGATTGCGGGGTATTCCTCCATACAATCCACCCCTTACCATATAATTGAGGGATGGTTAAGAAGTTGTCTTGACGCTTTATATGGCTATATGTGCTTCCCATTCGAGATTTACAACTTCTAACATTCCCTACTGGTAAAACTAATATATTTATTGCCAGTGGACGGTGTGTTTATGCCCGTTTTTACCTCAAATATTTTAGGCGGGAAACGACACGCGACGGGTGTAATAATATAGTGGAACGCGTATAGTAAAACACGGGCGGCCTCTGGAGGCCGGCGACGGGTACAGAGTCGGGCAAAAACCTTGCTTCAGGCTCATTGTCTCCGGAAAGGGAGAACGGCAGCGGGCTTGGGAGATGACTGCGGTAGAGGGTAAAACCTGTTAAGGATGACGGCAAGGGAAAAAGGAATTCGGGCGACCTCTCACGAACAATTCATAAAAAGAAGCGGAGGCAAAAAGGTGAACTGGCTGGATGCTGTTTTGATTTTGATCCTGGCAGGCGGCGTCTATAGAGGCCAAAAAACGGGACTTGTTTTAAGCTGCATCCGGCTCACGGGAATAGCGGCTGCTTTTTTGGCCGCCGCCCGTTACCACCGGGTGGTCAGCGACTTTGTTGAGAAGCAGTGGCACCTGGCGGATATCCTTGCTGCCTGGCTGGCAAATTTCTTTAAGCTGCCGGACGCTATTGTTGATGCGCACGCCGGGAACGGCGGAGCACTGCTCAGTGCCGGCGTTCTTCAGGGTGCCTCCTCCTTGTTAGGGATGGACACCATCTATCCCGGGGCTGCTGCCGGGGCCGACCCCTTGTACAGTCTGGCACGTGCAATTATTAATGCGGGGGCCTTTGTGCTGATCTTTGCCGTGATTGAACGCCTGTGGTTTTATATCGGGAGCCACCTGACCTTTTTCCGCAAGTGGCTGTTGTTTCGGCCCTTCGATCGCACCGGGGGTATTCTCCTTGGTGCCTTGTGGGGAGCCATTGGCGGAGCGGCTCTTCTACTGCTTTTGTTTTACGGAGCAAGCTTCCTGAGCTACTTTAAGGGGCCGGAAAATTTCTTGACCCGGGCGTTGGAAGCGGCCTTTCTGGTTCCTTATTACGAAGGGTTTTTAAAGGTGGTAATAGGGTTTTTGCCGTGGGTAAGCCTGAACAATAGATAAGAGGCTGCTGCAGATATTAACCACACATTGGGGTGCGAAGCATAGTATCAAAGGCGGAGGCTGAAGGAGTTCGCCACGCGAAATCTACCTTATTCTTACTTCCCACTTCTCGCAACTACTTCTCAAGCGGCCTTTCTCAGCTCTCAACTATAGGCGGCGGCCTTGGTATTATAAGGTGCAAGCCTTACCCCGCACTCAAATGGGAAACGGCGGCAGCTGGAAAAGGCGGACTTTTGAAGGAACATTAGTGGTTAAAGAGCAAATTCTTTTTAAGTAGTTGGGTGTGGGCAGCGTTAGTGGTTCACAAACATCCGTTGTCTCAAGTTTGTTGTCTCAAGTTGCGTGCTGGGCGCCGCAAATAGAACCCCGGCTTTTATCGCGGCACTTTCCCGAGTTCAGGGGATAATTGGTATGAGAAGGTGGCGGTTTGCTCGATTTGCAGATCGGCTCCATAGTGCGTCTAAGAAAACGTCACCCTTGCGGTTGCGAGGATTGGGAAATCCTTCGAACCGGCGTCGACATCCGCCTTAAGTGTTGCGGCTGCGGGCGGATTATTCTTATGCCGAGGGAGAAATTCCTGCGGAGCTTGAAGGGCGGAAGAAAGCCGGGTCATGCTTAGACGGCGAAAAGATGCTTGCCAGGGCTTATCTACTATGGTAAAATAACACCGCTTTTATTATCAGCGAAAAGGCGTTTACGCTCATAATGACCGCCTAAGCGGTTGTTGAAGCAAGCAAAGTCTGGTCGGCACAGGAGGAGGGCCTACAGGCAATTTTACTCCCTGCCCCGGTTCAACCGGGGCCGCTTAGACCGAAGGGAGGTGATTGAGTGCGTCAGTATGAGACCATGTACATCGTGCGCATCGGCATCGAAGAGGAACAGCTCGACGCCACGATAAATCGATTCAAGACCATTGTTGAAGAACAAGGCGGGACCGTCGACCGTGTTGACCGGTGGGGTAAGCGCCGGCTGGCTTACGAGATTGACAAAGAGCGCGAAGGACAGTATGTGATCATGCGATTTAAGGCAGAAGCGCCGGCGGTGAAGGAACTCGACCGGGTGTTTAAAATCTCGGGAGACGTGATCCGCCATATTATTGTCCGGGAGGATTAGGAGGCGGGGTAATGCTTAACCGCGTGATTTTAATCGGACGGCTTGTCCGGGACCCGGAACTCCGGTATACGCCCAGTGGCACCGCGGTGGCGAGCTTCACCGTTGCGGTTGACCGGGCTTTTTCGGGGAGGCAGGGTGAACGCCAGACCGATTTTATTGACATTGTGGTATGGCAGAAACAGGCCGAGATATGCCACCGAAACCTTACCAAGGGGCGTCTGGTTGCCGTTGAGGGAAGACTGCAGATCCGATCATACGACGACAGCCAGGGTATTCGGCGGAAGGCGGCGGAAGTTGTGGCCGATTCTGTACGGTTTCTCGACCGGCCGCGCGAAGGCGAACGTCCTCCGGGGTCGGAACCCGGCGGTAAAGCGGAAGAGCCTTTACAAGAGCCTTTTGGGGAGGCAGTGGACTTTTCTGACGACGACATACCGTTCTGAGGGCACAGACTGTGCTTTGGATTGTGCCCCGTATAGAGGGAAGTTCGGGATAGTCGGTATATACAATATTGACTGTATATACAGTATATACGAAGGACAAAACCCTGCAAAAGGAGTACCCGGGAGGGTCAAACAAGACCCATAATTTAAGGAGGTAATGCGATGAAGCGCGAGCGCGGCCGGGGCCGGCGTAAAAAACGGATATGCAGCTTCTGCGTGGAAAAGGTTCCGGTAGCTGACTATAAGGATGTAGCCCGGCTGAAGAAGTATATCACTGAACGGGGCAAAGTTCTCCCGCGGAGGATTTCAGGCAATTGTGCGTATCACCAACGAATGCTTACCGTGGCGATTAAGCGAGCCCGGACCATGGCACTGTTGCCGTTTGTAAGCGACTGATCCGGGGAAGCTCGGCAGTGAAAGAGCAAGCCTGGCTGCGCCGAAGAGGGGTTGCCAGGCTGCTTTTTTTCATCGAGCGCAGTCTTCGCACCGGAAGCCGCATACCAAGAATAAAGAGGGCCTATCTCTGCAGTAAGCGGACAAAGCTGTTGTCCGAGCAAAAGGGGCGGCGCAATCCTTGCGGTAATAAGTTGGAACAGCCCGCTGAGTGCCGGGCGGTCTCGACATAAGAAACCGCTGGGATTTCAAAGAGGTATGCAATTACCGGGCTGTTTACATCCGGTCTGTTAACCGGCAGGATTTACGTCACCCTGCGCCGAAAGACTACCACTAATAACAGTTTCAACTTTCGCACTAAAACTTGCGGCTCAGGGCACAAGTGCGAAAAAAGCCGCTGGCGTTGTCCCGGAGCACGGTGCTCCGAGGACAACGAACAGCACGGCTATTTACCACAACTGCGAAAGTTGACTAACTGAGACCGGTTTACATAAGCAACCGGTATGCTCGGGCTGCGAAGACAATAAGGACGTGCGTTCACGGGAAACTCTGTTGTGGGGAGTGATTCTGTTGCGGGTGCTGTTGCTAAAGGATCTGCAAAACTTGGGCAAGGCCGGTGAAGTAGTCACGGTAGCCGAGGGTTATGCCCGCAACTACCTCATCCCGAGGCGGTTGGCGGAACCGGCTTCGCCGGGAAAACTTCAGGAGTTGGAACGCATCCGGAGGCAGCGCGAGAAAAAAGCCGAGGACACTGTACGGCGGGCGGCGGAGACGGCAGCCAGCCTGAAAGACGCTACTGTACGTGTGCGCGTGAAAACGGGCGAGGGCGGTAAGTTATTTGGTGCGGTAACCGGCAAGGATATAGCCGCCGCCCTTGAAAAGGAATTCGGCATCGCTTTAGACAAAAAGCAGATTATGCTCGACGCGCCGCTCAAGGAAACCGGCACTTATCCGGTAGGGGTAAGGCTTGCGCCGGGCGTCACTGTGAAAATTAAGGTGACCGTAGACCCAAAGTAAAGCGGGTGAGGACTTGAGCACGGCCGTAACAGAACTGCAACCGCCGCAAAATATTGATGCTGAACAGGCGGTCCTGGGGGCGATCTTCTTAGACCCGGATGTCATCCACCAAGTGGTGGGCCTGGTTCAACCGGAAGATTTTTACCAGGAGCCGCACCGGCTTATTTTTGAGACAATTCTTACTCTTGACGATTCTGGCGTCCCCATAGACATCATCACCGTCACGGATGCATTGCGCCAGAAAGGATACCTTGAGCGAGCGGGCGGTGTAAGCTACATAGTCACGCTGGCGGATGTTGTTCCGTCCACCGCACACGCAGAGCAGTACGCCCGCATGGTGGCGGAGAAGGCTCTTTTGCGGACGCTTATCCAGGTTGCCACCCGAATCCGTGATATGGGTTACGAAGCCGGTGACGACCCGCGGAAACTGCTCGGCGAAGCCGAGCGCATGATTCTCGAATTGGCACAGGACAGGGTAACCGGCACATTCGCCTCTTTAAGAAGCATTCTTGAAGCGACCCTCAAGCACATCGAGGAGGTTTACCAGGCGGAAGGGGAAATGCTGGGTCTGCCCACGGGATTTGCCGACCTGGACCGGATCCTCAGCGGCCTTTGGCCGCAAGACCTGATCATAACGGCAGCCCGCCCGAGCATGGGGAAGACCGCCCTGGCGCTTTCCATCGCCATGAACGTAGCGAAGAAAGGTGTCCCGGTCGGGTTTTTCAGCCTCGAGATGTCCAAGGAACAGCTTGTACAGCGGTTGCTTACGGCTGAAGTAAAAATAGATCACAAGCGTATCCGCACGGCCCTGCTCAGCGATGAAGACTGGCGGAACCTGACCGAAGCGGCTGGCTCTATCGCCCCACTGCCCATATTTATCGACGATACCCCGGGCCTTACTGTCAGGGAGATGCGTGCAAGGGCGAAACGGCTCAAGGCCGAAAAGGGCTTAGGGCTGCTTATCATCGACTACCTGCAACTCATGCAGCCCACCCGCCGGGTGGAGAACCGGCAGCAGGAGATCGCCGAAATTTCGCGGTCGTTGAAAGCACTTGCAAAGGAGCTGAACATTCCCGTAGTAGCCCTATCACAGCTCAGCCGGGCGGTCGAACAGCGACACGAGAAAAGACCGGTCATGTCCGACTTGAGAGAATCCGGGGCGCTCGAACAGGACGCGGATGTGATAATGTTTATTTACCGCGAGGAATACTACCGGCCGGATACAGAAAAAAAGGGCATCGCTGAGATAATTATCGCCAAACAGCGGAATGGGCCGGTTGGAACAGTGGAACTCGCGTTCTTGAAGGAGTTTACCTGTTTCGTTAACCTAGCACGGGAGTTTTAATAGAATAAAAAGGGCCGCCCTTTTCTGCACTGACACTGAGTACAGCGGTTGACACCAACCTCGGTTTTTAATATACTCTGGTGGGCTTACCCGCCTTATGTATGTAAGAAGGGAGATTCTACGACGGAGAAGGTATACGACGTAATCATTATCGGTACCGGTCCGGCCGGAATATTCGCCGCAGTTGAACTTGTAAGGAAAAAACCCGACCTGAAGATCATCATGCTTGATAAGGGTTGGGAGATCAAGAACAGGGTCTGCGCGGCAAGGTCGGACGGCGGCATCTGCCGTCATTGCACCCCGTGCGCTACAGTTTGCGGCTGGGGAGGGGCCGGTGCATTCAGCGACGGAAAGCTCACGCTTTCTCCCGAAGTAGGCGGGAGCCTTGGGGAATACGTCGGAGAGGAATACCTCAAGGACCTTGTCGGCTACGTTGACGGCATTTACAAGGAGTTCGGCGCACCCCCGGAGGTTTACGGCGCCGGGAGAGAAGAGGATTATGAGGAGGTAATGCGCCGGGCGGTCTTCGCGGGACTGAAGGTCGTACCGGTTCCCATAAGGCACCTGGGTACAGGGCGTTGTGCCGAAGTTCTGGCACGGATGAGAGACTTCCTGGCCCCGCGGGTGGAAATACGGATGCAATGCCCGGTAGAGTCTATTCTGACTTCAAAGGGCCGGGTTCATGGCGTAAAAACCTCCGGTGGGGAGGTCCTGACGGGGCGGTACGTTATTGTGGCCCCGGGGAGGGAGGGAGCCGGTTGGCTCCGTCACGAAGCTAGACACCTGAGGCTTAAGATGGCGGTCAACCCCGTGGACATCGGTGTCCGGGTGGAAGTCCCGGCAGCGGTGTTGGAGCCCCTGACGAGGATATTTTACGAGGTAAAGTGTATTTATTATTCCAGAACCTTTGAGGACAAGGTACGTACCTTTTGCATGAACCCCGGCGGCGAGGTGGTAATGGAGAACAACGACGGCGTTGTTACGGTAAACGGTCATACGCATGCTTACCGGAAAACAGAGAACACCAACTTCGCCGTGCTGGTGAGCAAGACGTTTACGGAGCCGTTCAAGGAGCCGATTGCGTACGGGCGTTATATCGCCAGCCTGGCGAACCTGCTCGGCAACGGGATTATCGTGCAAAGGCTCGGCGACTTTCTTGCGGGCCGGAGGACTAACCCGGAGCGTCTTGCTAAAGGGCTTGTCAGGCCCACCCTGACCGAGGCGACTCCCGGAGACTTGAGCCTGGTGCTTCCTTACCGCCACCTCGTGGGTATCGTTGAAATGTTGCAGGCTTTTGACAAGGTGGCTCCGGGTATCTTTTCGCGGGATACGTTGTTGTACGGTGCCGAAGTGAAGTTTTACTCTTCACGGCTTAATTTGAGTTCCAGCCTGGAAACCCAGGTAAAGAACCTGTTCGCCGCCGGCGACGGTGCGGGAGTAACCAGGGGGCTTGTCCAGGCCTCCGCCTCCGGAGTCGTGGCGGCGCGGGAAATTTCGGAGCGACTTAGGGGGTAAGCAGAGTGGCTACGGTAGTGCTGGTGGGCGCCCAATGGGGCGATGAAGGAAAAGGAAAAGTAACGGACTTCCTGGCGTCCCGAGCCGATTTCATTGTTCGTTTCCAGGGAGGAAACAACGCCGGGCACACGGTGGTGGTCGGCGATGAAGAGTTCAAGTTGCATCTTATCCCGTCGGGCATCCTTCATGCCGATAAGACTTGCATCATCGGAAACGGAGTGGTGATAGACCCCGCGGTACTGGCGGCAGAGATAGAGGGGCTTGAGCAGCGCGGGGTGAAGATGGCGCGCTTGCTGATTAGCGAGCGGGCGCATTTGATTCTGCCGTACCACCGCCTCCAGGACGCGGCGGAGGAAAACCGCAAGGGAAACGGACGCATAGGTACAACAGGCCGCGGAATCGGCCCCGCTTACATGGACAAGGCTGCACGGACAGGGATAAGGATGGTCGATCTGCTGGATACCGGCACGCTCCGGCGTCGCTTGGAGGAAAATGTGGCGTTTAAAAACAGCCTGTTCGGACGTGTTTACGGTACAGAGGTAGTATCCGTAGAAGAACTCTATAAAGCATGTGAGGCTTACGCCGAAAAGTTTGCGAGGTATATTGCCGATACCGGAGTGGTGCTTCACCAGGCCATTTCTGAGGGGAAAAACGTGTTGTTCGAAGGTGCCCAGGGTACTCTGCTGGATATTGACCACGGTACCTACCCCTTTGTCACCTCTTCAAACCCCACTGCGGGAGCCGCCTGTATCGGTACCGGGGTGGGACCGCGCGTAATAAATACGGTGATGGGAATTGCCAAAGCATACACTACGCGTGTGGGCGGAGGGCCCTTCCCGACTGAACTTGATGACGAACTCGGAGAGGATATCCGGACCCGCGGGCGGGAGTTCGGAACCACTACGGGACGGCCGCGGCGCTGCGGCTGGTTTGATGCGGTTGTAGCCCGCTATTCCGTACGGATTAACGGCCTTGACTACCTTTGCATCACCAA
This sequence comes from Bacillota bacterium, assembly GCA_040757355.1. Taxonomy (GTDB): domain Bacteria; phylum Bacillota; class Desulfotomaculia; order Desulfotomaculales; family Ammonificaceae; genus DTYU01. The sequence goes on along the minus strand of JBFLWY010000003.1, from coordinate 46,563 downwards.
ACTCGACGTGCTGACCGGGATTCCTTTGCTGAAAATCTGCCGGGCTTACCGTTGCGGCGGGAAAGAAATAGTCCACTTTCCGGCCGACCTTGACATGCTGAGATCGTGCGACCCGGTTTACGAAGAGTTGCCGGGGTGGGAGGAAGACATAACCGGGGCACGGAAGCTCGAAGACCTTCCGGAGAACGCCAGGCGATACATCGAGCATCTGACCGAACTAACGGGCGTTCCGGTGGCAATGATCGGTGTGGGCACGCGCCGCGAGCAGACCATTGTTTGCCACGAAGTGTTTTAACGCGGCTGCCGTTTTGATGTTGACAGCGCCGCAGATTTTTGAGTAAAATAGTTCTTGCAAGGCGTAAGACGGCCCCATGGTCAAGTGGACTAAGACACCGGTCTTTCAAGCCGGTAACCCGGGTTCGAATCCCGGTGGGGTCACCAAATCGGTTATTAGACGTCAGTCGTCAGCGGTCGGTAACAGCGGAGGGAATTCGCTGTGCGAATTCCTTACAGAAGGAGCTGACGACCGATATATGCGGGTGTAGCTCAACGGTAGAGCACCAGCTTCCCAAGCTGGGGGTTGCGGGTTCGATCCCCGTCGCCCGCTCCAGATCCTTCTCAGAAAAACAAGGCCTCCCGAATTTCGGGAGGCCGTTGTGCAAACATTTTATAAATATTCAGCTTTTATAGCTTCTACTAAAAGGGCCGCTACCTATACCTACTATTTTTCCAGTGCCGAGTCCGCCTTCCAATAAATGGTTTGGCAAAAAATTACGTGGAAAAGGTACCTACTAGGCAGGAAAACCGACAAAAAAGGCAAAAGAGTACACAGGAGATTGTTAGTTCATCAATAGCGTTTTGGCAAGTGTCGTTACAGCCGCCCTTTTCAATTCCAAATCGAAGTGGAATGGAAAGAGCACGAAACTAAAGACCTCCCATTTGTCCCAAGTGCGACGAAAGGTTGAGTAGGGCAGCACTGGTAACTGGGGGTAGGATCGGTGCAACGGCTGTCGAATTCGGGCATCCTCGAGTTGTTTATCATCGTAATGCCCTGGATATTTTTAATGACAGGCTATTTTATGTGGTCCACCAGGAACGAAAGGCCCAAGGAAGACAATATTACTGTAGTTGCGGTGTTATTTTTTGTGTTGGGGGCTGTGGTCTGTTGGATGATAGACGGGAGCGCGCTCTACCGGAACTGGATCTGCCTCGGATTGGGTCTAACAATTTTGCTTTTGGCCGTCTTGTACGGAGTAAAAGGCGCAAGGAGCGACAGCTTAAGAGTCGCTTTACGGGTTGGGACCTTGACACCGACACTTATCTACCTGGGACTCGTAATTTTCTCCTTTTTCTTACCACCTGTGGCCGTTAGGTTTGAGCAACACGTTGTTGATTACGAGTTTTTTAATGTTTCCGGTTATTTTGCTGCTGGAATACCGGCAGTTGCAGCTTTATCGTTGGCGTTCTCGGTTGCCGGCCGCCTCGTCCGCCGCAAAACAATCAAACCGAAAGCAGCACCGCCAGGACAAACTTGAGTGGGCCCGTCTCCAATCCTACAATAAAGTCCGCACGCCTGGCTGGTTCGGGATCAGGACCCCGCACTAGTTGCCCCTCATTTCTTTTTCCGCGCAGCACATGGGCGTTTTTTTGTTAAATAACCCTTCAAAATTGCCACTTCTTATGCAAGTTCGCTCCTTGCCGGGGCAGAATAAGCTCTAAATGCTGCGGATGAGGGGGTGAACGGATTGTTGTCCGAGAAAGAAATAATGGAACTGGGCGAGAGGATCATGGGGCATGTAAGTCTTATTGAAAAATACAGGGTCTACGCCCAACACGCCCCGGACCCTCAGGTGCGCGACCTGTTAAACAGACACCAGCAGATGCTGCAAAACCATTACCAGACGATGGTCGGGTTCATTCAGAACGCCCGGCAGTATCCAGGTGGAATGATGCCCGTCCAGACCCAGTGGACCCTCAGCTAATACATGGAAAGGAGCGCTAAAATGCCTTACTATCAGCAGGTCAGTCCGATCAGCATTGCGATAGATTGCCTGAACAGTACCAAATATCTCGTGTTGCGTGACGCGTATGGGGCAATGGAGACAACCACACCGCAGTTGAGGCATGCTTTCAGCAGGATGGCGCAGGAACACCTGGGAATGGCTGACGAATGGTTCCGGCTGATGCAAAGCAGGGGTTGGTACCAGGTGCCCCAGGCCCGACCCGAGATGGTAGCGCAGGCGATGAACCAGTTTCAGACTGTAATATCCCAATCCCAGGGTGCGCCGGTTACTACGGGAGTGCAGCAATTCGGCGTTCAGCGTTAAACCTAAAAGAGATCACTGCCAAACGAAAATAAACGGCCGTAGTTTCGGCCGTTTATTTATTGGTCTCACGGGACTCGACGTTGTTCTCACATATTTTTGTCGGTATATATCACGGAAACCTCTTTTACCTGTAAAGCAGCTTCAGTCAAACGTCCTTAAGTCGGTAGAATCCAGGGGGTTGGTTTACAACCAATTTGCAAACTTACGTCGCGGAAGTCTCTTACGGGACAAAATGAAACAAAAAAGGCTTGTTAGCGCCTTCCTGGACGAGATAAAACCATATAACACAGCTTTAAAGAATTCGAGCCCAGCCGCCCGCTCCAGCTTAAGTTCAACGTTTGACCTTGAGGGACAGGGTTTAGGGTCCGTTCGAGGTTCGAAGTCGGAAACATGATGGGCAGGGAAATTCGCATAGTGAAATTTTTCCTGAATAGCAGAGCGGGGTCTCCCCCGGTTCGGTTCCTGGATGGGCGCTTGTTGCAAGCGTCTTTCTTTATTTTGGTTGCTTCACAAGGCCGGGAACTACTTTGTTCAGGCCGAGGCGCCGCCGGGAAGCACCTATGCTTCTTCGACGAAGGTGCCGTTTACTATTCCCGGCTTGCCGCTTTATTTCGGCGGCGCGACCGGGGAGCAGCCGAAGTTAGCGCTGCGGACAGCGGCAATCACGGGTACGGTTTACGAGCCTGGCGGCACTACGCCGGTGGCGGATGCGCACGTGGAGATCCACGACCAGAACTGGCAGATCCGGGAAGAAGGGCAGACGGGGGAAGACGGCCGGTTCTACCTCCCGCCGCTTAACGCCGGGGATTATTACTTAGAGGTGATGCCGCCGCCCGGATCGGCTTACAGCGGCATTTCCGATTATAAGGTAACGGTAACCGGGGAACCGCAAGACCTGGGGGCGCTGGCACTGACCGAGCCTTCGATCACCGGTGTGGTTTACGCGCCGGACGGGGTAACGCCCGTGCCGTTCACCGGTGTCTGTGCACACACGACCGACTGGACCTCCAGGGCTTTCGGCTGCACGGACGAAAACGGTTGCTTCAAATTAGGCGGGCTGACCGCCGGAACCACTTATCTTTTAGAGGCGTTCGCCCCGCCGGAAACCGGCTACTCCGATGCTGTGCCTTGGTCGTTCACGTATACTGAACCCGTTTTTGATAAAGTAGTCTGCCTGACCCACCCGACGGTGGTCGGGTGGGTTTACGAGCCCGACGGCATCACCCCGGTGCAGGATGCGCATATTTGCCTGCACACGGAAACCTTCTCGTTCGGGACGCATGCGCCGCCAACCGGTGCCGACGGGTACTTCGCGATGGGCGGCGTCCCGGACGGCAGCTATTTCTTAGAGGTTATGCCGCCCTTCAGCCGGCCCGATCTCCTATATACCTCGGCTACGGTAACGGTTTCCGGCGGCGCGGTGACCGAAGTTACAGGCGGTACCGCCAGCCTCATTGACGGCAGGATCGTCATCAGCTTTGCCGCGCCCACGAAGACGATCACCGGAACCGTTTATAAAGACGGTGCCGGTCTCAGCGGTGCGAAGGTATTCACCTTCCGCGAGGGCGCGCCGGGCTACGCCGAGACGCTGACCGGCGCGGATGGAAACTACTCCTTCGGAGTGAGTGGCGGCAGTTGGATGGTCATGGTTGATTCGAGAGGAAAGGACTGGTGCTACACCGGTTACCCAAAGAAAGTCGAGTTCAAACAGGACGACAGCTCTGAAACTCAAACCGTAAACTTCGATGTGGTGGCGGCCGGTGCCATCGTAACCGGTAAGATTCTCGCCCCGGACGGGAGTACTCTTCCGGCGGACGTAGCCCAGACTGTACACGTCGAAGTCCGGAACGACCAGGGCGCCGGCAACAGCGGCCAGTGTGATGCCAGCAGCAACTTCAGCATCTCCGTGCCGCCCGGAACATACAAGGTCTGCGCCTTCCTGCCGCCTGATTCATCCTACGGCTCGCCGGCGCCGGTAAAGATAACGGTCACCGAGGCCACATATGACGTCGGCAGTCTTAAGTTGCAGGCCCGGAACGCAACCATTACGGGTACGGTCAGGGACAGCAGCGGTACGCCGGTTGCCAGCGTGCCGGTGATCGCCTTCGGCCAGGACGGCCCCGGTTTCGCGAAGACGGCCTCTGGAGCCGACGGGGCGTATACGCTGAGCGTCACTCCCGGCAAGTGGGGCGTGAGCGTGGACCCGATGAGTGATGTCTCTTATGTGGTGATGGAGCCGCCGGTGATGGTAGAAGTGGCGGCAGACGGCTCCGAGACGGTAAACTTCACTGTTTTCAAGACGGATGCTACCATTAACGGACGTATCATTAATAGCAACGGGGCGATCCTGACCAATGCCAACGGCTTTGCCGTAGCGATGCAGCCGGGTAATCCCGGCGGGATCGGGGCGCCGGTGCAGGCCGGCAGCTTCACCCTGAAGGTGCCTGCCGGGACCCACGAGATCATGGTCGGGCTTGACCCGGCCAGCGGGTACTCCGCGTCGGGGAAGACGACCGTCACGGTGACCTCCTCTGAAACCAGAACGGTCAACATTACGGTTGTCGCCTGCAGTTCCAAGATTACCGGTACCGTAAAGGACAGCAGCGGCAGCCTTATCCCCGGCGTGCATGTCACCGCCTTTAACCCCGCCTCGGGAGCGGTGCAGGAGTGTTTCAGCGAGGACGGGAACTACTCGCTGAACGTGGTCGCGGGCGACTGGATGATAGGGTGCTTCACCCCGCCGGACAGCGGCTACGTCTCCAAGCCGCCGGGTCAGGAGAGCCTGTCGGTCACCGTCGCTGACGGCCAGACGGTGGTCAGGGATATCAGCCTCCAGGCGGCGGATGCGACGATTGCCGGCACGGTCTATGATCCGGACGGGAACCCTGTCTCCTTCGCCCACGTTTTCGCCCACGGGCCGAACGGCGACGTGATGACCAAGAGCGGGAGCGACGGTAAGTTCGCCCTTCAGGTGCCAGCGGGTCTTTACGATGTCGGCGCGGCGCTGCCGCCGGACAGGGGCTACATCAACCCGGAGATCGCCGAGATTGAGGTTGCTTCCGGGGAAACAGCCGCGTTGACCCTTGCCTTCAAAGCCGCCGACGCCACCATTAGCGTGAGCGTTTACAAGGACGGAGCGCCTTACCCGGCGCACGTCTGGGCCTGGTCGGACAAGGGTGGCTTCACCGAAGGCTTCGCGGCGGACGGAAGTATCACCCTTAATGCTGTCCAGGGCGACGTCTGGCACGTCGGCGCCGCGACCGGCTTCGGGAAGGAGTTCTACGAGGCAGCGGAAGTGGACGTGGACCTGACCGGCAGCGCCTCCGGCAGCGCGGAACTCCAACTGGCTGCGGTTACGAAGACGATCCCTGACGCGGTTTCGGTGACCTTCGACGCCAGTACCTCCCGGGCGATCGATCTGGATAACGGCACCAGCGTCTACATTCCGGCGGGCGCCATCGAGACGCAGGGGAATATAACCGTTACGGCGTCGCCGCAGGCGGGACTGAAGCGCCAGAGGACCGCCAAACCGGTAAGCCTGGGCTACGACCTCAAGGCCCTGGACAGCAGCGGGCAGGAGATAACACACACCTTCTACAAGAATGTGAATATCACCATACCTTACGATGAGGATGACCTGACGGCGCTCAGCATTAACGAGGAAGACCTCGCTCCCGCCTACTGGGACGAGGAGACGAGTTCCTGGAAGCCGGTCAGCGGCGCGGTCGTGGATACAACTGAGAACACCGTTACCCTGTCAGTTGACCACTTCACCGCGTTCGGCGTGGTGGGGGTTTCGCGGCCGGCCGGCGACAGTGGCGACAGTGGCGGCAACGGCGACAGTGGCGACAGTGGCGACTCCGGCAGCGGCAGCGGTGGCACCAGCACAACAGTGGAAGACAAAGGCGATACCATTGCTGCGAGTGAACTACAGGTAAGCACCGTAGGTGACGTGAGTGCTGTTATTGTTCCCGAAGCCATTATGTCAGACCACCTGGCCAACGGGGCAGCAGCAATTACTGTGGATCTTAGCCAGGTCGACAATACGTTCGAAGTTACCCTTTACGAAGGATCAGTAGAGTTGCTTGAGGAAAAAGGCGCCAGCATAATACTCGATACGATGTGGGCCGACCTCATCATTCCGCCGGGAACGGTTTCCGGTGAGGGGGACCTGGTCATAAAGGTTGAGCCGGTAACGGCGCTTTCACTGCCGCCTTCCGTCAGACTTGCGGGCGATGCGGTCAACATCGAGGTTAATCGCGGTGATAGCGCGGCTCAGCTTGCCAAGCGGGTGACGCTGATTCTTGTCTACAACCAGGGTGCGGATAAGGACTGCGTCTTCGCCTACAGGGTGAATGACAACGGCAGCCTCACCTGCCTCGGCGGCAAAGCCGAAAACGGCAAGGTTAGTGTTGATTTGTCCCATCTTAGCAAATACGCCGTTCTTGAGTACCGGAGCAGTTTCGGAGATATCACCGGGCACTGGGCGAAACGCGACATTCTCTTTATGGGAGCGCGCGGCCTGGTCAAAGGCACGTCCGCCACCAGCTTTGCGCCCGAGCGTCCGGTGACCAGGGCGGAATTCGCCGCCCTGTTGCTGCGCGTAATCGGTATTAGCGAATCGTCTACGGAGCAATCCTCATTTGTCGACGTTTCGCCAGGGAAGTGGTACTGCGGTGCGGTAGAAGCGGCCTACCGGGCAGGCCTGATCACCGGTGTCGGCAACAACAGGTTCGCCCCCGACCGCCAGATCACCCGCGCCGAAATTGCGGTACTTATGGCCCGCGCTTTGAAGAAGATGGAAAGAAGCCCGGTGCTAACCGCCGGTGAGCCCGCGCGGGTACTGGGGACCTTCAAAGACGGGGCGGCTATCGCCACGTGGGCCACTGCGGACGCCGCCCTGGCCGTTAAGGCCGGTGTGGTCACCGGGACGCCTGACGGGAGGTTCGCTCCTGGAGCCGAGGCCTCCCGGGCCGAAGCAACGGTAATGCTCAAGCGGCTGCTATTAAACCTGAACTTAATCTGACCCTTTGAATGCGGGTTAAAACCAGTCAAGCACAAAAACGAAGCCCCGGTCTCCCCGGCCGGGGCTTCACTTTGTTTTAGAGTTGCTAAGCTTTTAAGGACTACGCTTAGGAAACGATATTCCTTCAAAGACGTTTGAAAGCGATAGTTGCGGTTTTTGAACATGCAAAGTGTGACACGCCTAATCGACTTGAACAGCATCCGGTTCACTTTTTAAAAAGCCCGCCGAGACGGAGTTTTTTCCTGTGACGGAGCACAGTTTTTATCAGAATGTGGCGTAGGTGGGATTGTTTTAAAGTCGTCCGATGGGCTATAATTTTCCTAAGAGCTTGGAGTTCCGTCAGCAGACCCCTTAGAGCGAAGTTAGGAGGAGAAATCGTGTTTGTACGCGATTGCATGACCGCCAACCCGATAACCATCTCCAGGGATACACCCATATTTCAAGCACTTGAAATCGTGCAGAACCGCAAAATACGCCACCTTCCCATAACCCGGGACGGGAGATTGATCGGTCTGGTGACCGAACGGGGACTGCTGAAGGTTTCCCCTTCGCCGGCGTCGACGCTGAGCGTTTATGAGTTGAACTACATCCTGGCCAAAGTGACAGTGGCAGAGGCGATGATCAAGAACCCGATAACGGTAAGCCCCGATCTTCCCATTGAAGAAGCCGCGCTTTTAATGCGTGATCACAAGGTGGGGTGCCTGCCGGTAGTAGAGCGCGACAGGTTGGTCGGCATCATTACTCAGACTGATATGGTGGAGGCGCTTGTTCGCCTCTTCTGCCTGCGAACGGCGGGCTCGCGTATCGTGGTAGAAGTGACTGATAGGGTGGGGGTGCTTTACGAAATAACCTCCGTGTTAAAGGAAAAAGGGGTGAGCATCCGCAGCCTCGCTACTTTCGAGCGGGAACCCGGAGTGTATCATCTCACATTCCGGCTCGGTATTGCTGACGCGCGCGATTTGGTCGCAGATCTTGAGAAAACGGGCTGTAAAGTGATTTCCGTCAACTAAAAGGAGGGGGAGAATGGGCAAGCACATCAAGACAATTATACCGGGGAAGAGAATGCCCAAGGGAGGTTGCGGCGAGTGCCAGGCCTCCTGCCAGTCGGCCTGTAAAACATCTTGTACCGTTGGGAACCAGGCCTGCAAGCAGAAGTCTTAGATCCTCAGTGTTAAATGTTTCTTTAGGGGGCGTGTTGGCATGCGCCCTTTTTTATGATAATAACTATAAGTTTAGGAAGTCCTTGCAGGAATGATAGACCAGCACTGATGCAATTACCATCCTTCCCGGCGTCCAGAAGCGATCACGGCGTATCCCCGATAAGATAAAATGCCATTCTTAAAAGCTATCAACAAGTACTTCACATGCGGACGGGCTTTCTGAAAACAGGTGAAGTTTTTTGAACAATAAGGACGATTATTTAAATAATTAGGAGTTTCGTTCATGGTACACTGTTTTGAAATGCTTGGGCAAAAGCTGGTTTTCGACCCGGTAAGCGGGGGGGTGCACGCGGTTGACGACGTGGCCTGGGACGTGATCTCTTCGCTTTCCAAGGGAGAGCCTGCTCCACCTGAGTATCCGCCGGCACTGGTTGCCGAGGTGCTGGGGGAAGTAGAAGAACTCAAGGCCGGAGGCTCCCTTTTTACCCCGGACCGGGGCCGCGAGCTTTATACCCCGCCGGATTTTGCCCCGAAGTCGTTGTGTTTAATGGTGGCCCAAGAGTGCAACATGCGTTGCGCTTATTGCTTCGCCGGGGAAGGAAATTACGGCGGCGGCGGTTTAATGTCCCGGGAAACGGCGTTTAAGGCGGTTGATTATTTGCTTGAGGCAGCCGGCTCCGCCGGCGCGGTCGAAATCGACTTCTTCGGCGGCGAGCCGCTCTTGAACTTCCCCGTTGTAATGGCGGTTGTGGATTACGGTATAGAGCGGGCGAGGGTCAACGGGAAGGAGATTTCGTTTACTTTAACGACGAACGCACTCCTCTTGGACGAACAAAAGGCGCGCTTCTTGCTGGAACGAGGAATTAACGTCGTATTGAGCCTGGACGGGCGGGAAGAGGTGCACGACCGCTTCCGCCGGTTCCCGGACGGAAGCTGTTCTTACCGTGCGGTTTTTGAAAAGTCTAAGCGGTTTTTCCAGGCATGGGCGGCCGCGCCGCGGTCTTCTTACTGTTACCTCCGCGGGACCTATACACGGATGAACCTCGACTTTTCACAGGACTTCCGCCACCTGGCCAGAGAGGGCTTCACCGCTGTCTCGCTCGAGCCGGTGGTATCAAGACCGGAGAACCCTTACGCCATTCTTCCGGAGGACGTCCCGGCTGCGGTGTACGAATACGAGAACCTGACCCGGCAATACTTGGATTTCCGGAGAAAGGGCACGCCGGTGCGGTTCTTTCACTTCGAACTCGACCCGGCGGGAGGCCCCTGCCTGACCAAGCGTCTAACCGGTTGCGGCGCAGGCTTCGCTTATCTGGCCGTTGGGGTTGACGGGCGGCTTTATCCCTGCCATCAGTTTGTCGGCGTGGGCGAGTTTTGTATCGGAGATATCGACAGCGGCATCAGCCGGAAAGACATCGTGAATTGCTTCCGTTACGCCCATGTGTACAACAAGCCCTGCGCCGCTTGTTGGGCACGCTTTTTGTGCGGCGGGGGGTGCCATGCGGCGGCATATACGGTGAACGGCGATATATTAAAGCCGTACGAGGTCGGGTGCGCGTTAATGCGGAAACGTGTCGAGTGTGCGTTGTATATTCAAGCGCAACAAGCCGAGTAGATTTTTAGGAACACCGGTAGAAGATGGCTTATACGATAGTTTACTAGGAAAACAAGGCGATATTTGACGATTTTCAGGCTTGTTAACTTCCTGTAAGATGGTACAATTAATAACTAGGCATTTTTCTGGTTCCTGCGACGCAGTTCTTCGCCGATGTCCCTGTTACAGAAGAACCGGGTATAAGCTTGAAAACGGAGGTGGTATGATTGGCGAAGGAGTCATGTAGATACAGCAGGCGGCGCTTGAAGGGTATTAACGGCTACTGGCGGCGGGAATTGAAAGAGCAGCTTTTAGTAATCGGGGCAGCAATCCTTTGCACGTTGATAATCGTTCAGTTTGCGGGCAGCGGCTGGGCGGTCGAAGTCGGCGGAAAACCGGTAGGGGTGGTAAAGAAACGGTCGGCGGCGGAGAATGCGGTCAAAGAGATTATCGCAGCCCGGGAAGCTGCACTGGGTCAGCCGGTCAAGCCGGAGGAAGAGGTCACTTACCGGCGGGTCCGGGTGGCCCAGAGCACGGTTTTAACCCCCGGAGAGCTGAAAACACGTCTGGAAGATGCCCTTTGTCTGTATACCCGGGCCGCGGTGGTAAGGGTAGACGGGAAAGACCTCTTTTACTTTAAGGATCTGGATACCGCGAAGGCCTTCTTGGATTCGGTACGGCAAATGTATGCGGTGAAAGCGGACCAGAAAGCCTTTTTCGAGGAGCGGGTGGAAACGGTAGTGTTGAATGCTCCTGCCAGCCGGGTTACGAGCGTAGAGGACGCCCTGGCGGCGGTGCGCCGCGGGATAGAGGAAAGATGGCGCTATACGGTAAAAGAAGGGGATACCCTCTGGGATATTGCCGCGTCCCAGGACTTGAGCGTGGAGGACGTTATCGCCGCTAATCCGGGAATGAATCCCGACCGCCTTTCAATCGGCCAAGTTATAAGGCTGCGCAGAGAAAAGGCTGTGCTGACCGTGGTTCAGGAGTACGAGACCGCGAAAATAGAGCAGATACCGTTCCCTAGGGAGATATGTTATGACACTTCGCTTCACCATGGGCAGGTCAAGGTCGTACAGTACGGTCAGCCCGGTAAGAAGGAAATTAGGTACGCCGTAACGGTCGAAAACGGCGTGGAAGTATCCCGGAAAGTCATTGCTACGCGGCAACTGGTCGCGCCGGTAAAGCAGGTTGAGCGGCGGGGAAGCAAATATCTTTTGGCATCGCGTGGCGAGGGACGGGCAAACCTGGGTTGGCCGCTGTCCGGGCCCATTCTCTCCGGTTACGGGATGCGGTGGGGTAGAATGCATACAGGTCTCGACATCGGTAGCAGCTACGGAGTGCGGGTGGGGGCTGCCGGGAGCGGCACCGTGATTCGGGCGGGGTGGTATGGCGGTTACGGCAGGACGGTCGACGTTGATCACGGTGACGGGGTGGTTACCCGCTACGCCCATCTTTCAAGGATCAATGTTGGTGTCGGGGAGGCGGTGGGGCGCGGACAGGTTATCGGAAGCGTGGGTTCTTCCGGACACTCGTACGGGCCGCACCTTCACTTTGAAGTGATCGTAAACGGTTCGCCGCGGAACCCGCTGAATTATCTCTAAGCAGGGACTTTTTTGCAGAATGTTAAAAAATCTGGCGAAGAGCCAGATTTTTTCATTAGGCTATTTGTACTATCTTCTCCACCTGTCCAGGCTATTGTGGTATACTTATTTCGGTTGGAGTACCTGGAGACCGTTAAAACTTCGCCTACATTTGGGAAGTGCTTCTCACATCACTTCTCAAGCGTGCCCAGGCCTCCACAAAATTTCTGTATAAATACTTTCTGTGTAAATAGATGAATACATTTTTTAGACAAGCTGGAGTTTGGTAACAGTCTCCCGGGAGGTTCGTGTGTGCTGTCTTTTAAGACGCGGAAGAGGTTTATAAAAGCAGTTTTTTGGGTACTGACGATTGCTCTTGGTATAGGGCTTGTCAGTTCTTCTGTTATTTGGACGATGCCGGATAAAGCGGTGAAGGAAGCCGCTCCGCAGCAAGATACGATCGATGCGCAGATAGCAAGGGCCCAAGCCCGCAAAGACGTGGGAACCCTACTATTGGTAGCGGGTGATTGTGTCGAAAACAACGATATCAAGCGAGCGGAAGAAGTTTATAAGAAAGTGCTGAGCATCGCGCCCGAGAACGAAGCAGCGCGGCTTAGCCTTGCAGAAATGTATTACATGAACAATAGATACAACGATGCCTTGGTGCAACTCGAGGCTATCCTGAAGAAGTCGCCTAACCACCAGAAGGCGCTTTACTACCGTGGTTTAAGCCGCGGTTTCGGGAAAGAAGACTATCCCGGTGCGATATCTGACCTGAAAAGATATGTCTCTTTGGCTAAGGTCGGCAGGGAGGTAGAGGAGGCACAGAGTTTAATCGCAGAGTGGTCGGCTAAGCAGTAAATCCCGGTTCTGCTCTTAGCTATAATCTAAAGCTGTTTGCACTAATTAGTTAAATTATCGAAGGGGAAACTGAATTGGTACTCGGGATTTTACAGGCTTACCATATTTTACGGCCCCGAACTGGACAACTTGTTGTCTTAGGAATTGTCCTTTTTGCATATTTACTGTTAAGAGTTCCCGCTTTTACCAGGATGTATATTAACGAATTCGCGCGGGAGATTAATATCAGCCTGGTGCCTGTTCAGTGTCTACGGCTGGAGCGGATTAGCAGTCACCACAGCGTCGTGTTTTATCCAAAAGGAGAAGAGGAAGCGGCCAGACTGGTTTTAAGGACCGCGGAGCGCTTTTTCCCGATAGTGGCAAACGAGTTCGGGCTGAAATTAAAGCGAAAGGTGCCTATCGTGCTCTACCAGGAGCAAAGAGAGTTGAACCGTATTTTTGGGTGGCCCGCCGACGAGGGGACCATGGGGGTCTATTGGGGTGGGGTGGTACGGATCCTGAGCCCACATTCCTGGCTTAATGTTTTGGACAAAGGTACTCTGGAGGAAAACTTCAGCAAAAACGGACCAATAGTACACGAGGCAACTCATTTAGTGATTGATTATGAAACACGGGGTAACTACCCTCGCTGGTTGACTGAGGGCCTGGCACAGGAAATGGAACGGCGGCTGACGGGGTTCAAGTTTGACCCACCGAAAGAACATGCCGGTTTTTACCCGTTTTCGGCTTTAAGCGATTTCGATTCTCTACCGGACCAGCGCCTGGCTTACTATCAGTCTTATTTAATGGTTAGGTACCTGCTGGAACAAGGCGGGGATAGGAAAGTAAACAGGTTGCTTGCCGAACTTGGTCGCGGCTGTTCCTTTTCCTCGGCATTACAGCGGACAATGGGTTACAACATATCCGAGTTTGAACGCAAGTTTTTCCAAACGGCCTATTGAACGGAGGATGTTTCTTGGATAAGAAAGTTGTTGTTCGTGGCGGACGAACGCTGAAAGGGCGGGTGCGGGTCAACGGCGCCAAAAATGCGGCCTTGGCCATTCTGTGCGGTTCAATCCTTGCCGCAGAGAACATCATTATAGAAAACGTTCCTAATATCAGTGACGTGCAGCATATCATTCAGGTGATAAGTTATCTCGGCGCACGGCTGTCCTGGCGAAAAGAAGACGTCCTTTCTATCACCGTACCGACACTTAAAGTTCACGAGGCTCCGTATGAACTTGTTAAAAAGCTTAGAGCTTCCAATCTTCTTCTCGGTCCAATGCTGGCGCGTTACGGAGAGGTGAGGATACCTCTTCCGGGAGGCTGTAACATCGGGGCAAGGCCCATGGACCTGCATTTTAAGGGACTCAGCGCCCTCGGCGCCCAATTAACTCTGGAAAAGGGATGTGTTTGGGCGCGAGCTCGACGCCTCAGGGGGGCTCAGGTTTACTTGGATTTTCCTAGCGTCGGTGCCACGGAGAATATTATGATGGCAGCCTGCCTTGCTGAAGGACAAACCTTGATCGAAAACGCGGCGAAAGAGCCTGAAATTGTAGACCTGGCAAATTTTCTAAACGGTTTAGGCGCCAGGATTTTCGGCGCCGGCACTGATGTGGTTCGAATCGAGGGAGTGACTGAACTTACACGCCCTATTCATTACAGTGTAATACCCGACCGGGTTGAAGCAGGCACCTTTATGGTAGCGGCGGTTGCAACCCGTGGTGAAGTCGAGATTGAAGGCGTCATCCCGCGTCATGTTCAGCCGCTTACTGCGAAACTCCGCGAAATGGGGGCGGAAATCACCGAAGGTGAAGACACCCTCTATGTGCAGTGTCCGCGAGAGCTGCGACCGGTAAATATAAAGACGATGCCGTATCCCGGATTTCCGACCGACATGCAATCACAGGTTATGGCGCCCCTGAGTGCCATCCCCGGAACGAGTGTGATAGTCGAGAACATTTACGAGAATCGCTTTCAGGTGGTGCCGGAGTTGCGCCGGATGGGGGCACGGATCAAGGTCGAGGGCCGTGTGGCGATAGTAGAAGGTGTACCCCACCTCTTCGGTGCGCAGGTGCGGGCAACGGACCTGAGGGCAGGGGCTGCTTTAGTGATTGCCGGTTTGATGGCGGAAGGGGAAACGGAGATAAGCAGAGCAGAACTTATTTACCGCGGATACAAAGATTTAGAAAAAAAGCTTGCGGGTCTGGGTGCAAATATCTCATCCGGCACCAGCGCAGACCCGGTTTTTGCTTTTGGAGAAAAAAGTGACACCAATAGAAGGAATATTCCGACACGCCTCGAATAAGAGATAAAGGTTTCTTGTGATACTCACAAGATAGCGGGGATTGTTTTCTATTTGTTTTTTAGTCAATAGATCAATCGGCTTCACCAGCACTTCTCCGGAAGGAGGTGGAAGGTCCGCACGCAGCCCAAGGATACCGGCGCTATTCCTTTACGGGACATTAGCAAAGACAAAGTGTTTTAGACCTTTATTAGAACCTGCAAAGTCTTTGGGCTGTAGTAGGAGGAAGAAGTTGAATAGAGAATCGTTCCACAAGCGTGGCTTTCTGTTTGGAAAGCCGAGTGAGCCGCCGGGATAGAGATTTTCTAAGTTAAGATTAAAGGCTTTGCATACATTCCCGGAGGTGATCAGATTTATACTTCGAAAATTTTGACTTTAGGAGGGTACTAAAGAACAATGTGGGTAGTTACACGTGATGAGGAAAAATGTGAAGGTTGCGGGGAATGTGTAGAGGCTTGCCCAGCGGGGATTCTCGAGATGGTGGACGGCAGGGTGCGGGTGACTGATGAGACTGCTTGTCTTGGTTGCGAAACCTGCATCACGGTTTGTCCCAGCGGCGCTATCACCATCCAGGAGGTTTAATTCACCCCCGAAAGTTCCAAGTGATCGTCTTGGCTCGGAATGTTATTAAAGGAGGTGTTGAGGGTTGTACTTTTTTGTGGGAAAGATACTCCCTTACATCACAGTAGCGATCCTGCTCGGGGGTATTACCTGGCGTATCTGGCGGTGGACGATCGGCCGGATTAAGTTTAACATTACTATCCCACCGTTCCCTTCCTCATGGACAGCCGCGGTTGCCTGGATTTTGTGGCAGATCGTCAGCTTCTGGAACATACTGAAATTTGACAGGCCGCTCTGGGTCGGCGCATGGCCGATGCACGTGGCGCTTGCTTCCATCGCCGGAGGTCACGTATTGGGAGTCTATACCCTCGGGATGCAGTTTCACCTCTTGCTTCCCTGGCTGGTATCCGAGCACGCGAGCGAGGCGGCATCCAACGCCTTGGGGACGACGTTCGGCATAATCTTTTTCGTGTCCTTGCTTTATCTCCTTTACCGGCGTTTCGCGGTTGAAAAAGTACGGGCTATCTCCGCCACCAGTGATTATTTGCATCTCGTATTGCTTCTGGCGATCGTCGGCATCGGCGACTACATGCGGCTCGTGCATACCGCCAGCCTGCATTATGACGAAGCGCGGCACTTCATGGCAGGGCTTTTCACCTTCAACCCGCAGCCGCTGCCGGATAACTTCTTTTTCTTCCTGCACTTTTTGCTTGTGCAGATAATGCTGATTGTCTTCCCGTTTTCGAAGCTCATGCACCCGTTCGGGATCCTGTGGAACCGGTGGATTATCAACCGTCCCTACCAGCAACCGCCGATGGGGCTTCCCGGCACCAAGATTACGTTGTAGTCGCGGAAGGAGGTGAAGTGTCTTGCCAAAGAAAGTTTTAGCGGATGGAAGAGAAGTCGCCCAGCCGCATAGGGCGCCGGACCGCTTAATGAAGCGCTTGCATGTCCGGGAGGTCCCGGATGCGGAGAAGCCGGCCATGGCGATCAGATGGCTTGACTATTACCGCAAAAACCGGCGTTCGCTGACCATGGCCATGGAATCCTGTGTCAAGTGCGGGGTGTGTGCGGAACAATGCCATGCCTACCTGGGAACAAAGGACCCCGATAACATCCCTGCGGGCCGGGCGGATTTAATGCGGCGAGTTTACAAACGGTATTTCACCGTGCAAGGGCGTCTGTTCGGAAAGCTGGTCGGGGCCGAAGAGATGACAATGGATGTTCTCGAGAAATGGTTCAGTTACTACTACCAGTGTACAGAGTGCCGCCGCTGCGGACACGTTTGTCCCTTCGGAATCGATACCTGCGAAGTCACCATGGCCGGCCGGGAGATACTCTGGGGTTTGGGTATGGTCCCGGAATTACAGGGCGCGGCGTCGGCAGCGGTGTTCGAGCGCGGCAACCAAGGTGCAATGACGCAGGCGGGGGCGGTGGATACCCACGAGTTTCTCAGCGATGAGCTTGAAGAGGAACGCGGGTTCCGTATCGAATTCCCGGTGAATAAACCAAATTCAGACATCCTCTACGTACCTTCGTCGGCGGATTACCTACTGAACCCCGAGACGCTGAAGGGCGCGGCTCAATTCTTCGAGTATATCGGCGCAAACTGGACCATTTCTTCATACATGCTTGAAGCTGGGAACTTCGGCTTGCTTACAGACCAGCACTCAGTCCAGCGGGAGTTGGTCAGGCGGCTGTGGTGGGTCGTGGCAGACCTCGGCATCAAGAAGGTTGTTTTCGGTGAGTGCGGCCACGGCTGGCGGGCGTGGAAGATGTATACCGATACGCTTACCGACTATGCTGTTGCCGGGCCCGGTTACGCCTATACAAGTGTGCCACTTGTTAATATTCACCAAGAGGTGGCGGCACTAATCAAAGCGGGGAAACTGAAGCTTGACCCGAAAAACAATCGTTTGGCACCGCCTGGTACAAAGATCACGCTGCACGACCCGTGTAACTATGTAAGGGCAGACCAACTCGGCGACGTCTTCCGTTACAACCTCTATAATTCCGTTCCGGAAGTTAGGGAGATGACCCCGGGGAAAGAGAAAAACTTCTGCTGCGGCGGCGGTTCGGCGGTTCTATATGACGACCCGGAGATGTATGACCTCCGAATTAAGTTCTTCCAGAAAAAGGCGGAACAGGTTCGGGCCTCGGGAGCAAACCATATCTGCGCCCCGTGCTCGATCTGCAAGGCGCAGTTCTACCCGATGGTCAAAGAGCACAACCTGACTACGGAAGACGGTAAAACAATCATGCCGGTAAACGGTTTGATAGATTTTGTAGGAGCAGCGTTAGTATTTAAAGGCCACAGGCAAATATAGGGGGTGATGTTACAAAAGAGGTGCACCGTATTTGGGTGCAAGGCAATCTTCAAAAATGAATTCAATAACAGTAATTAATTTCACGGAGGTGTTCACAGAATGGCGACGATAACACTGGCTGGCAAACAGGTTGAAGTTGACGAGGACGGGTTCATTCAGGACCCCGAAATTTGGGACAAGGAACTCGCAGAGGCATTGGCTCCATTGGAAGAGGTACCCACATTGACCGAGGACCACTGGAAGGTTGTAAACATGATCCGCGAGTACTACCTGCGGACGGGTGTAGCGCCGATGATCCGGAAACTGTGTAAGGATACCGGCTTCACCCTAAAACAGATTTACGAACTCTTCCCGACGGGTCCGGCCAAGGGCGCCTGCAAAATTGCCGGCCTGCCGAAACCTACCGGCTGCGTTTAAGCAAGAGATTGCCGGTTAGCTGTTCCTTAACCCGGGGATGTCCCCGGGTTAAGGGGTTTTTGGGGCAATAATGTATTGTATAGAAGCGGCGCAACTTTTGCGCAGTTTTTACAATAGCTCGGAGGCGGGGGACGGTCATTTGAAAAAGTTTTGTAATATCCCGCGGGTCGTAATCGGTGCTCCGCAGGGTCGTTCCGGGAAAACGACGGTAACAATGGGGCTGGTTGCCGCTTTATCAGCCCGTAAGCTTAAAGTACAGCCTTTCAAGAAGGGGCCCGATTTCATCGACCCCGGTTGGCTGAGCAAGGTGGCGGGGCGGCCCTGCCGCAACCTCGACGCCTTTTTCATGAAGAAGGAGGCGCTTCAAAACTGTTTGGCGAAGGGCGCAAGCGGTGCGGACATCGCAGTTATCGAAGGAGCAATGGGCCTTTTTGACGGGGTCGACCTGCAGGGAAGCGGGAGTACTGCCGAGATAGCGAAAGCTCTGGAGAGTCCGGTCCTGCTGGTGGTAAATGCGGTACGGATGACCAGGAGCATTGCTGCAATTGTTTTGGGGTGTCAGAATTTTGACCCGGAAGTCAATATCAGCGGGGTAATTCTAAACAATGTCGCCCGCCCGCGGCACGAGAAGATGCTCCGGGAGGCGGTGGAAACATATTGCGGCTTACCCGTGGTGGGTGCACTCCCGAAAAACAAGGCTTGGGAGATACCGGACCGGCACTTGGGCTTGATCCCGGCGGGGGAAGACGAACAGCTCTACCAGGCCGCAGCGGCCGCTCGTGAAGGCGCTGAAAAGTACATCGACCTGGACGCGGTGTTGCGGATTGCCTGTTCGGCGCCCCTGCTGCCATGGAAGCAGGCGGTTTCAAAGGGTGTAGGGACAAAAGACCGGGTTCGGGTCGGGGTCTTACGCGACCGCGCTTTCAGTTTTTATTATCCTGAAAACCTTGAAGCGCTGGAGGATGCCGGCGCGAGCCTCGTGTTTATAGACGCCCTGTCCGGTATGCTGCCGGATGTTGACGCACTCTATATCGGCGGTGGCTTCCCCGAGGTCTTTGCTGCGGAGCTTCAGGCAAACGCGACCTTAAGGGAAGCGGTCCTTCAAAAAATAGAAGACGGGATGCCCGTTTACGCAGAGTGCGGGGGGCTCATGTACCTCGCACGCTCCCTAACGTATAACAATGAAAGGTATACGATGGTAGGAGCGTTTCCCTTCGACGTGGAAATGGGAACTGAGCCGCGCGGCCACGGTTACATGCGCTTGAGGGTCTTGGCGGGTAATCCCTATTTTCACCCGGGAAAAGAAATCAGGGGGCACGAGTTTCACCACTCCGCAGTTTCCAATCTACCCGCCGGCACAGTATTCGGCTACAAGGTGCAACGGGGCTATGGGATAAACGGAAGTGTAGACGGGATTGTGTACAAGAACACACTGGCATCTTACTGCCACCTGCACGCACTTGCCGTACCGGAATGGGCGCCCGAATTGGTCGCGAAAGCCCTTTCTTACCGGCGTCAACGGGAAGAGAAATTCAGTGGCGAGGTGCCCGCTAAGTCCGGGCGGTAGACTTCGCTTTGCGCAGAGCGGTCTCCGGGGTTCATTCAGTCTGAAACTTGAGCGGCCAGCCGGGACTTAACACTTTTTAGCGGGGCACGACGTAAAAATAGGTAACCACTCAGCCTGCATCGACGGAACGCGGTGATCGCTGGGCAGAGCAAGGAAGACGATTGGCCGACGCCGCTATGCGCAGCTTGCTGCGCCTTGCGCGGTGCCTGAATAGTTGAAGAATAGAAGGTGGGGCAATGAAAGCAGTACTGATCTATGCGACTTGCGCCGACCAGGACGAAGCCAGGCTCATCGGCCAGGATCTGGTCCACCGGCGGCTTGCAGCCTGTGTAAATATTTTTCCGGCGGTGGAATCAATCTTCTTCTGGGAAGGGAATTTAGAGCTGGCTAAAGAGACAGTCATGGTGGCAAAAACCGTCCAGGACAAGGTGCCCGAAGCAGTTGAAGCGATAAGGGCGAGACATAGTTACTCTGTACCGGCGATTCTTGTTCTTCCGGTCCTGGACGGGAACAAGGACTTTATAGAATGGGTCGCAAACGAGGTGGGCAGTTGCGGCCGGTAACCGCGTTTTCGTGGGCGCGGACGCCTGCCGCTGCCCGGCGGTTACAGGAGGAACTGCGGAACCGGGCGGTCGTGAGCGGCGGGCCTGCGCCGGAGACGCTCCGTTCGGTGGCCGGGCTTGACGTGTCTTTCTGCCGGGAAAAGGGGCTTCTTTTCGCCGCGGTGGTCGTATTAAGATTACCGGGGTTCACCGTAGCAGAAGAAAGGACGGCGGTTTTGGCTGCTGAATTCCCCTATGTTCCAGGTTTGCTCGCTTTCAGGGAAGGGCCGGCGTTGCTTAAAGCGCTGGAGGGAGTCCGGACGGTTCCGGACCTTTTGGTTTTTGACGGGCAGGGAATCGCCCACCCCAGAGGGCTCGGGATCGCCAGCCATCTCGGCGTATTGTTTGAACGCCCGTCGATCGGCGTCGCTAAGAGCCTTTTGGTAGGGGAGTATACAATGCCCTCGCCGGAAAGGGGCTCTTTTACATACCTTGTTTATCAGGGAAAGACCGTGGGTACGGTCCTTCGGACACGGGCGGGTGTAAAGCCCGTTTTTGTCTCCCCCGGCCACCTGGTGGGAATTCAGGAGGCCACGGAACTTGCCTGCGCACTCTGCACCAGGTTCAGACTGCCGGAACCGGTCCGTGCGGCGCATAACTTGAGCCGTAGGCTTCTCTGGGAGTATAAGGCGCCTGATTAGCTTTACGTAACTTTCAGGCTTCCCGTCGGGCGCGGCGATAAACGGCGCAGTGCTTCGTCATGCTCGCCGTCCGGGTCCTCACCCAGCACTCAGTTACGTCTTGATAAGATACTACTTTTGAGGGAACACATATTTGTCCGCCCCGCGAAACTGCGCTTTCACAGCAATCTGAGTGCTGGGTTCCTCGCACTGCTTGTTTCTCGCTGCCCCGCACTCAACTCAGCCGGTAAAAGCAGCGTAGTTCCGGGAGCCTTTGCACACGGGGTTAAGTGCGGGGTAAGTGGTGGGTGGCAGGATGAATAGTTGCGCTTTAACAAAGATTTCTCACTCTGAAGCAGCGGTCTTTTTTTGGTCGGATGCTTCGAGTGGATTGGAGCAGGATTTAGGGAAGAACAGGTTTTGGCAACATCCTGCATGAGGATTGTCCAAAGTATTAACAGAAGAAGGGGAAAAGGGTGCCACTGTCGAATTACTTTTAAGAGAGCAGCAGGATAGCTTAGATAGAGGGTGGTGTTGCGTGGATTCAGGGTATCAACCGAAACTGTTCTCTTACGATCTTGTTGTCGACTCCCCGCAAGTTCCTTCCATCATAGTGGGCCCCCCCTCCCTTCTCAATGAGTTAACACCAGAAAGATCTTATCTCGTTACCGGGGACGCTTTATCGGCACTAAAACGTCTCCCGGATGAATCGGTAAGAACCTGTGTAACTTCGCCGCCGTACTGGGGTCTGCGTGACTATGGTATTTCCGGTCAAATCGGGGTTGAAAATGATCTTTCAGAGTATCTTAATAAACTTGCCGGGGTATTCAATGAGGTAAAACGTGTGCTTACGCCGGACGGCACCTTATGGTTAAACATTGGCGATGGATATACAAGCGGAGGCAGAACTTATCGCGCTCCGGACAAGAAAACCGATAACGGCCGCGTTGTTAGAGGCTTACCCTTTCGACCGCCTACTCCTCAAGGTTTAAAGCCCAAGGATCTTCTCGGTATGCCATGGAGGATAGCCTTTCGTTTGCAGCAGGAAGGCTGGTATTTAAGAGCAGATATAATCTGGTATAAACCGAACGTCTTGCCTGAAAGCGTCAAAGACCGGCCTACAATAGCTCACGAGTACATATTCTTGTTAAGTAAAAATGAACGTTATTACTATGATTACGAGGCCATTTTAGAACCTTCAAGCTCTGGTAACGGATTTCGTAATAAGCGTTCGGTCTGGATTATTAACACAGAGCCGTATCCAGAAGCACATTTTGCTACGTTCCCGGTCGCACTCGTTTTACCCTGTATTCTGGCAGGTTCTCAAGCAGGAGATTACGTTCTCGATCCGTTTTTCGGCTCGGGAACAACGGGGCTTACGGCTTTGAAACTAAGAAGGAACTTTGTTGGGGTAGAGCTTAACCCGGCATATTGTGAAATGGCGGTGAAGCGACTAGCCTCTCTGGGTCGCATTCTTCATTTCGGGAGCGGAGGATCTAATGACTGATGAGCAAGCTACGTTTCTCACCGGCAAAGCAATTATGGATGATTAACCGCCTTGCGTCGGAGCGCGGGAGGATCTTGCGCGAGGCACTTCAGAAAACAGTTGAACAGGTAGGTGTCCAGGCGATCGACGATGAACTCCACCGGATGGTGGGATCACAATACTTGAATAAATTGGGGGCGTACGGCTTACGTGGAGAGACTCTTTTTGCGGTACCCTGTATTATTAGGGCTAGGCCAACTGTTTCGGGATATTACCGTCTTGTACTTGGGATGTCGGGTAAAGATTATGGCCGACAAGGTCTTGATAAATGGATTCAGGTGGAAAAAGAAGAAAGCAGCGCTCTATCGGACCAGGAAATAAGTTCTCTTTGTGAGAGTTTAATACGAGCGGCTGAAGAATTAATTGCGCAAATTGACACCAGCAACATTACTAACGATTTATTTCATGAACTCTCCTTACTTACGCTGGGAGCGCAACTTAACGGCAGTTATAGAGTGACAATTGGTCAGCAGGCGGTGGCTGCGGTGCGCCGGTTGATCGAAAAGATTGTCGGGCAAAGGTGTAGGGAGGTTGTTATCCAGGGCAATGTAATCAGATTTGCAAATGCCGCCGGCAGGATGGTTGAAATACGGTTTGGTTCTGATCCAGACATTCTGGTTACAGAGAAGATCGGCGATCAACACAGGCAGGTTCTTAGTGTCGAAGTTAAAGGAGGCACTGACCCTTCGAATATCCACAACCGGTTGGGTGAAGCTGAAAAGTCCCACTTGAAACTATCAGCGTAATAAGCGACCTGATTCCTGAAAAAGGTATTGATTACGAAAACTTTTGCCGCGAACTGATTTCTCTCCTCGGCCTTCCCGACTAACTTTTAACAGTATCATCGGTCTTGAACGCCAGGCGATCGTAAGCCTGGTTTTTTTCCTTATATTCCTCCTGTATCCGGTAAAACTAAGGAGTAGAGTCGAAAGGAGATGTTACTTTGGTGCAATAGCGCCGCAGTTAAAACCGGCATAGTTTCGACGCAGCTTTATCTGTCTTTAAAAAACGTTACACGTTGAACATCGAACGTGATTCGGGAGGGGTTTAGGATGCATTCAAGACGCCTTGTCGGTATGATCATACTAGTGGGGATTATGGCAGTCCTCTTTTCGATCGGGCCGCTTGCGAGAGCTGAGTATCCTACTCTCTATTGGGGCACCTCAGGATGGCGGGTTTCTCAGGTGCAGCAGCGCTTGGCCTCCTGGGGTTATTACGATGGGCCGATAGACGGGGTTTATGGAAACGATACTGCAAAAGCGGTGCGGACATTTCAGTGGAAGAACGGCCTACGAGTCGACGGAGTAGTCGGCCCGGAAACTTGGGCGGCGCTTGGCTTTCCTACTGCGCCTGCAGCACCGACTGTCTCGCGCGGGTATGTTTCTGACCGCGATTCGGTTACGCTGCTTGCACGGGTGATCATGGGGGAGGCGGCAAACGAACCGTTCGAGGGAAAGGTTGCTGTGGGGGCGGTTATACTCAACAGGATGCGCAACGCTTCTTTTCCCCACACCATAGCCGGTGTAATCTTTCAGCCGGGGGCGTTTGAATCCGTTTCCAATGGACAGATTTGGCGGGAACTTTCCACGGAGGCCATCCGGGCGGCAGAATTAGCGCTTTCCGGTTGGGACCCGACGGGCGGGGCGCTGTTTTTTTGGAACCCGGCGAAGCCGGTATCGGCGTGGATCTGGACGCGGACAATAGTGGCCCGTATCGGGCGCCACGTGTTTGCACTTTAACCACGTTTATCAGGCCAGGACGGAGGGGAACAAGATGCGATTCAGGTTACTCACAGTTTTCTTAACCGGGTTGGTTGCTCTGGCCGTAGCGGCCTGGGGTTATAACCAGTATACGTTGCGGCGGGACGTAGAAACAGATCTTAACAACCGCTACCAGCGCGCTTTCTATGACCTGCTTACGGGGACTCAGAACCTGGAGGTTCTGTTGGGGAAGAGCCTGGTTGTAGGCGGACGAGAGCAGTCGAGCGCCATCTTCGCTTCTATTTGGCAGGAGGCAATGGCAGCTCAGGCGAATCTGGGACAGCTTCCTGTATCGACCCAGTTTACGGAACGCACGGCAAAGTTCCTCACACAAGCTGCGGATTACGCCAATACCATTTTGAGACGCGCGGGGACCGGATCTCCTGTAGACCGCGAGCATTGGGAGCGTTTGAACCAGCTATACAACCAGGCCGCGGTTTTAAACCGGGAACTCTTCAAGGTAGAGGCACGGGTTGCCGCAAACGGAGCGCGCTTCTGGGAAATACCACGCGTAATCGCAGCAAAAGGGGGCATTGCACAAATGTCCTTGCCTCGGGCGCATTCTGATTTCCGTGCAATTAACCGTGAAATGCAGACATACCCCACGCTGATTTACGACGGGCCCTTTTCGGACCACTTGGAACGGAAAGAACCTCTCGGGCTTACGGGGGCCACGGTTTCTTCCGCAACTGCCCGAAATCGC
Organism: Bacillota bacterium; assembly: GCA_040757355.1. Taxonomy (GTDB): domain Bacteria; phylum Bacillota; class Desulfotomaculia; order Desulfotomaculales; family Ammonificaceae; genus DTYU01. The sequence goes on along the minus strand of JBFLWY010000003.1, from coordinate 21,625 downwards.
GCGCTGTCTTTTATCGACCGCGTTCCTGGAACCAGTTACACAGCAAGAGTGGCGGGGACGGTGAAAGGCCGTATCCCGGCGTACAGGGTGGATATCACCGGCCGTAGGTCTGGGGCCGATGAAAAGGCAACCTTCCTGATCAGCAGGAAAGGCGGTCACCCGGTGTTACTCCTGGTGGATCGCGATATAGGGGGACGCAGGATTGATATGGCCGAAGCGCAGAGGCGTGCAGAGGACTTTCTAAAGCGGCTCGGTCATCGAGGAATGCGCCTCACTTACCGCATTCGCCAAAACGGCACCGCCACTTTCAACTTCGCCGGGGAGGAGCAGGGAGCGATCATTTACCCGGACCTCGTGAAGGTGACAGTCGCCCTTGACAACGGCAGGGTCATCGGAATGGATGCTGCGGGTTACCTTATGGCGCATCACCGCCGGGGAACCTTTAAGCCGGCGCTGACCCTTGAGCAAGCCCGTTCTTTTATAAGCCCCCACCTTAAGGTGGACCGTGCTCGCCTGGCGGTAATCCCAACCGATGCCGGACAAGAAAAGCTGACGTATGAGTTCAGGGGCACAACCGGTCCGAATACGTTTCTGGTGTACATTGATGCTGTCAACGGTGAGGAAGCCAAGATTCTGAAACTTATCGGTACCCCGGCGGGGACCCTAGTGATGTGAGGTCCGAGTGCCTGAAAAAACGAAACAGCAATTGCCGGGCTTACCCCGGTAATTGCTGTCAATTTAAGAATTAGGATTACAAGTGCTCGCTACACCTTTTCGGTAATCGCTGTTAATAGAGGTTTCGTAACCTGCGCCGGATCCATTTGCATCAGGGCTCTTGCTATGCTGGGTTGGACCGGGCGCACCGCCCAATACTCGTCTTTCAAAGCGCGGGTTAGCGCTTTAATAGCCTTGGGATCACCGAATTGTCCGAGGCCGAGCGCTGCATAGTGGCGAACAAGCCAGTAATCATCCTGTAACGCGTTGATTAGGGGATCCACCGCTTTTGCGTCGCCGATCTCCCCCAGCGACCTGGCTGCCCGCCATCTCACTTCTCCAGATGGGTCCTTTAAGAGTTCGATCAGCCTGTCCACCGCTTTGTCAGCGCCCAGTTTTCCGAGGGCTTCCGCCGCCCTTTCACGGACGTCGTCATCAGGGTCCTTTAAAGCCTCGATCAGGGGGTCCACGGCTTTCGCGTCACCCAGGTACCCCAGTCTTGCTGCGGCAAACGCCCTTGCCTGCCAGTCCTCGCCCTTGTTCCGCAGGGTTTTTATCAGAGTATCCACCTCGGCACCCACTCTTCCCCCTCCTTTAAAGATAATCAAAGTTCATCAAAAGAATAGTTAAGTAAATTATAATGTACTAATGCGTAAAAATTCAATTACAATTGTAAAAAAGTCAAATTTTTTCCCGGCAATTTCTGACTCATGAGCGGCACCTCATAAAACCTCTAAAACGGCGGCTGTTTTACGCTGTGATTAAGATACCAATCTCTCCGGAGGTTAGATTTTAAAATCTTGCG
>JBFLWY010000003.1:0-20006 GCA_040757355.1 Bacillota bacterium | reverse complement strand
AAGTCAAATTTTTTCCCGGCAATTTCTGACTCATGAGCGGCACCTCATAAAACCTCTAAAACGGCGGCTGTTTTACGCTGTGATTAAGATACCAATCTCTCCGGAGGTTAGATTTTAAAATCTTGCGCATACAGTCCAGGCCGAATATAATTAACAATTAAATAGACAACCCGCCTGCTGTTGGTAGCTTTTTTGTTGGGGAGTTCTCTGGCAAGAGAACCATAAGGTTCACTCAAAAAGTACCTGCAGTCGAAACCGACCAAGTTAAGCAGGAAGAGAGAAAACCGGTAAAACCGGATTGAAAGGGTGTTTGATTTGCCGGAGGGAACACTGCACGTTTTAACAGAAGAAAGGTTAATCGGCAGATGGGAAAGGATTAAGGCTTATATTGAAGTAACAAAGCCCCGGTCGGTTTTTCTCCTGGTTTTTACGGCAGTGGTTCCACTAGTGCTGGCTATACAGGAATCCGCATTTTCATGGGCCCAAATAAGTATGGCACTTATGGCTGTAACGCTCGCTTGTGCGGGTGCAAATGCCGTTAGTTGTTATGTTGACCGGGACCTCGATGCGGCGATGTTAAGAACCTGCCGGAGGCCAATTCCCTCCGGCCGGATAAAACCTCCAGAGAAAGCCTTATATTGGGGACTGTTACTTTTTTTGGGGGCGCTCATTCTCGGTTGGAGACTCAACCCCGTGGCTTGTTGCTGTCTTTGCGGCGGAATGTTGGGTTACGTGGGCGTTTACAGCCTCTGGCTGAAGCGCAAGAGTGCCTGGAATATTATTCTCGGGGGGTTCTCCGGCGGCTTACCTGCGCTTTTCGGCTGGGCTGCGGTCAGCGGTCGGATTGAACTCCTTCCGGTCTTGATAGCCGGTCTTGTCGTCCTCTGGATACCGAATCACATCTGGAGCCTGGCGATTTTTTACCGTGAAGATTATACCCGCGTTCGGGTACCTATGCTTCCGGTCGTTACGGACATTTCGAAGGCGCTGCATTGTCTTATACTTACGGTGCTGCTGATGGTCGCGTTGTCGCTGTGGATCGGTTATGTGGGAAACTGGGGCCCGGTTTACTGGACCACGGCGCTGCTTTTAGGCGCTGTAACCCTGGTGCTGAGTGCTTACATATATTTTAAGCCCACCCAGGTAAATGCCTGGCGGCTCTTTAAGTTCTCCAGCCCTTATCTCTTTTTGCTTTTCTTTGGGATGTTGCTCGACGCCTTGTTGCGGTAAGCCGGGCTGTTCCATCTTGAGATTGTGGTTCCATCTTTGCCGTTTCTGAAGAACGACAGAAAAACCAACAGTCATTCGGTAAGGAAGGAAAGGTAAATATGGGCGTACACCCTGGAAGTAGCCATTCAGGGTATTTTTATTTTCTGATAAATCTTATGTTCCCTTTGGACACTTGACAATTAAGAATATATGGATTAAGTTTTTATAAATAGTTAAATAGCTTAATTATTTCGTGGGGGCCGTAAATATGAATAACTTGAAGATATGCCGGGAGAAGGTGGAGGAAGTAATGCGCCTTTTTGCCCAGCGTCTCCGCGGTGCCCTATCGGATACAGCCGTGCCGGAGGAGGCCTGTTCCGAAGGAAAGAAGCTTCCCCTTATGGCTGCTGCGGGCGGGGGACCGTACTATTTTTTGCGGACCCTGGCTCAACGTGGCCGGGCCACCGTATCGGAGATAGCGGCAGAGCTCGGGGTGACGCTCGCGGCGGTGACGGTGCTGACCAATAAGCTGGTTGCTTCGGGCTGGGTCAGCCGCTGGCGCGATGAACGGGACCGGCGGGTGGTCTGGCTTGGATTGACTCCGGCAGGGGAGGGGATCTTGTACCGGATTCAGGCCGTGCGGGACCAGGTTTTTACCCGCTATTTCGGCTGCCTTTCCAGCGCGGAGATTGATGCCTTGACCGACATTATGAAAAAAGTGCTGGCGGGGTTGCAGGAAGAAGCTTCTGATAGAGGTGGAGAGGGATGAGGCTGCGGAAGTTTTCCCGAACTTTAAGGGCGGCGCTGGCAGGACTCGCTTTATTCAGCATCTTGGCGACAAATGCCGGTTGCAGCAATCGGCATTCCACGGAGAAAGGAAAGGAGCGCGTCCCGGTAGCAGTGACGGAATCGGTTAAGGGGCGGTTGAACCGCGGAGAAATGCTGGCCGGCAAGGTTGTGGCAGCAATGGAGGTAATCCTGGCGCCAAAGATAACCGGCCGGGTGGGGATAGTGGCCGTAGACGTGGGAGACGGGGTCCGGCGCGGCCAAGTGGTGCTTGAGTTGGACGCGCCGGAAGTCAAAGCGGCTCTGCAACAGGCAGAGGCGGCAGTCAAGGTGGCGGAGGCCGGCCTTAACCAGGCGGCGCTTGGTGTGGAAAAGGCGCAGGCAGCGCTGAAACAGGCTCGGGATAACCACCGTCTGGCGGAAGCCAATTATAACCGAGGCAAGCTGCTCCTGGAGCAGGAGGCCGTTTCCGCAGCAGACTTTGAAACGCGGTTCGAGCAGCCTTACATCAACGCGGCAGGGGCCTTGAAAACAGCGGAAGCGGCGTATAAACAGGCAATAGACCAGAAGGAAAACGTGGCCCCGGCCCAGCTTGAGCAGGCTCGAGCGGCGCTGGCGTCGGCAAAAGCCAATGAAGCCAACACCCGGGTTGTGGCTCCGATTAGCGGGATTGTTGCGGCGCGGAATGTGAACCCCGGGGAGCTATCCTCGCCGCAAGCGCCAGCGCTCACTTTAGTCAACATCGACACTGTCTATGTCGAGGTGGGGGTTCCGGAACGGGTGGTTAGCCGGTTGAAGGTGGGTCAGGAAGTAAAAGTTTGGGTCGAGACGGTCCGGGCGGCTCCGTTTACAGGGGAGGTAGCGCGCGTAAGCCCTGCTGCAGACTCCCGGAATAAGAGTTTTACGGTAAAAGTGCGCCTGGAAAATCCGGGCCACCTTTTGAAACCAGGAATGTTTGCCATCGCAAGTTTTACACCTGAAAACGAGCCTGGTTCCGGAACGTGACCGGCAAGCTGTTATCTCGTCAAACAGGAAGAGGTTGGGGGGATCTACTTTGGCGCGCACCAAGAAAGCATTTTTCGCGGTTCTTTTGGTTATGCTTCTTTCCTTAGCCGGCGTGACCTTTTATTACTGGTATACGAATGCCTATTTTGTCCGCACAGAAGACGCCTATATTGACGGTACGGTGTTCAAGTTAGGGCCCCAGGTTGCCGGACAGTTGCTGGCGGTGAATGTCAAAGAAGGCGACGGCGTAAACAGCGGTGAAATCCTGGCGTGGGTTGACGACACCGCCCTGCCTCCCGCGGGCAATCCGGAGCTTACTTTGGTGAAGGCTCCGGTTAAGGGCGTGGTTCTGAAGGTCTTGAGTCAACCAGGCGAAGTGGTTGGTGCGGGACAGCCGGCAGTGATGCTGGTAGATCCGGAGAGCCTCTTTCTGACCGCTAACGTGGAAGAAAAGAAGATCAATAGAATCAAATGCGGCCAGCGCGTTACCTTTACGGTTGACGGAATTCCCGGCCGGGTTTTTCAGGGCCGGGTGGTTGCGGTTCAGGAGGCGGTAGCATCTACTTTTTCGCTGCTCCCCACCAGAAGCACAAGTGGGAGTTTCATCAAAGTGGTTCAGCGGGTTCCTGTGAAAATCGAGATCGAAAATGGCTCTGATGCGCCGTTTAAGGTGGGGCAGAGTGCGGTAGTATCAATTCACCTGCGGGATTGAGGCCCTCCTGACATCGCACGCCGGTCCGGATGGAGGGGTAAGATTTGTTAAGAGAAGCAGGGCCCGGAGCGGGGCACCTTCCACTGATGGCCCTTTTCGGCCTCATTTTAGGGACCTTCATGGGGGTCTTGGATGCAACTATCGTCAACGTGGCGCTGCCGCGGATGATGGCGGTCTTCAACGCTACCACCAGCCAAATACAGTGGGTGCTGACGGTTTACCTCTTGGTTGGCGGCATGGTAATCCCTGCCACGGGTTATTTAGGTGACCGGTTCGGTTACAAGCGGATGTATCTTTTTTGTATCGGCCTCTTTACCCTAAGCTCAATGCTTTGCGGTCTGGCGTGGAACGTGAATTCGCTCATCGTGGCGCGGGCGCTTCAGGCTATCGGCGGCGGGACGGTGATTCCGCTGAGTATGGCGATTGTTTACCAGATTTGGCCCCGCGAGAAGATCGGGTTAGCGATGAGTCTTTGGGGCGTGACCATGACCCTCGCTCCGGCGATTGGTCCTACACTCGGGGGTTACCTGGTAGACAATTTTTCCTGGCGCTTAATCTTCTATATTAACCTTCCGGTGGGCCTTTTGACCGTCCTGGTTTCTGCCTTCTTCTTAACCGAAACGGAACAGATTGCTGACCGGAAATTAGATGTTTTGGGGCTTCTCTTAAGCTCAGTTTCCTGCTTCCTGCTTCTCCTTGCTCTGGATAAAGGGCAGGATTGGGGATGGAGCGCGCAGAGTACGGTTACACTTCTGGTAGCAGCGTTCTTTGGTTTTCTGCTTTTCTTTTTCTGGGAGCTGAGCGTTCCGGAGCCGGTGATTGACGTGCGCCTTTTGCGGAACAGGGTTTTCTCGCTGGCTTTAGTTACTTCGAGCCTCGTCTCGATAGCCCTTTTTTTGGGTGTTTTTCTCACCCCTCTCTTCACGCAGCGGGTTCAGGGCTACTCCCCGACGCAGACGGGCTTGATTCTGATGCCTGCCGCTTTGGCGAGCGGGCTGATGATGCCTCTGGCTGGAAAACTCTTTGATCGGGTAGGGGCGGCCCTTCCAGGGGGGCTAGGCTTAGGAATTATTTTAGTAACTACGTACACCTTGCGCCACGTAACGGTGGATATGCCGGTGCGGTATTTGCAGCTCCTGCTTTCTATCCGCGGTCTTGGTCTGGGCTTGGCGATGATGCCCTTGATGACGGCAGGGATGAATGCTGTGCCCGCGCGTTTTACCGGTCAGGCCTCGGCTTTGATGAATGTAATCCGGCAGGTAGCGGCATCTTTCGGGATTTCCTTGGTCACCTACGTCTTTGAAAACCGGATGGTTTTTCACGGCGAGCGGCTAACAGAGGGGGTGAGCCATCTGGCGCCGTTAGGCTACTTTTATTACGCGCAGGTGGCGGGCAAGGTGGGAGCGCTTTTGGGTCTGGCGGCGGCGCGGCCGGCCACGGAAGGCTTGTTGCAGGGGGCGATCCAAAAACAGGCGGCCACGCTGGCGGTGGGGGATGCCTTCTTGGTGGCTACGGTTATAACGGTTATAGCCCTGCCGCTGGTCTTTGTTTTTACCAAGGGCCGTATCGATTTTGCGCGTCAAGAGGCGGAGGCGGCGTTGGGTGGCCTGGATGGCGGAAAGACTCGTCCGGTCGTAACGGAGGTATAGAAATCGGCGCTTGAGCATAGGGGCCAGTATAACACTTAGGGTATAGAGCGCAGCAGGAAGCCCCCCGATTCGTGGCGAAAAGTTAAAGTATGGTGCAGCGCGTGAACATTCTTGGCGCCCCGGTTGATGCGGTTACCATAACGGAGGCTGTCGCGCGGGTGGGCGAGTTGCTTGCCCGCGGCGGAACACACCAGGTTGTTACGCTGAACCCGGAATACCTTTACCGGGCCCAGAAAGAGCCAGATCTCCTGACGATTGCCCGCGAAGCTTCTCTGGTTACGGCGGATGGGGTGGGAATCGTTTGGGCGGCTTCTGTCTGCGGTTACAGTCTGCCGGAGCGGGTGACCGGCATAGACCTCATGCTCGAACTGTCCAAACGAGCCGCAGCCGAAGGCTGGCGGGTTTTTCTTTTAGGAGGAAAACCGGGGGTGGCGGAAGACGCAGCTTCCAGACTGACTGTGCATTTCCCGGGGCTGTCGGTGGCAGGAACATACCATGGGTATTTTACCGCAGAAGAAGAAACGGCGGTGCTGGGGAAAATAAATGCGGCAGAACCCCATATCCTTTTCGTCGGCTTGGGTGCACCAAAGCAGGAGGAATGGATTTACAATCACAATCAGCTCTTGAATGTCCCGGTAGCTGTAGGCGTAGGGGGAAGTTTTGACGTTTTAAGCGGGCGCGTGAAACGGGCCCCGGCATGGATGCGGCGGCTGGGTTTGGAATGGCTCGGAAGGCTGATCCGCGAACCCCGGCGGTGGCGGCGGATGCTGGTACTGCCGCTTTTCGCCTTCCTGGTGTTACGGACGCGGGTTAAGACAACCTCGGGGTGCGGTGGGGTTTTCTGACGCAAGGGCCCGTGTACAGGCGGTACAAATACGAATGAAGAGGGATGGAAGTGCCCAAAGTCGTCATTTCCGGCTATTACGGCTTTGGAAATTCCGGAGATGAAGCGATGCTTTTTGCGATCATCTCGCAGCTAAAGCACCGGATCCCGGGGTTGGATATTGTGGTCCTCTCCCATCGGCCGGACGACACAGCGCGGGAGTTCGGCGTGCGTGCCGTGCCGCGCCGCGCTTTCAGGCCTATCTGGCGGGAACTGGGAAACGCCGACCTGCTGCTCAGCGGCGGGGGGAGCCTTTTTCAGGACGTGACCAGCCCCCGCAATGTGATTTATTATGCCGGTGTTATTCTGATGGCGTGGTTGCGGCGGAAAAAGATTTGTCTTTACGGGCAGGGCATCGGACCGCTGAACCTCCCTCTCAGCCGCTTTTTGGTAAGATCAGTGGTGCGCATGGCGGACCTGGTGACGCTAAGAGACAGGGGCTCCCTCATAGAGCTCGAAGCACTGGGGGTGAAGCGTCCGGTACAGGTGACGGCCGACCCGGTTCTAGCTCTCGAGGCGGAACCGGAGGGTTGTAAACGAGGCAGGGTACTGCTGCAGGAAGCAGGGGCACCGGAAGGGCCCCTTTTGGGGGTTTCCCTCCGCAGGTGGCCGGACGTCGGTGCGGTTTCGGGCGCGGTGGCCGGGCTGGCAGACACAATGACGTCCCAGGGTTGGCGCGTTGTTTTGGTCCCGCTCCAACCGGACGATACCGAGATTCTCGGTAGGCTGAAAAAACAGATGCGTTCACCGGCGGTTGTCCTTGATAATGTAAAGGGTTTTCGGGACCTCCTGGCGGTGTCGGCATGTTTTGATTTGTGCCTGGGGATGCGGCTGCATTTCTTAATATTTACGGTGATGTCCGGCGTGCCTGCGGTGGGCCTCGGTTACGACCCGAAAGTGGAGCGGTTTATGAGCGAGGTTGGGTTGCCGACACTGCCGGTAGCGGGCATAACGGCCGGGGACCTGCAGAGGGCGGTCGAGGGTCTTTTGGCAGGGGGGGACGTTTCTGTCCGCCTCTTGCAACGGGTTGATGACCTGAGGCGCAAGGCGTGGCATAATGCTGATATGGTTGCAGCGCTGCTGAGAAGCGGAAATTGGGAGGTACGAAGCTAGAAAGGAATTCGGCTACGTCCGAATTCCAACAAGAACAATTCTCACCTCTAACCTCCCCACTGTTCACCTCTCAGATACAAGCCGCGGGAGAACCAACAGCAGCCCCAGGAATAACCAGAAGAGGGTGCTCATCAGGGGGGTTTCGAAAATGTTTTCCACGGTGTTATGCAGCAGAACGGCGGTAAGGCCGCCCAGGAAAGCGGCGGCGAGCATTTTTGCCGCTGGCTGGGACAAGGCGGAAACTGCCCGGTAGCCTGCCCGCCAGGCGGAAAAGACCACCCACAGGAGCGTAAGGAGTGCCAAAATGCCGCCTTCTGCCGCCGTTTTAAGGTAAAAGTTGTCGACGTAAAAGCTGCCGGGGATCGCACGCGTGGCGACAGCGCCGCCGAAGCGGCCGAAGCCTTCACCCGTCAGCGGGTGCAGTTGAAGTTTATCAAGCGCTGCCTGCCAGCGGGCAATCCGGCCCGAGCGCTGGCTTGAGGCAAGGTAGCCGGCTGAAAAAAGGTAGAGCAGCCGTCCGGCGATACCGGGAGAGATAATGGGTGCAAGCAGCGTTGTTGCGCCCAAACCCAATAAAAGCCGGGGCTTGGCCAGAACAGCGAAAAGAACGAGGCCCAAAAAGGCAGCAAGCCAGGCACCGCGCGAGAACGTCACCACCAGGCAGCCCGCCATTGCGGCTGAAGCAACGGCGTAGCCGGCGCGGGAAAACCTGGAACCGGCGGTATAAAACCCGGCAATGCCCATAGGCAGGGCGAGTGCAAGGAGGGAACCGAGCACATTCGGACTCCCGATAACCGAGAACGCTCGGGTACGGACACCGGCTTCTGCCTGGTCCAGCCAGCTTTCGGGTACGGGTACCCCGGCGACGTACTGCCCGATGCCGTAAAGGGCAATGAACGTACACACCAGGACGAAAAAACCGGTAAAGGTCTTTACCTGGCGGTGGGTGTCCGGAAGGTTCAGCCCGACAAAGAACCACAGGGCATATTCAAGGTAAACCCGGACGCCCTCGATACCGACGGCCGTTTCAGGAGAGCGTAAGAAGAAGAGGAAAAGAAAGACGCCGAAGTAAATGAAAAGGGGTAAGTGTACTTCGCTCATCTGCCAGCTTTCGCGACCATTGTAAATAACGCGAGCGGCGATCAGGGATAGACCGAGGAAAAGGCAGAGTTCGTCCCAGGTACCGGTCAGTCCACCCGGATTTCCGCCGATCCGTAAAACGAAGTCGACGAAAGGGTAAGCCCCGAGCACGAAAAGGAGAAGCCATGCCTTTTGTGCAAGGAACCCAAGCGAGCGGCTGCCCGTAATACAGCGATGAACGCTGCCTGCTGCGCGGTAAACTAAATTGAAACGTGTCAGGAACTCCCGTGCTTTTTGCAGAAAGCGGGAGGAGACAGTGAACCAAACCGGTTCCCGGCGGAGCCACCGGGCGAAGGAACTGTTTATCCACACGTGTTTGAAAAACTGTAGTGATTGGAAAAAAAGACTTGCTTCACTTATTTCCGTTGGTTTTGGCAGAAATATGACCTCCAGTTTTAAGCTGCTCAATGATATTATAAGGTTTGCGATGTTTCTATACCAGAGGGTGATTTTTTGGAGCCCGGCACTCAGCAAGCGTCTATTAAGGGCGGCGTAACCGGAATGCCTCTCTATATTTGTAGCGTGGGTTAAGGTTCGATTTTCACCTGAGTGCCGGGCACAAGCGGAAGAATGAAAATGGTGACGGGCTTCTAACATCTGACTTGTGTTAGTCGGGAGGCTGTCAGAAGGCTTGCAGGGAATAAGGGTTCTACACGTTATCGGCGGGGGCGAATTCGGTGGTGCGGAGCGGCACATTTTAACCCTGTTTAAATCCGTCAACCCGCAGGATGCACAGCTAGAGGCGGCGTGCCTTTTCACGGCTCCATTCTCTCCTATAGCCCAAGAGGCAGGGATGAGGGTGACGGTTATGCCGATGCGTAACAAGCTGGATTTGGGGGTAGCGTGGCGGCTAAAGGAGGTTCTTTCGGGATACGACATTGTCCATACCCACGGTGTGAGGGCGAACCTTCTGGGACGGCTGGCGGCGCGAGGGACAGGTTTACCGGTATGTACCACGGTGCACAGCTTCCTGTCCCAGGATTATCCCCATCCGGTTACCAGGGTCGTTAACGCGTTAAGTGAGCGGTTGACGAGGAGGTTTACCACGCGGTTTATTGCGGTTTCGGATTTTATTGCCGCCGACCTGGAGAAAAAAGGCGTTTCCAGGGAAAAAATATCGGTTGTATATAACGGGATAAGCCTTGACACGGAACAAAGCAAGCCGGATAAAAGGCTGCGGGCAAGTTTGGGACTTCCTGAAGGAGTGCCTCTTATTGCAACGGTGGGCCGGCTTCACCGGGTCAAAGGACACCGCTATTTTATTGCGGCGGCGGCAGAGGTTTTAAAACGGTACCCTGAAGCACGTTTTCTAATAATCGGCTCCGGTCCCGAACGACCGGAACTAGAAAGGCAAATAAGAACCCTTGGAATCGAGGGCAGGGTGATATTCACCGGTTTCCTCAAGGAGGTAATGCTTTACTACCCGGAATTTTCGGTGCTGGTACTCCCGTCGCTTGCAGAGGGTTTTGGTCTGGTTGTCCTTGAGGCGTTGTTGCATATGACGCCTGTTGTGGCAACCAGGGTGGGCGGGCTTTTGGAGGTTGTACAGGACGGTGAGACCGGCTTTCTTGTTCCGCCGGCGGATGCCGCGGCGCTTGCCGGGGCCGTCTGCCGGGTACTTGAAGACCCTATTGCCGCGAAGGAAATGGCCGCACGCGGGCGGGATTTTGTCAGGCGGGAGTTCTCGGCCGGCAGGATGGCGGCAGCAACCGTTGCAGTTTACCGGGAAGTGTTGGGTAGCGCCCGTCCAGGCAAGTGAATGATGGGGCCTCTCTGGAAAATAAACTGACTTGCCATCAACCGGTATTACATAGAAACTGAGCGGGTCGTTGCGGAGGTTAGAGTGGTTGAACTCAGGAATCGGGATATAGTATGTCTTTCTTCGGCGGATTGGGATCCGATCTGGACGCGTAAACAGCAGGTGCTCTCCCGGCTTCATCCTTCCAACCGGGTACTTTATGTTGAACCGCCGGGAACCCTCATTTCACCGCTCAAGGACCCTTCTTTCTGGGGGAAATGGCGTCCGTGGGGCAGATGGGTCAGCCGGCCGCGGCCGAACATTTATGTCTTTCAACCGCCTTTTGTGCTGCCTCTCGGAAACGTTTATTCATGGGTGGGAAAGCTCAATCAGTACTGGCTTGCCGCCTGGGTGAACCTGGCCATCCGCAGGCTCAAGGTAAAACGGCCGATCCTCTGGACCTACCTGCCGGGTACCGCTACTGTTGCCCGGCTGGTCAAACACGCTGTGCTTGTGTACGATTGCGTGGACGAACACGGGGCTTACAAGGGGTTGGTCAGGGAAAAGACGGTCTGGAAACTTGAGGCGGAGCTGCTGCGCATGGCCGACATAACTTTCGTTACTGCGCCGGGGCTTTACCATCGGCGCAAGGGTCACGCCCGGAGGATTTACTACCTTCCGAACGCGGCGGACGTGGCGCATTTTAACAAGGCTTGCGACCCCGAGACTCCTGTTCCGGAAGAGCTCGAGCGGCTTCCGCGCCCGCGGCTGTGCTTTGTGGGCGTGATTCAGGAATGGGTTGATACCAAACTCCTTGCAGGCATGGCGCGGGAACGGCCCGAATGGTCGATCGTCCTCATCGGTCCGGTTGCGCCGGGCGTCGCCCTTCACGGTCTCGACAAAATGCCGAACGTTTTCTTCTTGGGCAGGAAACCGAAGGAGATACTGCCGAATTATCTGAAGGGGTGCGAAGTTTGTCTTAACCTCTTTCGTCCAAGCGCGCTGACCGCTACCGTCAGCCCGTTGAAATTTTACGAGTATCTGGCTTCGGGCCGGCCGGTGGTGAGCACGGAGATGCCCGCGGTCAGGGAGTTCGCGGATGTCATCGAAATTGCACCGGACGTTCCCGGTTTTATCGCCGCGGTGGAGAAGACGCTTGCCGGAGAGAACCCCGAGCGGCGGGAAAAACGCCTCGCACGCGCACGGGAACACTCGTGGGAGGCACGTGTGGCTTTTATGGAAGATAAAATTATGCAGGTTATGCAGGAAAAGGAGTAGATTTGTTGTGGCGGAGCGGTTCTATCGGGAAATAGCGGTTTTCGGCCTGGGTTTTGTGGGTCTGCCGCTGTCGTTGTGCTTTACTCTGGCCGGATGCAGGGTTATCGGCGTGGATGTAAACCCCGATCTGGTTGAAGAGATAAACAGCGGCATAACCAATCACCAGGAGCAGTACCGGGGCATTCCGATTCAGCAGATTCTCCGGCAGGAGCTCTCCCAGGGATCTTTCCGGGCGACAACCGATCCCCGTGAGGCGCTTGAATCGGTACAGGATATCGTCGTTACTGTAGGCATTCCGGTGGTGGGGGGAGAACCGGAACCGGGGCCGTTAGCGGCGTGTCTAAGGAGCATCGCCGCAGGGCTGAAACCGGAAGACATGGTGCTTATCCGGAGCACGCTCGTTCCGGGGATGATGCGGAACCTGGTCAAGCCTATTCTGGAAGAAAGCGGGTTGAAAGCCGGCGATGATTTTTACCTCGGGTACGCGCCGGAGCGGATCGCGGAAGGCCGCGCATTTGAAGAATTTGTTACCATGCCGGTTGTGGTCAGCGGCATCAATATTGACAGCCTGGAAGAGGCCGCGGCGCTCTTGCGGGTAATTACCAGGGCGGAGATCGTTCCCGCCGCTTCTTTCGAGGCGGCCGAGACGGCCAAGCTGGTCGAAAACATTTCGCGGGACGTAAGTATCGCGGTAGTAAACGAATTGAGCACGGTAACACAGGCCCTCGGGATAAGCGTTTTTGAGGTGGTACGGCTGGCTAATACCCACAAAAGGGTGAAGCTGCTGCAGCCCGGGCCGGGGGTCGGCGGCTACTGCCTGCCCAATGCATACCATTATATGGCGCCGGTTGCCCGCGAGGCCGGGGTCGATTTGGAGCTCATGCGGGCGGCCCGCCGGGTAAACGACCTGATGCCGCGGCGGGTGGCCGATATGGCGCTGAGGCTCCTGCCGGTACCGCCTGCACAGGCGCGGGTGGCGGCACTCGGCTTGGCAATGAAGGATTTTTCCAGCGACAGCCGTTCCTCCCCCGCGCTCAGGGTTGTGGGGTATCTCCGGGAGGCCGGCGTGACAGTGCGGGCTTTCGACCCGGTAGTGCCGCGGACTTATTCCTTCCAGGTTGCATCGCTGGATGAGGCGTTGAAAGGCGCTCACGGCGCGGTTGTCCTCGCGAAGCAGAAGGGTTTAACGATCGAGGACCCGGAAGTTTTTGCGCGCTTGTTGGACCCGGCCGGGCCCTTCGTTCTAGACACTAAAAATATTTATGGAAATCCCGCGCCAAAAGACTGTGGTGTACGCTTGGTTTCACTTTAGCAAATAAGAGACTTTCGACATAATCTTGCTGAAAGCGGCGAAAAACGTAAAATTTTTACGGTTCAGGCTTGTCCTGGATGGGTTTTAGTGTTACTTTTATTATAGTGCCTTTAAGTTCATACGTCAGGGATTTGAGATAGTAATCGCGCCCGGCGCGGATCTCCTGGTTGCCCATTTTAATCTGAGCCGTCGTGATAGGGGTCTCACCTTCAAGGGTCACTGTCAAGTCTTTGAAATAGGGGTCCCGGGCCGGAACCTTCTGTCCGGCGGCGTCGGTTTCGGTGGTAAATGCCGGCTCGACCTTCACTTCTTTTACGGTGACCGGGACATAGCTTGCACCTGCGACCATCCGGTCACCGGCCTTGACCATCCGCGCGGTTACCGGCGTGACTCCGGAAACACGGACAATAAACTCCACCGGTGTGGGTATGGTGGTCGCCTTAGGCAGAAAAAGTTTGTAAGTTGCCCCGGCAATTACGAGAAGAACTACGAAAATAATAGCAGCGTCGATAATGTTCACAAGACCAAAAATGCGACCCTTTTCGTCGAGTAAACGCATGGAGCGGCCTCCTTATACTATTGCTCGTTCTTTAATAATTTAAAGCAAACAGGTCAGGTCGTCAACTGAGTGTTTCGGGGGAGAGTAAATTGGAAAAAAGTAAGCGGGGTTTTAGGCGGTTTTTGCGGACTCGGCCGATTTTGCTGGTGATACTTTCTTTGTGTCTGGTCGCCGGACTTGGGTACCAGGCACTGACCAGGTCCAATGACAACGAGGTGCCGCCGGACAATAATGGACGGAACGAGGCTGCTGCTGCACAGCGTTTTAATTTCCTCCTTTTGGGTTCCGACGCCCGCGACGGCGAAATCAAGTCGAGGTGTGACTCGATTATTTTCGTCAGTGCGGATACAGGAAATAAACGGTTAGTGCTCGTCTCCGTGCCGCGGGATACGCTGGTGCAAATACCAGGCCACGGAGAGGACAGGATCAACGCAACAATGATTTATGGCGGTCCGGAGCTAGCAACGCAGGTGGTTTCAGACTTGATCGGCCAGCCGATTGATTATTACGCGGTTACCAATTATGAGGGGTTCGTTAAACTGGTCGATGCACTCGGGGGGGTCACTCTCGAGGTGGACAAAAATATGTATCACTATGACCCGGAAAAGGGCGGTCGCTTTACGATAAGACTTAAGAAGGGATTGCAGCACCTTGACGGGGAAAAGGCCTTGATGTATGTCCGCTACCGGGGCGACGCACTCGGAGATATTAACCGGGTGGAGCGCCAGCAGAGATTCTTGTGCGCCGTCGTCGAAGAGATGCTAAAACCGCGGAATCTCGTTAGGCTTCCGGTGCTTATTCCTAAAATCAAAGACTGCATTTACACCAATCTTCCACTGGGACAGATGGTCTCTTTAGCCAAGATGGCGCGGAATATGGATGACTTGCAGGTTTTAAGCGGGACCCTGCCGGGTTACCTTGCCGGTGACCCGTACTGGCACGTAGATCCTAACGAGGCGAAGGAAGCTGTTGCACAGCTTTTAATGGGCGAGCCGTTAACCCAGGTAGTGAAGGAGACACCGGCCGGAGTCGCCGTAACCCAAGTCGAGGAAGAACCGGCGGTTGCGGGAGAGGTTTACCCTGAAGGAACCGTTCCGGCGGACATCTATGATTCGGTTACGGGAGATAGTTATGAAGGAGATGTGGTGGTGGAGATTTTGCCGGGATCCAGCGGCGAACTGCCCGAAACCGGTGAACAGCCTTCAGAAACCGAGCAGAACACTCCGCAGGGGCCGCCTGTTTCCCCGGAACAGCCTAATCTCCAACCTCCCCCAGCGGAGCCTCCCGAAGAAGGAACCGCTGACTCGGTATACGGCGGCGAACAAGGGGGTTAGAAGATACTTGTTGGATCTTGAAGGAATAAAACAACTTATACCTCACCGGTACCCCTTTCTTTTGTTGGATAGAATCCTCGAATTGGCGCCGGGACTAAGAGCCGTGGGCGTAAAAAACGTTACCGCCAACGAGTTTTTCTTTCCCGGGCACTTCCCGGACCACCCGGTCATGCCGGGGGTGTTGATCGTGGAAGCCCTGGCTCAGGTGGCGGCGGTAGCGGTACTCAGCTTACCGTCTTACCGGGGCAAAGTACCCCTTTTTGCCGGTATCGATAAGGCGCGTTTTAAGAGACAGGTGGTACCCGGGGACACACTACGCCTCGAGGTCGAGATCTTAAAAATGAAGGCTTCAGTGGGTAAGGCGGCAGCCCGGGCATGGGTTGGTGAAGAGCTTGCCGTCGAAGCGGAACTGATTTTTGCGGCAGGGGACAAGGCACCTATTGCGAAGTGTGACGTGTGAGGTTAGAAGTGGGAGGACCAAAAGCACATAGCGAATTCCAACTTTGTATTACGATTCTCAGATCCTGCTTCTGGACTTCTCAATTTGCCGGTTGTAACACCGGCTTGTTTTGCTCCATGGGGACAAAGCCGGCAACTTTTATTAAAGCTTGCACCCTTGGCCGAAGGTTAAGCGCGAAAGGAGAGTTAAGGACTTTTGAACCGGTTCAATGAGCTTACTTTTTTCGACAAGTTAGAGTTTTGAACACTTTCCATGAAGGAATCCCGCAGGTTTCTGTCTAAATTAAAACCAATTGGTAATCTGGTTGGGGGAGGAGAGCTTGAACCATCTTATTCTGGCTCCGGTTGCTGCAGGAATTGTCGCCTTTGCAGGGGTACCGGTGGCGGTACGACTGGCACACCGGATAGGGGCAATCGATGAACCCGAAATCAGGAAAATCCACACCAAGCCGATGCCCCGGCTCGGCGGAATGGCGGTTTACTTGGGCTTTCTGGCCGGTATGCTTGTCGCCGCCGTCAATTTTGAGTTGCCGCGGAGTTACTTCGGTCTGTTGACCGGAGGCTCCTTGATCTTTGCGCTGGGGGTTATTGACGATACTCGGGGTCTTAGTCCCCGGATAAAGCTCTGCGGCCAGATCCTCGCGGCGCTGGCAGTCGTCCCCTTTGGTGTTGATATTACCTTTATTACCCATCCGTTTAAAGAGGGATTGCTCTACCTGGGATTTTGGGGCATTCCTGTGACGGTTTTCTGGATAGTTGCCGTCACCAACGCCGTTAACTTGATTGACGGCCTCGACGGTCTGGCGGCAGGGGTCGGCTGCATCGGAGCCGTCACGCTTGCAACCATTGCAGCGCTTGTCGGCGATAAGATTGCCGTGTTACCGGCCTTGATTTTAGGTGCCGCCCTCTTATCTTTCCTCCCTTTTAACTTCTATCCCGCGCGGATCTTTTTAGGGGACTGCGGGGCAATGTTCATCGGTTTCGTCCTTGCTTGCGGGGCTGTAATCGGGGTGGCAAAGACGGCTACCGCGGTAACGCTCGTCACGCCGGCGGTTATCTTAGGCATTCCGCTTTTTGACACCCTCTTTGCGATCCTGAGGCGGTACAAAAACGGCCGCCGTATATTCCGTGCAGACCGTGAGCATTTGCACCACCGCTTACTCGTAATCGGCTTCAGCCACCGGGGAGCAGTGCTGATTGTTTACGGTATCAGTACGGTGTTAGGGATCAGCGCCATCCTGCTTACCTGCCTCACAACGGCGCAGGCGGCACTCCTTCTTTTCTGTGTAGCCACCGGGCTGCTTATCCTTGCAAACAAGATTGGGGTTGTCGGAAACCGCTGGCGTACCAAGCGGTTCCCCGCCGTAAAAGGAAAATTCGAAGGGCGAAGCATCGGTTTATAACTTCTTTTGTGGCAGAAATAAAAAATAGGAAATTCAAGGGGGGATGCTATGAAGGTAAGAAAAGCAGTTATCCCGGCGGCAGGCCTCGGCACACGTTTCCTTCCTGCCACAAAGGCACAACCCAAGGAGATGCTCCCGCTTATTGACAGACCTATTATCCAGTATATCGTCGAAGAAGTTGTTGATTCCGGAATTGAAGACATCCTGATCATTACCGGCCGGGGGAAAAGGGCGATCGAGGATCATTTTGATTGCTGCCTTGAGTTGGAGTCCTACCTGCGCGAGAAAGGCAAGGAAGAATGGTTGCGGGAAGTCCGGAAAATCGCTAAGATGGCAAACATCCACTACGTCCGGCAGTGTGAACCGCGCGGTTTGGGGCACGCGGTGCTCTGCGCACAGAGTTTTGTGGGGGAGGAACCGTTCGCGGTGCTCTTGGGTGACGATATTGTTGCGGCAGAGAAACCGTGTCTGGCCCAGATGATCGAGTTGTTCAAGGAGGTTCAGGCCACGGTGGTGGCTGTAGAGCGGGTGCCGCTACAGGAGGTCTCCAGGTACGGTATCATCAGCGGTGAAGAGATGAGACCGCGTGTTTTTACGGTACATGACCTGGTGGAGAAGCCCAAACCGGAAGCCGCCCCGTCACGCTGGGGTGTTACCGGGCGCTACATCATCACCCCGCGGGTTTTCAGCGCACTGGCGATAACCCAGCCCGGGGCGGGGGGCGAAATCCAGCTCACTGATGCGCTAAGGGTGCTGGCCAAAGAGGAAAAGGTGTTCGGCTACGCGTTTTACGGGAAACGCTACGACGCCGGAGACAAGCTCGGCTACCTGAAAGCAACGGTAGAACTGGCCCTAGGCCGGGAAGACCTGGGACCGGCCTTTATCGAATACCTGAGAAATCTTCTGGCGGAGCGTGGCTGATGCGGATACTGGTTACCGGAGGAGCCGGGTTTATCGGGGCTCACGTTGTCGAGGAACTTTTGAAGGAAGGCGCACAAGTAAGCATAGTTGACAACCTCAGCACCGGGTGTATGGACAAAGTCCCGCCCGGCGCTGCCTTTTACCGGGTAGACATTACCGCACCCTCTGCCCGGGAAGTTGTTGAAACGGAGCGTCCGGAAGCAATAATGCACCTTGCGGCGCAACCGGTCGCTCCCCGGTCGCTAGAGGACCCGTTTTTTGATGCAACAGTAAACGTCCTTGGGACGCTAAACCTGCTCGAGGCCGCACGCAAATCCGGGGTAAGGCGGTTCATTTATGCCTCATCGGCGGCTGTTTACGGCGACCCAGTCTACCTCCCGGTGGACGAAACCCACCCTGTTCAGCCGCTATCCCCCTATGGCGTATCAAAATACACCGCTGAGGTTTATGTAACCGCTTTCCGCCGGCTGTACGGGCTGGAAGGGGTTGTTCTGCGCCTCGCCAACGTTTATGGGCCGGGCCAGGATACTGTCGGTGAGGGTGGGGTTGTGGCAATTTTCTGCAGGCGGCTGTTTACCGGGAAGCCCTTGGAAGTGTTCGGGGACGGCGAGCAGACCCGCGATTTCATTTATGTAAAGGATGTTGTTTGGGCTTTAACTGCAGCACTTAAGCGCGGCGCCGGAGAGACGCTCAATATAGGTACCGGCGCAGCAACAAGCATAAACGAACTTGTTCAGGCCTTAAACGATATAAGCGGCAAAGTTGCTGTTCCGCGTTACTGTTCGCCGCGCCCGGGAGACATTCGGCACAGCGTCTTGAATCCGCAGAAGGCAAGGGAAGTACTTGCGTGGAATCCGGTCTTCAATCTGCCGGCGGGCCTTCGGGAAACTTTTGCAACCTTGACTGAAGATCGCTCGGCCCAGCACTCAACTTAGAGTAGCACTGCTTTAGCTTTATAGTGGGAATTTTCCTCTCGCCTTCAACTTTCCCGGTAGCTGCTCCCCGTTTCTTTAGTTGAGTGCTGGGGCGTGAACAGGAGAGCTTGCTTTTCTAGAAAAAGTCTTTTTGCAACACTCCCTTAGCGGCGTCTTTGACCTTAGATGATACAAGCTGCTTCTTGCGTGCAGCTTTTCTTTTTTTTAGCATTTTCAGGTATGAGCGGAGCATTTTTTCTTCTACAGCAAGCCTTTCTTGCAAGCGCACGATTCCCCCCCCTTACAATTTCTTTTAGACTCAACTTTTGCACTTAACTTACGTCTGAGCCGTGACTTTTGAAAAAGCCGCTGGCGTTGTTCCCAAGGAGCCCAGCACTCAGCGGATAAACTCTGTCGGAGCATCGAACCTATTCTTGCATACGCCGTTTATCCTGCGTAGCTTAACTCCTGAGTGCTGGGTAGTGCCGGCAGCGCGGACACGGTGCAGGTGAGGTCAGCGAACCCAGCACTCAGTTAATGGAATACCGTCTTAGTCATACTCTGACACATAGCCTTTCACTTTCATCGCCACGCGAGGTTATCCACTGAGTGCTGGGTGCGAGTGGGCCGGCAAATCTACGGTAAAAAGTGAAAATGATTTGATAAATGAACCGCCTATACAACGGAGGGCTAACATGACAAGCCCTTAGAAGCGAAGCTGTAGTTCGCTCAGGAACCCTGTGCCGATGTCGCGTCGGCACGGAGCACCGCGCTCCGGGGGACAACGAACAGCACGGCTGTTACCGCAACAGCGAAAGTTTTTGAGGAAGCAACTTCCAATTATTTTTTGCCTTTTTCAGGATTAACTATGCCTACGCCGCACAGAATAGACTTGGTTATTTGTTAAACGTTGAACGGACCCCAGAGGTCCATCAACATAAACCCAGAACATGAAACGTGAACGGGACCCTACCCAGCACTCAGAGCAGTTTTTGAGCTTTGAGGAGAGACCTTCATTAGCCTAAAGGAAGTGGCGGCTTTTTAAAGCGTAAGGATAATACTGAGTGCTGGGCTATCACCTTAAGCTGAACTGTGAAGTATTGAACCGACCTTAAAGGTCCATCAGTTCTAAGCTTGAACTGTCGAACTATTTTTAAGGGAGTTGCCTCGCGCGGAGCGCACCGTGATGAATGAAAATGGGATGAATAGGCCCGTAAGCTGGTTACTTAGATGCAGTAGTTGTAACAATAACGGAACGCGGCGAGAAGCAAGCAGAGTGAGGAAGTCCGGACGGGGACGGGCCGGAGCCCAGCACTCAGAGCAGTTTTTGAGCTTCGAAGGAGAAACCTTTATTATGTTAGCCTAAAAAAGTAGCTTTTCAAAGTGCAATCATAGCATTGAGTGCTGGGTGAGGACCCGGACCCGACCGGCTGACGAAACTATGCGCAGCTTATGGCCGCCCAACGAAAGAAGTACTATTTTCAGGGGAGTCGTTCACGACCCAGCACTCAATGGACTTTTTGCCCTTTGAAGGACAGACCTTCATTGAGCTTAAATGCCCAGCACTCAATAGGACTTTTTGAGCTTTGGA
>JBFLWY010000002.1:620-96323 GCA_040757355.1 Bacillota bacterium | reverse complement strand
TATTAGCGGAAGTTGCTGCGAAGAGAAACATTCCGGAACCGAAAGCAAAGGACCAATAAGGGATTACGGGTTTGATAAGAGCAGCGGGAAAAGTGTGCCGGGGGTTCCGGAAAGCAGATAAAAGGGGACCGGCCGCTTTTCTGCAAAGAAAGTTGCCCGTCCCCTTTCGAATGTCCTCTTTAAACGTCTTGTTTAATTCATGCCCTCTTTAGTAACGTCCCATTACAAAAAACCTTCATTTACTAACTTTTACTAAGCGCATTCCTCCTCTGTAGGTCGGCTACCCTTTGGTCTGCAGCGCCGCCCAGGCCGTTATCTGGTGAGCGATATTCCATTCAACGTAGATCTCCGGGGAGGACAGGATCAGGTTAGAGTAGACCTTTATCCACTCCACTGTTATCCGCTTGAAGGCGAAGGCACCGTCCGCGATTACAATCCAGTAATACCTGCCGGTCGGGCTGAAGGAGAAAACGCTCAGGCATACCCACCCGGCACCGCTCCTGTCCAGACGGGTTAATTTTAAATCCGGCTTTAACTTACTGATAATTTGCAAAACCTCTTCTTTCTCTGATGTCTCGGCTTGAAACTCCATCATCTTTCCCCCTTTTGTTTTACCGTTTTTTCGGTCGACACATATATATGCCATTTCTTACCACCTTGTTACCGCTCGCCGGGAAAATTTTTCCTGCCTGTGCGTCTCCCCAGGCTGAAGTCAGCAGAACCATAACTTCGAACGTTTGAAAAGCGGCCAGTCAGGCCCGTTTTCAAGAAACCGCTGTTGTGTTATCATCTCTTTAAGCGTAGCGTTTCCGGCATTTTAAGGTACGGTTTTTTGCCGGAAACGGCCTTCGGCCTTTTTCCGGCCTACGAACTTCGGTCTTTTTCTCAACGCAGAACGTTGAACGGACCTCAAAGGCCTGCCTGTGCGTTGCACGCAGACAGGTCCGTCGGTATAAGGTTAAACGTCTATTTACGGAGGAGGGATTGCACAATGAAGCCCGACACAGGTTTGCCGGAGATTCCGCCGGGCCGCGGCGACGACCTTCATAACCTTGAATACCTTGACAACGCGGATCTTGTCCTGTTCATGGCGGGAAACCAGTTTATGGTTATGGCGGAGCTTTTAGAGGCGTTTCAAGAGGCGCACCCCGATATCCGGCGCATTTTCTACGAAACTCTGCCTCCCGGCTTGGAGCTGAGACAGATACTTGCCGGCGGCGCCAGTTTCGGGGGTATGGAGATCAGGGTGACCCCGGACGTTTATTCCTCCGTCACGGAGGACGCGATGAAAGAGCTTTTCAGCAGGGGTCTCATTGAAGATTATTCTGTTTACCTCCACAACAGGATAGCGCTTATGGTTCCCGAAGGAAATCCCGCCGGAATCAAGACGGTAAAAGATCTCGCGCGCGACGAGGTAAGGGTTTCCCAGCCGGGCCCGCTTGAAGATATCACCCACTATATCGTTGCGATGTACCGGGAGGCCGGCGGCGAGGCTCTCGTGAACAGGATTATGGAGGAAAAGCGGGCTGAAGGCACCACGATCTTGACGGTGGTGCACCACAGGGAAACGCCGCTGCGGCTGCGGAAGGGTACGGTCGACGTAGGGCCGGTTTGGGCGACGGAGGTGATCAACGCCCGCAGGGACGGAATGAGGGTTGAAGCGGTCGAACCCGGAGCAGGGTTGGACCAGCGGGATAAGGTGAACTATTTTGTAACGATGCTCAAGAACGCCCCGAATCCGGCTAACGCCCTTAAATTCCTTGAGTTCATCCGCTCCCGGCAAGCCCAGCAGATATACGAACGCTACGGCTTTGTGCCCCATTTCCGCGATTTGAAAAACGTACATCGCAAAGCGATTTCCAGCAAGTCCGACTTCTGAGGTCTATAATTCGGCCTCTGATTGCCAGGTGAGGTTTTGCAGCGGGTTTCCCCGGGTCTTCAGTGGGGTTGTTTTGCGGCCTTGAAGGCGTTGATATCCCGGACGGCCTGCTCGACCACTTCGGGGATGGCTTTCGCCACTTCGGGAGAAAGTTCGGTTCCGGGGGAAAGTTCTTTGGCGTTGACACCGTAGACTATCAGGTGCGGGGGAAGCTGCCCCAGAACCCGCGCCAGTTCTACCGCTTCGGCGACGCCGAAAAGGTGCGTGGAGTAGTGGAAATAGTCCTCCGGCACCTGCCCGGAGTCCGCCGCAAACCGGTGGATTGAACCGGGTTCAGCGCCGGTTTGGACGGTGTCAAAAATGATTACGGCAGCCGCATTTTCCCATAGATCCATAAGTGCCCCGCCCTCCCCGCTTTCCTTCAACACCTTTACGCCGGGAAGAGCCTTTTTCTCTATTTGCCGGGCCGCCGCAAGCCCGAACCCGTCATCGCTGCGGTACGGGTTCCCGACGCCGATGACGAGGACGCGGCTTTGTTCGTCAGGATAATGATGGCTGCTGACCATTTCAACCCTCCCGCGAAGACAACATTCAACATTACCCCCTGACTATGCGCGGCCTTAGCAAATGCGTTGCGCAACTGATGCAGGGGTCGTAGTTCCGGACTGCTTGCTCGCACCGCCACAGCAGTTCGTCTTCCGGCATCACCGAATACCTGGTCACAAATTCCCGGAGGTCGCTCTCGATCACCTTTTGGTTTTGCGCTGTCGGGGGAACGATCTTCGCTTCCCGGATCAGCCCCCCGCCGTCAACGACGTAACGGTGGTAAAGAATGCCCCGCGGCGCTTCCGTACAGGAATAACCCGTGGCAGGGCGGGGCTCGGTCGCCAATGCAGGCGGCTCCGGCTCTTCGTATCCTTCGATAATGCCGATCGCCTCATCGCAGGCGTGGAGCAGCTCAACGCAGCGGATTAGAATGCTCTTGAACGGGTTGCGGCAAACAGACGCGAGGCCGGCGGAGCGCGCCGCTTCCTGAGCGAGCGCCGACAGACGGTCAAAATTCAGGTTGTAGCGCGCAATAGGCCCCACGATGTACTCCCCGCCCCCTTTCAACGTTGAATGCAGGGCGTGCGAGTGTGGAACCTGTTCCTCGACGAAGTGCTCCTCGTATTTTTCCACCGGTATCTCTAAACCCTTATTGGAAACAAGCCGGCCTTCGTTAAGCGGGTACTCTGCCGGATGGCGCAGGGCCACGAAGTGATAGTCCCGTTCGAAATCGGGGAAAGAGAGTCCTGCGGCCCAGCGGACGGTTTCAAGGGCCTCCTCCCTCGCCCGTTCGAGCCGCTCGCGCAGCGGGAAAAGGCTCCGTCTCCCCGGTGCCTTATAGAAGCCTCCCACGCGTACGTTAACCGGGTGGATTTCGCGGCCGCCGACCACGGCGACGAGTTCGTTCCCGGTTTTCTTCAGCCGCAGGCCGCGCTCGACGACGGCCGGGTGGTCTTTCGCCATCCGGATCGCATCCTCGTAACCGAGAAAGTCGGGGGCGTGAAGCAGGAAAACGTGCAGCGCGTGGCTCTCTATCCATTCTCCCAGGTAGATGAGCCGGCGGAGCGCCCGGAGTTGCTCCCCTACCCTTACACCGAAGGCGGACTCCATGGCATGAACGGCGCACATCTGGTAAGCCACGGGACAGATGCCGCAGATCCGTGCGGTGATGTCGGGCGCCTCGGAAAACTTTCGGCCGCGGAGCAGCGCCTCGAAAAAGCGCGGCGGCTCAAAGATTTTGAGCTTAACTTCGGCTGCCTCTCCGTCTCTTATTCTAATTAAAAGGCCGCCTTCGCCCTCGACGCGGGCGAGATAGTCAACTTTCAGCGTCTTGCTTTTCATGCGCCTCACTCTCTTTGCGGAAGGCTTCCGCGCCCGCGGTAAACCCGCGGTACGCCCGCGCGATGTCCTCGTCCGTCGCCCCGAGGCGTTTCCACTGCTCGCTCAAGGCTTCGGGGTTGGGCGTCTCCATCGGCCCGAAGCACGCGTAGCAGCCGCGGCCGTAAGACGGGCAGAGAGCGCCGCACCCGGCACGGGTTACCGGGCCGAGGCAGGCGATACCCTTGCTGACCATCACGCAGGGGATCCCCCGCTGCTTGCACTCGATGCAGACGCTGTAAGTGGGGATGTTCGGTCTGCGGCCGTGCAGAAAAGCGCTGATCACTTCAAGGAGCTGCCTTTTGTTGATCGGGCAGCCCCGCAGTTCGAAGTCAACATGGACATGGTCGGCGACCGGCGTTGATTCGGCGAGGGTTTCGATATATTGCGGCGAAGCGTAGACGGTCCTGACGAAATCGTCGACGTCCGCAAAGTTACGCAGCGCCTGAATCCCGCCGGCGGTGGCGCAGGCCCCGACGGCGACGAGATACTTCGACGCGCGCCTGACCTCCTTAATACGCTCGGCGTCGTGCGGCGTGGTGATGGAGCCCTCCACGATAGAAAGGTCGTACGGCCCTTTCACCACCGCCCGCGTCGCCTCCGGGAAATACGCGATCTCCACCGCGCCCGCGACAGCCAGCAGTTCGTCTTCTAGGTTGAGCAGCGCCAGCTGACAGCCTGAGCAGGAACCGAATTTCCACACGGCAAGCTTCGGCTTCCGTTTTTCTCCCACCCTATATCTCTCGCTTTCCGAAGAACGGCTCTATTCTGTCGAACCGGAAGACGGGGCCGTCCTTGCAGACGAAAAAGGGCCCGATCTGGCAGTGGCCGCACAGCCCGATTCCGCACTGCATGTTGCGTTCCATTGATATGTAAATATTTTCGATAGAAACCCTGCGCTGCCGCAGTTCCTCTATCGTAAAGCGCATCATGATTTCCGGTCCGCAGATCATTGCCACCGTGAAACGGGGGTTAAATTCGACTTTGGGGATCAGGGTTGTTACAACACCCACGTTCCCTTCCCACCCTGCCGCAGGTTTATCGACGGTCACATGCACCTCGATTTCGGGAAGTTCAGTCCACCGGGCGAGTTCCTGCCGGTACAGGACCTCGTCCGGGCTGCGGGCGCCGTAAAGCAGCACGGCTTTCCCGTACCTCTCGCGCTGCGAGAGAATGTTGTAGACCGCCGGCCGCAGCGGCGCCAACCCGATGCCTCCCGCTACGATCACAACGTCGCCCCCCGCCGCCTCCACGACCGGCCAGCGGGTACCGAACGGCCCGCGCACGCCCAGGACACCGCCCGGCTTCAGCCTGCAGACAGCCTTTGTAACCGCCCCTACGGCGCGTACAGTGTGGACGAGCAGCTCCGGCCTGGACGGGTCGCCGCTGATTGAGATGGGCACCTCCCCTACCCCGAACGCGTACAGCATGTTGAACTGGCCGGGGGCGAACGTAAACCCCCCCGGCGCGTTTTGCGCCTGCAGCTCCAGCGTGGTTGTATCGTGGGTTTCCCGCCGGACCCTTCGCACGCTGAAAAGGTGCGGCACCATGGGCTCGGGTAACCGGGTGCTCATGCACATCCGCCTTTCACGGGCGTAACTATTCAGCCTGTCACCCGCCACTTAACGGAACGCGGCGAGAAACAAGCAGTACGAGGAAGGCTGAGTCGGCCGGGCCGGAGCCCAGCACTCAGATTGCTGTGAAAGCGCAGTTTCGCTGGGCGGACAAATATGTGTTCCCTCAAAAGTAGTATCTTATCAAGATGTAACTGAGTGCTGGGTGAGGACCCGGACGACAAACCTGACGAAGCAATGCGCCGTTTACCTGTCTGCCGACAGGCAGGTCGCCGCGCCCGACGGGTAGCCTGAATAGTAACTCACGGGCTTGCCTGCTCCTGCGTGCGGTATGCCTTTTCAGGCGTGCCTGCTGGAGCGGCTGGTCTGCCTGTATCACCTTGCTCCCGCAGGGCACGAACTGCTTCTGTGATGTCGATCCCTGCCGGGCACCATGTTATACACCGCCCGCAGCCCACGCATCCCAGGGTACCGAACTGGTCCAGCCAGGCGGCAAGTTTGTGGGTGAGCCACTGGCGGTAACGAGCTCTCGCCGACGCACGCACACTGCCGCCGTGGATGTACGAAAAATCTTCGGTGAAACAGGAGTCCCATCTTCGCAGGCGCTCGGCGGTTTCACCGTGCAGATCAGTGACGTCTTCTACTGTCGTACAGAAACACGTCGGACAGACCATGGTACAGCTCCCGCATGTAAGGCAGCGCTGGGCCACCTTGTCCCAGAACGGGTGTTCCGGGTTGTTGAACAGGAGTTCCCTGACGCCCGCTGTATCCATCACCCGTCCCATCTGCCGCGCGGCTTCGGCGACGGCCCTTTCGGCGGCGGCCTTTTCGCTTTCACTCGCCTTCCTGTGAGGAATCTCGTGCAAGACCGACGCGCCGGCTTCGGAGCCCACTTCTACTACAAAGTAGTGGCGCTCCTCTTCCAGTATTTCGGTGAGGGCGAGGTCGAAACCCACCGTAGCCTTCGGGCCGGTCTTCATCGATACACAGAAGCACGTGCCGCCCGCTTTTACGCAGTTTACGGCAACGATAAAAATCTCCTTGCGCCGCACGGCGTACGACGGGTCGGCGTACTCCCCGGCCGTTAGGACGTTATCGTGTATGAGAACAGCGTGCAGGTCGCACGCGCGGACACCGATAAATGCATACTTTGGTTCCTCTGCGGTATCCGGGAGGGGCTTAAACCCGGCCTCTTCGCGTTTTGCGCGCCACAGGCGGACCAGCGGCGGGAAAAGGAACTTTTTTAGGGAATCCGCACTGATCCCGTAGTCAAAAAAAGCTTTACCCTCACCCTTCTTGAGGCGGTAGGCCGCGCCTTCCTGTGCGGCCGTCCAACCCGCCGGCAGTTCGTCCACCGAGGTCAACTCATCGTAAACGATAGCGCCGTCGCGCACCGTCGGGCCTATAATGCGGTAGCCCCTCGATGCCAAGACGTCGAACAGTTTCTGCAGGTCCCGGCTTTCCAGAACAGCCTGTATGCCGGTTTCCCGGGATAACTCTGCCACTCTTTTGCCCCCTTATCCTTAAAGTTATCATGTCCCGTGCTGCCGGACAAGTTGTAACCGTTTTTCTGGTAACGTCCGGTGACGTTCAAAACGTGCTGTCAACCCCGCCCGGCCGCTGAGTACTTTGTGCAGTGACCGTTCCTTCACCGGTTTTTTGTAACTATTCAGGCTTCCCGTCGGGCGCGGCGGCCTGCCTGTCGGCAGACAGGTAAACGGCACAGTGCTTCGTCATGCTCGCCGTCCGGTTTTTTTATCAGGGGGCTGTGTCAAAGCCGGCAGGAGTTGACAGCGGCGCGGCGAATCATCCGGTAAAAAGCCCTAATCCTCGCGGCGGGGCGCCCGTTTGGCCGCCGGCGGCGCGAGGATACTCCAGCGGAGGCGCTGGCCGGCCGGCGCCAGAACACTGCGGCGGTACCCGTGGAAAAAGTAAAGAACAACGCCTACTGCCATCCAGACGACGAAACGCACCCACGTCAGAGGCGGAAGACTGATGATCAGGTACAGAGAAAGAGCCAGGGACAAAAGCGGCAGGTAAGGTGAAAAAGGCACTTTGAAGGGGCGCGGCGCTTCCGGGTTTGTCTTGCGGAGGACCAGGACGCCGGCGGCAACTATTACGAATGCCGTCAGGGTGCCGATGTTCGCAAGCTGGGCGATGATATCGATTGGGATAAAGCCTGCCAGCACGGCCACCCCTGCCCCGACGATCAGGGTATTGATGTAAGGCGTGCGGAATTTGGCGTGTACGCGGCTCAAAAAGCCCGGGAGAAGGCCGTCCCGCGACATGGCGTAAAACACCCTGGTTTGCGCGTAAATGACTACGAGGAGTACGGAGGTGATGCCGGCCAGGGCGCCGAGGGCCACCAGGCCGCCGGCCCAGGTTATGCCCGCCTTCAGAAGGGCGGTGGCCACCGGTGAAGCGACATTGAGCTGGCTGTAGGGGACCAAACCGGTAAGCACTGCCGTGACCAGGATGTAAAGCGTCGTGCAGACGGCGAGCGAGCCGATGATCCCGATGGGAAGGTCCCGCTGGGGCCGCCTGGTTTCTTCCGCGGCGGTGGCGACGGCGTCAAAACCGATGTAGGCAAAGAAAATGATTGCGGCGCCGTGGGCTATCCCGGCGTATCCATAAGGCAGGAAAGGCTGCCAGTTCACGGGCTTTACGTGCGGGGCGCCGAGAAAAATGAAGAGCAGAACCACGCCGACTTTGACCGCCACGACGATCCTGTTTACGGTGGCGCTCTCACGGGTGCCTGTGGTGACAAGCAGGGTAACAAGCAAGGCGATCAGCACGGCCGGAAGGTTCACGAACCCGCCGGCCGCCGGCGAGCGGGTAAGCGCCGCCGGAAGGATGATCCCCATAGAATGAAACAGTTCACTTAAGTATGCGCTCCAGCCGATGGCTACGGCACCCGCAGCGACGAGGTACTCGAGGATGATATTCCAGCCGACGATCCAGGCGGTAAACTCGCCGAGTGAAGCGTAGGCGTAAGTATACGCGCTGCCGGCTACCGGGATCATCGCCGCCAGTTCTGCATAGGTAAGTGCGGCCAAGCCGGCGGCTATTCCCGAGAGAACGAAAGACAGGATGAGCGCCGGACCGGCATATTGTGCCGCGGCCACCCCGGTAAGCACGAATATCCCGGTCCCGATTATAGCGCCGATGCCGAGTGATACCAGATCGACCGGGCCGAGCGAACGGGCCAGCCTGCTGGTTTCCTTAGCTTCAAGAAGCTCGTTCAGGGACTTTTTCCGCCAGATGCTGCAACTGATCGCTGTTACCCCCTGATTGTAGTATCGGCCGACCGGCAGTATAGTATGAATCAAAATGTACTACTGTGGACATGCGGGGCGGTTACTGCGGATTGCTTCTTAGGTTAGTTTTCCGCTTTGCTGAGGAATATCCTGGGGTTCAGGGGGTGAGAATACTTAGGTAGCACTAGTGAACCCGGGGTCTGCGCCGCCAGACCGGGTATCCGGCTTTTTAAAGCCGTTGACTTTTAGAAAGACTGAGGTGGGAAAATGGAAATTAAATGGTTAGGGCACGCGTGCTTTTTACTGACTACGCGGGAAGGCGTAACAGTGTTAACCGACCCGTACGACGAAAGCATCGGGTATCCGCTGCCTCCGGTCACACCCGACGTCGTGACCGTGAGCCACCGGCACTACGACCATAACGCGGTGGGGTCGGTTAAGGGCTCCCCCGTCGTGTTCGAGGGGGCCGGAATCCACCGGGCCAAGGGGCTGACAATTCGCGGTGTGGCTACCTTCCACGATAAAAACAAAGGCGCGCAGCGCGGTCCCAACACCGTTTTTGTAATCGAAGCTGACGGCTTGAGGATCTGCCACCTGGGGGATCTGGGCCACCCGCTCGACGGTGCAAAGGTTCAGGAAATCGGACCGGTGGACGTGCTGTTGATCCCCGTGGGCGGCACCTATACGATTGACGCTGACGAAGCGGCGGCCCTGGTTACTGAAATGAAGCCGCGCATCGCCGTGCCGATGCATTACAAGACCGAGCGGCTGAAAATCAATGTTGCGCCGGTGGACAACTTCCTGAAACACTTCAGCAGAGCGCAGCGGGAGCCGTTGCTCGCGGTGACGCCGGAGAAGCTGCCGCCGGCCACCAACATTGTGCTGCTGGAACTCAGCCGTTGAGTCAAGGAAGGCAGCAAAGCACCCTGCGATACTACCACTACATCGGTCCTTGAAACACAAAATGATGACCCAAAGTCTAAGGCCCGGTGTTCCCGGGCCTTCGTGCGCCTCCAAGTACACCTCAGTGTACCCGGACGGCCGCATCCTCCGCTTTATATACTAACTACCCCTTCTATAATAATTATACTCCAGCAGAAAGAATTTTGCTAAGGTCTTCCCGGCCTTTTTTAAAATTTTTTAGAAGTATCCTGCCTTGCCGAAGCCCCACATTTCGTTGCTTTCAGGGCTTGACGTAGAAAGATTTGCTTATCTTGTAATCGCTATTCCCGAGGTTGCCGGATCATAGTCTACCCTGGCTCCCAGGCTTTCGCTGATAAAGCGCAAAGGCGACATTGTACGGCCGTTCATAATCAGCGGCGGGGCATCCAGGGTTGTTAGAGTACCGTTTACCAAAGCGGTATTCGCCCCGATGGTTAGGACTAGAGTATTAGCGCCGTCGGAGATGAGCACCTTCTTGTCCTTCGCGCTCCATTCAACCTCTGCTCCGAGCACCTCGGCGATAAACCGCAGCGGCACCAGCGTGCGGTTTACTTTCTTATCAAGGAAAGGCGCCGCATCCAGAATGTAAACTTCCCCATTCACTGTTGCTTCCTGATTCCCGATAGTAAGGTTGATCACCCTTGGAACGGGAGCCGGAAGAATATCGTCATCGAGGATAGTTAATACGGCCTTGTACGGAGTACCCAACTCTACCCCGTCCGAGGGGGAGCTCAAGATCAAATTTACGGTTTCGTCGCCTTCCAAGAGCAAATCATTTAGGATCCGGACTTTAAAGGTTTTTTCTGTTTCTCCGGGCTCGAAGGTCAGTGTCCCGCTGGCAGTTGCATAGTCCGCACCCGGGAAGGCACTTCCGGTCCCGGTCTTGTAAACTACCGTCACCGTGCTGGTACCGCCGTTTGTCAGGGTCACCGGAATGTCGATACTGCCGTCGCTCTCGTAGACGCTGTAAGCGGCACTGCTGAATTGAAGTTTGGGTTTGGTAATGGGGGGAGCGCCGCCTCCGCCGCCACCGCCGCCTCCGCCGCCACCGCCGCCTCCGCCGGCAGTAGGATCTTGGGTTTTGAACCGGAAGCTGTAACTGCTTGCCAGCGCGTTGCCCGCCTGGTCCTCGACCGACCCGCCCGGCAAATACACGGTATACCAGACGCTTTTGTCAAGATCGGCCGCCGGGTCGATGGTAAGCACCGCGCCGATGATGCTCTTGGCAAATGTTACGCTGCCGGTCCCCTCACCCGTCAAAGCGATTTGATCGTAATTATCACCCTCCACGATCTCCTCGTTGAAGGTGATAGTAATGGTCTTGTCGACCGGTACGCCGGTTTCACCGACTTGCGGGTCGGTGCTGCCGACCGTCGGCGGGGTGGTATCACCGACGGTGGTGAAGCTGAAAACGTAGTCGCTTGTCAGGGGGTCCCCCGCCGCATTCTGTACCGCCCCGGCCGGAATGTAAACGGCGTAGGTTGTACCGTGCTCCAGATCATTTACAGGGTCGATGCTCAGCACGTTGTTGTTTATGGTGTAAGTCATCCCGACAACACTTCCGGCCTTCTTGAGAGAGATGCCGCCCGCGTTGTCACCGGGGAACACCGATACGTTAAACATAACGGTAATCGTCTTATCGACCGGGACGCCGGGTTCACCGTCAGCGGGGTCTGTTGTGGTCACGGCCGGTACGTCGGCGGTGACGTTCACCGAAACCGTGTCGTAAACGTCGGTTTTCACGCTGTCCCGAACCGTCAGCTCCTGTGTGCCCGTTGACCTGAAAGTCACGGCGAACACAGCCTTACCGTCTGTGAAATCGTCCACCGATGCCGGGTATGTTGCTGCAGCATCGGTGGTTGTTACAGAGACCGAACCCGCATAGGCAGTCACCAGATTACCATAGCGGTCCTTTACGGCCAGGTCGAAAACGGCTTCCTGACCGGCTTTTGCTTCGCCCGGCCCGCTGAGTTCAAATTGGGTGTAGCTGTTTGCCGGCGCGATGATCTCAAAACTGATGGAAGCCGCAATGGTGTCCGCGGCTGTGCTGACTTCCAGCGAATAAGTACCCGTACGGGTCGGGTTGGTGATACCGGCACCGGAAGTAAACTTCACTTCTACCCGGCTGTCTGCGGCAATCTCTGTTCCGGTGGCTATTTCCACTGTTCTGCCGGCTCCCGACAGCACGGCAACCGACTGGGAAGCCGCTCCGTTAACCAGCATATACTCCGGCCTTACGGTGCTCGGAACATATACTTCCTGCGGGAACACAACGGTGATCCTGTCACCGGCGTCAAGGCTTCCCTGGTTGCTTGTGGTAAAGCTCAGGGTGTAGGTGACCCGCGCCGCTCCCGGTACCTGCGAACTCAGAGCTACTGATAGATCGGCCACGCTTGAAGGTTGGGGAGGGACTGCCTCCAGTTTTCCGAGCAGCGGACCGTCCGCCGGTTCATAAACTTCAAGGAGGTAACTGTCTGCCGGCAGTCCTCCGGCCAGGTCAAAGCATAAGTATTCATCACTTTCAACCGTAACACTGTCACTGACTATATAACCGGCGGTAATGTCTTCACCGGTCATCTCGAAGAGACCGACCTACGGGGCCGCGCTGAGCCAGTGCGTACCGGAACCGTAGACTGCAACCCTCAGCGGGCCCGGATAGCCGGCAGTAATGGTTGAAGGTACCAGGGAAACCATCGCCATGGAAAGGTCACACCCGACGTTGTCCCCGTCGGTGTTGATCCGGTACAGTGATATCGCGGTAGGGGTACCGTCGCGCCGGTTGCTGTCCGGTGCGGAAAACGGGGTGAAGGACGTGTTTCCCGCTGTTCCGGGGAACGGGTCCTCCGCTTCGCCCCTGTTTCCGCCGCCCACAGCGACCATTTCCCAGTCGTTATCGGCTTCCACCACCTGCAGACCGGGGTACGGCCGCACCTGGAGGTTATTCACCTGGTTGTACTGCCAGTAGGAGCTTCCGGGGTTCATGACCGCGGCGTCCACGCGCCAGATAAGAAGCCCCTCACCCGGAAGGTAAGTGTCGTAATCCAGGTGTTGCCGGTTTTCTACGAGGAAATACTCGGTTTCCGATGTATCTCCGCCCGGGTAAAGCCCGTAAACAAAGGCGCTTGTCGCGGCAGGTGCGACACTTACTCCTGCCCCCCCGGTGCTCGGGGTTTCGGGTACAACCCAGTTGAAAAAGCTCCGCGAGAAGGCGTCGAGGCTTGCGGGCACTGAACCGTCGTGGCCGGCGCCGAGCCAGGCGCCCGAAGCCATCAGGCTCCAGTCGCCCACACCGCCCTCGGTACGTTCGGAAGTATCGTAAAGGTCGGGGAGTCCTAGCGCGTGCCCGAACTCGTGGCAGAAGACGCCAATGGTGGTGCGTACTCCGGGATCGACCCCCTCTTCGGGGATGAGGATAAAGTCGCTTATGGTGGCCTGGCCTGCGCTCGTATCAACCGTTACCGGCTGGCTGAGGTTCCAGGAGCACGACCAAAGGTCGCTTCTCTGTCCGGTCACCTCTGCCCCCTGCCCGGCGTGAAGGATGCACAAGTAGGGCACCGTCCCGTCTGCGGCCCTATACGGCGTCCAGTCAAAACCCGCTGCTTTAAGCAGGTTTACGGCGTCCTCGGCAAGTTTCTGGCTATTCTGCGGGTAACCGCCTATCCCGTAATTATTGTTCGCATAATACGCGAGGTTTTGCGGCATGCGGAGCCACACCGTCTGCTGTCCACCTTCCGGACCGCCCGAAACGTTTCCCGTTAATAGGAAGGTTCCGCACGAGTTTTTCGAGAAATAGTCCCGCGCCGTACCCGAACCGGTGCCGAAAAACAACTCCTCGAATCCCTCCCGGTCGAGAACCCCCGGCTTATCCGAGAAATCGACCATTATGACCAGTGTTTCCGCCGCAGGCAGAACCGGTGAGGCGGCACTGGCCGAGTAACTTTCTCCGGAGGTGAACAGACCTATTCCAAGCGGTCCCGGTACCCTCTTAACCGGAAAACCTGAGCGCCGCACCTTGGCGGGCCGGTCTATTCCCCCGGCCTCCCGGAGGCGGGAGAGTTCCTCCATTAGCGCGTCCCATCGGTGCTCCTTTTTCAGTTGACGTTCTAAAGCGGGATGGGCAGGCATTGCCTGCGCCATCCCCGAAGTGAAGCCGATGATCACGAACAAAACGCTGGCTAAGACAACTAAACGCTTTACCATGTTTCCTCCCGAACCTAACCTTTTAGGAAGAAGTACCCGTCTTTTGTAACAGACGGTAAATCATCACCGCAGCCTCTGCGCGGGTCGTCGGGTTATTGGGACGGAAGCTCCGGTCAGGATACCCGGACACAATGCCTTGCGTTACGGCTTGAGCTACACTCGCCCGCGCCCAGGGCGGGATGCTGCCAGCGTCCGTGAATTCCAAGGGGGCGGTGCCCTCGCCTGACTTCAGTACCCGGGTAACCATGGCCGCAATCTCTGTACGGGTAACAAACCTGTCGGGCCGGAAGGCAACCCCACCGCCTGCTACCGGATAACCCTTGATCAGTCCCGCTTTCACCGCCGCCGCCAAACGTTCTTTAGCCCACGTGGGAATCTTACCGGAGTCGGTAAAGTTAAGCACAGGGTTAGCCTCCGTAGGCAGATTAGCGGCCCGGGCGAGGATTACCGCGAATTCCAAACGGGTAATATTGCGCTCCGGTTTAAAGGTATTATCGGGGTAGCCCTTGATTATACCTCTACTGACTAAGTATTCAATATTCTGCCTAGCCCAGTGCTTAGTGATGTCCTTTAACTCCAGTCGTTGTGTAAACACGGCGAACTTAGTCAAGTGGTCCACCGAGATGCTTATTGAGCCGTTATTGATGGTGCCGCCAAGGTTAACCCACGTCCCGCTTGATTGGTCGTAGTAGTAGATCGAAGGAACCTCGCCGGGGTCTACCGCGTTAACGTCGTAGGGCAACGTAATGGTGATCGGGGAATTGAACCCAGTTACTCCTGTCGCGGTGATCTCGAAAACCTGCCCGGCAAGCATGAGCTTGAGGCCCGTGGTGAGGGCCGCGGATTCATTTGTGTCAAGAGCCCTGATCGTTACTGTCGTATCAGCCGGCAGCGCCCCGGCCGGGATTTCCACCTTCGCGTCGCCAAGCGGCGTGGGCAGAATTATCGTACCGCCCGTTTCCGCATAAACGTCGGCGCTTGTCTCAGTCGGCGGTAAAATCGCCGGTGTCGGGGTAACAGCGGGAGCGCCACCACCACCGCCGCCACCGCCGCCGCCTGCTGAGACGATAGTGAAGCTCCAGGTAACCGAGCCTTGATATCCTAAGCGGTCGCGCGCCGTAATCCCGACTGTATGCGCTCCAAGGCTGAGTGCTGTCCCCGGAACGTATTCAACTCGGCCTGTATCCGAAATCTGCGGCGTGACGGAAGAACCGTCGACCGTGAAGCTTACAAGCATGGTTTCCGGATCTACCCCGGCGAGATCGTCGACCACGGTTGCACCGATGACCGGTTTCCTATCGGTGATTGAACCAGTAGGTGAGAAATCTCTGAAAGAGGGACCCGTCTCGTCCTTTACAGTCAAGGCCAGTTCGGTAACCGCTCCGCTGACGAAGGAGCTTTCTTCATTTGCCTGAACACCGTTTGCATAGAAGAAGATCTTAGTACCCGGTTCTACGCTCTCCTTCTTGCCGACCAGGAGTTTGGGGTCAGTGGCCGCAGGACCTCCGTACCGGCCCTCTTCCGCCGTTACCAGGGTGTCCTGGACCGTATCACTACCGGACACTTTTGCACTGACCGCCGTACCGGCGGGCGCTCCCACCGACTGTGTGCCGTCGGCGTTAAATACGGTTAACGAACCGTAGAAACAATGGGGAAGCGCAGGGACTTCCGCCGCCAGCGCATTGACCGGCAGCAATAAAAGTAAAACCAGTAACCAAATGATTGACCGACGCATGTAGTATCTCCTCCTAACAGGAATCCCTCCTGTCCCCTGAGTCAAGACGGGCAGGGGCGGGCTTTAACCGCCCCCGCCCTTAATAACAGTCACTTTTTTACTCGTTTGACAGCACCCGTGCAGCTATGTCGTACCACCACTCGGTGTCAGCCTCCCAGAGGGGATAGGTGGTGGAGAAGCCGGCTAGTTCGTCCGCGTTCTCCATGTAGACCCAGTAACCCTCAAACGCTTCCATGTAGTAGTAATACCAGTACGGCGTGTTGACGGTGCAGGCCCACGAGGAGGTGTCGCCCCACTGCCCCGCCGGGAAGGGCGGCTTCACAACCTGCACCCAGCCGCGTTTGCCGTCCGACGTCAACTCGGCCGAAGCCAGCGCGTCCCTGACGTACATCCCCCAATCATCAGTAGCCAGGCTGGTCAGGTTCCAGCCCTGCTGCAGCATCCGCGTCGGCGGGCTGGTGAAGTTGCTCTCGATCACCAGCGGCAGCAGGTCGCCCGAGTTAAGCTTGATGAAGTAGGCGTCCTGCGGGTCGAAGGTCGTACCGGCCTGACCGCAGACCTCCCACTCCTTGTTCACGCTGTCGTACCGCAGGATCACGGAAGCGTCCAGGTCAACGCCGAGCTGCACGACGTCCTGCCAGGAATTCAACCCCAAGGCAACCGGCGTGGAAAGGAGATGCCATCCGGAAGTGACCGGCAGCGCCAGTACCGGTCCCGGACCCGGGAACGGCGCGTCGAAGGTGTCAGAAAGCCATGGATCGTAGCACCAGAGTTCTGCCATAACCGTCTGGCCTTCGCCGAGCAGGTTCCCCTTCTGGTCGCTCACGTAGTACCCCTGGAACTCGTCGGCGGGACCGCTCGCATCGCCCCACCAGTTCAAGACGAAAGGAGCCCAGTAATCATACTGCGCGATCCGGGCGGCCACTTCCTGTCCGACTGCGCTGTCGCTGAAGAACGCCGGCGGCTCGGCGGAAGGAGCCGAACCCCAGTAGCCTTCCTCGTAACCGCTAATATAGAGGCCGTAGGGGGTGTTGCCGGTGATGTTGTTGAACTGGACCTGGTTGTAGTACCAGTAATAATCCCCGTAATAGTACCTGTCCCCGGCCAGGATGCCGCCGTAGCCCTTGCCGAACTCGGCGTTATCCGCGTGGCCGTTGTTCGTGATGTTGTTCTTGGCCATCCGGTTGTAACCGCTCCACGCCAGGTAAAGACCGGCGTCCTTATTGCCGTCGATTGTATTTTCGGTGATTTCGTTATCCCAGCAGTCGTAAAGTTCGATGCCCGCAAAAACCCACGAGGGATCAGCTTCGTACGGCAGGTTGCCGGTGCCGTTGCCCTGGATCGTGTTGCCCGTTACCTTACAGCCGTATGCCCAGGGCATGTAAATGCCGTCCCAGCCGCTGCCGGTGATGGTGTTGCCAATGACCCGGGCATAATCTGTGTCATCGCACAACCAGAGGCCGTCCTCCCCGTTGCCGCTGATCGTGTTGTCCTCCACCGGCAGGTAGTAGCAGTAATCCACAATCAACCCTTCGTAGGCGTTGTCCGAGAAGGTGTTGCCGGTGACTTCGGCTCTTTGGTCGCCCCAGTCTTCCCAGTTGTCGGTGTCGTACAGCCACGCGCCGCAGTCCTGGTTGCCGGTGAAGGTGTTGCCGGTCAGCACCAGTCCGTCGGCGTCACTGGTATAAAGACCTTCCCAGCCGTTGTCAGAAAGCTCGTTGTTCTTTACCGTAACGTCCCAGCACCAATCGAGGCAGAGGCCGTTCCAGCCGTTCTCAGTAAAGATGTTGTTTTCGATCAGCATCGGCTGGACGATTTCATACTCTTCAGTTGCCACGTTATAGTCCCACAAGGCGTCGGTATCGTAAAGGTAGGCTCCGTCCCAATCGCAGCTCGTAAAACGGTTATCCTTGATGGTGGAGCCGTCGGCATATTCCATATAAAGGCCGGTGATCTCAAAGCCCTGGATGGTCACAGGATAACCCCAGACGAACACCGCCGGTTCCGCGGCGCCGCCGTCCAGGCGCTGCGGCCGCTCACGGAGCGGGTGCTGCGGTTGTACGCCTTCCTTCACTGCCGGCGCTTCGCGCTGCGTCTTTTCCACGCCGGACGGCTTGACCCTTTCCGGCGCGGCGGGAGCTGCGGCCCGCAAAGCGCTTACCGTTAAAGCGTCCAAATCTTCTCTTGAGTCGATGACGGTGTTGTCACGGTTCCCCATGCTGATCGGTTGGAGCGGTTTGCCGATGAAAACCTGCTCCCTGTACGTCCAGGGGTATACATTCAGGGTATAGTTGTCCCCGGCACGGTCTACCGCTTCCTGGATCGCCTGAGTTATCCCCATCGGGTTCCCGTCGCCGTCGAACATGTCAACCCGGCCGTTGAGGGTGTTGGTACCCGGATCGGTGATGAGCGGCTCGACCGGTACCTGGTTGCCTTCGAAGGTGTTGTTTTCCATCGTCAGGTCGACCATTGAAATGTCATCAATGTAAACACCCGCGTAGCAGTTTTCAATTGTGTTCCCTTCGAGGGTCACACTTCCCGACACGTCAAGGTCGATGTTGACCCCGTCTTGGTAGTTACCGCCGCCGTCAAGCACCAGGTTGTTGATGGTAACATCCACCGAGTCCGTACCGGCGATTGAAATCAGCGCGTCGTTGGTTCCGTCTCCGGTGACGGCAACCCCGTCGCCCGGGTTATAGACATCGAGGGTGATGCTCTTGTCGGTTATCACCACGTCCTCGGCGTATTCGCCGCCCTCAATCAACAGCGTGTCGCCGTCGTTCGCTGCATCGACTGCTGACTGAATAGTTGAATAGTAATCGTCACCGATGTAAACCCCGGCCGCCGCCACGCCAGGGACCAACAGTACGCCGAACGCGATCACTACCGCCAGGCAAAGCAGCATTTTCCATCGTGCCATCTTACAATCCACCTCCTGTAGTTGGCTCACATCTTTCTAACGTAAACATCGATAAAACCGCAAACCTTTAAAAGTATAATTGGACTCCTCCCGAGCTCACCCCCTTACTTTCTTTTACAACCTTATGCTTACGGTAACCAGACTGTAGGGTACAAACCAAGTGTTACCATACATGCAGGGAATCTAATTAATATTATCAATTGGTCAATATGTTTCCCTAAGGCTTAATCCTTGAATTAAAGACAAAAACCGGTCAAGCCCGGTTAAATGTAGCACTGGGAAAACCTTTGCCTTGCACTCCGGTCAAGTACAGGGTTACGCTTAGAACTAATCCGGAGAGATCGAACGTGTGCCGGTAACGCAAGACCGGCGGGCAAAAAACTATCGAAACCCCTGCCCTG
The DNA here is from genome assembly GCA_040757355.1 of Bacillota bacterium. GTDB lineage: Bacteria > Bacillota > Desulfotomaculia > Desulfotomaculales > Ammonificaceae > DTYU01. Next base: position 77,492 of record JBFLWY010000002.1, on the reverse strand, counting down.
CCCCCGGCAATAAAAAAACGGCAAGCATCTCATATGACATTAAGTGCTTGCCGTGACCGGTTCTTTTCCTGGTGCCGAAGGTGGGAGTCGAACCCACACGGGGGTTACCCACACGATTTTGAGTCGTGCGCGTCTGCCAGTTCCGCCACTTCGGCCCGTTCCTATTTTAACATAACCCCGGTATCAGGGCAAGCCCGCTAAAATCCCAGGGACCAAAATTCCAGGGACACCATACTTAATTACTTGTTCAGTTCTTTTTTCTTCGGACCAAAATTCCAGGGACACCATACTTAATTACTTGTTCAGTTCTTTTTTCTTCGCCAAAATTCCAGGGCCAAAATTCCAGGGACACCATACTTAATTACTTGTTCAGTTCTTTTTTCTTCGGGGAAATCATATTATAGCAGGTTTTCAGCCAATCCGGTTGAAGATTCTATCTTAGAGAAGTTAACTGTTAAGGATAACGAAAGGGTGCAAGAGCATAAAAAGAGGCCTTATCTGCTACCTGTCTCTCGGCGAGAGCGCCGCCGAGGTCGATTACGACCTGGCGGAACTCCGGGAGCTTCTGCAGAACATCGAGATCGAAACGGCCGGCGCGGTGGTCCAGCAGCGCCAGCCGGACCTCAACTACCTGTTAGGCGAAGGGAAAATCCGTGAGGTGAAGGACCTGGTGGAACGCGGCGGTCTGGACGCGGTGGTCTTCAACCGCGAGCTTTCCCCGCGCCAAGTGAAGGCGCTGGAGGACCTCTTCGGCGACGTTGAGGTGTGGGACCGGACCCAGGTTATTCTCGAGATCTTCCGCCGCCGCGCCCATTCCCGTGAGGGTAAAATACAGGTGGAGCTGGCGCGGCTCACCTACCTTTACCCGCGCCTGTACGGCCTCGGAGGGGCGCTGTCCCGGCTGGGCGGCGGAATCGGCACCCGCGGCCCCGGTGAGACCAAGTTAGAGATCCTGCGCCGGAGCGTTCGCGGGCAAATACACCACCTTCGCGTGGAACTGGCGGCGCTGCGCGAAAACCGCGCGCTCCTCCGCAAACAGCGCCAGGTGGAAAGCATCCCTTCCGTCTCCCTCGTGGGCTACACAAACGCCGGAAAGTCCACGCTACTAAACGCCCTTTCCTTGAGCGAGCAGAAGGTTGCAGCGGAGGACCGGCTTTTCGCCACGCTGGACCCCGTGAGCCGGCGCATCAGGCTCCCTTCCGGCCGCTTCGCCCTCCTTACCGATACAGTCGGCTTTATAAAAGAGCTGCCGCCGAAGCTGAAAGAGGCGTTTATGGCCACGCTTGAAGAGCTTGCTGTTGCCGACCTGCTCCTGCACGTCATCGACCTGACAAGCCCCTGCCTCGATGAGCAGGTGCAGGCCGTCGAAAAAATTCTGCAGGAACTCGGCCTGGTAGAAAAACCGGTCTGTAAGGTATACAACAAGGCGGACCGCTTTGAAGGACTGCCGCCCGCCGACGGTGTGGCCGTTTCAGCCCTTTCGGGGGCCAACCTGGACATTTTGCTGTCCTGCGTGGAAGGGATACTTTTCCCGGAGGGGGAACTCGTCATCCTGGTCCCCTTTGACCGGCTGGGCGCGGTCAGCCGCTTTCGGGAGCGCTTGCGCATACAAGAAGAGGAATACCTCCCTGAAGGGGTGCGCCTCACCGTTCGTGGGCGCCGCGCGGATTTACAAAAACTTAAGGCGCATTTGGAAGCTTGAAAACGGACGAATCTATCGGTTATGACGACCCCGTGGTCTTTGAGGCCGGAGGTTCATATCATTGTCCTTACCTGCTCCTCACCGAGAACAGTTGCTGCGTACCGGAGGACGGTGAAAATCTGGTCACGAGTCAGGTCGTATTCTTGCATCATTTCTTCGTAAGTAGCCCCGCCTAGTTCTGGAGCATCTGGGCGACTTCCGCCCTGCTGACGGCATTATCGGGCTTGAAGCTGCCGTCGGCGTAACCTGTCACCACACCCCGTTCCGCTGCCCAGTTGATTGAGCTCCCGCAGATGACTTCTATGTTCCTTGATGCTTCGTCTTCCAGCCTTCGGGATGAACGTGACATACTCGCTGTAACGTCGAACGTCGAACGCCGCACGTAGAACGTAGTATCGTGTTAACGCGGACCCAGCCCGCCGTACCACCGCTCGTAGTACTCTTTATACTCGCCGCTCTTTACCCGCCGCCACCAGCCGGGGTGTTCAATATACCATTCTACGGTCCGGCGCAGGGCATCGCCAAAATCGTATTCCTTCCGCCAGCCCAGTTCCCGTTGTATTCTCGCGGCATTTATCGCATACCGCCGGTCGTGTCCCGGACGGTCGGGCACGAATTCAATCCAGTCTTCGTTCTTCCCCATCAAGCTCAAAATCTGCCGGACCAACTCCAAGTTGGCCAGTTCCCCGCCGCCGCCGATGTTGTACACCTCGCCTGGTTTTCCGTTAAGGATGACCAGTTCCAGTGCCCGGCAGTGATCCGCCACGTAGAGCCAGTCCCGGACGTTCTGCCCGTCGCCGTAAACGGGAACCGGCTTGTCTTCCAGAAGATTGGTGATCGCCAGCGGGATCAGCTTCTCCGGAAACTGGTACGGTCCGAAGTTGTTGGAGCAGCGGGTGATCATCACGGGCAGCCCGTAGGTGCGGTGGTAGGCCCGGCACAAAAGGTCCGCGGCGGCCTTGCTTGCGGCATATGGGCTGTTCGGAGCTAAAGGGGAGCCTTCGGTGAAAGGCGGGTCTGCCGGTTCGAGGGAGCCGTACACTTCGTCGGTAGATACCTGAATGAACCTCTCCACGCCCCGCCGCCGGGCGGCATCCAGGAGCACCCGGGTACCGTCCACATTCGCACGGATAAACGGAGCGGAATCGAGGATGCTCCGGTCCACGTGGCTTTCCGCGGCAAAGCTGACCACCACGTCCACACCAGCGGAAAAGACCTCCTCCACCGCCGCCGGATCAGAAATATCGCCCTTAACAAAGCGGTAGCGGGGGTCCTTTTCCACCTCCCGCAGATTTTCAAGGTTGCCCGCATAAGTAAGCTTATCGAGATTAATTACCTTCCACTCCGGACGGTGCTCCAGTACATACCGCACAAAGTTGGCGCCGATGAATCCGGCCCCGCCGGTGACAAGAAGATTCAACACCCCTCACCCCGCTTGCTTGCTTCTTAAACGAGTTGCGCGACTTTTACCCGCTCTTCACTATGAAAAACATTAACCGCGCCTTTAGTCGGACTGTCTTCGCGCAGGTCGTAGAGCGCCACCTTCGCCATACCCCAGATACAGACAGGCCTCTCAATCGTGGCCGTTTACTGCGATCACCGTAAATCAAGTTTCGACCCCGGCTTTTTGCTGCCGTTTTCGTTAACTGTCTTTCCCCGGATTTTCAAAGAGAACTCCGTGAGGAACCTTTCCACGTCTTGCAGTTGCTGCCTGACTATCGTTTCGTCGAATTCGGTTAGGGGAAGATAATCTGCCTGATGACGGGTATGGAACAATTCATCGTATAACCTGCCGTAAGGTTTATCAACTTCGCCGGTGCGGACGAACTCTCTGTGGAAGGCTGCACGCACCGCGGAGTGCCTGCCCGACTTTTCTCTTCTTGCGGATAGTGCTGCTGTTACCAAATAAAACAGCACGTAATACAGGCGATTGACGGCGAAAGACAGCCGGCCGGCTTCCAGTTCGCTCCGGGCGGATGCCAGGCTCTCTTCGGCCTTTTCCAGCCAGTAATGAACCAGTTCTTCCCGGCGCGGGTCTCTGTTCATACCGGAATACCGTCCTGCCGGACTTCTGCGTGTAGGGGGGTCAGGGAAAGGACTCCCTGGTTCCAGGAAAAAGCATCAGCCACTACCACGCTGAGATTGGTACCGTATTTAAAGTTGGTCTCAAAAACAGTATTGTAAATGATGTTGCGGTCTCGATGGGTCAACTTCTCCTTGGTGATGGCCAAAAGGTCAATATCCGATTCCTCGCCGTGCTCGTTGCGCGCAGCGGAGCCGAAAAGAATCAGCCTCTCCAGCGGGAAGCGCTTTTCGATCTCCTCTTTCGCCTCGAGAACAGCCCTCTTTTCTACATCTGTAAGGCGAAGCTCTCCCAAATTGCCAATTTCAGAAAGTGCCTGCTCGATTTCGGGGTTATCAGCCCAGGCCCCCTTTGTCTTTTCGACGAGGACTCTTTTTGCCGCCGGGTCCTGCTTTCCGGCGCCATAAAGGGGTCTGGCCTCGGCCAGCAGACGCTCCAGGTCCTGAGACCGGACCCGCGCTACTCTTTCCCCCAACTTATATATAGGAAGCCTGCCCTCTTTGGCCCATTTATAAATGGTGGCACGCGCCACGCCGAGGCGGTTCGCCGCTTCCTGAACGGTCAGCCATTTGTCTTGCACCTCTTGTCACCTCCGTTGTCACTATTGTATTATGACGTTATAGACGTCGTCAATGACCTGAATGCCCCAACGTCGAACGTCGAACGTTCTCCCTGCCGGGAGGGCTTGGCCGGGAACTTACCCAGCAAAATTCAGTCTCAAGTGGTCGGGTGGATGCGGGAAAGCCGCCGGGGGCTTTGATGGAAAACTGGCGGCGCCCCCGTATGTGGATTGACGGGTCACGGAACTAATTCTAAGGCGTTGGTGAAGTGCGGCTTGTAGATAGAAAAGTGTTTCCGGTCATAAGTGAATACCCGCCGGAGTTTATGTTTTTCACAGAGAGCGAAACAGGTGGCGTCTATAAAACCAAAGGCCACGTCGTTGTATTTGCTTTCGATTTCAAGCGCCAACGCCAAATCTTCTCTTTCGAGGGGTAATATCTCGAAGGCACCGTCACACACCGATTTCCACAACCGGTCAGCAAAGTAGCTGCCAAGGCGAGCGTCTATCAACAGCCACGCCTCGGTAAGAACGGGAAGGGAGGTACAAAGAACCTCCCGTCCTGCTACACTTCCATAAAACTCCTTGGCGGAGCTATGGTTTACGTCGTTCTTGTCAATCAAGGCATAGAACGCGCCGGTGTCTACCAGGATCAACGCAGAGCCTCCCTAAGAATCTCCTCAGCTTCCTCCGACGCTCTTCCTTTTTGAGGTCCTTCGGCGATACCTACGAAGGAGAAGTAGTCAACCTTCCCTTTTTCTTCAAGGTAGGCCCGGAGCGCTTCGCGGATAATTTCGGACATCTTTTTTCCCGAGCGCGCCGCCACCTTTTTTAGCATAAGAAACTGCTCCTCTTCTAAATAAACCATTGACTTTTTCATTCTTAATAAACACGCCTTTCGCTGCACTCAGGCACAAAACGTTATGAAAACGCTGCCCATTTTCAGATTTTGTCACCCCAAGTAAAGTATATTTGACATATATGTTATATATCAACACGAAAAGCAGTAATTATTCAAAAGCCCCGTCCCCCAAGCCTTAACGTCGAACGTAGAACGCCGAACGCAGAACGTAGAACTAATTTTAGGTAGCGTGTCAAGGAACCGTCCCCTGTCAGTCTTATCATTATCACCAGATGATCTCTACCGGATATCTTGCGAATTGTGGATCAGCGGTGATAACGGGCATGTTTTCTACACGGGCTTGAGCGATAATAAGCCGGTCAAAAGGATCCCGGTGATAATCCGGAAGATTGTAAACATGCAAGGCGTGGCTCATCTGAACCGGGAAGCTGTTAATGCCGTTGATGGATAGTTGCTCGAAAAGAAAGGACTCCAAATCTTCTTGAAGACTCAACTTGCCAAGCCTGGCTTTGATTGCAATTTCCCATCCGCTGGCTGCGCTAAAAAACAGCTCATTTTCCCCGTCGCTGATAAATTCTCTGACTCGTGCTGACAATTGGGGATCATCTGTAATCCACCACAGGAAAGTGTGTGTATCTAAAAGCGCTCTCATTTTTCAAACGATTCCATAATAGATTCGGGTAGCGGTTCATTAAAATCAGGGGCAACTAAAACCCTGCCTTTTGCACTGCCTGAAACACGTCGACCCTGCTGCGCGGGCAGCGGCGCCAGACGAGCAACGGGTATGCCGGCTTTAGTAATAATAATTTCCTCTCCTTTTTTAACCCGGGCCAAAAGCTTAGAAAAATGGGTCTTTGCTTTATGAATATTCACTTGTTCCGGCAACTGAAAACACCTCCGTTGCTGTCATTATAGACTAAGCTATAGACTAAGGTCAAGTCTCTTTAATTCCAATTCAAATTTCGGCAACATATCCCGGTCAAGCCTTGTACCGCATAACTTTTCCCGGAATCAGTTCCCCCGGCGATTCCCCAGTAAAATTCCCGCCAGCATTGCCGCCAGCCGTATACACGTTTCCCAACGTCGAACGTCGAACGTAGGACTAATTTTAGGTAGCGTGTCAAGGAACCGTCCCCTGTCACTCAACCGCTCTTCGTTTCCCAACTGAACGGGATGGACGGATCGTTATACGGTAACCGGTACTCGTCGGGTTGCTCATAGTTGTAAAGCTCGGTTGGGAAATTGACGATTAAAGTCAGCTGTCCGCCTTCGGCGGTAAATCCGTGGTAAACCAGGGGCGGGATCTTCAGCAGGATAGGGTTCAAGTAGCCCATATGAAAAACGTTCACCTGCCCTTTCGTGGGACTGTCATCCCTCGGATCGTAGAGCGCCACCTTGGCCATGCCCCACACGCAGACAAAGTGGTCCCACTGCTTTTTATGGTAATGCCAGGCTTTGATTACTCCAGGATAACAGGCGGTGACGTAAGACTGCCCGAATCTATCGAATTCAGGCCAGTCACTGCGCAGCATTTCCATAAGGTAACCCCGGTCATCGGGGACAAGGCGCAGTTTTTTAACCTGAACATCGCTGATTAGTTCCAATTTCGTTGCTCCTTTGATTAAATAGTTATTTCGCAGTCGTCGCCGATAAAAAAGCGCAGTGTCCGGCGCGTGCCGCCGGTTCGCCTGACGCGGGCTTTGGAGCCGATAAGGCTGTCCTCCACGGGACCGACGCGCTCTAAAACACAGCCGTCCAGTACGACGGAGTGCTCGATGCTTACCTCCCGCAGAACCACATCATTTCCTATGGCCGTAAACGGCCCCACAAAGGAATCTTCTATCACGCTGTTTTCTCCGATCACCACCGGCCCTCGTACCGTGCTCCGGATGATCCTGCTGCCCTGGCCTACAGTTACCCGGCCGGCAATGGTGCTTTCGGCGTCCGTGTCACCTTCAATCCGGCGTTCCGTGAACTCATCCAAAACCACACGATTTGCTTCGATGATATCGTCCTTTTTGCCGGTGTCCAGCCACCACCCTTCAAGGATACGGGCTTCCACCCGCAGCCCCATCCGCAGGAGTTCCTGGATGGCGTCGGTTATTTCCAATTCCCCGCGCCATGACGGAGTAATTCTGTCAATAGCGTCATGGATTACCGGCGAAAAAGCGTATACTCCTACCAGAGCGAGACTGCTTGGGGGTTCCTTGGGTTTTTCCATCAACCGCATTACCTGTCCCTGTCCGTCTAAAACAGCGACGCCGAACGCCCGCGGGTCGGGCACTTCCTTGAGCAAGATAACAGCCTCCGCACTACTGGCCGCCAGCGCCTCGACCACTTCACCCACTCCGCACTGGATCAGGTTGTCTCCCAGGAACATAAGAAAGGGATCGTCGCACAGGAAAGGCCGGGCGGTCTTGACCGCATGGGCCAGCCCGGCGGGCCGGTCTTGGAGGATGAAGGTGAAACCGGCCCGGCTGCCGAACGCACCACCGATCGCAGCCATCACGCTTTCCCCGGTCTCCGGCGAGATGATCACCCCAATCTCCTCAATTCCGGCTTCCAGGATCTCCCGCACCACATAGTGCAGGATGGGCCGGTTGGCGACAGGAATCAACTGCTTGGCCATCGTATAGGTCAAGGGACGCAGGCGAGTGCCTTTACCGCCGGCAAGGATGAGTGCTTTCATTTGGTTCCCCTTCCTTGACAAAACTCGCGCCATTTTTCGGTGACAAAGGTTTCTGTCCTAAAGCAGTTCTCCGAGAGACTCGAAACCGTACGATCAACCTTTATTATACCATGCCGGAAACCCTTTAAAATAAATATGTTAAAAGTTGTCAACATACCATTTTCCGCTCTGCTGCCGCAGCCAGGGCTTCCTGGGTCTGCTTTTATTCCTCTTCCCTGAACGGCGGTATAATTAACGGTGTCCCCCATATCTGGTCGCTAACAAAGCTAACAATATGAGAAGCTCTTGCAAATAGCGGGTACATGGCTCCTTCTATCCGGGCGCTGACTTTATCTGCGTCGGGCGTTCCCTCAACACGAAATTTTCCCTCTAACTCGAGGTCAATTTTGAAAGGCCCCGCGGGCTTAAAAAATATCTTCTCGCTCAGACCCACCTTAACGATATCGCCGCGGATCTCAAGGATATTGATATCCGTCTGGCGGGCCATTTCGAACGTCGAACCTCGAACGTCGAACGGACCCCAAAGGCCTGCCTGTGCGTGTCCGCACGCAGACAGGTCCATCCCTCAAGCCTAACGTCGAACGTCGAACGTAGAACGTGTCAAAAGAACCGCATTTCTTGAGGTCTTCGGCTTTGTAATAGCCCTTGTCTGCCAATACTTCAAATTCTTTGCCACCGAAGAGCTTCTTTGCTCTAAGGGCCATGTTGTCAAGTTCGCCTAAATCGTTCGGCTTTTGGGTGACTTTGAAATCGGCGATTAGTTTATGCTTGGAATCCACTGTTGTTTGAACGTTATAGCTTACATCGACGTTATTATTGTTGTTGGACATAAGCCGGGCATCGGGGTCGGTGGTCGATATCTCGTTTGCGCCGCTTTCTTTAAGCTGCTTTTGGTATTGTTCGTATTTTTTCTTACGGTCGCGAAGCTCCTGGATCCTTTGCTTTATTTCTGCGGCATCGGGCTTTCTGTCGCAGGCTTCGGCTTCATCCCCTTCATCGAGTTCTTGCAAGTACTTATCTATCTTTTTGTCGTCGATCGCCACCAGTTCTTTGCCGAACAGGTCCCACTGATCGCAAAGCCCGGTAAAATCTCTGAATACTTTTTTCAGCGCTTTTTTGTTATCCTTTCTTGTGGATTTATGTTAGTTGAGTTAGGGCACTTTTCACACAGTCTGCCGTCCTCCTGACAAAAGTTAACTGCCTGGGGCATCTTGGCACCCGGCATCTCGCAGAGAAAGCCCCGTGGTGGTATAATGAAAAGGGCAGCGACCGTTTCTGAAAAAGTAAGGCGGGTTTTTTAAAGGATGGATACGGAACTGAAAGAGGGGCTAAGAAAAGCCTGGCAAGCTAAAATACTCCAGGAACGAAAGAAAGAAAGGGAGCGCCGGCGCAAAGCGCTCGAGCGAGCAGCGAGCGCTGCCGGCCTCCTTAAGGAGAAATATGGTGTGCGCAAAGTCTATCTTTACGGCTCACTCCTTTGGGGAAGGCGTTTCACGCCGCGCTCAGATATCGACCTGATGGTCTTGGGATTTCCTAAAAAGGTTTCTTTTTGGCAGATGCTCAACGACTTGGAGGAAATCACCTCTCCTTTTGAGGTGAACGTCGTCTTAGAAGAAGATGCTCTTCCTTCGCTCCGTAAAAAGGTCTTGGAAGAGGGAAAAGAATTATGACCAAAAAGCAATTTGCTGTAATCGTTGCCCGGATTAAAGAAGAACTGGCTAACATCTCTTGCCTGCAGGACGAACTTACCAGTAAAGGATTTTTGAAACAGAAGCAAAAAATCAGGAAACTGCCCCCAGTAAGTCCGGATTCGTTCACCTTGCGCGGCATTGGCTCGGTGCTTCACGATTTTTACGTTGCTGTAGAAAAAGTCTTCGAGATAATCGCAAGGGAAATTGATGAGAAATTACCTTCTGGAGGCGACTGGCACAGGGAACTGCTCAAGCAAATGACCGTCACCGTCCCGCAAGTACGTCCAGCTGTGGTCACAAAAGAAACGGCAGCACAGCTCGACGAGTTCCGGGCTTTCCGGCATGTATTCCGGAACGTTTACGGCTTCAACCTTTCAGCGGAGCGAATTTCTGATCTTCTGACGAAGTTTCCGGAAACCACAAAGAAATTCGAGAAGGAGCTTCTGATATTCACCGAGACACTAGCAGAAATCCTTCCCGACGGGGATGATTGACTACAGCCACTCGAAGCTCTGGACTACGATGATTCCTTTCTCTTTTGCCTTTTCGAGAACTGCCGGGCGCGCGTAGTGGGTGATCAGCACGCGGACGACTTCTTTGCCCGGAAAGCTTTCCTGGACGACCGCCGTTTTTCTCTCCAACTGTTTCAGTTTGCCGACACTGGTTACCTTTAACTCGGATTCGCCGACGATGATTACTTCCCGGCCATCTTTCTTCCCCTTAACAAAGAGGTTGATCTCCTCGCCGCCTATTTCCGTCCGGACGAATCGTTCGGTTATGGCGACCCCGTGCTCTTTTAGGAAGGCGGGCAAGGCCCGGTAAGCTTCGTTCTCCAAGGCGTAAGCCATGCTCCTGGCGAGACCGCCAACTTCCGTTTTTGTATCCCGCAACTCGCGGGCTAATTTCCCTATTTCTATCTCCGTCCGCTTCTGCGCTTCGGCCAGTTCCTCGACTCGCTGTTCCGTTCGCTTCTGTGCTTCAGCTAATTCGCCGACCGTTACGCCGAGGGAGCGCACGATCTCTTTCAGCTCGCTGAAGTCCTTTATCTTCACGAGCTCGCGCTGGCCTGCCTCCGCCGCTTCCGCCACCACCTTGGCGAGTACCGCCGCCTGGCGCTCCTCAAAAACACGGCCCAGTTCGGTCATCATCTTTTCAACATCGATCATACTATGACCCCCGCCACCATTATAACATCCTGAACCACCCTGAGGGAATGACCGGACTTGTCAATGAATGATGCCGGTGCAGGCACAGCAAAAACATCTTCACGCGCGCACCCCTTCAGAGGGGAGCGGGGCGGGTCAGCGCCCGCCCCGGTCATCGTAAACACAGAAACATGTACTGGAGAAACTACGAAAAGAAAGAATGAGCGGCTAATTAAGTATTGTGTCCCCGAAATGTGCTCTTTTGCGTGTTGATATTCAATTGCGCAGATGCTAAGATAGAAACAGTTTCAGCAATCGAAAGGTTGCGGTGGCGGCTGATGAGAAAAACACTTTCCGGAATCGAAGAAGTCCTAAAGGAGTTTCGTCAAAGGGTAGAAGAAATCTATAAAGAACGCCTCAAAGGGATACTTCTTTACGGCTCGCATGCTCGGGGGGAAGGGCGAGAAGGCTCGGATATTGACCTCCTGGTCGTGCTCGATAAGCTTGACGATCCTTTAGCGGAGCGGGAGAGGCTGGCGGATTTAGTCTGCGAGTTATCACTCAAGTATGGTTTGGTTTTATCAGTCCTTCCCGTGGCGGAAGGTGTTTTGAAAGTGAGCAGAAAACCGCTCCTTCTAAACATCAAACGTGAAGGAGTGGTTATTTAAAGGCAAGAGAAAGTTTAAAGGCGCGGAACTTTTGCTTGAGCACGGCTTTGCCGATTTCTCTGCGTCCCGGAGTTATTACGCTATGTTTTACGCCGCTGAAGCAGCACTTCTGAGCCAGGACCTCACTTTTTCTAAACACTCCAGCGTTATCAGCGCTTTTGGTCAGTACTTCGCGCGTCCGGAACGGATGCCTAAACACCTTCACCGATATCTGCTCGACGCCTTCGATCTCCGCCAAGTAAGCGACTATGATGCTCCAGGTGCTATCGGCCCCGAACGTGCTCGTCTCACACTTGCCAGGGCAAAAGAATTCGTGGAAGTCATTACCGACTTCTTAAAGCAGCAAGGGTCCAAGGATGAAGGATGAGTCTTCCGCATCAGACATATCAAACCCCCGGCAAGATTATAGATCTTAAGGTACCCTGAGGGAATGGCCGGACTTGTAAACAAACGACACCGATTGAGGTGCAGCAAAAACCTTTTGGGCTTTGCGGCCACGCAAGGGCGGCCCTGCGGGAAAAAAGAGTGAGCAAAATTGAGACGGCCCGAAATCAGCCCGGGGAGAAAGAAGAGTGAGCAGAAATTCGCTCAAATAATTAAGTATTGTGTCCCCGAAATTAGGAAATTAGGACCTCATACTCTCCAGGACACCCATCAATACTGCATTTCATTTTCGCCTCCTCCTTCCGTTGGTGTTATCCACTTTGGCGGTTTGGGTTCATAAACCGTAATAATGATAAGCAATATTCCATAATGCACCGTAAGAGCAGTTCGCCGTAAGAGTCGCAAACTTATGATCCACCTTCATTATACCATACACCCTTTTGTGTGCCGCCACTTCCACCGGACTGGTTCCGCCGAACGCCGAACGTTGAACGCCGAACGCCGGCTTGACAGCCACTCCGGTTAATCATAGAATACAACCGGTAAGCAGAATAAGAAAGAAGCTCCGCAAAGAAGGGAAGGATCAAGGTGAGCAAACGACTCACAATGGTCTACTGGAAGGGCAAGAAGTTCTGGTTGGGAAAACTCCTTGAGTACCCACAGATTATGACGCAGGGGGAAAGCCTGGAAGAACTCGAAGAGAACCTCAGGGACGCCTATATACTGATGGTAATGGAAGATGTTCCTGAAGGCTATCAGGTCAAAGAAATAACGGTATGAAGCGCAGCGAGCTTATCCGGCAGCTCACGGAGGCGGGCTGTTTCCTATATCGGTTTCCTACGTGATCTTGTACACTTCACGGCGATGCCTGATGAAATGAACAATAATCTTGCGTTTTGCCCGGTCACAGGTATACAGAACGCGGTAATCGCCGACACGCAGCTTGAATATACTCTGCCATTGTCCTGTCAACAATTCAGGCCTAATCACCTCAAACTTCTCGGCTAACCACCGCAACCTTTTGAGCACACGCTGTGCTACTGGGGCGTCCAGCCGGGCCAAGTCGGCTTCAGCATCAGGTGTAAAATTCCACCCGATACATCACCAGGTCAGCCCCAGCCTTTCAGCAACTTCCTCTACGGGTACGGTCTTGCCGCCAGCTTTTACAACGGCAAGAGAGCGCTGAAGCTCTTTGGCGAAGTCGTCACGCAATTCCAACCCTTCATCGGGATCGCCGAGCATTTCTGAAAGGGTTTGAATGACGACTTCCCGAACAAGCTCCCTGAACTCGTCTATCGTTAAATCGGCAATCTTTGAATGTGCCATTGTTCTGCTCCTTTCTAACACAAAAGTACTTCACCCTTTATTATAGCATAACGTAACGGGAGCTATTTACAGCGTCACTGCTCACCACTAAACTGAGATCGAGACCGGTGACTGCTTAACGTTGAACGTTGAACCGACCCCAAAGCTCGTCATTTTAAGCCCCAACGCCGAACGGACCCCAAAGGCCTGCCTGTGCGTGTCCGCACGCAGACAGGTCCATCCCCCTAAGTCTTAACGTCGAACGCTGAACGTTGAACGTGTCAAAGAACCGTCCCCTGTCACAGTAAGTCTTGTTTCAGAGATACCGTTTTAATTCTTCCACGGAAACTTTGGCTGTCCGTAATATCGTTCGCAACGTTCCGGGCGGGACAGTTTCGCTTTGGTGGACGGCCACCACCGCAAAGCGGTTCCGATCTCCCGAATGGTAAAGAAAGCGATGGCTGCCTTTCTTTCGGTGCACGTAAAAACCCATTCGTTCCAGCGCCCGGATTAACTCCGTACCAGTGATCTGGGGAAGGTGGCTCACATGGCCACCTCTATCCGCGCGTAGTCGCTCCGGTCTTCTGGTATTGGTTTACCTTCCTCCGTAAGTACCTCCAGGTAGAGCTCGACCGCTTCTTTTATCCGCTCAAGAGCCTGTTCCTTTGTTTCTCCCCAGGTGACGCATCCGGGCAGGGCGGGAACTTCGGCCGTCCACCGCCCGTCGTCCTCCGGAGTCAACCGGATGCTGAACTCACGCCTCACCGCGCCAACCCCTTCCTCAATCTTTTGAATTGCTCGTTCTTAGTATACCAGTAAACGGGTATTTGGAACAAGAGGCGCTCACGCCCGGACTGCGTCACTTCACATCTTATCAAGGGTCTTGATCAATTGTGAGGATATTCATTGTTCCCCAACGCCGCACGCCGAACGTTGAACGTTGAACGTTGAACGGACCCTAAAGCCCTATCATCTTAGGTTTAAACGTCGAACGTTGCGGCGCAGCACTGCCGGCCGGAAACGGCCTTCCCAGGCCAGAAACTGCCGCACCGCCGCTTTCATCGCTGTCACGCTTTGTTCGTGAAAAAAAATCCCGGTGGCCGCCTCCCGGTTGCCGCTGCTTGCAACTGTGTTTGGTAACTATGTTTGGTTGTATGCTTTTAAAAATTCGTCTCTACCAATGCCAGCCTGGGTGCAAATGGTTCTAAGGGTAGAAGCTTTTATCCGAAACCCAAAATTTCAAACGTTTTGATTACCTTTTGTTTAGGCACATCAACAGGGAATTTGGGCATTAGACTGCTACCCCTGCTTCGGTTATAAAGACCTCAAGAACGGGCGAATCGGTTTCCAATACTTCGTTTCCGAAGGTTTCAATGTGAAACCGGATGGCAGATTTAACATCGGCCAGCGCATCTTCGCAGGTGTCTCCCTGACCGACCACGACGCCTTTCAGACCTAAAGGATAAGCCACATACCCGTCTGGATGTTTCTCAACGATAACCTTAAACTGACGCATATTTATCCTCCTGATAATATCTCCTTATGACTGCGCTGCTTCTACCGGTTTCTCTCTATTTACGCTTCCAGTATAACAAAGCCCAAGCGGCGGAGCAACAACCCACGTCTGTCCAACGCCGAACGTAGAACGTCGAACGTTGAACGTCGAACGGACCCCAAAGCTCCATCATCTTAAGCCTGAACGTTGAACGTAGAACGTGTCAAGGAACCGTCCCCTGTCACACCCCTGTCACACCCAGGCACGACGACTTGCGTAAAAGGCTCGTCTCGGCGCAGAATCATATGACTTCCTTCCTGCCGCTTTAAGTAGAAGCCAGCCTTCATGCCAGCCTTCATTAAGGCTCTGGCGCAGTCACGGCCGGAAATCCGCGGCAATCTGGTCATACAGCTACCACTATAGTCTCAAAACGCTCTTCGGGAACTGGGAGGCCGTCTTCCTGTAATGCAGCAATGTAGCCCCGAATCGCTTCTTTGATGTTGGTGACGGCTTCCTCTTTATTCTTTCCTTGACTTATGCAACCAGGAAGGCTCGGACACTCAGCGACCCAGTACCCATCTTCACCGGGACGTAGGATTACCTGCCGCATCAAAAAGTCTCATTGAGTGCTGGGTATTTAGGCTAATGAAGGTCTCTCCTTTGAAGCTCAAAAGCTCTTGGGATGAGCAATCCGGACGGTCGTTTCAGTGGTAACAACAAAGCTATGAGAAATCCGGTCGGCGTACCGTTGCAGGAGTCGTTCCAGTACCCTGATTTTGTTTTCCGCACTTTCGTCTTCTAGCCGCAGAAGAATGACGCCGCTGTGTGATTTTCTTTCGCGAAAGATCATTTCGCCAAAATCCTTATCATTTGTTATCAAAATGCGGTCTTCGGCAGCCGCCTTCTGCAAAATACTCTCGTCATCCAATCCGCGAGCTTCTTCGTAAACTGAGAAAACGTCGTGCTCGTTCTGCCGGAGCCACCGGGCGACTGCGGGACCTGTACATTCATCAACGATAAACCGCATTAAACCACCTCTGTTGAGAGGGGAACAAAACTCGTATTTTCTAACGCCTCCGTGGCGAATAAAAGACACGCCAGGATATCTTCCTGCGTCAACCCATCATACTCTTGCAAGATTTCGTCCGGTGTCACGCCTTGAGCTAACAACCCTAAGATATACTGTACCGTCAAACGCGTGCCTTTAATGACCGGCTTTCCTACCATTACCTCCGGGTTAACCACAATGCGTTCAAGCAACTTCTTTTTTTTCACTGTTTCCTGCCCTCCAAATACGATTTAACTTCCGCCTCCTGCATTCAAAATTATACCATAGAGAATTCCCTATGCCAAAAGCCCTGGCTAAGGGGTTCTAAATGCACCGCACAACCCTGCGCGTCCGTCCCTTCGTTTCAAAAAAGCCGGCAAGTTTTGGTCAGTTCGAATCGAACACCGAACGTTGAACGTTGAACGGACCCCAGAGGTCCATCTCCCTAAGTCTTAACGTTGAACGTCGAACGGACCCCAAAACCCTATCATCTAGGGTCTAAACTTCGAACTTCGAACTAACCAACTTCGAACTATCCAACGTCGAACTTCAAACTGATATCAGGCGTACTCGTACAGAGGAACCTTCTTCGCCCACGCTTTGCTCGTGGAAGAAAAGCTAGTATACTATAAATGTCATGCCGCTAAAAAACTAAAACGTATCGGAGGTTACTCGGTATGAAGCTTGACCGGATTACCCGCGACCCGGAGGTCTGTATGGGGCAGCCCACCATTCGGGGGATGCGGATCACGGTGGCGTTTATCCTAAAGCTTTTGGCTTCTGGTATGGACATTCCTGCCATCCTTAAAGCATACCCGGAGTTGGAAGAGGAAGACGTTCGCCAAAGCCTCGCTTACGCCGCCTGGCTTGCTGCGGAGCAGGTGCGGCCGATTCCCCAGGAGGCCCCAAGACCTTGAAAAAGCTCAAGTACTTGGCAGACATGCATATCTCGCCACTAACCTGTGCTTTACTTCGCGAGGCAGGCTGCCAGGTTGTGCGAGTAAGCGATGCGCTCCCTTATAATGCTTCCGACCAGCAGATTCTCGAATACGCGCGAACCCAACAAATGGTGATCATAACCCAAGACTTGGACTTTTCAGCCCTTTTGGCTGTTGCAAATGCTTCGGGGCCGAGCCTCATTTCACTTCGCTTGGGGACAACAGAACCCCGGGCTGTTGCAGCTCTGCTCCTGCGCATTCTTCCGACTGTGGAAGCAGAATTGCTAAAAAGGGGCAATCATTTCCGTAACGGAACAGAAGCTCAGGGTCCGCCTTTTGCCCGTCCACTAAAAATACCTTAACTGCTCTTGACTTCCAACACCCATTCCTTAAACCCAACGTTGAACGCTGAACGCCGAACGTCGAACGTGACGTGTCAAAGAACCGTCCCCTGACACTGCTCTGACACAGGCAGGTTTCCGGTACGACTTCCCGAATAGAGCGCCATAACCGAAAGATATTAAATTTAAAATGAGTTGGTTCAAACTAACCCGTTCCTTCTCGGCAGCACGAGCCAATTCCCGGTGAAGGAGCTTGGGCATACGCAGAGTTAACTTTCCACTGTATTCATCTTCCTCTTTTTTTGGTAAAGGAACCTTCTGGCCTTGCTCCAGCGCCGCGGTAATCCAGGCCCGTTTTGCTTCATCGAGGTTTTTGAGCGCTTCCTCTCTGGTTTCCCCGTCGGACATACACCCCGGCAGGTCGGGAATTTCGGCAAACCAACCCCCTCCATCTTCCTCGCTCAAAGGACGCAAGAAAACCGGGTACTCCTGCCCGAGGTAAAACTCAAGATCCTTTTCGTTCACGTTCATCTTATCCACCTGTATCACTCCTCCTCTTCGGTAAGCTCCTCCAGGAACTCAGCTATTCGTTTTATATAAACCGGCTTTACCCGGTTATTATGAACAGGTATCGTTAGCATATAATTGGAAAGCTTTTTGTGGTATATAATCCAGTGACTCCCGCCTTTCGGTTCTTTCACTATACATCCATAATACCGGACGATGGTTACCACCTCGTCCCACCTTATATCCTTTGGGTTTACCACTCATTTTACGATTATTCACCACATATGATACTAAACTTTGTAGTTTTCATTTAATCTTATAATACCGTATTTGGTGTCACCATTGTAATAGATCTCTATCACCCTGTCAACACCATTATCTCCATTATCGTAATGGTGGAGATCAGGCCTTCAAGGCTGCCGTCTTCAGCCTCCCTCAGTACTTTCGCGGCCTGCGGCACGCCGCGCAAATGGTCTATGATAATGTTGGTGTCAACGACCACCTTCCAGCCGAACGGACCCCAAAGCCCTATCATCATGGGGCTAAACTTCGAACTTCAAACTATCCAACTTCGGACGGACCCCAGAGGTCCATCCCCTAAGCCCAACGTCGAACGTTGAACGTAGAACGTCTCGAAGAACCGTCCCCTGTCACATCCCTGTCTCCTAAGCCCAACGCCGAACGTCAAACGCAGAAGCGGCTCTTCAGGTTTCTTTAAGGCAAGCAACAATATATTTCATAACATCTTCAAGTGTGATCTCATAGGAAGGCAAAATCTGGTCACCGATGTGCTTGTGGTGGGGAAAGGTTTTTAATCTTCGGTGGTGAGGCGCATTATCCCATCTAACCAAAAATATGCCATTCTCTTCCTGCCAGTGATAGGAATAATGATATTCGTCTTCTGAAACGTACTCCCTTATATAGAGAACCGTGTTGTTATTCAGGTCGGCCCGCACTTTTAGGAAATAGAAGTCAGGTCCTTGGCGAAAATCCTGAACTTCATAAAATTTAACGATTTTATGCTTATTCAGTAATTCTAACGTCTTTAGCATGCTCTATCTCGCCGATTTTCTTCTTCAGTCCTTCAAAGCTTTTCTGATAGGCCTTCCACTCGATGTAGTCGTCCCATTGCGCAAAATTTTCGGCCTCTTGCTTTACCCTTTTCTCGAAGTCTTGGAAACCACAGCCGTACTTTTGCTCAAAAAGCTTGATGTGTTCTTTTACAAGCACCATTTCCGAAATAATCTTTAGCCTTTTATACTCCTTAACCTCGCCGCTAAAGACCTCTAAGACGCCCATTTTCTGCACCTCTCTTTACTAACCCTTTGTCTTTTTGACCAAAGGCCGGTTTGCAGGCTCGCGCGCGAACAACCGCCGAACGGCAGCCCTGCTTCCCCTGCTTTTAAATAGTATACCATACGCAGATTCCGGCAGCGAACCCAATCAGACCTTGCACCAAATAACTTCCACCGGGATCACCGCCTTCTCCCGACCGCTGCCCTAAAAACTCCTGCTGCTGACGCCGAACGTTTTCCCTTTTCCGCGTTCTCCGTTCCCCAACGTAGAACGCCGAACGTCGAACGTCGAGCGTCGAACGGACCCCAAAGGTCCATCCTCTAAGCCCAACGTCGAACGTCGAACCGACCCCAAAGCTTGTCGTTTTAAGCCCCAACGCCGAACGCCGCCCGCCGGCTTGACAGCCACTCCGGTTAATCATAAAATACAACCGGTAGTAGAATAAACTTAACAGAAATGTTGGGTGCACGAGTAAAGCGGTTGGCGTTACAACAGTAGCGTATAACGGCATACGATCTAACCTTGGAGAAAACTTTTGTTGAGTAGGATTGCACAAATCCAAAACCTTGTGCGTAACGGTCTGTACCACCTCACTGAACACGCGGATGATGAAGCAGCCGCGGACGGCTTTGACATTTATGATGTAGAGCAAGGTATTCTAACGGGCAAGATCCGGCGCACTTGGCCGAAAGAAGGTAAATACGAAATAGTTGGTTCAGCTCTGGATGGACGCCGTATCGGCATCGTCTGTCGTATCACTCAAGGCGGGAAGGTTCGGGTGATTACAGTTTATAAAGACAGACCTAAGCGATGAAAGGAGAAAAAATGATGAGCTTTTGGGAAGGCGAAACCTGCGAATACTGCGGCGGGCCTATTGTTGAGAAGCGCGTAACGCTGCATCGTAAGGTGAAGGGGCAATATGTTCTGATCGAAAACGTGCCAGCCGGCGTGTGCGTTGAATGCGGTACGCGCTACTATGCCGCAAACGTGCTGAAGACAATTGAAGAGAGTGTGCGCGGACGTCGCCGGGCGGAACGCGAAGTGGTTGTACCTGTATACTCGCTGTAACGTCGAACGTCGAACGCTGCACGTTGAACGCCGAACGGATCCCAGAGGTCCATCAGCATAAGTCTAACTTCGAACTTCGAACTATCTAACTTCGAACTATCAAACCTCGAACGGACCCCAAAGGTCCATCCCCCTAAGTCTCAACTTAGAACGCCGAACGTAGAACGTAGAACGTGTCAAGGAACCGTCCCCTGTCACAACAAAAATCAGCTTCACCGCGAATCCTCCGCTATGTACCGGTCGTGGTTTTCAGCCAAGTCCTCGGGACCGGAAAATGAACTTACAAGATTGAAAAAGCCGCTTTCCGGCGTGAAAACAGGTAACCGGTCTTCTCTTGCTTCCCTTATCCTTATCTCATTCCGTTCCAGTGTGACCAAAAGCTTAGTACCCTGTTTGAGGCCCAGCTTCCGCCGGATCTCCGCCGGTAGGGTCAACTGGCCTTTACTGCTCAACCGGACAATGCCGCGTTCCACCATATTTGCCTCCTTATAGGAGTAAGAATTTCCTTACGGCACTAGTATATACTTGGCTCCTGTCGTTTACAAGCCATTCAGCGGCTGAGGCCCAAAAAGGCTGTGTAGGCACCGTTGATAAAGCAACTCCAAGAGAAAGTCACCGGCGGCCGCGTTCGCTGAATAACCAGCTTTCTGTTTGTTTTTTCCGTTAGGCCTAACGTTGAACGCCGAACGGACCCCAAAGCCCTATCATCTTGGGTCAGATTCTCGAATACGCGCGAACCCGACAAATGGTGGTCATAACCTCCGGAACCGTAGTTCACCCGCTCAGGAGCAGGGAAGGTTTCACTTCCGGCACCACTTCGAGATCTACGGCACATAGGGCTTCCCACAGCCGGTCGTCGAAGCAAGCTGCCACTACCCGGCCCTTCACCTGCGTTTTCAAGGTTAGCGCCGCGGCAAGGTGAATGGCGTCAAAACCCCTGAGGCGGTGTTTTTCGGCCAACTCCCCGGCAAGCCAGGCGAGGGAATCCGACACTTCTAAGGCAAGGTACCTCGGCCAATCGTTTTGCAGGGCCACCACAACCTGGCGGTAGTCCTTTTCCTCCAGTAACCCGTCCCGGAAACCACGGGCTAGAGCGGCACGTGCCTCTGGATAGGCGACTTTACTGGTGGCCACCACAGAAGCTTCGTCCACCAACCTACGCACCATCTCTGAGCCCGGTTCCCGGACGTAGAGCTTCACTAGGGCGCTGGTGTCCAGGTAGCAGATCACCGGCGGTCCTCCGCAACCAATGATCCGATTGAGGTAGCGCCACGGACTGCTGGCGGCGCGGCTACCCCTTGCGGCTTCCCCCCGCGCCAGGAAGCCGTTCCCTGTTCCACCAGGGTCAAAACGGGGAGCTGCTCGTCCGTTTGGACTGGGATCAGCTTGGCAACGGGCACGTTGCGTTCCGTGATGAGGAGTATTTCTCCCTGCTTGACGCGCCTAAGGTACTCGCTGAAACGGTTTTTGACCTCCCTGATACCCGCCTGCATAAAGTCACCTCCGGTGGCCGCATTATAGCACAAATGAAGCCACATTTCAATGAGGCAAAAGAGAAAGATTTCCAGGCCCTCCGCAAAGCCGTTGATCCTGCGGAAGCTGATGCGCAGAGGCGCGCGCCCAGATAAGCACCTTAACCTCTTCCCTTTTCTTGGCAGAACTCCTCCCACTTCTCCCGGACGAAATCCCCCACGCGCTGCTTGAACCGCTCCCGGCTGAAGCGCTCCGCGTTGCGGCGCAGCGCCTCCGGGCGGAAACGGCCCTCCCAGGCTAAAAACTGCCGCACTGCTGCTTTCATCGCTGTCACGCTTTGTTCGGGAAAGAAAATCCCGGCGGCCGCCTCCCAGTTGCTGCTGCTTCTTGCAACTGTGCTTGGTAACTATGTTTGGTTGTATGCCTTTAAAAATTCGTCTCTACCAATGCCAGCCTGGGTGTAAATGGTTCTGCGGGTAGAAGCTCTTATTCGAAACCCAAAATTTCAAACGTCTTGATTACCTTTTGTTTAGGCACATCAACAGGGAATTTGGGCATTAGACTGCTACCCCTGCTTCGGTTATAAAGACCTCAAGAACGGGCGAATCGGTTTCCAATACTTCGTTTCCGAAGGTTTCAATGTGAAACCGGATGGCAGATTTAACGTCGGCCAGCGCATCTTCGCAGGTGTCTCCCTGACCGACCACGATGCCTTTCAGACCTAAAGGATAAGCCACATACCCATCCGGATGTTTCTCAACGATAACCTTAAACTGACGCATATTCATCCTCCTGATGATATCTCCTTGTGACTGCGCTGCTTCTACCGGTTTCTCTCTATTTACGCTTCCAGTATAACAAAGCCCAAGCAGCGGAGCAACAACCCACTTCTGTCCAACGCCGAACGTAGAACGTCGAACGTCGAACGTCGAACGTTGAACGTCGAAGAACCGTCCCCTGTCATGCTGTCATGCCGTGTCATGCCGGAGGGGAACAAACCGGCCCTCATTCATAAATCATTCTCTCCGCCAGGCCCAGTGACTGGATTATAACAACTCCACGAACTCACTTATACTGAGACCAGTGTCCCGGATAATAGCACGCAACGTGCCCTTGTCGAGTTCTTTGTGATCAGGCACGACGGCTTGCGTAAAAGGCTCGTCTCGGCGCAGAATCATATGACTTCCTTCCTGCCGCTTTAAGTAGAAGCCAGCCTTCATTAAGGCTCTGGCGCAGTCACGGCCGGAAATCTGCGGCAATCTGGTCATACAGCTACCACTATAGTCTCAAAACGCTCTTCGGGAACTGGGAGGCCGTCTTCCTGTAATGCAGCAATGTAGCCCCGAATCGCTTCTTTGATATTGGTGACGGCTTCCTCTTTACTCTTTCCTTGACTTATGCAACCGGGAAGGCTCGGACACTCAGCGACCCAGTACCCATCTTCACCGGGACGTAGAATTACCTGCCGCATCATTTCACCCCTTTGGTAAGCTTTGTCCTTCTCTGTGCATCTCTTCCATTTAAACCTAAAACCAATCACTACCGGTCAACCGTAAACCCTCTTTACGGACAGTATACCATACAAACCACAAACGCATCCATTTATTTACTTTAAACGCCGAACGGACCCCAGAGGCCTGCCTGTGCGTCGCACCTGCCTGCGCCGCCTGCCTGTGCGTGTTCGCACGCAGACAGGCAGTCGCGGCAGGCAGGCGCAGACAGGTCCATCCCCCTGAGCCTTAACGCCGAACGTCGAACGTTGAACGGACCCCAAAGGTCCATCCCCTAAGCCTTAACGCCGAACGTTGAACGTAGAACGTAGAACGTGTCAAGGAACCGTCCCCTGTCACACCCTGCTGTCACACTGTCACAGGATCGATTCCTTATTTTACTAGTCCTGGATTCAGAAATGGTTCTTACGGATTCCTGAGAGTCTTGTCGTGCTCTCCGATATTTCGCAGCAAAATACCGTCCTCGGTGTATTGCCATGTTATCCGAATATCCATGGTGACGCTTGCCTCAAAAATGTCGTCCTGCCCCTGAATCTTCTTAGTGCGGAGGGAAGGATGCCTGGGGTTTTCCATCATTAGCTCCAGCTTCTTTTTCAAGGCGCGCTTCACTTCTATTGAAAGCTGCTTGACTTTGTCAGCAAAAAGCTCGGAATAGTAAATGTTCATATTTCATCCAGCCCCAGGCCTTTGAACAATTCCTCTTTGCTTTTTGCCGTTTTCACCCGGCCTTCCCGTATTTGTTGCTCCACCTTCTGCTCATCCGCCTGCCATTCCTTAGAATAAAACCACATTTGAGCCCGCGGAATAACCTCAACGGGGGTAATAATCAGGCAACCGTCCTTTTCTTCGACTTCCAATTTATCGCCGGGCTTAAGCTTAAGTTTTTTCACCAATTCAATAGGAATAGTCACTTGCGATTTTTGTTTTAATTCCACCAACATCTTTATCATCCCCATCTAATAAAGTTTAACTTTCTAATTTTATTATATTCTAACCTGAGGTAGATATCTACTGGATTAACGAAAAAATAGAGGTCTCTTTCATAATCCTGGATAACGTAGAGCATCTGCGTACGCCTGCGCATCAACCGAACGACGACCAAATGGACCAGATAACCCAAGATAATTAATCCTGCGTTTTGCCCGGTCACAGGTATATAGAACAACGCCGAACGTTGCCCGGACCCCCAAGCCCTATCCTCTAAACCCAACGTTGAACGCCGAACGGACCCTAAAGCCCTATCTCCCTAAGTCTAAACGTTGAACGTAGAACGTGGAACGCAAAACGGACCTCAAAGCCCTATCATCTTGGGTCTAAACGTCGAACTTCGAACTATCGAACTTCGAACGGACCCCAGAGGTCCATCCCCTAAGCCCAACGTTGAACGTCGAACGTTGCGGCGCAGCACCTCCGGGCGGAAGCGGCCTTCCCAGGCCAGGAACTGCGTTTTCTCCGACCGAAAATTACACATAGACTCTCTCCAGCATTATCAAAAGAACTGCCCCTTCGATACTCTTATGCATTATTTTTTAGGCCGGATCCGCACTTTGTCCTGATCTACCACGACAATACTGCTGGTGATTTCTTCAGGGGAAAGGTTACACAAAGCTCTGAGGAGAATTTCATTGACGGTTTTTACGGGAAGTTCTGAAGGCAGCCGCAGAAGAATAAGTCCGGAATGTTCAGCAGGACTTAGATATGCTAAGCTTGCGAAGCCTACATCCGCTGTAACAACGGTCATTTTATTCTGGTACGCATAAGCCAGAATCTCGCGATCTTTAGCGCCGCGCAGGCCGATATCCCGCACGTCTAAAGCCTCGTATCCGGCTTCAGAGAGTGCCTTGGCCGTGGAACGCGGCAAGTCTTCGTCAACAAGAAACCGCAAACTCATAAGATGGCCTTGACCCGTTCCTCACCTAAAACTGCGGCTGCATATCGCAGGGCGGCGAAAATCTGCTCCCGCGTCAAGTCGTATTCCTGCATTACCTCTTCATATGTAGCGCCGCCTGCCAGTTTGCCCAGAATAATATCTGCGGGAACCCGTGTTCCTTTTATAACCGGCTTGCCGCCCCTGATTTCCGGATCTATGATTATCCCGGGCAGGATTTCTCGCATTTTCGATTCCTCCTCGTAACCTAAAATCAATCACTACCGGTCAACCGTAAGCCCTCTTTACGGACAGTATACCATACAAACCACAAACGCATCCATTTATTTACTTTAAACGCCGAACGGACCCAAAAGGTCCATCCCCCTAAGCCCAACGTTGAACGTTGAACGTTGCACCGACCCTAAAGCTCGTCATTTTAAGCCCCAACGCCGAACGGACCCCACCCAGCACTCAGTACAGTCCTTGAGGTTTGACCCAGCACTCAATGCAATCATTGAAGTTTGGAAGCTATCACTTCGTTAGGCTGATGAGGGTCTTTCCTCTGAAGTTCAAAAAGTCCCATTGAGTGTAGGCTAATGAAGGTCTCTCCTTCGAAGCTCAAAAGCTACGCTGAGTGCTGGGCTATCATCTTGGGTCTAAACTTCGAACTTCGAACTAACCAACTTCGAACTTCGAACTGTCAAACTTCGAAACTAACTTCGAACTATCCAACTTCGAACGGACCCCAAAGGTCCATCCCCTAAGCTGTAACGTCGAACGCCGAACGTAGAACGTGTCAAGGAACCGTCCCCTGTCACATCCCTTGCGGTAGAGGACGGCGAAGATTTTATCTGGGTGTGGATTGGAACGCATGACGAATACGAGAGAATGCTTAAAGGAAATTGACCGGTATCCCAGAAAAGCTCCCGCCACTAACGTAGAGCGTCGAACGCCGAACGTAGAACGTTGAACGGACCCCAGAGGTCCATCAGCATAAGTCTAACTTCGAACTTCGAACTATCTAACTTCGAACTATCAAACCTCGAACGGACCCCAAAGGTCCATCACCTTAAGCTTTAACGTTGAACGTTGAACGTAGAACGTGTCAA
Source organism: Bacillota bacterium (assembly GCA_040757355.1). Taxonomy (GTDB): domain Bacteria; phylum Bacillota; class Desulfotomaculia; order Desulfotomaculales; family Ammonificaceae; genus DTYU01. The sequence goes on along the minus strand of JBFLWY010000002.1, from coordinate 51,748 downwards.
GGAACCGTCCCCTGTCACACTGTCACATTAAAAAAATGAAACGTATCGGAGGTTACTCGGTATGAAGCTTGACCGGATTACCCGCGACCCGGAGGTTTGTATGGGGCAACCCACCATTCGAGGTATGCGGATCACGGTGGCGTTTATCCTAAAGCTTTTGGCTTCTGGTATGGATATTCCTGCCATCCTTGAAGCTTACCCGGAACTGGAAGAAGAAGACATCCGCCAAAGCCTCGCTTACGCCGCCTGGCTTGCTGCAGAACAGGTTCGGCTGGTTCCCCAGGAGGCCCAAAGGCCTTGAAGGACTCAAGTACTTGGCAGACGTGCATATCTCGCCGGTAACCTGTGCTTTACTTCGCGAGGCAGGCTATCAGGTCGTGCGAGTGAGCGACGTTCTCTCTTACGATGCTTCTGATCAGCAAATTCTCGAATACGCGCGAACCCAACAAATGGTGATTATAACCCAAGACTTGGACTTTTCCGCCCTTTTGGCTGTTGCAAATGCTTCGGGGCCGAGCGTTATTTCTCTTCGCTTGGGAACAGCAGAACCCCGCGCTGTTGCAGCGTTGCTCCTCCGCATTCTTCCGATTGTGGAAGCAGAACTGTTAAAAGGAGCAATCATCTCCGTAACGGAACAGAAGCTCAGGGTCCGCCTTTTGCCCGTCCACTAAAAATACCTTAACTGCTCTTGACTTCCAACACCCATTCCTTAAACCCAACGTTGAACGTTGCGGCGCAGCACCTCCGCCTGGAAACGGCCTTCCCAGGCTAAAACCGCTCCTTAATTTCATCTACTGCTGTCGGTAATAAGATTCCCAAAAAGTTCCCGCTGTGCATATAACAGTAGAGCCGTAGGAATTGAGCGCAAGAAGGTGCTTGTCACCGGTAAGCACAAAATCGGCTTCCGCAGCAGCCGCGCAGGCGAGCAAATGATTGTCTGCCGGGTCAGCCGTAACCACATCAGGCACGGTCTCCGGTTCCGCAACGTTAGCTATCCGCAAAAGGTCTTGAATAAAGGCTATTTTATCCGCCTTCGGAAATTTAAACTTTGGGTAATCCAAAACCCGGAGCAACTCCTCGAGGATCGAACGGCAGAGGTAAAGCTGGACTTCGCCCTGCAGGCATAGCTCGTAAACCCGGCGTTCCGGACCCGCCCAACCGAGAGCAGAGATAAAAACATTCGTGTCCAGGACTATTTTTGCCGCCGCGCCCAACGGACAGCCTCCTCGACTTCACCGGGTCCTACCTTTTCTTCCCGAAAGCGCTCCTCAGTTTTCGCGGCTATCTCCCGGAATCTGGCCAGAGGGGAGAGGGCTGCTTTTTCCACACGCAAACCCTGACCCTGAGGGAAAAGGAGCAGGTAGTCTCCTTCTTTGAACCCGTATTTTTCCCTTAGTTCTTTAGGGAGGGTGATCTGCCCTTTCCCCGAAATCTTAGCAACATATTGCTCATTCATCTTTCAGCCACTCCTTATTTTCCGTCTCGCTTTACATTCTACCCGGTAAAGGGGATAAAGGTCAAGGCTCCATCGCCTCCTCATCCCGGACTCCCGCCAAAAACTCCTGCCGAACGCTTTTCCTTCCCCGTGCCCTTATCCCCCAACGTGCAACGCCGAACGTCGCCCGCCGAACGTTGAACGCCGAACGGACCCCAGAGCCCTGTCCCCCAAGTCTTAACGTTGAACGTTGAACGCTGAACGTAGAACGTGTCGAAGAACCGTCCCCTGTCACAACTGACATGACAGACATGACATGCGGATATTTTCTTCTCATTCGGGGCGAACCGTCATCAAGCCGTACTGGGAGAAATGCCGGTCAAAAGAAACGGCTTCTTTGATTTCCAGCCGTTCTATTACAGCAAAACTGGTGGCATCGGTTAAAGAGAAGTCCTTGTCCTTGAAGCGGCGCAGAATCTCCATCGCTCTTTTCTCGTCCTCGGGTTCAACCCATTCAACGGCCCAGGACGAATCTTCAAGGAAACGAAGCGCGAGTTCTCTACCAGCTCGACCGACTAAAAGAGCATGTGTTTCCGCCCGTACGTAATTTGTAACCACCAGTGTACAGCGTTCCGCCGCCAGTTTTTTGAAAACCGCCTTCGCCTTTTCGTGGTTCCTGTCTCTTGCATTCATTGCGGCCACAATGCCGGAGGTATCCACAAAAATCAGCTTCACCGCGAATCCTCCGCTATGTACCGGTCGTGGTTTTCAGCCAAGTCCTCGGGACCGGAAAATGAACCTACAAGATTGAAAAAGCCGCTTTCCGGCGTGAAAACAGGTAACCGGTCTTCTCTTGCTTCCCTTATCCTTATCTCATTCCGTTCCAGTGTGACCAAAAGCTTAGTACCCTGTTTGAGGCCCAGCTTCCGCCGGATCTCCGCCGGTAGGGTCAACTGGCCTTTACTGCTCAACCGGACAATGCCGCGTTCCACCATATTTGCCTCCTTATAGGAGTAAGAATTTCCTTACAGCACTAGTATATACTTGGCTCCTGTCGTTTGCAAGCCATTCAGCGGCTGAGGACCAAAAAGGCTGTGTAGGCACCGTTGATAAAGCAACTCCAAGAGAAAGTCACCGGCGGCCGCGTTCGCTGAATAACCAGCTTTCTGTTTGTTTTTTCCGTTAGGCCTAACGTCGAACGCCGAACGGACCCCAAAGCCTTGTCCCCCAAGCCTTAACGTCGAACGTCGAACGCAGAACGTTGAACGTGTCAAAGAACCGTCCCCTGTCACAGGACCCTGTCACAGGACTGTCACAGGAACCGTTCCCTGTCACAACCACGCCACCTTGACAGCCCCTTCGGTTAATTATAAAATACAACCGATTGGATTATAGAATGCCTGCGATAGAGAACGGTGACCGTGTGTATGACGCCATGGGGGTATCAAGTATATGGAAACCTTAGGCGATCAACTCGAAGTCCATTTGCCACCACAAACGTTAATTTATCTCCGTGAGGAGGCCCGGCGGCGAGGAGTCCCGGTGGATCAGCTTGTCTCTCAGGCTATTGACCTCTTTCTTCAGGAAGACCGGCAAGCGCGGCTGCGTGCCGCTGAAGCGCTCTTCCAGGTGGAGGCGCCGGTAGCCGACTGGGAAGAGATCAAGCGGGAAATCGTGAAGGGACATCTTTCGGGCACACCGTAATGAAGGTCTTCATCGATACTAACATTCCGATGTATGCCGCAGGCACTCCTCACCCGCTGAAAGAACCTGCTCAGCGGGTGATCTTGGCTGTCGCCGACTACCGTCTCGACGCAGTGACTGACACAGAGGTCTTTCAAGAGATACTCTACCGTTACTTCTTTATCAACCAAAGGGAAAAAGGGGTTCGGGTCTTCGACCATTTCTATCAATTGATGATAGGGCGTATTCTCCCAGTCGATGCGGATGATGTGCAAAAAGCCCGGCATCTGGCGGACCGCTATCCGACCTTAAGCCCCCGAGATTTGATTCATTTGGCGGTAATGCAACACCACCAAATACAGGAAATTATTACCGCAGACACGGCGTTTGACATTGTACAGGACATCCAACGGATAGACCCTCGCACATTCACCTGACATGTTCATTTTGTCAATGCTCCTATCCTATACACGCCTGTGGTCCGTGATGTCGAGGGGAACAAACCGCCCTCTTTCGAACCGGGGCGGGACGTGATCCACCCCGATGACCTCATCGCCGCGCTCGCCGAGCGCCCTGACAAGCCACTGGCCGATTCGCCCGCCCGCACCGGTAACGATGATCCGCATAGGTTCCTCTCTTTACTCCTCCTGCCAGTTTTCCTTAACTTTTGGCCAGTTTTGAAAGAGCTTTCTGAGGAACGGCGTCTTCTGGACCTCTTCGGGCATGTAGTCCGGCACGCCCTGGTACCGTCTGTTCTTGCTGGAACGCTTGAAAGAATCGCCGTAAATCTCCCAGAGGGAAACCTTCGGCGCAAGCGGCGCCGAACACTCCGGGCAGTTGAGTTGGTCGGCAGAAAAGCTCTTAATACAGGTCTGATTGGTACAGGAAAGCCGCGCCGCTTTTTCGGCCGCCTTAGCCAGAAGTCCCTGCTGGTCAGAAGGGGAAAGCGCCTCGGTGATTAAATTGCCGGCGTCTATTTTCAGCAGACCGAAGCCAAAACCCTGGCAGAAACTCCTCAGTTCTCCGGTAATCTTGCTTTTTTCAAGCAGCAAATACAAGAACAGCCTGTCCGCCCACAACTGGAGCTTTGACAGCCAGAATTTCTGCCAGAAAAGTCTGCCAATACCCTCGATTAAATCATTGGCGGCCTTCTCGTAATTTACACAGTGAAGTTCGACGCAGGTGTAGTCGCCCTCCTTATAAAACCTCCCGCCTGCTACGTCTACGCGACTGTATTCCTTCGGTTTCACGACTCCTTGAAGAACCCCTTCTTCAGGTTCGGTTATAGGTACACTGACCTCGACGTTGGAACACCGCTTTTCCCTTTCAAGAAAGACTTTCAGGTTCTGGAATAACTCCTGATTCATAAGTCCGCCCTCCTCTGACAGAGGTATTTGCCGGAATATGCAATTAGGCCAAATAACCTTCAAAAAGGCGGGTAGTAACTCCACGGACTCCGTTGGCCAGTAAGTTTGAACGTTTCGATATCCCGCTGCACGTCATTCCACACCTCATCAAGAGTCTTGATCAATTGCTCTTTTTTTTGGGATATTCATTGTTCCCCAACGCCCAACGTCGAACGTCGCCCGCCGAACGGACCCCACCCAGCACTCAGTACAGTCCTTGAGGTTTGAAAGCCACTATTTTATTTAGGCTAATGAAGGTCTCTCCTTCGAAGCTCAAAAGCTACGCTGAGTGCTGGGCTATCATCTTGGGTCTAAACTTCGAACTTCGAACTTACCAACTTCGAACTTCGAACTGTCAAACTTCGAAACTAACTTCGAACTATCCAACTTCGAACGGACCCCAAAGGTCCATCCCCTAAGCTGTAACGTCGAACGTAGAACGTGTCAAGGAACCGTCCCCTATCACACTGTCACACCCTGTGCTTACTGCTGCCGGTCGGTTGAGCGTCCCCCCGGAAGATGACAGATATTAATCCCATAACATACGACATCTCCCGCACGCGGAGGACGCCGCAGGCGCCGGCGTATACCGCAGCCCCCGCGCAGATCAAAAAGACAAGGCGCAGCCCCAGGACCGCAAAGTTAGCCAGGCCGCCGCCTCCTAACAGCCCGGTGACCGCATCCCCCAGGGCCGGCCACCCAAGGAGCGCAAGCCCAAACCCGTTAATCCACCAGACAGCCGCCCCCATCAGCACAGCCGCTACGGCGACCTTTCCCGTTTCCCGGACCGTGTACCGCCCGCCGATGTGTCCCAGGCAGCGCCGCAGTAACACCAACAGCAGGACGCAGCCGACCAGAGCCGCTATCGAGGTAGCCAGTGCCAGTCCGCCGTGGGCCAGGTAGCGCACCAGGATAAGGTTGAGGCCGATATTAACCCCCACGGTCACCAGGCCCGTCCACATGGGTGTAGCCGTATTCTGCAAGGCGTAGAAGGCGCGGGCTAGGTAGTCGCGCCAGACGATGAAAAGGAGTCCCAGGGTGTAAAAAAGAAGGGCGAAGGCGGTCATCTGTGCGTCCACCGCGTCAAACGCGCCCCGCTGGTAAAGGAAAACCACCAGTTCCCGGCGCAGCACGATTATCCCCACCGCAAGCGGGAGTACGAGAAACGCCAGCGCCCCCAACCCCCGGGCAAGCCTTTCCCTCAGCCCTTCTAAGTCGCCCACCGCACTGTGCTCTGCCAGGGACGGATAAAGCACGGTCACGAGCGGTATAGCGAAAAGCCCCCACGGCAACTGCAACACCTTGAAGGCGTAATTCAAGGCGGAAATACTCCCTTCGGCCAGGCCCGAGGCCAGGATGCGGTCCACGACCAGGTTAACCTGTCCCGCGCCTACCCCTACCAGCACCGGCAGTACCAGCACCGCCATTCTCTTCAGCCCCGGATGGCGCGGGTCAAAGACCGGCCTATACCGTATCCCGATGCGCACCAGCACCGGCACCTGGATGAAAAACTGACTCGCGATGGCCAGCACCGTAGCCCACGCCACCACCGCGATCCCCCAAAGGGCCCCCGAGAGGAAAATGGCCGCAATGAGGATGAGGTTGTACGGTATGCCCACCGCCGCAGGCGCAGCAAAGTGCTTGTGGGCGTTGAGCACCCCCTGCGCCCACCCGGCAAGCCCCATAAACAGGGTCGCCGGCAGCATAATCCGCACCAGATGAGTGGTCAACGCCGCCTGTTCAGGTCCGAAACCCGGCGCCAGCAACTTCACCAGCCAGGGAGCAAACGGCAGGGCGACAAGGCAAAGCAACAGAAGCAACCCGGCCACCGCGTGGAAGCTGCTCCATACAAGTGAAGTTAAGTGTGCCTGTTTCTCCTTCTGGTGCAAATAGTCGCTTAAAACCGGGATACCAACCGTGGTAATGGCCGCACCCACGACCGCGAAAAGCAGGGTTGGGATAACTGCGGCCACCAGGTAAGCATCGGTAACCCTGCTGGCCCCAAAAACCGCAGCAAGCGAAGCCTCTCGCCCGAATCCGAGGAGCTTGCTCACCAACGTAGCCGCCATCACCACAGCCGTGGCGCGGGCTACCGTCTGTCTTCCGGGAATGCTCCCCGTCATCTTCGCTTCAGCTTCCCTTGCTTCGCCGAATTATAGGGCGATTCGCGCCGCTTCTCTGTCACAAACATCTCGATCTCCCGCCGGAACCGCTCCCGGCTGAAACGCTCCGCGTTATAACGCAGCACCTCCGGGCGGAAGCGGCCTTCCCAGGCTAAAAACTGCTTCACCGCTGCTTCCAGTGCCTCTACACTTTGCTCGTGGAAAAAAACGCCCGTAGCTGAATCCCAGTTATCTCCAGTTGCAGGCACTACGGTATCCTCGACACCGCCCTTGCCGTAAGCGATGACCGGCGTGCCGCAGGCCTGCGCCTCTTCTCAAGAACCGACCCGGTTTTTTCCCAAATCGAGAAGCTGTGCGGGAAACCGCTTCAGTGCTGTCAAAATACTCCCGTTGACATCCCATTATACCTCTCCAGACGAATTGGAATTTGAAACGTTATCGAGGTCATCTTCTTTTGATATCAAAAGAAGTAAACTTTCAATAATCCTAAATAATCCGCTTAACAGGTCATAAATTGCGAATAAACTTAAAAAAACCGTTATAGTTTCTGTTAATGAATATAAAACTGATAAAATCGATGTAGAAATTGAATAAGAAAAGACTTTTACGATTGGACTCCAGGATATAGTTCGTAATATTAAGATAATTAAATTGATAATAAAGCAGCTAAATACTAAAGAGGCATTCCTTTTAAATGCCTGGAGTATCGCCGGAATAGCATGTCTTAATGTTTCATATTTCTCCGGGGAAATTATTCCGTTTTGTTTCAGATGTAAGAGTTTTGTAAGAATACGGTCCAGAATCGGAACAAGGGTCGACAGTACTGCCACGATTAGTCCCAAGAATAATCCAAAATAGGCAAATAAGAACGTATCCCCGAACAAACCTTTTGTGCGAGTCTCGGGTGAAATATACAGGATTCCAATAGCCAACGATAACGAAATGAAAAAAATACTGATAATCCTAATTATCGTTTTTAGATTCATATTGTCCCGAATAGTCATTCTCAGTTTTGATCACATTCAGAATCTTTTGCGGTTGCTCTTGTTCCAAATCCGAATGCAATTTTTCCCTTTTTATTGAATTTTTGCTGCTTATAGTACGCATGACAGAATCTGTTGCAGAACGAATCTTTAAGGTCCAGTGGCCGCCACCCGCAGAGATGTATTTTATAAAATTGGAGATCAGATTGTCTTTCCTGATTGTTAGTCTCCCCGCTTCATTTTCGAGTTCCATATTTAGTCCGGTATTGTTTGCCAACTCTTTAATCCCGTTCAAAAACTCTTTCGCCCTAAGATCAAACATGAAATAGTTCGGTGATTTCATTGACAGCTTCAACGTATAAATGGCGTCTGCCGTATCTACATATTCCCAAAAATAGTATTCATGGGTTATCTCGGTAACCTTAACTTCGTAATCGTGTAAATTGGCAACCATCGCTAAGAATAAGGAAAATGCTCGGGAGGATTCATCAACCTTACGAAAAACGCTTGATTTCTGTTGGATAAGGATCAGTTGTGTTTTTAAATCTATTACTATGTAAATGAAAGGAAAGTCTTTTTCCTCTCTTTTTTGAATGTCTGTAGCTCCCTCATTATAACGTTTCGTACTCATTTCTCTGGCAAATTTGCAGATGAAAGTTGTTGGATAGACCTTCTTAAAAAAGTACAGGAGATACTTTCGATCCTTGATTTGTCCTGTTACTTTTTTTTCGTGTTCTAAATTATGGAAAAATGCATCCAATATTTCGTTAGGTTCCATAACTTTTTTTTGGTCACCGAAGTCAATTGAAATCTGTCTTGTGGGTAATATGGAGTATCTAAAGAAGTAATAATCGCTAAGTTTTGGCATTTCCTGTGGCCACCTCTTCATAAACTTTCTGCACCTGATCCGCTACACTATTCCAATCATATTCCTCTCTAACCATGACTCGTGCCCTCTCACCAACCTCCTTCCGTGCATTTTCCGGCAAAAAAATAAGTTTAGACAAAATATTCCTGAATTCCTGCGTATGATTGGTGCTAAATAAAAAACCATTTTCACCGTCTATAATCACCTCCCGGTGTGGTCGGATGTCGCTGGCGAGGCAGGGGAGGCCGTAGCTCATGGCTTCGAGCAGGGCGATGGGGAGGCCTTCGAGCGCCGACTATACAACTATAGCTCAACAGGCCACCGCGGTGCATACGACTCGTCAAGTTTTCTTACTTCCAGGATGTTTCGCAAATAAAACTGCCGGGTTCCCTGCTTGCGTACATCGTAACAGTAAAATCTCTCGTATGTACCTGGCGGGCGGAAGCTATACGGTTCAACAACCCGCTCCTCAACGGAACCGTCCTTCTCCCTGGCTCGCATCCATAACAGTTTGCGCTCTCGTCCTGCCTGAATGATCGTTTCCAAAATACTCGTACCGTTCATAACGTCCACCTTCCGGTTAGTTAGCTATGCTAATGGCAGCAGCGAAACAGTCGCAAATTTCTTTCGGTATCTCCTCTTTAGTAACCTCCTGGGCCAATTTATAACCAATTTCCTTCTTCCGGGCTTCCTTTTTGCTTTCGTTCTGTAATAATATTTTCAGTTCTTTGGAAAACTTCTGACTATTGCGGATTGCTTCAAAATCGTCTTCGAGCCACGGAGCGCCGCTTTCTTTAGGCCAGTATTTTTGCGCGACTCTAACCCATACCGCATTTGAAAAAGCATCCTCGAACTCGTTTGTTCCCACATAATGCACCTGCTGCGAAATGTCGAATCCGTCAGCCAGCAGTTGTTCCTCGGTGAAGACACGCTTTCCCGGTGAGTTCTTAACGTCGCTGTCCAGCAAAAACAAAACGTTCCGACGCGTTTTCTGCAGGTGCTTGGCAACCGTCCTTACTCCCGTATCGCTTTCGCCGTTTACAAGGCAGATGCCTGCCGCTTGAAGCTGCACACCGTGGAGTTTGTGGAAAAGCACGGGCAGGGCGTTCATTTCCGTATCTCCTTCCACCACAAGAAAACACCGTTCGTGTAAGAGAATACTGTTCTTTAAACCCATCGTTTGGCTGATCGTGTATAAGAAATCTTGGACCTCCGGATCGGTGACTCCCGGCCCGGCCAGCCGTTCAACGTAAGTGGCCGAAGAGCTATCTAAGTTGAAGTGGTTAATTTGTTCCAGGGGTACCCGGTCAATGAGGTTAAGTGAATGGGTGGCTACGAGGACCTGAACATTGGGCATTCCGGCAAAACTGCGTATGATCTCAAAGATTTTTCGCTGCTGGTTGTAATCCAGGTGGCTGTCCGGCTCATCAAAGGCGATAAGCAGGGGCTGGCTGTCCTTTGTCCGGTTTTGGAGCAACTGACTGCCCCACTCCAAAGCAGCTAAGCTCAACCGCCGTCTAATACCGGCACCAGACCGCGTTAGATCAACCACCTGACCTCTTTTTTTAAGCTCCAATGAACAATGGCCCAGACCAGACTCGAAATTAAAGCGCGGTCGGATCGAAACCGCTTCAATATCGGGGACATACTTTTGGATAATAGGCTCCATTTTTGCAACCTCTGCACTTAAATCACTTTGGATTTCGCTTTGGATTTCCTCAAGCCTGCCGGCATACTTTGCATCGTGTAGCAACTGGGGGAAGAAGGTTCTTAGGTGCTTGTTAATTTCACTCTCCGGGTCTAACGCCGACTCCGAGCTAAATGACTCAACAAAGGGAAGAAACGACCTCAAGAAACCCGGCACCGGGACCCAACCTTCTATAAGAGCTTGCTCGCTTCTCCACTGTCCAAGCTTTTCCAGCCTTTGATCCTGATTTCTGCAATCTGAAATATCAATTCCGAGTTCATTGCATAAGTCAATCACGTCTTGGGCTCTAAACTCTCTGGGCTGAGCGAGTACTCGTTCCACCCGGGTATCCGCACACACCATCTTTTTAGCCTCTAACGATTGGTTCCCGTCCTTAGTAAACACCCTTCTGACATACAGGCAATTGTTGGTCACAAAATCCGCTGCGTTACTGGCCACTTCGTTAAGTTTTTCGATTTCCTTTGCATTAAGCCTGAGCCGGGCCTCAATAACGATTTCTCCGGCTTGTATACCGCCGAATCGCGAAAAGTCCTGTTCTAAAACCCTGCTTCTGTCGTTGAAGAGAAGATTTATGGCCTCTATAAAGGACGATTTTCCGGTGTCGTTGCCACCAGTTAAGATCGTAATGTTATAGAGAGGAACCCAGTCTAGCTCGCGAAGGGAACGGAATCCTTTTACTCTAACAGCTTCCAGGAGCATCTGCATCCCCCTTTTCGAAGTGCACTACGCGGTTAGCTCCCAAAACAGCTTCTCGTACGCCTCCGTTACCGCTTCCCATGAGTAATGCTCCTTGACCCTGTTCGCTGCGGCCTGGCGGTATTTGTCGAGTTTGCCAGGATTATCAATGGCCCACTGGAGCTTTGCGGCCAGATCGGCGACGTCGTTCTTCCGGTAGATAAGCCCTGCATCTGCAACGACCTCTATATTCTCCGGTGTTCCGTTAGCGATAACCAAATTCCCGAAACCCATCGCCTCTACAAGGGCGGGGTGGGTGCCGCCTACCTCCGTGGCCTGAATGTAGCAATAGGCGTGAGACTGGAGTTCCTTGTACCCTTCGCCGAAGACGAAACCGGTCATCACTATCCGCGGGTCATCTTTGGCTAACTGCTTAAGATAAGCCTTATAGGAAGTTGCATACGGAGCATCTCCCACCAGCGCCAGCTTAAAGTCCGTTTTCACTTGTTTAAAAGCCTGAATCACGATGTGGGCGTTATTTTCCGGCTCCAGGCGGCTGACATAGAGGATATAACCCTGTGGCTTAAGCCCAAAGCGTTCGAGAACCTGGGTGGTTTGAACCTTGGTGATATTAGCGCCGTACGGTATCATCACCGATGCGGCCCGGTACTTTTCCCGATAGTAGTCCTGAATCACCCGCGCATCGGCAACAATCGCGTTTGGAAACTTTGTTGCCAGGTACTCCCCGAGCAAGTACCAGCTCTGTCCCAGCCGGTTCCACTTCTTGCGGAGTCGCTCGATCCCGTCCACATTGAGCGCCACCTTCACGCCACGCAGGCGCGGGACGATGGTAAAGATGGCGTTGGCAGCGTTGCACATCAGTATAACATCGTAGCGGCAGAAAAGAGAATGCAATACCGACAACAAGGTATGCACCGGCGTATCCAGGTACTTATGGCTGATGGTGGGCAGCTTAACCAGGCGGACGCCCTTATAAAACCGCTCCGGGTGCTTCACAATGTTCGTCCGGCAGTAGACCGTAACCTCGTGACCGCGCTGTACCAGGCGTGGTGCGAGTTCCTCGGCGAACGTCTCGTAGCCGCCGTAGTTTGCCGGGATGCCCCGGATGCCCATGATGGCAATTCTCAAGTAGCAGTAACCCCCCTACGACATCTTATTATGTTTGCCCGAGAACTCTCTGGTACGCCGCCAAGGTAACCTCAGCCGCCTTCTCCCACGTGGAATTTCTCAAAATATGCTCGCGCAGGTCGGGATTTACCGGTTCATGCCAGACCCGGTCGATGGCTTGTCTGATAGATTCTACCGATGCAGGATCACAATAGTACGCGTAGTCGCCGAAGTATTCTCTGGTATCGCCTTTGTCTGTAATGACAATGTTGCAACCCATCAGACCGGCCTCCAGCGAAGAAAGCCCCGGCGTTTCCATCCAGCTGGCAAGTACATGCACTCTAGCTAAGTGATATAATTCCGGTAGTTCTTCGTGAGGCACTTTCCCCAGGAAAACGACGTTGGGCGGCGCTGACCGTCTTACCGCCTCGGCATACCGGCGGTGGTTGGGCGCGGGCTCGCCAACAAGTACCAGCCTGTAGGGAGCACCCCTGACGGCTTCGACCAACTTCAATTGGTTTTTACGCCCTTCTATGCGGGCCACACAAAGAACGCAATCCCGAAGGTATTCCCACTTACCAGAGAGTTGAACGCGAGCAGGATCAAAAAGATTGCGGTCGGCAGCGTTTGGTACGACGAGAAAAGGTTTAGCGGTCACGCCGAGATCCTGCTCAATACGCCTCATCTCGGAGTACGAGTTGGGCAAAAGAAAATCACAAAGCGCCAGGATCCTCTTTAGGAGGGGAACGTACCCGTACCGTAAAACCATCTTCGTCCCACGGTGATATTCGCCGTTTCGCACGGCGCGAGCGAGAACCTTCAGATATTCGACTTGGGATGGGCTGAGTAACCGGGCTAGCCTTCGAAAAGGCCACGGCCGGGCATTACGCTCGTAGTCAGTATAGAGCCCATATATAGGCGACAAAACTACAGGTTTACCTTGTGCCTTGGCATTCAATGCCTGAAGGTAAACCTCCTGCGGGCGCATCAGATTAAAGAGATGAACTAAGTCGTATCCCGCAAGATCGGGTTCGAGCTCGAGTGAAATATCACACTCTACCCCGAGTTTTTCGAGGTATTCTTTCGTCTTCAGGATTTGGATAGTATCGCCGCCGGTAACGCTGAAAAGAGTAACCCGCGACTGCATTAGGACGCGCAAATCCAATCAACTCTCCTTAAGCTTCTTATTTCTTAAGGTTTGTATGCGCCTCAAACGCCCCAAGGAAGCAAATCGTTAGCCACCAAGGGGGTAGAGATACCTGTACTCCCGCTACTTGAAAGGATATTGTCATCCCGACCAATGTTAACAGGAGTCCCAATACAAACTGCTTGTGGTAATCATTTGTGACCAATCGAAGCCGTTTCCAGGAACTAAATGTTGCTTTGCAACTTATATACAAACACAAAGCAAGCCCAATCAAGCCGAGATTAAACATAAAATTAAGAAAAAGATTGGGACCATAATTGCCCCATCCAATGAAATTTGCTTCAGGGCCAGGGGAGTGAATCAGCGGCTCGGTGAACCATTCCAGCGTTCCCCAACCGTTCCCTACCAAGAGCGACTTCATGTTATTGGTAACATATTCCCACATAAACCTCATCGTTGCCAGTCTAAACGCGCCTGAGCTTAGTGAGCCTGCGGTCGCGTACGGGTCAAAGAACTGAGCCACCCTTGCTGCTAAGTTGCTGTGAAACCCGAGACTGAAAGTGATAGCGATTATGAACACTAACCCTGCTACAATTGGTGGCCCGGACCGAAAGGTTTTGCCGAGTTTTTTGACGTTAACGAGAAAATAGATTATTAAACCGAAAAATGCACCCATCCACGCTGCCCGGGTTTGTGAAAGGAGAAGGCCCATGGCAATAGCCGAAACTGCTACGCGATGAATACGGCCGTCAGGACGCTCCGCAAAGGGAAGGAGGAGTAAAAAGCTCCACATTAGATAAAACCCAAGATGATCAGGTTCGATAAAAAGTCCTGACGGTCGCCCAAAGTCTACGAGCAGTTGATACTGTCTATCCGAAACTCCTATCAGATTACTTTCTTCTATGATAGGTTTAGCGAGATCGGAAAGTAAAAACGAAGGCTGACCTATAAGCTGAACGCTTAGAAACTGGAGGAGGGATAAACCAACTGTTACGAAAGATAAAATTTCTACGGTCTTCACGAATCGCGGAATCAATCGTCCAGGTTCGTTGTACGTGACTGCGGCCATTCCTAACGAAGTAAGAGCCAAAATCGCCGGAAGAACAGCAGATGAAAGTGTCTGGGCAGGGCTTACGGACCAAAGAGCGGAAAGAAACGCCAATATAATAAGGCTAACCGTTGCCTTAAGGATCTTGGAATACTTTACATATGGAGCGATAACTCGAATGGCGCTTGCTGATAATAATACGCCAAGAATATGGGATATTTTTACTTGTCCGCCTAAAAACGGGAAGTAAAGCCATTCCATTAACCATATACTAGCCAAGATAGAAAAACACAGCACATTCCATAGAAGTCCGGGTTGCCACACTACAAGCAGCCAGTATCCCACTATGAACCCGAGTAGAAGTCCCAGCGCCGGTGCTGTTGCAGCTAACACTCCGATGCCTGAAATGACAAGGAACAACCCAACAATTAGTGTTATCCTACGCGCAAGAAAAGCCCTATCTCCGGGGAACTGACGTTTGACCTCTATAATCCTTGCTCCCATTGGATCCCACTCCCGGTTGTTTTCGCCAGCTACTTGCGTTATAAGTTAGTCCTGCAGCGATACCCTTCAAGATACCAATACCCCTTTGCCACTCTCCCCTTAAAGCACGTTTAACAGCTCGTAGTAGATGAACAATACTTATGGTAGGTATAGTCCACGGAAAATGTAACCTCGCAAAATAAATAGCATTTCGCGTATAGAAAAATTCCTGCTTTGGCGTTTTCGAACCCACAGAACTCGACTCCTTGTGATAGACAATCGCGTTGGGCGCGTAAAGCAAGCGTTTTCCCTTTTTCTTTAACCTCTGTTGCCAATCCGCCTCTTCCCAATACAAGAAAAAGCTCTCCTCCATGAAGTAGTCTGACTCAGCATCCGATGCCAAGATCCGGATCAACATCGATGCACCGCTTACATACTCAGGCTCAAAGGCATTTATCCAATAGGAGGCATCTTCGAACCGGCCATAATGATAAGACATACCTTGCCACCGGGAAACCCACATACCACCTGCCGCCTGGATAAGACGTGGCTGGTCATAATAGAGGATCTTTGCTCCGACAATACCGACTTGCTTATTGCTTTCGGCAAGCCTTACCATTTCTAACAGAGCATCCGGTTGTGCAACAGTATCATTGTTCAAGATCCACACATAATTCGCCCCGCGCTTCAAGGCGTATCTGATCCCCACATTGTTGCCACCAGCATAACCCAGGTTAGCCCCGGTCTGGATAAGAACCATCCTCCGGTTGGGGGGCAGGGCTTCGATCTCTGCCTCCAGCTCTGGCAGACCGTCGGCTTCGGCGGTAGCCCGGTCGTACTCGATCCAGTGCACGGGCTTGGTTGACGGGTCGTAAGTGAAAAACTTGGACTCCACGGGAAGCTCGCCCGCCGCCCAGGCCTTAATCTTATCCATGGAGCCGTCGCTGGAGCCGTTGTCGATGACAACGATGCGGTAATTCGGATAGTTCAGCCGCTGCACTGACTCCAGACACTCAACGGTGTCCCGCCAGCCGTTGTAGTTAAGGATGAGGGTGAAAACGGTGGGGTGATTCACTTGCTCCAAGCCTCCTCCCGGAGTAGGCTTTCGAATCTTTCAACGGCGCGGTCCCAGGTGAAGGAAGAGATACGCTTGTGCCCCTCCTTGGCCAGCCGAATCCTTAACGCATTGTCACAAAGAAGATGGATCAGGTTCTGCGCCAACGCCTCAGCATCACCAGCCGGGGAAAGGAGCGCCGTCCGACCAGGGAGGATGTAGTCCCTGACGCCGCCGCTATCGGTGGCCACCACGGCACAGCCGCAGGCCATCGCCTCGGCAGGGGGGAGCGACCAGCCCTCGCTCCGGCTCGAACAGAGGAAAATGGCGTGCCGGTTGTAAAGCTCCACCAGGTACCGCTGCGCAGGATTGCGGACGAAGTCAACCCAGCGCGGGAGGAAAGCCGGGTGCGGGTAGGTGCTGAAAACAGTCGCTTTCAAGTCGGGCACGGCCTCTTTCGCCACCAAAAGGGCGCGAAGACCTTCTTCGGGCCCTTTCCAATCAGCCGGATGGTACATCCAGAGAACGGAGTGCGGCTCCCGCTCCTCAGGCGAGAGGTAAAGCCTAAACAGCTCGAAGTTAATGCCGTTCGGAATGTGAGCTGCAACCCTTGCACCCAACTGCTCCAGTGTTTCTTTGAGCCAAAGCGCAATCACGATGTTCCGCAAGCCCAAAAGGTAGGAGTTGTTGACCAGTTCAGCCGGCCCGCCCCAGGTCTCGTAGTGCTGGATCAGGTAGTACTTCTTCCCGCAGGCAGGACGGAGCTTTGTTACCTCGTAAGCAGTCGCCCACCACGTGGCGATAACGGCATCGGCGTCAGGAACGTGTCTATCTTCTATCGAAGGAATGGTCTTGAGAATGACCCGGTTTCTGAACCTAAACCAACGGGGGCGGGCGGTCCGCAGAAGTTGGTGCGCGGTGTATCTGATAAGGTATGGCCACCGGCTGGGGGTGTACGGCACCCGCACAGCGTGAAGCACACTAACCTCATGTCCTCTGCCGGCCAGCCTATCAGCGTACTCGTAAACTACCCGGTAGCCGCCCACAGGCCGGCGCGCAGGGCCGGGAAGGACAAACGTTATCCGCATCGCCACACCTCCGCAGTCGGACTCGCCACAACAAGCACGCTCCCACCCCGGAAGCCGAATAGCGTAAGACACCAGGCAAGAGGCGCAAAGCAGTACTTCTTGAACCTTCCCACAGACTTACTCACCAGCTTTCGTTGGGCCGAAGAGCCCAGCGTCCTGTCCAGCCGCCGGGCCAGGCCGAAGCCGGGTATCTCGTTGCCCTGGACCGGCAGGTGGATGAAGCGCACGGCGGTATACCCCGCTTTTTCACAAGCGATTCTGAGGGCGGGCAAGCTCCAACGCAAAAGGTGATGGGGCGGGTAGTCAAACGGTTCGTAGCGCCCCATTCGGGCAGCGGGGCGAAGCGGACTGGAAACGGAGGCGATAAGCACCGTCTCTGGGAAACGCTGCCGAAGACGCGTGAGAAAGCCAACCGGGTCAGGTAGATGTTCGAGAAGCTCAAAAGCAGTGATCGCTGCAGGCGCGGGCCAGGAACTCGGGTACTCCTCCACTGTGCCACGATAAACCTCGAAGCCAAGGTAGCGCAGCAACTCGACTGGCTGCGGCGCCACATCACATCCCAGCGGCCTGAATCCGGCATCTCGCAGAAGTGCCAAAAAGCCGCCAGCACCGCAACCTATATCAAAAACGTACCCACCTGCAGGCACAAGCGTTTTCAACAGGCGCAGCGCTCGCCGGTAAAAAGGATGCTCCACCGGCGGGATAACCCCCTTCGCAAGCAGGGTTACCTTTTCCTGGTACTCGGTTTTTTCCTCCCAGCACTCTCCGGCGTATGCTTTCTCATAAAAGTCAGCTGGAACGCGCAACGGCCAGGCGTACTGCAAGCGGCAGCGCCCGCACAAAAGGATGCGATAGTGCTCCCCCTGCCAAACGAGCGCTCCCCCTGCTTGCCCGCAGACTGGGCAAAATAGATAGGCGTTTGGGGATGTGTCCATCATAATACTCTTGGTTGCATCATAGCTGAGTGAACACATTTTTCTCCTTCCTCTACCTTCCCCGACTTTTCCCTGGGATTGGCTTACGTTGAGCACTCCGCTGGTGAAATAATCCGAACAGAAGGTAGATTGTAATGAAAGTCTGGCCTTCGAATCTTATGGTAATTCAAGCACTGACTTCATTTCCGCTAGCATCCACCTGGCGTTTAATCTCTTCCTCATAGCGTGAACTATCCCAGTTAAAAAGTTTTTCTACGTCTGATATGAGCTGAAGGACACTTTCTTCGCAGACTATTTGTGGATAGCATTCGTTGTAATCAGTTCTGATATCGAAAAAGAACGGGGATCCGTTAGACGGCTTAATTATCTTGACTAAATCGGATTTGATAATAGCAAAAGATGGAAAGCGCCATAGTGTAGGCACATGTGTGGTCACGTCCCAGTCAGGTTGGCGCGCTTTAAGCGAAAGAACATCTGCTAGTGGATCTAAGTCTTGTACCAGCGCCCATTTGCGTCGGTTATTTCCAAAAAGAGAAATCGAACTTAATGGAGTGGGATACGGAATTTCTGTAATTTCACAGATTGTACTGAATAAGTCGTGCAACTGAACTATCCTGTGGACTACCTCTCCTCTTTTTAGGTCTGGGTACTGCACTATTAGCGGTACATGGATTACCTCGTTATGCAGACTAAACATATGTCCGTAAAGGCGATGCTCTCCCAGCATTTCACCGTGGTCGGAGGTCACAATAAAAACGGTGTTATCCATTACTCGGGAAAGCTTCAGGAAACTATATAGCTGACCCACGCAAAGATCCGCAAAGAGAAGTTCTTCGTCGTAAAGGGAGGTTAAGACCTCCCACATGTGCCCTTCGGGGATATGGGGGCAAAAATCCCGAAGGTAGAATGAGGTTGAACCTAAAAGTATCGATTCGTACTTGAAACCATTTGAACCAAATTTACCTCTTGTTCTCTTGGGAGGGTTATAACGCTCGTGGGTTTGCATAATGTTCACAAATAAGAACAGCGGCTTTTTATCGCGTAATATATATTCTGAAACATACTTCTGTGCTAATTTAAATGCCCTTAACGTATAGGGTGTACTATTTGACATGCTTGTACGTAAGTGCATCAGAAGCGCTCTAAGAATATGTTTGGCTGCTAAGTAGGGGCGTGCGGGAAGTAATTTAATTACTTCGATAACTTTCTTCGTTATTGTGGTTCCGGCCAGTGGTTTCACATTTACTATATTAGGCCGGACGCAAAGCTCGTGAAAAATGTCGAATCCACGATCAAACCCATAAATCTTCCCAACTAAGCCATTACATGATATACCAATAGTTCGATAGCCTATAGAACGAAGTAGTTCAGCCAAAGTTGGGATGTTGACATCTAAAAATAGGTTACCGGCATAACATAAGTGCTCCGAGGGATAAAGCCCAGTGAAAAGAGAGGCGTGCGAAGGTATGGTCCAGTTGGCCGGAGAAAAGCACCATTTATAAAGCACGCCCTCTTCGGCAATCCGGTCGATGTTGGGCGTGGTTTTGCGGTGGTAGCCGTAGCAGGAGAAGCTCTTGGCCCTGGCGGTGTCGAGGACGATGAGGATGATGTTCGGTAACTTTTTCTTGGGCATTCGGTTCCTCCGTTCGGCGGTCTGCGTTCAACGTTCTACGTTTGGCGTTCTACGTTCTACGTTCTACGTTCGACGTTCAAGGTTCAACGTTACAGCTTAAGGGGATGGACCTTTGGGGTCCGTTCGGCGTTCAAGGTTAGAAATAGCCCATTTCGCGGAGGCGCTGCATGGCGGCCTCTTTATTCTGGGAGCGGGCGCCGCGCTCGCTTGTGCCACCACGACCGGTACAGGGCGCACAGTCGAGGCTGCGGTAGCCGCGCCGGTAGAGCTCGCAGAAGGGGAGGTCGTACTTGCGGATGTAGCTCCAGACATCGATCTCCCGGAAGTGCAGGATGGGCTGCACCCAAAATCAGGTTTCAGCTAACAGTTTTACCGTAGCTCGTAAACCCGCCCTTTCACGGACTTTATTAAAGAATTTCTCGTCGGCGGTGATAAACTCAAACTCCAATTCGTCTGCCAGAGCTAAATACACGGCATCGTAGGATGATACTTGAAAGTTTCGCGCAAACTCCACCGCTTTAGCCAATAGCGGCAAGGTCGGCGTCACAATTGTTATCCCGATTGAGAATAACAGAGGCATCCAAGACGCTCATCTGGCTTCCCGCCATTTTCTGATAATTGCAACGCTATCCCATCCCTGGGGTGCAGCGTATTTTTTTCTGATCTCATCCTGTTTTTCTATAGCGGCTGTAATTTTATCGCTTTCCTTCAGCCGTGCCCCCAAAAGATAGCTAATACGCTTCTCGGTAACACTCAGGTTATTATATCGTCTTAGGGCTTTACTCATCTTTTTCCCTGCCTTTCTCAAGAAACTGGGGTTATAAATATTGTAACCTATCTCGTGTTTGTTAGAAATAGCCCATTTCGCGCAGGCGCTGCATGGCGGCCTCTTTTCAAGGTTCAGAGTTCGAAGTTCGAAGTTGGTTAGTTCGAAGTTGGATAGTTCGAAGTTCGAAGTTGGTTAGTTCGAAGTTGGTTAGTTCGAAGTTAGACAGTTAAGTTAGTTCAGTGTTTTTTGGCGTTGGCGCGCAGGTAGCGCATAAAGCCGTAAATCGTTTTTTTAACTTCCTCCGTTTGTTTGTACAATTCGGCAAACGTAGTTTCGTTTATGTAGCCTTGGTCCAGGGCGACGTAGAGATGGGACTGGACCTCGGTAGCCGACCTGACCGCGTAGGTCAGGAACTGCTGGAACGTCTGGTTGCTCTGGCTGTCGAATCCCTCCGCTATATTTGCCATAACCGAGACGGCGGCGCGCTGGATCTGGTCGCGCAGGCCGTAGTCGCGGCTGAATTCCTTCCGGTTTGTTGTTTTGTATATGGCCCGGGTTAGCTCGCGGGCGGCCTGCCAGGCTTCAATGTCTTCAAATTTTTCGATTGCCATGTTAGTTCGAAGTTGGTTAGTTCGAAGTTCGAAGTTCGAAGTTCGAAGTTAGCTTTATACTGATGGACCTTTAGGGTCCGTTCGGCGTTCGACGTTCAAGGTTCGGCGTTCTACGTTTGACGTTCTACGTTCGTCGTTCGGCGTTCGGCGTTCTATGTTCGGCGTTCGGCGTTCGGCGTTTAGGGTTGGCGCGGAGGTAGCGCATGAAGCCGTGAATTTCGTGTCAGGTGTCAGGGGACGGTTCTCTGACACATGGCTGCCTCTTTTTTCGTTCAACGTTCAAGGTTCGGCGTTCGGTGGAGTGTTAGCCTCTTCCACTGGGGCGGCAAGTTCTTTGAGGACCAGTACTTCGATTTCTTCGACTTTCTTTAAGGCGGTGTCGTTAGTGATAAAAACATCTGCTTCCGCTGTAATGGCCGTTGCTATTTGAATCGCATCAGGAGTTTTTATTCCGTACTTGGCTCTGATTTCAGCAGCTTTTTGGACTATATTTCCATCAACAACCCAGGTTGCCAGTTTATCATCATAAAGCAATTTCTGTGTGTACTCGGTCACTAGGTCCTGCCGCGATTCTTTAATAGGCTTTACACAAACTTCCAGCACGGTGATGACCGAAGTGACCGCAGTGAAATCTTTATCTTTGTCCAGGCGTGAGAAAATCTCTTCAGTTATTACACTATACTTCTCGTTTTTCTCGAAGTGGTAGATAAAAACCGCTGTATCCAGTGCGACAGTGCGATACGCCTTGAGGATCGCCGCTAATTTTCCCAACTTGCTCTCTCCCGGCGGACATACTCCTGGGCGTCAACGTCTCTCCAGATTTCGGCGCCGAGACCCGCCACTTCCATCCATGTTTTTTTCTTGATGTGAGCGGTCTTCTTACCTGCAAGCTGGGCAGAAAGTTTGGCGATTAATTCTAATTGTTCGTTTACCGGAAGTCTGCCGGCAAGTCGCACAAGCTCTGACAAATTTTTCTTTTCGGTGGCCATTTTTTCACCTCGTTATAATAGTTCGAAGTTCGAAGTTTGTTAGTTCGAAGTTCGAAGTTGGTTAGTTCGAAGTTCGAAGTTAGGTAGTTCGAAGTTCGAAGTTAGGTAGTTCGAAGTTCGAAGTTCACGGTTCAGGATTTAGTTAGTTTCTTTGGCGCGCATTTTCCTGATCCGCAAAGAGCCAGGCGTTATAACCCCAAACGAACCTTCCAGTTCTTTTAAGTGAGTCTCAATCGCTTGGGCAACCAGTGCTGCTTTCTTTTCTTGGGATAGGCCTGCTAAGCGTAGCAGGATTACACCTTTACTTACCCGGCGCTGGCGGAAGACGATTTCACCGAAGTCCTTGTCTGCCGTAATCAAGGCGGCATTATGCCCGTTCGCCAGTTCGAGTACTGCCGCATCGGAGATACCCGGTTCCATTTCCGCTACTGAAATAACTGTGTAGCCGTGAGCTCTCAGTCGGTCAATGATCTGCTGGTCAACGCTTTCATCCGCCAGGAAGATCATTTTGCTTCTTGCCGGATTGGATATGCTATATCGGCTTTAACGGCTTCTGCGGCAAAAGCCAGGGCGGCCCGGATCGCTTCTTCGGAGAGGCGCGGATGGGCCTGAAGGATCTGCTCTGTTGTTTCCCCGGCGGCAAGCTTTTCGAGAATCAATGACACAGGAATCCGCGTCCCCGCAATCACCGGTTTGCCCATCATAACATCAGGATCCGATTGGATTAACTCCTTTTTCATCATTGGACTACTCCTTTATAGTTCGAAGTTCGAAGTTGGTTAGTTCGAAGTTCGAAGTTAGCCTTATGCTGATGGACCTTTGGGGTCCGTTCAAGGTTCAGCGTTCTGCCAAGGTTCAGCGTTCTGCATACGGCGTTTGGCATTGGGAGAACAAGGGATTGGGGAAGCATCTGTAAAATTTTTGATTATTCAAGAAGAATGGAGTCGCCTATGCCGCGTTGCAGCAGAATTGCATTGCATTAATAGGAGGCGCTGTCTAAAAAAGAAACCTCCTCTTGGGCAAGCACGGCCGCGGCGTAGCGGAGAGCCGCTCTGATGTCTTCTTTTTTTAAAAAAGGATACTCTTCTATGATCTGATCTTCGGTGTATCCTTGAGCGAGCTTCTCGAGAAGAATCTCAACGGGAAGCCGCGTTCCTTTAATCACCGGCTTGCCCAGCATTACTTTAGGGTTAATATCAATCCTTTCGAGTAGTTCATCCATTTAAGACCAACCTCCTATAGGCAGGAAACGGCATTTTCTTGCCGTTACGACTACAAAGTTGCCTCTTAATTTATTGCCGTATATTGTTACCAGCTTCCCGATTATCTCCGCTTTTTGTTTTCCGGTGGCTCCCTTTATGCGGATCAAGACGATCCCTGCCGATACTCGCTTCTGACGAAAAATTAATTCACCAAAGTCCTTATCGTTTGTAATCAGTATGCGCCCCTCTTTTTCTGCAAGCCTCAGAATAGTTTCGTCATCTAAGGAGATGTGTGCCGTAGGAACCCACTGAATATCATATCCAAGCACTGCTATACGAGTGATAATATCGCGCTCCACGTTGGCATCTGCTAAAAACCTAAGTTGCTTTCCGGTGATTGTATTCACCGCCCAGACAAAATCACGCTTGCAGTCATTGTATAAGTTCTGGCTAAGCGATGTCAATTAATTGCTTAGCAGTGACGTTCGGCGTTCGACGTTCAACGTTCGGCGTTCGGCGTTCAAAGTTTAGTTACGGGCTTGGTTACTCTGCACCGGGGGATGAGGCCGGCAAGCGCCGCTTGAGGGGCAGTTCCCAGAGCGGCAGGCCGGTTAGCTCAATCCGGGCCAAATTTTCCCGGAGCCTTTCGGAAGCGTCGAGAATTTCTACGCCAACGATATGGTGTTCCTCGTCCAGGTCTACGCTGACTCCTTCTTCAATGTCTACGCTATGGACGGGTGACGCGCCTCGAAGCTCTATGTAAAGAGCGTCGACTTCGGGGTCATACTCTATTTTCATCGCTATTCCTTCTCTCTAAGAAAATTTCTTCTTAACCGTAACCGTGATAATCATTTTGTTTCCACTATATCACAATACTCGACCTCGGCGATCCTTCGGAGCTTTTCCAGTGTTATCATTGAATCTTCTCTAAAACACGTCGAATCTTGTCCCTTTTCGCCTCCAGGTAGTCGAGTTCAAGGAAGTCGTCAAGCATATCTTCTTCTTTCAGTTTCCCTTGTTTCAGTCTGTCATCAAGTTCAAATACCGACTTGACCCCATACTTGGAGGTGATTTTAAAAATCGCTGCCTCCGTCTCGCGCAGTTCCTTTTCCAGGTATAAGGTCAGGCTTTTCTTGGCAAGGAAATCCTGTTTCATATCGAGCGCTTCAGCCACTTCCCGAAGCAGTTCCATTTCGTCTACCCCCATCTATGTTCAAGGTTCAAGGTTCAACGTTCAACGTTCAACGTTCAACGTTGGGCTTATGCTGATGGACCTCTGGGGTCCGTTCAAGGTTCAGCGTTCAAGGTTCAGGGTGCTGTGCTAAGGCGTTTCCCGCTCGATAGTTTTCAATCTTCGATTAATAAGGGTTTAAATCCAGCTTGTTTAAAGTGTACGTCTGTAGTTAGGGCCTGTGTCAAGCCCTGTTCTTCCATTACTGCGAAAGAAACACAGTCGGTGAGGCCCCACTCTTTATCGAGGTATCTTTTGTAAAAAGTGATGGCCTTGCTTAGCAGCTCGGGTGAAAGAGGCGTTATTTCGACAGCCGGATCGTCTATCAGCGATTCAATAAGTTCGACGGCGGCACGCCGGTACTTAACTTTGGCCAGTGCGTTCCCAATTTCCAGTAAAATAGCGTCCGTGGTGATAAATCGCGTTTTTGCTGCCTTAAGTTTTTCTGCAAGCTGGTGCGCCTTTTCATGGTAGTGATCCTTCTTGTTAACAAGTGCAATGATGTACGCGGTGTCGAGAAAGACCCTGTTAACTGTTTTCATTTAACGGCTCCCTGTAAAGGTAGTCTTCAAGGCGTGAAGACCAGTCTGCCGGCCCGTCAAGGCTGAGTTTCGCCGCAGTTTCAAGGAAGGACCGCTTCTCCTTCTTGCCGGGTGCGGCTATTTCGATGGTGATCTTGACTTTTGTTCCGGGCGCAATGTCTGTGGGTTCTTCCGGCCAGAAGGCCTTGCCGTCAAAATGCGCGCGGAGCGTTTTGGGCATTGCTTGTTCCTCCTTTTTTCGTTCGGCGCTCTATGTTCGACGTTCTGCGTTCGGCGTTTAGGGTTCAAATCAGCAGACGAAGCGTTATTCTCTCCCAAGCAGGCGCAGGAATTCTTCACGGCTGACTTGTGCCTGTTCTAAAATTGCCATTAGGGTGCCGCGGGGAATCTCTTTTCTTTTCGGTACGATTACCAGCAACCGGTGTCCAGATTCGCCGGCTTTATACAACGCAATATGACTGCCCTTCCATCGCTTCGGAGCGTACTGGAAGCCGAGTCTGAGGAGAATTCTGATCACTTCGGTATCGGATAAAACAGGCAGCCGGGTCACCGGGCCTCGACCTCGAAAGAGGCGGTAAATTTATCCGGCCTGAGCGCGAAACTCAATTCATCCAAGAGGCCCAGTTCTTTAGCGTTTTCTAAATAAAGCTCTACCGCTTCTTTCAGGTTGGCAAATGCTTCTTCGATTGTGTCGCCGGCGCTGGCCACGCCGAGTTCCGGGCATTTTGAGACGTAGCCGTGTTCTTCCTTCCATATGAGACTGGTTAAATTAAAGCGTTTCAAGTTTTTTATCCCCCCTCGTTCATAGTTCGAAGTTAGATAGTTCGAAGTTCGACGTTTAAACTTAAGGTGACGGACCTGTCTACGTGCGGACCTGTCTGCGTGCGAACACGCACAGGCAGACACGCACAGGCAGGCACGCACAGGCAGGCCTTTGGGGTCCGTTTTCTGACCAGAGTGAAGAAACCTGTTCAGTATACTTCATCGTGAGTGCCCATCGTCAATAGCAGGATCTCCTCTTCACCTGATTCTAGATTCCGGACAAGTTCAAAGAGGATACGGTTATCGTAGTCCACCGTGCAAGCCCACGCACCGGCTAACTCTCCCTTCAATTTGTGGCTGTGCAGCGCGGGGTGGAAAGGGTCCTCGGCAAGCTGCTTAAGGATGTACTCAACTCTTGTTCGCAGTTCCGGCTGCCGGCGAACCGCTCGCTTGAAGGCTCGCACGAAAGCTGGACTCCAGACAAGGGTTCTCACTCTGCCAGTTCCTCCATGAGGTCACCTACCGTGCCCCGGCGGACTTCGCCCCGCTGGTACGCATGACGGGCTTCTTGGACCTCCGCCGCTATTTCGGCGCGCCGGTGCTGGATCAAGCGCTGCCGGATGATTTCGATCAATAGCTTCTGATCATCCGGCGGTAACGTCTCGACCATTTCGATGACCTCTTGGAAGCGAGAAGAAGATGCTGTGTCTACCACAGTAAGTCTCACCTCATTCTTATTATAACAGCAACTTAGTTCGAAGTTTGTTAGTTCGAAGTTCGAAGTTAGGCTTATGCTGATGGACCTGTCTGCGTGCGGACACGCACAGGCAGGCCTTTGGGGGTCCGTTCAAGGTTCGGCCTTCAAAGTTGACGGTTCGGCATGCCGCTTTCCTTTTTTCGGAGAGCTGCAAGTTCGTTCAGGATTAGTACTTCGATTTCTTCAACTCTTTTCAAATCAGTGTCGTTAGTAATAAAGACATCTGCCTCCGCTGTAATGGCTGTTGCTATTTGAGTGGTAGATAAAAACCGCTGGGGCGTGTCAGGGGACGGTTCTCTGACACATGGCTGCCTCCTTTTTCGTTCGACGTTCAAGGTTCGTTATGGAGCAAGTTCGAAATTCGTGCCAACCTGGATGAAGTGTTCGTCTGCCGTTAGAATCCGTGAAATCTTTAATTCTCGCATAATTACGATAGAAGTCAGGTCCGTAAACGAGATATCCGGCTTATCCTGGTATTTTAGCCGCAGTTCTTTGGCCTTTTCAACAAACAGCCTCATCAATTACTCCCCGTATAGTTGCCTATCGAGGTCGCGGGCGAAAGGTTCAACTTCGGAAATACCGATTATTTTCATTATCGGGTCTTTTTGGGGATCCGGGAGCGGTCTTTCTTTTTTCTTTACGTTTTCGGCACGAAGGCTTAACGATAGCTTCGCTATAAGTTCTAATTGTTGTTCCTTCGGTAGCTGGCTGGCAAGCCGCAGGAGTTCGTTTAGCTTCTTTTTTTCGGTGGCCATTTTTTTTACCTCGTTACAAGAGTTCGAAGTTCGAAGTTTGTTAGTTCGAAGTTGGATAGTTCGAAGTTTATTAGTTCGAAGTTCGAAGTTTGTTAGTTCGAAGTTGGGCTTATGCTGATGGACCTTTGGGGTCCGTTCACGGTTCACAGTTCGACGTTCAAGGTTCTATTACCTCTAATTTACTTACCCGCCGGAAGTGCTTGACGTTGACGGTTAAAAGAGGCAGACCATTTGCCAGGCAGGTTCCGGCGATAAAGACGTCCCGGATGCCTATTTCCTGGTTGCACGATTTAAGTTCCGCGTGTACTTTTGCAGCTACGCGCGCATCTTCCAGGTCAAAAGGCAACACTTCGACCAGCCCCAAAATATCCGTTAGATCTGAAGGGCGCCCGGCGCGACAGGCACCGTATTCGATCTCCCAGGCAGTGATTGACGATATGTAAGAATATTGAGTTCTGCAAGCGCGCGTTCTATTTCAGGATTGTTGGCCCAGGCTCCCTTTGTCTTTTCCAAGAGTGCTTCTTTGGCAGCAGGCAATCGTTTGCCGGTATCTTCTCTTTTACCTTTAACGCGGAGGCGTAAGGACAACTTGGTGATAAGTTCTAGTTGTTGCTCCTCCGGAAGCTGGCTGGCAAGCCGCAGGAGTTCGTTCAGGTCCTTTTTTTCGGTGGCCATTTTTTTTCACCTCGTTATAATAGTTCGAAGTTCGAAGTTGGTTAGTTCGAAGTTGGATAGTTCAAAGTTGGATAGTTCGAAGTTGGTTAGTTCGAAGTTCGAAGTTAGCCTTATACTGATGGACCTTGAGGGTCCGTTCAACGTTCAAGGTTCAAGGTTCAAGGTTCGGCGTTCGACGTTCGGCGTTTAGGGTTGGAGCGCAGGTAGCGCATAAAGCCGTAAATCGTTTTTTTAACTTCCTCCGTTTGTCTGTACAATTCGGCAAACGCAGTTTCGCTTATATAGTCTTGGTCCAGGGCGACGTAGAGATGGGACTGGACCTCGGTAGCCGACCGGACCGCGCTGCCTCTTCAAGGATATCCGGGCTGAAGCTGACGATTTCGAACTCTGGTTCTTTCTTGATCAACCGGTACATTTCGGTGAAGTCAAAGTGTACACGACCTTTTTCGGCGATGTCCATTGCTTCAGCCAGCACTATCGTAGGGATTAACAGATGTCCACCCTCTGACCGAACATGATCAATGAGTTCTTTAAGCTGCTGTTTAAGGCGTCTACTACCGGTGAAATACCAGATGAGCACATGGGTATCGAGAACATACAGCATATCTTCCCCCATAGGTGCTACAGATCCGCTAGGTCTCTAAACAGCGCCGTCTTTGCCTTTTGGATCTCTTCATCGGCAATGTCGCCGCTCCGGACGCTTCCAAACAGAGAGGGTTTAGCTTTTTTTCGGCCGGTCTTTGCAGCTAGATTATGAAGAAGGTTCCGCTTGAGACGCTCTACTTCACGTTCTAAGGTGCTGATTTGTTTTAGGAGCAATTCGTCTCTTGTCTTTTCGAGTCCCATATGACTCACCTCTTTTTGCGTTGGCGTTCTACGTTCTACGTTCTACGTTATATCCGGCGGTATACTTCTCTGCGGTGATGTATGTAGTGAATTGTTACCTGCCGCGTATCCGTATCCACCCCGTAGATAAGCCGGTAATCGCCGGCCCGGACACGATAAAGCCGCTCGGTTCCGGTCAATTTAGCCGCTTTTCGCGGAAACGGTTCCGACTGTAAACCTTCTATCAGGGCTAATACACGCGCGATAACAGGTTTCGGAAGCCGGCGCAAGTCTTTTTCCGCAGATGGTTTAAGGTAGATGCTATATAATTCCATCTTCCTTTAGCCGCTGCTTGACTTCCGCCAGGCTGACCGGTTTTTCTTCCCGCCGTTCCGCCACAACGGCCAAGTCGTGCAGGTCTTCCAACAACTGCTGGTAACGCTCTATTGAAAGAACCACTTCACGCTTTTTACCGCTCCGGTCGACTATATAGCGCTCTTGTGAAAGGCTCAAGATATCATCTCCTTTCTCAAAACCCCGGCTTATAAGCATTATAACTCTTAGGCATTTACGGCCCTTAGCTCAAAGGTTTCGGCCACGGGATCGACGCCGCCGATGGTCAGAAACTCATGAAGTTCCTTAATCGGTACCGGTGCCACAAATATATCCGGATCGTCATGTGCTGCCTCCACTATGGAAGAAACAGCGGATCTGAGCTTCTCTACGGCTTCCTCCCGGGTGGTCCCCTGTCCCACGCAACCGTTTTCCAGGCACAGAGCTACCCACTGGTCGGAGAATTTTCGCAGGACGACTGTAGAGAAAACCTTCATTACCTTGCACACCCCTCTCAGTCTACAGTTCGAAGTTGGTTAGTTCGAAGTTCGAAGTTTGTTAGTTCGAAGTTCAAGGTTCAAGGTTCAAGGTCAACATAGTTGTATACCGGGGATTTTCTCATAGTGTCTCCGGTTATCGGTTAACAGTACCAAGTTGTGAAAGATCGCCGTGCTACCGATAAGAAGATCCATATCGGCTACCGTCAGGCCCTGTTTTCTGAGTTCCGCCCTAAGTCGCCCAAAGGTACGCGCCAGATCATGGTCTACTTCTAATACTGTCAGAGTCTCCAGAAACTTCAATAAGCCTTGTTCTCTTGAAGGTGGGTCCGAAGCACGGTAGACTCCTTCATAAAGCTCTGCGACTGAAATAATGCTAATTGTCAGTCCTTCTTTGCGGTACTTTTTCAAGATCGAAACATACGGCTCTCTACCGCGTAAAAAGTACACGGCCCAATCTGTGTCAACCAGGTATTTGGCGGTTACCATTCTGCTTCGGTTCTCCGGCTGCCCAGTCTCCGGGCGTATATTTCGGCCACAAAGTTTTCTGCATCGAGGTCAGGCCAGGAACCGGCAGCCTTTTCGAATCGCTCTGCAGCCTTCTTTTCGCCTAACTCCAGACGCTCGAGTTCCTTGAGTAGCTTTTTTCTTTCTCCTTTGGGCAGTTTTTGAATCTTCGAAAGGATTTCTTCTAAGGCCATCTTTGACCCTCCTTTTTCGTTTTTTATTAGTTCGAAGTTAGATAGTTCGAAGTTTGTTAGTTCGAAGTTCGAAGTTGGATAGTTCGAAGTTTAGATAGTTCGAAATTCGAAGTTAGGCTTATACTGATGGACCTGTCTGCGCCTGCCTGCCGCGACTGCCTGTCTGCGTGCGAACACGCACAGGCAGGCGGCGCAGGCAGGTGCAACGCACAGGCAGGCCTTGGGGGTCCGTTCAACGTTCAAGGTTTAACGTTCAACGTTCAAGGTTCAAGGTTCAAGGTTATGGTAAGGCTTCGGCGGGGGTTTTTCTGCCCCGGTCGGTTCGGTCAAAGTCCGCATCGAAACTCACCAAAACGAGGCCGTATTTCTCGGCCGCTGCATACTGGTAAGCGTCGTCGAAGTCGAGGCCGAATTTCTCCTTTACAGAAACTACACACTCCATGTCGGCCGGTTCCAAGTGAACCAAAGAAACCGCACCGTCTATAAAGCCGTCACGGGTAAACTGCAGGAAGGCTTCCAGCCGGCCAAGCCTGCCCAGGACAACCCCTATAGAATGGAAGGCGAAATCGGTGATAAAGAGGTGCTCCGACGGAACGCTATCCAGGAATTTGCCTACCTCCTGGGATTTGGCCTGGTCTAATAGCCGTTCGAGCCATATGTTGGTATCTACGAGATACAAGTTTAGTCCCCCCGCCACTCCAGGGCCTTTTTTTGCAGTTCCAGTGAGGTATACTGTTCCCGAAAGTCCCTGAGGGCGCCGGCCCAATCCTGGCGCAGCCTTTTCCCGCTTTTCTTGGCCCGTTTCTCCAACAGAAAACGGATAAAGTCTTCAGCCTCCCTTTGGAGTTCCGGGGGGAGCGCCTTTATGAGATTTTCTATCGATTCGTGGGTTGCCATTTCGGTTCTTACCTCCGTTCGGCGTTCGACTTCCCCCTCGTTCATAGTTCGAAGTTCGAAGTTGGATAGTTCGAATTTTATTAGTTCGAAGTTTGTTAGTTCGAAGTTCGAAGTTCGGCGTTCTGCGTTCGGGGTTCGGCGTTTAATCGTTCATTGTAGCTCCCATTCGTCGCGTGCAAGCTTCAACAGGTCACGGGAGGCGTGGACTACAGCTATTATTTCAATTATGGACCAATCTTCAACGGCACGGTACACAATTCGATAGTTCTTAAAGAGAACCTCTCGCAGGCCGTAGGCCGCAAATTCAGGAGCTACCCGGCCCATCAACGGGAAGCTGGTGAGCTTTTCGCTTGCTTCTATGATTGATCTTATAAACCGGGCTGCATAAATTTCGGAATCTACGGCGATATACTCGAAAATACTCCGTAGATTTCTAACGCCACGTTCGGTCCAGGTTACTTTGCCCATTGTTCGATTCTGCTCAGAAGTTCCTCGCTTGAGACTGTTCGGCCTTCCTCGGCGTCCTTTAAACCTTCGAACACTTGAGAAATGAAGTAGATCTGATACATGATGTCCTCTAAGGAACATCCGTCAGGAAGTCGTTTAATAGCTTCGATGGCCGTTTGTTTTATCACGTTCACGTTTTAAACTCCTTTCACGGTTCGACGTTCAACGTTAAGGCTTAAGGGATGGACCTGTCTGCCGTTGGCACAGGCAGGCCTTTGGGGTCCGTTCTACGTTCGGCGTTCAAGGTTCAGTTATAGTATACTATAAACCGGCGGGGGTTTAATAGGCGCCGTGGCGGGATAGTTAGTTCGAAGTTGGATAGTTCGAAGTTCGAAGTTGGATAGTTCGAAGTTCGAAGTTGGATAGTTCGAAGTTCGAAGTTGGGCAGCCGGTCTAATAAGCCCCGCGGCGTGTTAATACCACGCCGATGGTCCGCAGGAGCAGGGTAAGGTCGAGCCAGAGCGACCAGTTATGTATGTACCAGGCTTCGAGCCGGACGCGCTCGTCAAAGGTATGTTCGTTGCGGCCGCTCACCTGCCAGAGGCCGGTCATCCCGGGCCGGGCGATGAAGATGCTGTCGGCCAGGTAGCCGATTTCGCTGCGCTCCCGCGGAAGGTAGGGCCGCGGGCCGACGAGGCTCATCTCGCCTTTGAGGACGTTTATAAGCTGCGGCACTTCGTCCAGGCTAAACTTCCGGAAAAACCGCCCTACGCGGGTAACCCGCGGGTCATAGTTTTTCAGCTTGTAATAAAGCTGCCATTCCTCGGCGGCGGCCGGGTTTTGCGCCAGGTGTTTTTGGAGAATCTCTTCATTATTTGTGTACATAGTGCGGAACTTGAAACAGGTAAAGGTCTTTCCCCGGTGGCCGATACGCCGGTGCCTGAAAAGGACCGGGCCGGGGGAGTCAAGCTTTACCGCCAGCGCGAGTACGGCGAGCAGCGGGGCGGTAAGGGAAAGGATGGCAGCCCCGGCAACAAGGTCGAAGGTGCGCTTGACGAAACGGTTCAAGGGGCTGGCCAGGTTGTTCCTGACCCGGAAGACGAGCGTCCTTTCCTGAAAGAGGTGATCGGCCTCGGCGCCGACAACCGGCATCCCGAAGAGGTCAGGGACCACCAGGACCGAAGGCGCTTGCCGGTGGAGTCTATTCACGAGGCCGACAAGCTGGTTCGGCGGCATCCCCGGAGCGGCCACGATCAGGTCGTAGGAGCCGGTGGCGGCCATCGCCCGGTCGCTGTCACGGAAGCCGCCCAGGACAGGAAAGGTTGTCCCATTTACCGGTACGCCTGGGCGGTGTTTGGCGGGGTCGTCGTCAAGGAAGCCGCAGACGGTGTAACCGCGGTAACGGTCGCGCAAGAGCGCCTCGGCTATGAGGCAGCCTGTTTTACCCGCGCCAAGGATGAGCACCTGCCGCCGCCAGAAGGGGTAGCGGTAGAGCCAGGATTTACCAGCATACCGGGAGGCAGGAACCAGAACCAGGCTGCCGAGAAAGGCGAAGGTCAGAACGGCCCTGGAGACCTCGCCGCTCAGTTTTCCTAAAGAGACGATGGAGAGGATAAGAAGCATGGCAAGGGTCAGGGCTTTGGAAATGGCACCGCACTCCCGCCAGAAGGAGAACCGCCGGGTGTAAAGCCTTTCATAAGCCAGGAAGGCGATACTTACGGCTGCGAACCACCAGTAGTGGGAGCTAAAGCCTGCAGGAAGGCCGCTCCCGAGCCCGGACCACAGACGCGGCAGGATCTCAAGCCGGATCATAAGCGCCGCGGCGAAGCTCAGGCCGAGGGCCGCGAGGTCGAGTATCCCGAGGCAGAGGACCTCGCCAGCGCGTTGCAAGTAGTAGGAAAGCGGCACGGCGAGTGCAGCTGGACTGTGGTCTCTTCCCGGTTTGATTTCTATCCTACCCACCGGAGCGGGGACATCGGTTTTCGTGACGACCGGCGGCAATTTAAAGACCCTCCGTTTACGGTTCGAAGTTCGAAGTTAGTTAGTTCGAAGTTCAAGGTTCAACGTTCAACGTTAGCCTCAAGGGGATGGACCTCTGGGGTCAGTTCGAAGTTCGAAGTTAGGCTCAAACTGGTTGACCCCTGGGGTCGGTTCAAGGTTCAAGGTACAAGGTTTTATACACTTCTTAGAAAAAGGATGTGAGAAGGCCCATCTTTAGGTGCGAAGTTTCGACATAATATGTGAGCCTTCGATTCTGAGACGTCGAGTATTGGCGTTATGTGCAAGGTGATTGGAATTTATCTTGCTATGTTCGATTATTATAGTTATGGTACGACTTGCCATCCCCTGCATATAAAATATACAACAGTTGTTACGGTTTTCCTTCCTTTTACAAGTCCTATTTTACATTGGGCTTAAGGGATGGACCTGTCTGCCGTTAGCACAGACAGGCCTTTGGGGTCCGTTCAACGTTCGACGTTCTACGTTCTGCGTTCGACGTGCAAGGTGCAAGGTTCAAGGTTGAACCGGTTAATATTACCGGTGAACGTATTAACACATCAAAGTTAAAGGCGGAGTTCGTCGCTGGTATAACGGTAGGTGCTGTAGTAGTAGCCGCGACCGTATCGCGGCTGCGGCATTTTGTTGAGTATGACGCCTAAAATGCGGGCGCTTGCGCGTTTGAGCTGCGCCGTGGCCTCCTGGAGGTTTTCAATCCTGGTGCGCGCTGTACGAATGACGAGAAGCACACCGTCCACCTGGGAGGAAAGCAGCGCGGCGTCGGTTACGCTCAATACCGGCGGCGAGTCGGCGATGACATAGTCGAATTTTTCGTAAAGCCCCTGCCAGAGGGAACGCATCTGCTGGGACCCCAGAAGATCTGCCGGGTTCGGCGGGATGGGGCCGCTGGGTAGGATGCTCAGTCCCGGAACCGGACCCGGTTGGGCGGCGGAGGCCGGGTCGAGCTGCTGGACGAGAACGTTGGTGAGACCCTGCTGGTTACCGAGACCGAAGACCCGGTGAATTCCGGGCAGCCGCAGGTCGCAGTCGATTAAGAGCACCCGGTGCCCGGCCTGCGCCAGGACGATGCCGAGGTTGGTCGCCGTGGTGGTCTTTCCTTCGTTGGCGACGGCGCTGGTGATGAGCACCGAGCGAAAGGGGTGGTTCACCGCGGCGAAGCCGAGGTTGGTCCGCAGCGTCCGGAAGGCTTCGGCGAGGATAGACCGCGGGTGCTTGTAGGTGGCCAGTTCGGTTTCAAACGTTTGTTTATCTTTCATTAGGGTCGCTCCTTTTGCGTTCGACGTTAAGGCTTAAGGGATGGACCTGTCTGCGTGCGGACACGCACAGGCAGGCCGTTGGGGTCCGTTCGACGTTCGACGTTCGACGTTCAACGTTCTATGTTCTACGTTCTGCGTTCAAGGTTCGGTGTAAGAGCCATAAGAGCGGGTGCGCCGGTCGGCCAGGGGGATGACCCCCATTACCGTGAGGCCTAGGTGCTGCGCTGCGTCGTCCGGCGTCTTGACCGTGTAGTCGAGATGTTCAAGAACGAAGGCGAGGCCGGTGAAGGCCATCAGCCCCAAGACAAAGGCAACGGCGATGTTGAGCTTTTTCTTCGGCTTTACCGGCTGCTTCGGTTCCTCTGCCGGCGAGATCACGACGACGGTGCTGGCTCCCAGGTCCAGGGATTTGGCAATCTGGGTTTCGGTTAGTTTTTCGGCGAGCTTCTGGCTTGTTTCCTGAAGGCGCTTTACTTCGGACTGTACGCGCTCGAGCTGGTTTCGCTTGGCGGAAAGACTTCCTTGAAGGCGCTGAAGGTCGTTGGAGAGCCCGGCGGTGAGTGACGTAAGGGCGGCTATCCGGGCTTCTTTTTCGGCAAGGGCGGTCTTCTTTTCGTTCAGCCGTTGCGCCAGATCTACATATACCGGATTGACTTGCTCGCTGCCGGTATACCCTTTGCCGGCTTCGTAGGTCTGGGTAGTGACGGTCTGGGATATGGCAGCCAGTTCGCGGCGGATGCTTTCCGTTGCCGCAACAAGCTGTTCCGCCTCCACCCGGGCGGCGCTGAGTTCCGCCTGATAGGAGGTAAGAAGCTCCGATTTCCGCTGGAACTCTTGCTCGAGCACGGCAAGGTTGGGCGCCTGGTTTTCTAACCGGTTGAGTTCGGCTAATGCCCGCGAGAGTTTTGCGTCGCATTCGTCCCGCTGGTTCCGGAGGAACTCGACGGACCGGGTCATTTGCTCCTGGTTCTTTTCTGATATCAGTTGGAGGTACTCCTGGCACAGCGTATTGCCAATCGCGGCAGCCAGGACGGGGTCCGTGTTTTGGACCTTCACCTCGATCAGGTTGGAGTCTTTAAGTGCCGTCGCTTTAATCATGCCCGCTAATGATGCGGGGGTATAGAGAACAGGATCGAGTCTGAGCTTCTTGATCACCCGGTCGAGAAGTGCGGTGGCTTTTAGCTGGCCGACATAGGTGTTGATGGTCATCTCCGGCAGTTGGGTGAGCGGACGAACCACCTCCTCGACGCCTTCTTGCTGGGTAACGACGCGTTCTTTTTCGGCGGGCTGCGTGATCAGTAAAAGGGCGCCTGCCTCGTATACCGGCGGCAGGACAAACCAGCTCAAGATCCCGGCGGTCAGGACGCTGAGGACGGTGCCGGCGATGATGACCCGCGACCATTTCTGTAGGATTTTCAGATAGCGGCGAAGGTCAATTGCTTCTTCTTCCACTACCGCCGGCAGGACAGGTTTTTGTTCCAAGGGTGTACCTCCGTTCAAAATAGTTCGAAGTTTGTTAGTTCGAAGTTCGAAGTTCAAGGTACAAGGTTTAAAGTTAGGGCTTAGGTCGATGGACCTTGGGAGGTCCGTTCAAGGTTCAGGGTTCAACGTTCAAGGTTCAAAGGCAGGCGCAGGAGGGCTTCGATTTCGGCGTAGCGTTTCTCGACCGATGGGTCCTGCGCCTTCAGTTTCGCCAAGAGCTTGCCGCCGGCGGCCGTGTCGCCGGTGAGTTTAAGGACGGCGGCCCGCCAGGTTTCGGCCTGAACCCGCAGGCCGGGGTTGCGGGCGCTCTCTTCGAAATATCTCAGCGCTGCCGCATGGTCGCCGTGCAGGGCGGCAGCCTGTCCCACAAGCAGTTTCAAAAGCGGCGTGGCGTGCGGCGCCGGCCCGCCGAAGCGCCTGTGGGCCAAGGCCGCTTCCCGCCGGGCCGCAACTTCCGGCAGGTCAACTACGTCCTTCAGGTACCGCACGGCCTCCTTGGGCTTTCCCCGCCGGTAGAGATGGATTGCGGCTTCAATCTGCATATGGGCTGCCACCTCGTAACTTGCGGCGAGAAACGGGTTGGCCGCGAGCAGGGAGTTGGCGGCAGCGGCTGCCTTCAACGGCTCGTTCAGGTAATAGTAGAGGTTGACGAGCGCGGTGAGCAGCGGCAGGTTGTAAGGTTCGCGAGACTGGGCCAGGCGAGCCCATTTCACGGCCAGGAAATGTTTCGCGGCGTCGTCTTCGGCAATAGACTGGAGAGCATAAATCTGGGCGATGTCGGCGGCGTAACCAGCGGTGAAGGGGTCGTTCCGGTGTGCCGCCAGCAGGTAGTCGAGAGCCTTGTCAAGTTCCTGGCGCTGAATGGCCTGGGCGCCGAGCGCCCCAAGTTTACCGGCCCGGTAAAAGGAAGCCGAGGGCCAGATTACCGCTGCGGACAAGACAAAGCCGGCAACGCCGGCAGCAGCAAGCGGCAGGAGCCGTTTTCCGGGGGCCGGGGCCTCTCCGGCTTCACCGGTTTTTGCATCTGCGGCTGTTTGGCGGCGGTCTTCACGGTACTCCCGCCGGCTTCGGCGCGATTTGAGTTCGACGGCGCTCAGGCCCCCCAGGAGCGCCCACAGGATGAGGCCCAAG
This sequence comes from Bacillota bacterium, assembly GCA_040757355.1. Classification (GTDB taxonomy): domain Bacteria; phylum Bacillota; class Desulfotomaculia; order Desulfotomaculales; family Ammonificaceae; genus DTYU01. The sequence continues at coordinate 14,470 of JBFLWY010000002.1, read as the reverse complement.
GCGGCAAGGGAGAGGTCGAAGTCGAAGACGCTGTGTATTGCCAGGGCCAAGGCCGCTACGGCGGCTGACCAGAGGTAGATCGAGAAATCTTTGTGCTTGACCCGGCGCCAGAGGCGGCGGAGAACCATGCCGGCGGCGAGAGCAATCCCGAGTAAAGCCAAAAATCCAAGGGTACCTGCCTCCACCCAGGTCTGGAAGAGGAAGCTGTGCGCCTCGGTGCTCCAGTAGGGGAAGGACTGGTACTGGTGGTAAAGTGCGTTCCAGCCGCCGCCGCCGGTTCCCGTCAGGGGGTGGTCGCCGACAATTTTCATTGCGTCGCGGTAGTAGAGGAGCCGCTGCTGAAAACTTGGGTCGGTGCTCGAAATGGTGGCCGTTTTAGCGGCGATTTTCGGTGACATAAAGGCTGCTGCGGTAAGCGGGTAGGCGCCGCTTGCCAGATAAGCGTAGACGGCGATTACCAGGCTTAAGTAGACGACGCCCGCAGCGGCGGCAAGGCGCCGGGTGAAAGGCGGCACTGCAGGTTCGTTGAGCCGGCGGGCGATTTTGGTATAGGCGAACTGCAGGATTATTGCGCTGATGAGGCCAGCCGCCAAGTAAGGCAGCCCGGCGGGCGAGGGCGTGTTCCCGGTAGCAGCGTAAAAGCCCTTGGCTGCTCCCAGGCCGCAGCCTATGACAATCAGGGCGTGGTAGACGGCCCGCCAGCGGTAGGCGGGCGGTAATCCGGCCACCAGCGCGGCGATTGCCGCCGGGACCAGGAGCCAGCCGGCGCGCGACTGGCTCCCGAGAACAATAACAACCATGAGGGTGTTTGCAGCGGCAAAGGCGAGCCGGGCGGTGACGGTGTGGGTCCGGAGGCTGAAAGCAATGCCGATGAGGGTAAACATTGTTAGATAAGCGGCGAGAGCATTCTTGTACTGGAGGGTAGAATTGATCACGCCGTTGTCGAAGGCGCCGGGGAAGTTCCACAGTCCGGTGGCGGCGGCTAATCCTACGAGCGCTACGCCTAACGCCCCCAGATAGCCGGCCAGAAGCAGCCGCTGGAGTTCCTTGGTATCCCGGACGTACCGGAAGGCGGTGTAAAAGATGAGGGTGTAGCTCAGGACCTTAAGCACCTCGCCGACGGCCGGGCGGAGGTGGACAGCGGTGCTGAGGGAAAGCAGGTAAGCGAGCAGCAGCCCGGCGACGGCCCATAGAAGCGGGAGGTTGGGCGTCTTTTCCTGTCGTAGAACCTGGTCACCTATACAGAAGAGAAAGGTGACCCCTACGGTCATCTGGTAGAGCAAGAGTTCGGGCTGGAAAAAGAGGCCCCGCATGAAAGGCGCCGTGACAACAACAAAGAACAGCCCGCCGGCAAAAAAGGGGCGCAGGTTAAGGTTGAGCGCCGGTTGAGCGACGGTTTCCGGCTTCCCGGCAAGGGTTTTTCTCATTGCAGGTCTGGGCATGGCACCTCGTTCAACGTTCGACGTTAAGGCTTAAGGGATGGACCTGTCTGCGCCTGCCTGCCGCGACTGCCTGTCTGCGTGCGAACACGCACAGGCAGGCGGCGCAGGCAGGTGCAACGCACAGGCAGGCCTCTGGGGTCCGTTCGACGTTCAACGTTCGACGTTCGATTTATGACCTCACTCTTAGAGATACAATGAAAACAAATTTTTTAGGGCAACGTGCATCCTCAAAACGGCGCTAACCAATTTAAAAATAAAACAAGATAACAACTAACAACTAAAATAAAAAGGGCTCTGGGAGGGTCCCAGAGCCCCCTCAGGTTTAACGCTACGTTTCCAGTCTGTTCAGCACCCGTTTCAGCATTGCCGCCGCTTCAGCCCGCGTGGCAAGTCTGCGCGGCGCGAAGGTGTCAGCCTGCCTGCCGGTAATGATGCCTTCTTTAACAGCGGCAGCGATTGCAGTCTGCGCCCAGGTGCCGATCTGCGCCCGGTCGCGGAAGCGGGACAGGATGTCCTGGACCTCGCTGCCCGTTAAGGTGGGCATCTTGCCCTCGCTCTCCAACACCCGGACCATCACTGCGGCGATTTCCTGGCGGGTTACCGGTGCTTCCGGCCGGAAGGTGCCGTCGGTGTATCCTTTAACGAGACCTGCCTCCTCCGCTGTACCAACCACACCGGCGTACCAGGCACCGGCAGGTACGTCTTTGAACAGGCTGCCCGCCTGACCTGTCTCCAGACCGAGGAGCCGTACCGCCATGGCCGCGAATTCCGCCCGCGTAACGGTTTTCTCCGGCGCGAACCGGTTTAATCCTACGCCGGCGATTATGTGCCGGGAGGCAAGGAGTTCGACATCCGCCTGTGCCCAGTGACCGGCAACATCGGCAAAGCTCTTGTAATAGGCCATCGCGGCGTATGCGCTCAGCGAGGTGCGCCGGCAGGTGACTTGGCCTGCGCTTCTGTCCACCCGGCTGCCGCGAACCGGCTCCCACTGTCCTGACGCGGTGTTAAACCGGTAAACCGCCAGGTGTTCTTCTTCAACACCGCCAAGAAGCGACGGGTCATAGGGGATGCCGAGTTCTACCGGTTTGTTAAAGTGGACAGCGCCCCGGTCGGTTCCGTCGGAGAACGCCCGGCAGGTTATATCCGTAATCCTGCCGGCCACGCGGTAAGACGAATCACCCGGCGGTGCGGTGCCGGAGCTGCTCACGGTCAGCCGGACATTTGCCTTTTCAGTAGCGAATAGCGCTGCGTCGAAAGCCCCGGGTTTAAAAAGCACGGTAGTGCCGGCGATGTCACAGAGAAGGTTCATTCCTTTATTAAAGATCTTCTCCAGGATTTCGGCGCCGATTTCGATGGTGCCTTCTTCACCGGCCACATCTTTATCGAGAACAAGGGCGATTGTGTGAACTCCCGGTAGCCCCAGGATTTCGTCGATTTTTGCCGCGTCTGCGGTCAGGATTGCTTTGCCCGGTCCTTCGACCGTGATAAAACCGCCCTCGGTGGGCAACGGAGCCGGACGCGGCGGCATTGGCGGTGCGCCGCCACCACCCCCGCCGCCCTCTGGCGGCGGTGCCTCCAGATCAAGGTAGATTGATGCCAGGACGGTGCTGTTGGTGGCTACCAGGAACTCGTAGTTTGGACTCCCGGCGATCTCCAACTGTTCTCCGTAGCGCCAGAAGTATACAAGCTGGTAAATGTGGTAGACGTTGTTGTAAACCCACTTTTTGATATCAGCGATATTAGTATCTCTGGGTGCCAGCTCCGAGCCCTGCAGGTTGAGTACTTTGAAGTTGACGGCGGCAGTGAATTTTTCCAATGTGTTGAAATCGTCCGGCGTGAGCACCTGGATCGTAAAGCTTACCTGGCGCAGGTTAGCCGTAGTTCTAATCTTTGCCGTACCGCCGGGCAGGACCCAGTTGCCTTCACGGTCCTCAATCGCCACCGGTTGCTGGGGGGTTACGTGGGGCGTAAATTCCTGGACCGGAATCGGCTGTTCGGCGTTTGCCGGAACGGGACTGGAAAAACCACCAGTCAACGTTACCAGAAAAGCAACAAAGACCACCAGGGCGATGTTGCCGAGGAGGGACCGGTTTGCGTAAAGCTTATGCATAACCTTTTCACCTCCTTTCCCGGCAGGTAAAGAAAAAGAAACTATTTGAGACAAGTTTAACCATTGGGTCAATAAAAAGTCAATAAGGTAGGAGTCCTAATTTTGCTTTCGATAAATAGTGATATATTACGACATCAGGCTTGACGGATGGACCTCTGGGGTCCGTTCTACCATTATCTATAACCCTGCGGGTGGCGACTGTGCCACTCCCATGCCGTCCGGATAATAGTTTCCAGGTCGCCGTACCGCGGCCGCCATCCGAGTTCCTCCCTGATCCGCCGTGACGATGCTATCAGCACCGCCGGGTCTCCTGTACGCCGCGGCCCCTCGGTCACCCTGAATTCCCGACCTGTTACGCGGCGGGCCGTCTCCAGCACTTCACGCACCGAAGCGCCCCGCTCGCTGCCCAGGTTGTATGCACCCGAAGGACACCCTCCTATCAGTTCCTGCAATGCCAGCACGTGCGCGACCGCCAGGTCGGTGACGTGGATGTAGTCGCGGATACACGTTCCGTCGGGCGTCGGGTAGTCCGTGCCGAAGATCGTCAGCGCCTCCCTCAGTCCGAGCGCCGCCTGGAGTACCGCCGGGATCAGGTGCGTTTCCGGCCGGTGATCCTCTCCCAGGTCTCCGTCCGGGTCGGCCCCGGCGGCGTTGAAGTACCGCAGCGACAAGTGCCTCAGGCCGTAAGCCTCACCGTACCACTTGAGCGCCCCCTCGAAGGCCAGCTTTGTCGCCCCGTAAGGGTTGGTGGGCGCCAGGGGATGGTCCTCTGTAATGGGCACGCACACCGGTTCCCCGTAAACCGCCGCCGTAGAAGAAAAGATAAAGTGCGGAACCTCTGCATCCCGCACCGCCTCTAAGAGCGCAAGCCCTTTCACTATGTTGTTCCGGTAGTAGAGCGCCGGGTCTAACGCCGACTCCCCTACCAGGCTCAGCGCCGCAAAGTGCAGCACCGCCTCGATGCCGCGCGAGCGTAAAAGACCGGTTACCAGTTCCCGGCCGGCGATGTCGCCCCAGACGAACTCGGCTTGGGGGAGCAGCCGCGCCACCGCTTTGTGCCCCTGGGAGAGGTTATCAAGTACCGTTACCCCGTAACCAGCCCGCAAAAGCTCCTTTACCGTATGACTCCCGATGTAACCTGCACCGCCGGTGACCAGCACCCGCATTTTATCGTCCTCCGAAAATCGTTCAAGCTTATACTGACAAACCTTTCAGGTCCGTTCGACGTCCGACGTTCGACGTTGATAACAGGCCAAAGAACAAGCAATAAGTCATTTTCAAAAGGACTGAATAAAGGTTTGGCGGCCTAACGGTCGAACCTCGAACTTCGAACCCTGAAGCTCGAATTGTGAACCCTGAACGTCGAACGCAGAACGTTGAACGTCGAACGTAGAACGACAAAAAACCCAAACCCAGCCAGGTCTACCAGTACGTCAAGCACCCGCCCCGTCCGTCCGTGAACCACTAGCTGGTGTTGCTCGTCGAGCGCGGCCACCACGAGCAGGGCCGCCGCTGCCGCTAACCACCGCGAGCCGCCTTTCAACCCCGCATTGCCGAGTGCCGTAACCAGCGCCAGCCCCAGCAACCCGTAAAGCAATACATGCATTCCCTTGCGTACCCAGAACTGAACAAACCCTGCCGGGTCGGCGCGGCTGTCCATTACCTGCTCGTCATAAGTAAAACGTACCGGCGGCAGCTCCCGTACCCGGTGCATCAGCCAGATATGGCGGACAAGCCATGGCCGGATGTCCTGCGCTGCAAACGGCTGGTTTGAAAAATAAGCGATGGCCGCTAAAACTGCCACTGCGGGCAGCCACCGCCGGAATTTACCGATCATTTGAAAGTTCATCCGTTCAAACATTGTACTCATCCACGGTTGCACAATAGTTGAATCGTCCAATAGATTTTACCATATCTTCAGGGGTAATGGCCTACATTGCATACAGCATTCGAACTTCCCGCAGCGCCTGCCGCGTACCCGGCGTTCTTCTATTGTGTATTCAACACTTAGCGGGCCGGCACATTCTTTCAAAGGGTTTTCTGCGCTTTGGGTTGTAAGGTCAGGAAATCCGCGGCCGAACGGGGAAAGAGGGACACTCCGGCTTGGCAGATGAGCTTTAGTGCTTCTACAAGTTCCACCGGCGACGTGTTGTCGTTTAAAAGGTAGCTGTCCGCGCCGGCCTCGATCGCTGCGCCAACCTCTCCCGCTTCGCCGGGAGAAGCCCAGACTATGATCACCGACGAAGGATAGGTCCTTCTTAATCTTGCTATCAGCCCGACGTTTGTATCTCCCGGCACGTTAAAGACGATGACGTCCGGCTGGATGCGCCCGGCAATAGTCGGCACCGGGCCTGCCGCATCGAATACACTTACAATCTCGAAAACGTCCCGGTCACTGCTGGTGAAAAAGGAAACCAGTGTTTGCAAATCCAGCATAAGCCGGATATGCCGCAAGGCGCTCACCTTATCTCATCTCCTCAATGCTACGAAGCCTTCATTAAATCTGTATACGTGGGATTTTTTAAAAATATCAGGGTTTGTCCCGCCGGCTCAATCGCCCTGACGGGTGAAAAAAGGTTGATATGTGGATGCTGACGTTCTAATCCTTCCCGCTCGTTTCAGGGGGGTTAGTTTATGTTGGCAAACTGTCGTATGGAACTGAAGGCAGGTATTAATAATTTTCATAGATAACGTCCCGCTTCAGGATTCCCAACCGGTGGGCCACTACCAGCGCTTCGACCCTGTTCCGCACGCCGAGTTTCCGGAAGATGCTCCTGAGGTGTGTCTTGACGGTAGACTCGGAAAGGTAGAGGGCGTTGCCGATTTCCTGGTTGGACAGGTTTTTCCCGAGGAGGAGGAGGACTTCGCGTTCCCGCCCCGTCAGGGAATCCAGGATAACCGTTTCGGGGTCGCCCTTGCGGTTCCGGGAAAAGAATTCAGCTCCCAACCGCGGCAGACAAATCATTCCGGCCTTTACAATCAGCTCCACGGCCTGAACTATCTGCCTCGGCAGGAGGCGAAGCGGCAGGCATCCCCGCACGCCTGCGCGGAGAAGTTCTAAAAGTTCAAATTTATTGGGGTCGTCAACCAGGATCACCGGCAGAATAAAGGGGCATTTGAGCTGCAGTTCGTTTAGAACGGGTACAGGGTCTTCGTCCTCGATCTTCCAGAGGACGATGTCTGGATGTAGGTATCCTGCTGTGTCCACTAAGTCGGATGAGAGTACAGTTCCGGCTACTTCAAAAACGGCGCTTTCCGAAAAAGCTGCTGCCAGGCTGTCGGACCATTGGGGTGATTTGCCACCCAGCAAAACCCGGAATTCACCCATGCTTCCTCCCCTATCCTACGCTCACCGCTTGAAATAATGACCTGGGAGCCACGACATTAACCTGGTTTGCCGATGGCGTCTTACTGTACTTCATGTCCTGGTTCAGTCGGACCTAACCATAACTGCCTTTAAGTGTTAATTCGGCTTAATCCTTGGGACTCCTTTAATTGTTTTATAAAAAAAAATTGTTAAAAAGGGATGGGAATTAATGAAGGTCTTGTCATGTTTTTATCGTTGAATTATATTTGTCGTACCGAAGATAGTTCGGTATAAGCGGAGATCAAGAAAATTCTCAATCGGTCGATTATCTGAATATGGACGGGTGCGCAACGGAATCGGCAGAAAAGGCAGAGAAGCTGAGCGGCTTTCGCCTCGCGCTGTTAGTCCTGGTCATCACGGGCATGCTTGTGCTTGTGGTAAGGGCGTTCGAGACCGGTATACTCGACCCGGACACATGGTGGCACCTTGCCGCCGGCCGGTACATAGCGGCGCACCAGTCCATTCCCCACCAGGACATCTTTTCGTGGACGGTCTCAGGTGAACCCTGGATAACACACGAGTGGCTCGCCGAAGTCCTTTTCTACCTTGCCTACCTCGCCGGCAGCTTCTGGGGCGTGTTGTCCCTTGTCCTGCTTCTGGTCGCGCTGCTTTTTGCGTTTTACACGAAGCTGCTCCTGCGTTCCGGGGGACGATACCCGGTTGCGGTCTTGTCCTTGCTCGTCACGGGCGAGATGTTGTACCCGTTTCTGGAGATCAGGCCCCAGGTGCTGTCCTATTTGTTTTTTGTCATTTTTCTGTATGTTTTAGAACTGTTCAGGGAAAAGAAAGACTATCTTTTTTTGCTGCCGGTTATCAGCGTTCTATGGGCGAACAGCCACGGCTCCTTCTTCCTCGGGCCCGGTCTGGCCGGCCTTTACCTGCTTACCGGCCTCAGCAGGGTCCGGGGTGAAAGGCTCCAAAACCTGCCGTGGGATACCGGTCAGGCCGGGAAACTCGCCTTGATTCTGCTCCTGTGCCTGCTCGCCGCCGCGCTCAACCCCAACGGCTTCGGCCTGCTCCTCTACCCGCTCGGCACCGTCGGCGACAAGCTGATGACGGACAATATTCAGGAGTGGCTGTCCCTCGACTTTCACGACCTTTACGCCCAGCTTTTCCTGGTCTACTACCTTTCGGTCTTTGCGGCCATGGTCATCACCACCTGCAGAATACGGGTAACCGACCTGGTCCTCTACCTCTTGTTCGGCGCGGCGGCCTTCGTTCACGGGAGGTTCGCTGCCTACGCGCTGCTGGTCGGCGGCTTCGTGCTGGCACGTTACCTGCGCCCTTCTCTGGATATTAAAACGGACCTCACGCGGCTGAAGGCGGTCCTCGTTCCCGTGCTGCTGGTTTTTTACGCCGTTGTCCTGGCCGCCAAGGCCCCGCCGCAAAGTAAAATCGACTACCGTTTTACCGACAAAGAGGATTATCCCGTCGAGGCGGTGGCATTCTTAAAGGACAACCCGCTTGACGGGAAAGTGCTCAACAACTATGGGTGGGGCGGCTACCTCATCTGGAACCTACCGCAGGAGAAAGTCTTTATCGACGGCCGGGCGGACGTCTACATGAAAAAGGTGTTCGGCGACTACATCACAATCACGCGGCTCCGGCCGGGGGCGGCAGAACTCTTGGAGGAGTACAATATCAAGTACGTTTTCATGCCGGCCGGTTCCCCGCTCGTGCAGGCGCTCACGCTCTCGCCCCGCTGGTCCGTCTTGTACGAAGACCAAACGGCAACGATCCTGATAAGAAACTCTTAGGCGCAGCCAACGCTGTGTGCCGGTAAAGCTTTCCCGGAGAACGGTACTTGGCTGCAAAGCCGCCTTCTTGCCTAGAATCTTTCTAGAGCCCGGCTTTAACAATTTTTTCTCTATTTAAATTTACCAAGAGGTCTTGGTGTTCGTATTCTGTCCTTTGCCCTCCTGCCGGCTTCCGGACAGTCGAACTCGAAGATATATCCCCTTACCTTAAAACGGTCGCCGTGACGGATTTCTTCCCGAGTTACGGGAGTTTTGAACACCCGCTGTTCTTCCTCAAAGACGAGAAAAGTTCCGGGAAGGCCCGCGGCTATGTAGGCCCCTTTTCTGACGCTGAACTCCTTACCGTCCTCGATCTCCTTCTGGGCTTTACTCAGCTTTTTGATCTTGAACGTGAAGTGGTTGGTAACGACGGGCAGGACGAAGTCTACTCCTTCCTTCCGCTCGGTTGCTACAACCGCCTCACTTTTTTTCAGCTTAGCGAGGTCAAGCTCGTGAACCGCAGGGTTGTCCTGCGCTTCGATCCAGTACCGCAAAGTGCCCTTAACGCGCACCGCCATGCGGTCCTTCAAAAACCGGGCCGCAACAACCAGCAGCGCGGCAAGAATGATTAACCCAAGTACAGGTAAAGCCGCCCGCTTCGCCAGGCTTGTCACCCGGCGTCCTGCGGTGGAACCCGGCAGCACCTGAATCTCACCGATTACCGCTTTATCAGAAACCTTTTCCCCGCGATAGACTCCCTCCATCGTCAATGTCAGCGTGAACCGCCCTGGTTCCCGGCAGTTCACCAGGCAAGAGAAAGTTCCGTCGCCGGCTTGATCGTCACCGCTGTCCGCCATGCCGTCGTCCCTGAGAGTCAGGGTTTCGAGCGGGTTTTCGCCGGTGCTCAGGACAAGCCGGATATTATCAATTTCTAAGTGCGGGCCCGGGACCAGGAGGTCCTCACGCAGTTTCAGCCATGCCCGCACCGGAAACCGCTGTCCTGTCTTATAAGGCTTCGCCTCGTAAGCAGAGGCAAGTTTCGGTCTTTCCTCAGGATGATGCTTTTGGACCACAAGGATTGACTGAAAGAACTTAACCAGCGTAGAGGCTTCAGGCACAAAGAAGTATTCGCCGCCGGTCTGCGCGGCGACCTGGCGCAGGACGGAGCCGGCTTCTTTCTGGTGCAGCGCGATGCAGTGGACGGCCCAACCCCTGTTTTTGTAAGTGAGGGATGCGTTGTATAACTCGTTCAGGTAGGCTTCCTTTGCGCGCGGGTTGTTTCTAAGGTGAGGCAGGTCAGGTTCGCCGTCGGAGAGCAGCAGCGCGAAGCGCTTCCCCCCGGCGGCCTTGTTGAGTTCAGCGTAGCCGCTTACCAACCCCCCTTTGATGTCTGTGTCGCCGCGTGCGCCGATTCCTGAGAGGAGGGTGGAAATTTCAGTGCGGGACTGCGCCGTTTCTATCTTCCTAAGCGGTACGAGCACCGTCGGCCGGTCCGAAAAGCGGACGACACTTATTTCGTCGTTTTTACGGAGCAGTTCAACGACCTTTTTGGCCGCCGCTATCCTGTCGTTATTGGGATCGTTTTTAGCCATGCTCCCGGAACTGTCGATAATGAGGACCACCGACAGCCCGTCTGCGTTTCCCGTACGGGGCTGCCCCGAAGTGTTAACCGGAGCGGTTATGAGGAAAAAGCAAAGCAACACAAGCTGAAGGAGCGGTTTCCTTGTCACTGCTTACCTCTTGCGTAAATAGGCTGAAAAAAAGTTTTGGAGTTTCAGTATTGTTTTCGTACCAAACAACATAATCTTGAACCATTAAGATTAATGGAACGCGGGGCAACAGGTACGCTGTCAGGGTATGGAAGTCAAGCGGAATCGGGGCGTAAGAGCTGAATCAGAGCAGCGGGTTCCGACACCGGGTGGAAGCACGTGGTCCCCCTGCAAACTACGGCGTAGGGATCCTTCCGCAGCTTAAGTCCGGCGGCTTTTAACGCAGGCGGGTCTTCCGCAGGGATCAGGCGGACCGTTTTGGCAGGAACGTAGGCGGCAAGGGCCCGGTGGTGCAGCGACGCCGTGCGCCGGTCCTGGCGCTTGCCGACCACCGTAACACAGGTCCAGGGATGAAGCGCTTCCCATACGGCCAGGGCGAAGGCCGCTCCCGCAAGCCCCTCGCGTTCGAAGACCGGCGCCAGCGCTCTCAGCGCAGCGTTGGCAGCGGAGGTGTAGCCCTCGTTGCCGGAAAGTACGCCGAGCTCCAGGAGCCAGCGTGCGGCCAAGCCGTTTTCGCCGATGTTGGCAAGGGGGACCGCCATTTCTCCTATCGCGCCGGGGTCGGGTTTGCCGTCGTACAGGGCGCCCTTCGCCGAGCGCAGCTCGTTTAGGCAGAATTCGGCAAGGGTTCGGGAGCGGGCGAGCCATACCGTTTCCCCGGTGCTGCTGTAGAGGTCGATGCACGCCCTCCCGAAGGCTGCCTGATCCGCAAGCCGGCCGAAGAGTCCGGCGGCTTCGGCGTCGAAGTAGTGCGCCATCCCCCGCCCTTCCCGGTAAGCGTGTTCCCAGAGCTTTGTCGCGGTCTTGACCGCCTTTGCCTGCCACTGGTCCTCTTCGAGTACCCAGGCGGCCAGGGCCAGCGCGCTGATGAGAACGGCATTCTGGTCGGTGAAGACGGTGCGGTCAACGCTCGGGCCACCCCTGCGGCGCCGTTCCGCGTAAGTCAGGTTGTAGTACTCCCCGTCGGCGGCTTGGCTGCCCGCCCAGGTGCCGTCCGGGTTCAGGAGATGCTTTTCGAGGTAAGCAAGAACGTCGCGGGCCGTGTCCGCAAAACGCTGTTCGCCGGTTAACTGGAAAGCCCGCAGGCAGACATGGAGCATCGCCGCGTTGACCCCGAGCAGCTTTTCGTGCTGCGGCAGCGTCCAGTCCCTGGTGCTGCAGTACCGGAAAAAGCCGCCCTCTTCAACGTCGTACATCCCGCCTCCCGCCATCGCCGTGAGTGAGCCGGTCGCGATTTTAAGCAGTGCCTCATCCCGACCGGTATGTGCGGCGTGCAGCGCGAGTTCGAGGGCTTGTGGAAACGGGAACTTTGCGTCACGCCCGAAGCCGTAGTGGATCGGGTCATAAGCGCGTTTAATCGCAGCAACAGTCCGGTGGTACGGGGAGAGATCAAGTGTCTCTGCCGGTATAATCTCCGGCGGTTCTTTGGTAAGTTTTGCTTCCGCCCTTCGGAATTCCTCGCGCTTATCATGCCATACCCCCGCTATTTCTTCCAGAACCTGTTTTAACCGTTCCGGCGGAACGTAAGTGCCGCCGGTGATCACCCGTCCTCTCGGGGTTAATACGGCATTGCTGGGCCAGCCGCCCCTGTGATAGCGCTCGTTGACGTCGGGACGGCGGTCGGCATCGACCCGCACCGGTATATACTTTTCGTTTAACAGCCCGATTACCTCGGGATCCGAAAAGCTGGTTTCATCCATCAAGTGGCACCCGCGGCACCAGGGCGCTCCTATCGTCAAAAAGACCGGTTTATCTTCAACCAGGGCTACAGCAAAGGCCTCGTCGCCCCACGGCCGCCAGTTTATTTCGTGCGCCCGGTTAGGCCGGGGCGAGAATCTGAATTTGCCCTTCATATTTCCCACCGCCAAGGCGCCAAGATTTACAACTATCAATAACTGTCACGTTAACACCGCCCTTTGAATTCCTCCCTAACCTTTTCAACTGATTGTTTTTTAGCTTTTTATTAGGTTTGTTATATTTTTTCTTTGCGGGTTCGTGTCTTTGTGTGACTATTTTTTTCCTTTTGTATCCTTGGCGTCTTGGCGGTTTATCCTCCCCGCCACTCCTACCAGTCCGCCGTTAAAAAGGGGTTGTCTTCCTTTTCTTCGCCGATGGTGGTAGCCGGACCGTGACCCGGGTAAACGACGGTCTCTTCCGGAAGGGACAGCAACTGGCTCTTGATCGACTGCAGCAGCGCCTGGAGGCTCCCTCCGGGGAAATCCGTCCGTCCCACCGAACCGGCGAAAAGCGTGTCCCCGGTGAAAACCGCACCGGGGCCGACGAAGCAAACACTGCCCGGTGTATGTCCGGGTGTATGCCGTGTTTCCAGGGTTAATTCACCGACTTTAATGACATCGCCGTGCTTCAGTTGTATGTCGGACGGACCCGCGGTATATCCTTTGCCGAAGTAACTGGAAAGATTCAGCGCGGCGTTGCTTAGCATCGGCTCATCACCGGTGTGTATTGCGACAAGGGCGCCGGTGGCCTTCCGGATTACGCCTACGCCCCCGATGTGGTCCGCGTGCCCGTGAGTAAGAAGTATGTGGGAGATCTTATACCCTTCCGCGAGAACCGCATCAAGGATCCGCTCCCCTTCTGCTCCCGGGTCGATGACCGCCGCCGTTTTAGTTACCCGGCAACCGGTGATGTAAGCGTTGGACTGTAAGTCACCCACGATTAAAGTCTTTACAAACAACTCTCACACCCCGTTATCTTTTCGATTCCGAATCGACGATTAAGGTCACCGGGCCGTCGTTTACTATTTCGACCAGCATCCTTGCCTGGAACCGGCCTTCTGCGGTTACGACGCCGCGGGCGCCGAGTTCGGCGATAAAGTCGCGGTACAGCGGTTCGGCCAGGACCGGCGGCGCTGCGCCGGTGAAGCTCGGGCGGCGACCCCGCCGGCAGTCGCCGTACAGTGTAAACTGGGATACCACCAGCACCGCTCCACCTACGTCCAGCACCGAGCGGTTCATTTTACCCTCCCGGTCCTCGAAGATCCGCATGTGTGCAATTTTCTCCGCCAGGTAACCGGCATCAGCCCGCGTGTCGTCTTCTTTTACCCCGAGCAAGACTACGAGGCCGCGTCCGATGCTGGAAAGGGTTTTCCCATCGATATAGACCGCACCGCGCGCAACACGCTGTACTACCGCTCTCACGTTTCATCCTCCGAGAATAGACGTTCAACCTTATACTGACATCCCAGCACTCAATATAGCCCTTAAGCTGTTGAAGCTACCACTTCATTCAGGTCAACTGCTCCAGGGTTCTCTTATCAATACCCCTCCCCTGCCGGCTCTCCTGTATACCGTACGGTAAAGTCATAACTCGCTGCGTCGCAGTCCTGCCAATTTAGGCGGTCCTGGTAGAAATAGATCACGTCCCCTTCGGCCACGTCAATATCCACCGATAGAGTACCGGTATTAT
>JBFLWY010000002.1:0-610 GCA_040757355.1 Bacillota bacterium | reverse complement strand
GTACACCCAGACCGGTCCAGCTATAGTTTCATCGTTTTTCCGGATGCTGAAGTTAATGCCGTCATCGCTCCAGTCGCCTTGATAATTGCCGCCGATGGTCATTGTTCCGGTGATGCTCACCGTACCGGCCCTTGGCGCCTGCCACCCGACAGCGGTATTAGAACCTTCCCCGGTTTGGATGAAGTCCGGAGCGATTTGCAGATACCGGCTGCTGTCTGTATTCCAGGTATCCACGCCGTCTGTCCCCCATGGGTCAACATAATCGTCATAATGGAGCAGGTAATACCCCCCGGCTTCCCCATAATAATACCAGTTGTTCTGGCCCTGAGTTCCAGCAAAATCCTCGGGCAGGTTATATATTTCGCCTTCGGTTGTGAAACTGAATGTATACTCCGCCGCCAGCGCGTTTCCGGCCGTGTCCTGTACCGCGCCGGCAGGTACCAAAACGGTATACTCGGTAGTGTAATCAAGGCCGGCAGACGGGGTAATGGTCAGGGTACTGCCGCTTACGCTGTAAGCCGCAGCAACTGCCGTTTCGCCCGCTCTCAGCGCGATGTCGTTAAAATAGGCTCCTTCCCGCACGCTTTCGTTGAAATTAACGGTAATCAGA
>JBFLWY010000001.1:109088-112558 GCA_040757355.1 Bacillota bacterium | reverse complement strand
ATCGGCCTTGTCATCGACCCTAAAATGCATTCCGGTTTCATATTCGAAGTCCGGGACCTGATCGAGGATAAGAAAATCACCTTCCTGGCGCCGGAGGAACTGTATGATATGCTCATTTTTATCGGCGCTCCGGGACGTTACTGTATAAAACGAATATTCCACAAGGATACCGGTCAGATTGCCGCAGTTTCCAGCACCCAGCGCTTGAACCTAATGGCAGGACGCTACGTGGGGAAGGACGACCCGGTCTGCATCGTCCGCTGCCAGAGCGGCTACCCGGCGGTGGGAGAGGTTCTTGAGCCCTTCGCTCACCCGCACCTCGTCTCCGGTTGGATGCGCGGTTCGCACAGCGGCCCGCTGATGCCGGTCAGTCTGAAACAGTCCACGCCGACACGCTTCGACGGCCCGCCGCGCGTGGTGGCCCTGGGATTCCAGCTTGCCGACGGGCGGCTTGTCGGCCCGCAGGACCTTTTTGACGACCCGGCTTTCGACCGTGCACGGACTCTCGCGAACTTAATCGCCGACTATATGCGGCACCTCGGTCCCTTTGAACCGCACCGGCTTCACCTCGACGAGATGGAGTATACCACGATGCCGATGGTTATGAAGAAACTCAAGGACCGGTTCATCGACCTCCGAATGACAAAAAGAGAAAAACCTAAGGAATAGTCCTGATTACCAGCCCTATCGGCAGTGGCCTGACCGGGCCACTGCTTTTCATTTGGAGGCTTCTTCAGCGGAGTAGCCCGTGCGGGCCTCTGGCCCCCCGCAGGCCATTCGGCTGATTAATCCTTCTTCTGCGTGCGGTCGAAAAAGATGTTCTTGCCGGCCGCCGCAAGCGGGACTCCTAGTACCACGTCGGCATCGATCAGGCCGATGCGGCGGGCGACTACGCCGGCGCGGTACATGATCCGGTTGTCAACGTTAAACAGGGAGGCCGTTTTTACCGCCGAACCGAGCGCGATGCCCATATCCATCGCCCTCAGGAAACACTGCGGGCCGCGGAACTCCTGCCCTTCCCGCGCCGCGGCTTCGTCGCACCGCGAGAGGCCGCACGCCCCGCAATTCAGCCCCAGGGGCTTTGCGTCCTTCAGCCCGATGAGAAAAACCGCGGCAGATTGACCTACGCTTTCCCCGTCCCGGTCAAAGTCCTTCTTCCCTGTTTCCTTCCCGTACGCGACCATCGCTCCCGCCAATCGCAAGACGTCCTCCCCGGTCACGACCCGGGTTACCAGGTAGTCCTGTCCGAGCGACTTCGGCGCCGTCCTGGCGGCCAGCACCATAAAACCGGCGACTTGCGCAACAATTTCCTGCATAGGTTTTCCTCCTTCCCTCGAAAACAAGTCCTGAGTCCCGAGTCCGAATTACATATCAAGGCCGCTGCCGTTATCATTCTTCGTTGTGCCGCAACGTGGCATGGGCCTTCCCGCCTGTTTCCTCAAAAGCTTAGTCTCCATTCCGCCCGTTGTCAAGAAACGTACCGGCAAAAGACTTATCCGCCCGGCAAATTTAAGACATCTCTGGAGGAAAGATAAGCATAAACACGAATAAGAAATTAAGTCCAAACCAAGACCGTCGGGGGCTGTTCGCTGCAGCGAGTCAGCAGCCCGAGCTTACCCCGTCAGTCCTTTGGGAAGGTGAAGGAGAAAATGGCGCCTCAGTACCAAGAAAAGACCGGCCAACACCCGCAGCCTGTTTTTCACGCCGCAGTCTGCCAGCTTAAGGTTGGCGCATCCAAAGAGGAAAACCTGACGCGTGCCCGTGATTTCATCCGCCGTGCGGCAGGGAAGGGTGCCGGGCTCGTAGTGCTGCCGGAGATGTTCGTGTGCCCTTACGAAGCGGAGCTTTTTCCTCTATATGCCGAGAGCTGTCCGGACGGCCCGGCGGTAAAGATGCTCAGCCGGGCCGCGCGGGACGAAGGGGTCTACATCATCGGCGGCAGCATTCCCGAGCGGGAAGGGGACCGGTTGTACAATTCCTCTTTTGTCTTCGATCCGGAGGGGAGGATGCTGGCCCGCCACCGGAAAGTCTACCTCTTTGACGTGGATTTGCCCGGCGGCCTCTCCTTCAAAGAATCGGCGACACTCAGTGCGGGCGGAAGCGCCACGGTGGTGCCGACCCCCTTGGGAACCCTCGGTGTAGCTGTCTGCTTCGACATCAGGTTCCCAGCCCTTTTTAACGAAATGATGCAGAGGGGCGCCAAGGTCATTGTGATCCCGGCAGCCTTCAATATGATCACCGGCCCCGCACACTGGGAACTGCTGCTGCGCGGCCGCGCCGTAGACAACCAAGTTTACATGATCGGCGCGGCCCCGGCGCGGGACCTCAGTGCGGTTTACGTGGCCTTCGGCCATTCAATGATCGTAAACCCCTGGGGGGAAGTGCTTGCCCGCGCAGGCCCGGCAGAAGAGATTATCGATGCGGAGATCGACTTAGAGTATCTAAGGCGCGTCCGGCAGCAACTCCCCGTGGTAAAACAGATGCAAAAAGCAGGAAATCATCTGTCCCATGACTCCTTGGCAAGGAGGCGACAAAGATGATCCTGGTGACCGGCGGCTCGGGACTTGTGGGCAGGGCTGTAGTTAAAGAACTCACTGCGAAGGGCCTAAGAGTACGGTGCCTCGTCCGCGACACGGTCAAGGCGCGCTCCGTCCTTGGTGAAGGTCCTGAAATTGCCCAGGGCGACGTAACGAATTACGAATCAACCCTCCGGGCCATGAAAGGTGTAGAAGGGGTAGTTCATCTGGTAGCGGTCATCCGCGAGCGGGGCGCCCAGACTTTCGAAAGGGTGAACGTAGAGGGCACCGCTAACGCCGTTCGGGCGGCGGCCGTTACAGGTGTGCGCCGTTTTATCCATATGAGCGCTCTCGGGGCGAAAGAGGGCCGGGCGTATCCTTATTCCCATTCCAAATGGCAGGCGGAGGAGATCGTCCGAAAAAGCGGCCTTAACTGGACGGTTATCCGGCCGTCGCTGGTCTACGGCCCCGGCTTCGGTTTTTTTAACCGGATGGCCCAGTCAATACGGTTTTCACCGCCGCCGTTCGCCGTCTACCCTGCCGGCAGAACCCGCTTCCAGCCGATCGCCGCCCATGACGTCGCCAGGTGCGTCGCCGCCGCCCTAAAGGACCCGCGGTTCATCCACCAAACATGTGACATCGGCGGGCCCGAACACCTGACTTACCGCGAGATGCTCGACATCTTCCTCGGGATACATAGAATCAGGCGCATCAAGCTCCCCGTCCCGGTCGGCCTGCTGCGCCTTGTGGTTCCGGTAATGGAAAAGCTTCTGCCTGATGCCCCTGTGAGTCTGGTTGAACTGAAATTGATGGACTTTGACAACATCACCGACCTTGACGCTGTAAAAAAGCAGTTCGGCTTTGAACCGGTCAGGCTCAGGGAGGGCCTTGCAGAGACCTTTCATTTTGCCGGCAACCGCTGAATCAACCCTGACCCCGGAGAAACCGGTCCGC
>JBFLWY010000001.1:0-108988 GCA_040757355.1 Bacillota bacterium | reverse complement strand
ACCGACCTTGACGCTGTAAAAAAGCAGTTCGGCTTTGAACCGGTCAGGCTCAGGGAGGGCCTTGCAGAGACCTTTCATTTTGCCGGCAACCGCTGAATCAACCCTGACCCCGGAGAAACCGGTCCGCGCTTGTCGCCGCAATGGCACCGTCCGCCACCGCAGTTACTATTTGCCGCAGCGGCTTCTGACGAACGTCCCCCGCCGCAAAGAGTCCGGGGGTTTTGGTGGCCATTTTTTCGTCAGTGATCACATAGCCCTTCGGGTCGAGATCTGCCAGGTCCTCGATCAGATACGAAGCGGGTTTCACCCCGACGTAGACGAAAACCCCGGTCACCGGGATCAGGCGCTGTTCACCGGAGTTAAAATCTTCAATCCTGATACCTTCAACCTCGTTTTCCCCGAGGATCTCTCTAACCCCGGCGTTTAGTACAACCTCGATCTTGGGCTCCGCACTTAGCGTGTCCTGGAGCACTTTTGCCGCCTGCAGGGTCTTACGGTGGTTTATCAGGAATATCTTACTGACGAAGCGGGTGAGATAAAGCGCTTCTTGAATCGCAGCGTCCCCGCCGCCGATCACCGCAACCTGCTGGTCCCGAAAAAAGAAACCGTCGCAGATGGCGCAGTAAGAAACCCCCCGGCCGCGCAGGCGGTCTTCCCCTGGCACCCCGAGAGGCTTCGGACCGCTGCCGGTGGCAAGGATAACCGCACGCACACCCATATCCTGACGCGTTGTTCGCAAAGTGAACCGGTCTTCCTCCCAGCGGATTTCGGCCACATCAACCGCTTCAAACGCTACGCCCAAACGCCTTGTCTGCGCATTCATCCGCTCGACTAATTCCGTGCCGCTGATCGGCTCAGGAAACCCAGGGTAGTTTTCGATCTTGTCCGCGGTCAAAACCTTCCCGCCGGGAGCGGCCCGTTCTATGATAACCGTATTCACCTTGGCACGCGCCGCGTAAATTCCGGCGGTCAAGCCGGCGGGCCCGGCACCGATGATCGCTAAATCGTACGCCATCGTGTCTATCCCCTTCTCTCTATTTCATCCTTACATCCTTATAGTATATATACCTTTTCACGCCAAAGCGCCAAGTAAACACGCAACTAAGATGTGAAAGGTTCATCCTTCATCCCTCATCCTTCATCCTTTCTTCTGGCAGACCGCCCGTGCGGCCGCCAGCGCGCCCAGAATGACATGCTCCTTCGACAGCCCGCCCTGGAGGTAGGCAGCGTAAGGTTCGCGCATGGGCGCATCCGCGGTCAACTCAAGCGAAGCCCCCTGTACAAAAGTACCGGCAGCCATCACCACGTCGTCCCGGTATCCGGGCAGCGGTCCACCCTCGGGGCGGACATGCGCATCCACAGGAGAGGCCGCTTGTATCCCCCTGCAAAAACTCAAAAGCAATTCCGGAGACCCGAGGCACACGCCCTGGACAATATCGCTGCGCGGTTCGTTGAAGCGCGGCAGAACATCAAAGCCCAGCCGTTCAAAGAAGCGCGCCGCAAAAACCGCCCCTTTCAGCGCCTCGGCCACGAAGTGCGGCGCCAAGAAGAAGCCCTGACACAAAAGGCGCTGGCAGTCGAGTGTCGGCCCCACCTCCCACCCCAGCCCCGGCGCGGTCAGCCGGTTTGCCGCCATCGCCACAAGCTCCTTACGGCCGACCACGTAGCCACCGGTGGGCGCAATCCCGCCGCCGGGGTTTTTTATCAGCGAACCCGCACAAAGGTCCGCCCCCACCGCTGGGGGTTCATGCGTCTCCACAAATTCCCCGTAACAGTTATCCACAACAACAACTGTGTCCGGCGCCCGCTTTTTAATGAGGCTTATGATCGTACCAAGTTCCTTCAATACCAGACCGCGCCGCCATGAGTACCCTCCCGAACGCTGCAGCAGCACCGCGCGCGGTTTCAGGGCAACGGCCTCGGTAATCGCCTCTTCGTCGAGGCCGCCGTCCGGCAGCAGGTCAATCTGACTATATTCTATCCCCCACTCGGCAAGTGAACCCGGCTCGCCGCCGATAATTGCCTCCAGGGTGTCATATGGCCTTCCCTGCACCGCAAGAAGCCTGTCCCCCGGCCGCAGAACCCCGTAAAGGCACAGCGCCAGGGCATGCGTCCCGGAGACAATTTGCGGCCGCACCAGTGCCGCCTCCGCCCCGAATACCCGGGCATACACCGCTTCGAGCCCAGCCCGACCGGCGTCACCGTATCCGTAGCCTGTGGAACCGCGTAAATGAAAGTCGCTGATGCGCGCCGTCCGGAAGGCCTCCAGCACCACCCGCTGGTTGGCCAGTGCCAGGCCGTCTATACGGCGCCACAGCGACTGCACCTCTTCGACCGTTTCTGCAGCTAACGAATCCAGCCTGTCAGTAACCATTGCTTGGAACCCGCACCGTAAAAGGGTTAGGAGACTGTTGTAAAACTTCGCCCATCACCTTTAATTTGCGAATGAACGAAATTAGTCCCGACGAACTTGGAATTTAGAACGTTTATGCTAAACAGTGTTTCTCGGTTCCTGAACGGTAGTGCTCACCGGCCTGACCGGGCTTATCGTGGAGATGGCGTGCTTGTATACCATCATCTGCCGCCCTTCGCTCTCGAGGATTACCGTAAAATTATCAAAACCCCGCACCATTCCCTTGAGCTGGAAACCGTTTACCAGAAAAATCGTAACAGGAATACTTTCCTTCCGTACCTGATTCAGAAAAGCATCCTGCAGGTTGATCTGTGTCTTGCTCATCCCCGACTACCTCCATACTATCTTTTTCTTTAACACCAAAAACTGAGCGACAAGCTCGGTATATCATTACTTTTCGCTACCGTTGGAAATACTCCTTCACCCATGCAGCAATTTCTTCCGCCACCGCCTCCACCCCGGGAAAATCGGCCACATTTAACCAGCGGATGCGTTCGTCGCGCCTAAACCAGGTTGACTGCCTCTTGGCAAACCGTCTGGTATTGCGCTTCAACAAACGGACCGCTTCCTCAAAGCTCACCTCGCCCGCCAGAAAGGCCGCGATCTCCTTGTAGCCCAGCGCCTGCATCGCTGTAGCATCCCGCTTGAGCCCACCCGCGATCAATCCCCTGACCTCTTCCACCAGCCCCGCCGCGATCATCGCTTCCACCCGCGCTTCAATACGCCGGTACAAGTCCTCCCTTTCAAGATGCAGTCCAATCACAAGAGCGTTAAATTCCGGTCCCGCTAATGATGCCGCGCGTGAAATCGGTGTTCCGGTCTGATGATAGACCTCGATGGCCCGGATTACCCGCTTCAGGTTATTCGGATGGATCCGGGCAGCCGCCTCAGGGTCGATGGCCCGCAGTTTTTCATGCAGGTGAAATACCCCGTACCGCCTCGCCTCTTCGGCCAGACGCCGCCGGAGTTCTATATTCACCCCGCCGGGCAGCCGGAACCCCTCCAGCACGGCTCGTATGTACAGGCCGGTACCGCCTACGAGTATCGGCAGGCGGCCCCGCTCGTTGATTTCCCGGATAGACTCGCAGGCAAGCCTCTGAAAAGCCGCCACGCTGAAATCCTGGCCCGGGTCGACAACGTCGATCAGGTGGTGAGGGACTCCCCGGCGTTCCGCCGTCGTGGGCTTTGCGGTGCCGATATCCATCCCTTTGTAGACCATCATTGAATCGGCGGAAACTATCTCCCCGTTTGTCCTGAGCGCCACCTCGATCGCCACGGCCGATTTTCCCGTGGCCGTGGGCCCCGTAATCACTAAAAGGGGACAGGCTGCTTTTTTCTCAGGCGGCTCCCCCATCTTTCAACCACCCCAAAAGGGGACAGGCTACTTTTTTGCAACTATTCAGGCACCGTGCAAGGCGCGGCGATAAGCTACGCAATTCGGAAGTCAGATGCAGGATGTCAGAAGGCAGACCTCGTAGAATTCGCTACGCGAATTCCCTTTTTCCCCTTTTCAGACTTCCAACTTCCGACCTCTGAATTACGCTCGGGCCCGTCGCCAGCCGTCTTCCTTGCTCTGCCCAGCGATCACCGCGTTCCGTCGATGCAGGCTGAGTAGTTACCTTCTTTAAAAGCAAGCGTCCCGTTATTCTACCTCGATTACTTACTCGATCTCGATCACGCCGTAAGCAACGCGGGCATAACGCCCGCCGCTCACGGTCTTAAACCCCAGACGCACAAACTCCGCGCTCCCCCGTCTTTCCTTGACCACCACCCGCCGCCGGGCGACCCGCAGGGCTTTGACAACCGCTTCTTTCGAAAGAGGCATCCTGCTTCCCAAAGCACGCAGGGGCTTTATCTGATCCCCGCCCTGCAAAGGCGTGCGAAAAAACGGGTCAAAGTAAACGACGTCAAAACTTCTCACCGGCGCCCCGCGCAGGTAGTCCAGGTGGTCGGCGGTCACCACCTCGATGCGGCGCAACGCCTCTTCGAGACGCGGGTTTGCCTTCACACAATAATGCCGCAGACCGTGCTCGACCACAGCCGCCACCGCCGCCACCCTTTCCACCCCGACCACGCGTCCCCTGGAACCGACCACAAAACTCGCCACAACGGCATCGGCGCCGAGGCCGAGCGTACAATCGAGTACTTTGTCCCCCGGCTGGAGGTCCATTGCCTGTATCATTTGGTCAGGTTTCCCAGCCAGCAGGTTATTTATACGCAGCGCAGCCGTTCCGGGGTGGAAAAAGAACTGCTGCTCCCCGAAGAAAAGGCTGACCCGGCGCGACCCTACGACAAGTGCTCCCGCCGCCCCGTGTTCAGCGAGCAAGTCTTCCAGGCTGCGGCCGTCACGCGGCGCGAAAACCGCGTCCAACCGCGCTGCAAGCCGCAGGCCTTCAGCCTTTGCGTCTGGACCCGCGCCGTGCGCCGTGGTCACCACCACCCGCAAAGCCGTTTCTTACCTCCGCTCATGTGTTCCCCTGCCGAACCGCCGCAGCAGTTCCTCATGGGACAGGCAAACAGTTGTCGGCCGGCCGTGTGGGCAGGTAAAAGGTTCCCGGCACACCGCCAGCTTTAAGAGGAGCGCAACCGCCTCCGCTGGTGAAAGTGCCTCGCCGGCCTTGACGGCCGAATGGCAGGCCATAGAGGCAAGCGCCGCCTGCTCCCTGACCGGCTCTTCTCCGGCGGACAAACACGCCAGGAGGTCCGCCAGTAAAAGGCGCGCCGAGTCCGGACCGAGCCCGGCTGGAATCGCCCGCAAAAGAGCGGTACCCTCGCCGAAAGGCTCAATGATAAAGCCGTACCGCGCAAGTTCAAGGGCATTAGCCAGATCCCCGGCATCCAGCTCCACAGTTTCAGGGTGCATTAAAACCTGGCTGGTAATGGCGCCGCGGGCAACCGCAGCACCGTACTCTTCGAAAAGAACCCGTTCGTGGGCGGCGTGCTGGTCGACGAGAAAAAGGCCTCCCGGACCGCTCGCGAGTATGTACACCGGCGGCATGAAAGCCAAGTATTGAAGCGCCGGGAACGCGCTCTGTTCATTGTAGCGCGGCTTTTCCTCCCTAAGAAACAACTCGTCCTGAAATGTCACGGGCAGGCCGTTTCCAATACCACCGGGGTGCTCATTTCTATCCGGCGTACGACCCGCGCCCGGCGTACTGAAATACCCTTCCTCCAAAGGACCCAGGCGCCGGAGTGCCCCTACCCAGTCCCCCGGCGGCGCTCCCGCGCCAAGGGGTTTTGGACTGGTTACTGCGCCCGGAATCAAGCTGGTACGCCCGAAAAGCGCCTTTTTCACCGCGGTATGGACCAATCCGGTCACTTCCTTCTCCCGCGCAAACCGGGCCGCCATCTTCTGGGGATGGACGTTCACGTCAACCAAACCAGGGTCCAGAACCAGGTGCAGTACAAAAAAGGGGTGTTTTCCCGCCGGCAGCAGGGTGCCGAAAGCATGGTAAACAGCCGCCGCCAAACCGCCGTGTTTCACGTAGCGGCCGTTCACTAAGAGCGTCTGGCCGCTTCTCGTCGCCCGCGCAAGCGCCGGCCGGCCTATATACCCCTCCACCCGGACCCCTTCGGCCCCGTCTTCGACCGGAACAAGGGCTTCCGCGACGGTCCTCCCGTAAATGGCCGTTATTGCCCCCAGCAGGCCGGTACCGGGCGTACGAAAAACCTCCCGGCCGCCGGTCACCAGCCTTACCGAAACGTCGGGCCGGCCGAGCGCCAGGCGCGTGACTACATCCGTCAACCGCGCACTTTCCACCCGTGTGGAACCGAGGAATTTGCGACGCGCCGGGGTGTTGTAAAACAAGTCACGCACCGTAATCGTCGTACCGGAGGGCGCACCGACCGGGCGAAAGTCGCGGACTTCCCCACCCTCAATGACCAGGAGTGTACCGCCCAGCACCTCCGGCTCCCTGGTCTTTAATTGCACCCGGGCGACGGCTGCTATGCTCGGCAGGGCTTCCCCCCGGAAACCAAGGGTCTGGATTCGTCCGAGGTCTGCGCTTGAAGAGATCTTACTGGTAGCGTGCCGTTCGAAAGCAAGCAGGACGTCTTCCGCCGCAATCCCCCAGCCGTTGTCGGCAACCGTTACGCCCTTAAGTTCCTTTTCGACAGATACCTCTACCTGCGTCGCCCCCGCGTCGAAAGCGTTCTCCACCAGTTCCTTAACCACCGAAGCCGGACGCTCCACCACCTCTCCCGCCGCAACCAGGTTGACAGTCTCCGCGTCCATAACCTTTATCCGGCTCATACTACCGCCCTCCCCGCGTCCCCCGGCGGCGCTGCCTGGTGCCGGACACCGCGGCCTTAAAGTCAGCAAGCAGGTTTAGTGCTTCAAGCGGGGTAAGTTTCTCAACCTCAATTTCCGCTATCTTCCGGATAACCAAGTGTTCATCGCGGCGGGGAAACATCTCCAACTGCATTGCTCTGACCCGCTGCCCGGCACTCAACTTCATTGAGTGCTGTGCTTCAAGCTCCGCAAGCACCTCGCGCGCCCGCTCCAGCACCTCCGGCGGCAGCCCGGCAAGCTCTGCCACCTGAATCCCGTAGCTCTTGTCCGCCTTACCGGGAAGGACCCGGTAGAGGAAAGCGATGCCCGTGGGGTCTTCGCGAACCGCAACCGTAAGGTTAAAAACGCCGCCCATACGGTCAAGGTCGGTTAGTTCGTGATAGTGCGTGGAAAACAGCGTTTTCGCACCGATATGGGTGGTAATGTATTCGATAATCGCCCGCGCGATACTCATCCCGTCATAAGTGCTTGTACCGCGGCCCACCTCGTCCATGACTATGAGGCTCCTGCGTGTGGCCCCGGAGAGAATGGTGCGGCATTCGTTCATTTCAACCATAAACGTGCTCTCTCCGGACGTCAGGTTATCCCCGGCACCGACGCGGGTAAAAATCCGGTCGACCACCCCGATAATCGCTTCAGCCGCCGGCACAAAACTGCCCATTTGCGCCATCAGGACGATGAGGGCCACCTGACGCATATAAGTGCTTTTCCCGGCCATATTGGGCCCCGTAATGACAGCCACCCGCTGGGCATCCCCGTCGAGGGCGGCGTCGTTCGGGACGAACCCTCCCGGCCCGAGAAACCGTTCTACTACAGGATGGCGGCCCTCTTTTATCAAAATCGCTCCGCCGGCGTTGACCTGCGGGCGTCTGTAATTACCCTTTACCGCCGCCGTCGCAAGCGACTGTAGCGCATCTATCTCTCCGGCCGCCCTGGCGGTCCGGAGGATGCGGTCAATGGCGCCGGTAACCTCCTCCCGCACCGCAGCAAACAGTTCGTACTCAAGCGCGTTCAACCTCTCCTCGGCACCCAGTATCATTTCTTCGTAATCCTTGAGTTCCGGCGTCACAAACCGCTCGGCGTAAGCCAGCGTTTGGCGCCGCTGATAGTCCGCCGGTACGAGGGAAAGGTTCGCCTTGGTAACTTCGATGTAGTAACCGAAAACCCGGTTGTATCCCACCTTGAGAGACTTAATCCCCGTGCGCTCCCGTTCCTTCACCTCAAGGCCGGCGATAAAGCCCCGCCCGTCCCGGCGCACCGCCCTCAGCCTGTCCACCTCCGCACTGTATCCGTCGCGGATGAGTCCGCCCTCGTTAAGCGCCACCGGCGGCTCCGGAGCTATTGCCCGCTCAATGAGCGCCACCACGTCCGCAAGGTCCGCGAAGCGCTCCCGCACTTCCTGCAAAAGTCCTTCGGCCCTCGCCAGAGCCTCTTCGAGGCGTGCAGCTTCCCGGAGTGAGTGTTTAAGCGCGAGGAGGTCGCGCGCGTTAGCCATCCCGTAAGCCAGCCGCCCCGCAAGGCGCTCCAGATCGCCTACCTTCTTAAGGCCCGAGCGCAGCTCCTCCCGCAGCGCCTGGTCTTCAACAAGCGCAGCCACGGCGGCAAGTCGCCGCTCTATCGCCGCAGGCGAAAGGAGCGGCTGCTCCAGCCAGTTCCGGAGCCTTCGGCCGCCCATACCGGTGCATGTGTAGTCGAGTACCTCGAGAAGGGTACCCCGCCGGCCGCCGTCCTGCAAAGAGCGTGTTAGTTCAAGGTTCCGCCGCGTGGCCGCGTCTAGGAGCATAAATCCGCCCGGAGTGTAGAACGAAACCACCTTCATATGGGCAAGGTCGCGCTTCTGGGTCTCCTTCAAATAAGCCGCCAGCGCCCCCGCAGCCGCTGCGGCCGCCCCGCACTCAGAAGATAAATCCCCGCTCCGCCGGCCGCCGTTCCTTTCTTCTTCGTCCCCGTTTCCGCCGCAGCGCCCAATCCCCGTCTGAGTGCGGGGCCAGTCCCCTTTTTTCCGGTACCCTGCCAGAGCCTCTCCCGTTCTGGCGGCCTGAAAACAGGCTTCCGGATAAAAACCGATCACCGCCGGCGCCGCGGCCTTAATCAACCCTGCGAGTTCCTTCGCTCCCTCGGGCAGGACAGCCTCTGAGGGCTGCAGCCGGAAGACCTCGTCGTACAGCCGCTCCCGTGCTCCCGGGCCGCAGAACTCAGTTGCCATGAAATCACCGGTCCCGACATCCGCCGCCGCCAACCCGTACGACCCTGCGCCGGCCGGCGCCACGCAGATTACGTAGTTGTTCCGGCTCTGGTCCGGAGGGCCCTCAAAAAACGTACCCGGGGTGACTACGCGGGTAATACCCCTCTTCACCAGCCCTTTTGCCTTTGCCGTTTCCTCCAACTGCTCGCATATCGCCACCTTGAACCCGTTGTTCACCAGCCGCGCAATATACCCGGCCGCGCTGTGGCAGGGAACGCCGCACATCGGGATGCGCCCCAGCTTCCCGGCGTCGCGTGAGGTGAGGGTCACCTCAAGCACCGGTGCCGCTTTCTGGGCATCCTCCAAGAACATTTCGTAAAAGTCTCCGAGGTGGAAAAAGAGAATGGCGTCGGGGTATTCCTTTTTTATCTCCATATACTGTTTCATCATTGGGGTAAGGTTCAAAAAGTTGGGCCCCCTTTACAAACAAACTAAGATACAGAAGTTCAGCTGCCGGTTTGAGAAGAAACGGCGGAAAGAGTTTCATTGGCCGAGGCAAGGATATAAGACCTGAAGCGAAAATTCTAACCAAATTCGATTTGTCATAGCATTTTTAAGAGTGTTATCTCTTTTCACCTGATTATACCAGACCCTTTCGTCAAAAAAAATAACCCCCGGTTACCGAGGGTTACCTTCCATGAACAGTCTAATCGCCGCAGTTGCCGCCGCAGGTCGAACACCCGTCGGGAGTACAGCCGCCGCCGGTGATCGCGTGATTTAAAATCTGGTTGACTTGCCGAAGCATCTGGTTGAATTCCTGCTGTGCAGCAAAGTAATCGGTGATGAGCTGATTTTCGTTCATCCGGTCCCGTACCGACATAAAGGTGTCCCGCAGCTCTGATCCTGGTTCCATTCCCCTTGCTCGGGCAAATTCTACCTTCTGTTGGTAGTTCTGGAATTCTTCTATCAGCGCCCTTGCATCCGGGTTGTTAAACATCGCCTGCTCAGCTTCGCGCACCTTTTTCAGTTCTTCGCACTGAGTGATAGCGGCACCCAGCTCCATAGCTTTCGCCAAAACTGTCACGCGCCCCGTTCCCCCCTTTCAAACCCCTTCACCGCCCGCCAATAAGGTCAAACCACAGGAGGCTCCAGGAGAATTAGTAACAAAACCCTAACCTGCCTGATTACAGTAAGCCCATCCGGTTTACGTTTCAAAAGTTTTTCCGGTACGTTTCAAGCCGCGAAAAAAGAGTATGGCTTCTGGAAGTTGGAGACTTGAGGTTGGAAGTTCGAGTCTTGAGGGAAGTCGCTCGCACATTCCGACTAAAAATCTAACCTCTAACCCCTCGCCTCTCACCTCCAAATAAACCGGGTAATTATACAGGATCTCCTCAGACAAGTTAGGTACAGTATATAGGAACAGGCCACCGTTAGCAAGCGTAAGAAAAAATTAAGCGATCCCCGGAGCGCAGTGCTCTGTTACGCGCGGTGACAAATTTCGCCTGGCTCGGCTTTGTAAGAACCTGTCCCCTGAGTTGTAAATCTAGTACGAAAGTTGAATAGGCACCCGTCCGGCTCCCGGCTGCTGATTTCGATTTTATCCTGGATTCTAGCGCCGGCTGGACTGTTTGTCCAACTCCCCTTCCAGGTGCGTCAAGCCCCCCGCCGTAATTCGCACGGCCACCAGCCGGCCCGTCAGGTCAGCCCCGCCCGCGAAGACGGTTGTCTTGTTTGTGCGTGTCCGGCCGGCCATTTTTGCCGGGTTTGTAGCACTTGGGCCCTCCACCAGCACCTCATGCACCTTTCCCTCTTCCGCGCGGTTCAACTCCCTGCCGATTGACTGCTGGAGCGCGATCAGTTCCTGGATGCGCCGGGACTTAATCTCTTCGGGCACCTGGTCGGAAAAAGACGCTGCCGGCGTCCCCCGGCGTGGGTTGTAGATGAAGGTAAACGCCTGGTCAAAGCGGACTTCCTTCACAAGCTCAAGGGTCTCCCCGAAGTCTTCCTCAGTCTCACCGGGGAAGCCGACCATGATATCGGTAGTGATGCTGGCCGCCGGTACCGCGTCGCGGATCTTCCGTACGAGGTCCAGGTAACGGTCCCGGGTATAGCCCCGGCGCATAAGTTTGAGTACCTGGTCGGAACCCGCCTGTACCGGCAGGTGGAAGTTCTCACAGACCTTTTCGAGCCGGGCAACCGTTTCGACCAACCGGTCGTCGTAGTCCCGCGGGTGCGAGGTGGTGTAACGGATACGCCAGAGACCCTCGGTCTCGTTGACCAGTTCCAGCAAACTCGCAAAGTCGACCGGGGGTTCGAGCCCCCTCCCGTAAGCGTTGACGTTCTGGCCGAGAAGCACCACCTCGCGGTATCCCTCCGCCGCTAAGGTCTTGACCTCCCGTACAATATCTTCGGGGCTGCGGCTGCGCTCGCGCCCCCGCACGTAAGGCACAACGCAGTAGGCGCAGAAGTTGTTGCAGCCGTACATTACCGGCACCCACGCGCGGATGCGGCTCTCCCGCTTCACCGGCAACCCCTCGGGAATACAGCAGGCCTCCGGCTGCACCGCCACCAGCGGACCTTCTTCCTCCACCCGCCGGAGGAGTCCGGCAAGCTCGTGCCGGTTGTGCGTGCCGATCACCAGGTCCACAAAAGGAAAGCGCCGCCGGATCTCCTCCGCCGCACCCTCCTGCTGGGGCATGCACCCGGTAACGCCGACGACCATCCCCGGGCGGCGGCGTTTTAACTGCTTCAGGTTGCCGAGCAACCCCCAGACCTTATTCTCGGCTGTCTGCCGCACGCAGCAGGTGTTGATCAGCACGAGGTCTGCCGTTTCAAGTCCATCCGCCCGCTCATAACCCAGCTGCTCCACGATGCCGGCCATGACCTCGCTGTCCCACTCGTTCATCTGGCAGCCGTAAGTAAATATCATGTAACGTTTCTTACCCACCGGTTTATCACCGTGTTTATTATAGCACACCGTAACAAAGATCCTGCTCAACCGACCAACGTTCCCAATTTACAATTCGGGGGACACCATACTCAATTATCAGAATCATTTTACTATATCCTTTAATTCAATCGACCCCGTCCCAACAGCAGTTTTGAAAAGTATGACAAATTAATGTCCACTTTCCGCAGTGTCAAATTAACTACATTCTTCATACCATAATCTAGTGGCAATATGAACATTCTCTTTAGGAGGGCCGCGTAATGGAACAGACTTCTGTCCGGCAGCATATTCCGGCAGCCTGCCCGGCCGGGTTCCGGCGTTATACGGTGATGAGCGGGGATACCATGTTCCTCATCGCCCAGCGTTTCGGTGTCCCCTTGGACCAGCTTATCGCGGCTAACCCACACATCACCAATCCCGACTTGATATACCCGGGCGATGTCGTTTGTATACCCACCGGATTGGTTTTTCCCTGTTGTGTAGTCTTAACCCCTAGACACCCGGTCTGCGAACCCCCGCCTGACCCGGGGGTGGTGCTTATCAGCAGGTTAGCCTCAGGGCATCACGCTGTGAGCATCCTGGCTGTCGGTCTTCCGCCCCCCCATACCTTCGGCCGTTTTGACATTTATGAGGGCTTTGTTCAGATCCCCAATATCGGCGGCTTCGGATTTCGCCTGTTCGCCACACCTGAAAAACCGCCGACTTGGGCCGGAACGCTGGTAATCGGGCCCCTGCTGACACCGGATACAGAGGTGATTGTACGTCCCGCAAACTTGAAGACTTGTGTTTCGGGTCCGGCTGTTCTTGAAGGCACCCTCGACCGGTGCATGGGGGCCCCCGATCCGCCGAGAACAGTATAATTCCTTTGCTTTGCGCGGTCGTGCACGCGGTCAACGTACCGCTCCGGTCTGCTGTAATAAAATTTTTCTCCCGGGCCAAAATAAACACGAACCAAATACAACGGAAGCGGAGGGATTAAATTAATGGACCAACACATCCACTGTCTCGTTAACGACTGTCACTACTGGAACCAGGGAAACATGTGCAAAGCCAACGAGATCATCGTCACTTCGGACCAGTTCGGCGACATCCAACCGGACCGCATCGACGCCAAGATGGCGAAACAGCTTGAACCCACTCCCGCCGGGTCCTGCATGTCGACCTGCTGCAAAACGTATGTACCTAAGGGTTCAGAAAAGACTACGTTGGACGGCGTAACAAGAATGCCCTAAGCATGTCAAGTAGCTTTATGGCAAGAACCGCAAGTGATAATCAGGAACCCGGCCCCGCAGCCGGGTTTCAAATTGGTTGGGAACGTAGGATAAGCGCATCGGGTGAACGGTCGTCCCTGGACCGAAAGCGGGGTTTCCGTGATTAACTCATACTTGAAGGAAATTTCCTCAACTCGGTTGGATAGAGTACCTGGTACGGTGGCAAAATACCAGAAGGAGGTGGAAAAAATGGCGCAAATCAGCATTAGTGAAATGGAAAAACTGCTGATCAGGGACAGCCTGAATATCGAGCAGGTACGGGTCAAAAAGCTGTCCGGCTACACCGAAATGGTCCACGATCCCGCACTTAAGGGACTTCTCAATCAGGTGCAACAGGTGAGCCAGCAGCACGTCAACGCCCTCAACAACCTGCTCGGGCAGGCCGGCGTACCCCAGACACCACAGACCCCGACGACCTACTTTTAGGAGCCACTGCCTGAGGATTACCCAAAAAGCGCAGGCGCTCAGCAGATTTTTTGAAACGCAAACAATAACCTTTCTTGAGGAGGTAGGAAAATGCGGCTTGACGACAAGGACATCCTGTCGGATACCCTGGCAGACGCAAAATACTGCTCCACGAATTACAACAGGGCTGCCCTCGAATCTTCGAACGACCAGATAAGGAACACCTTTATCCGGCTGATGAACGACGAGATCGCGGGCGCCAAAATGGTCTTCGACGCAATGCACCAGCGCGGCTGGTACCAGGTTGACATGGCGAGAACCGTGCCCGGAATGCAGCAGTATGCGGCCCCCGGTGCCGGAGTGCAACCGCAATTCAACCCGCAGGCCGGTGCGCGTCAGTGGGGAGCACAACCGGGGATACACCAGGAATACACCCCGCAGCCCGGTGTGCGCCCGGAATACGGTCCCCGTCCGGAAGCCGGCTTCGGAAGACCGGAGGGCGAACCTCACCGCTGGTAAGAAAAGGGCACATAAAAAGGGGACAGGCTACTTTAAGGAAAAGCTGCCTGTCCCCTTTTTAAACTGCTGTCCACTTGTTACCTGTCCTCTTTTTTGAACTTCTGTCCTATTTTTGAAATGTTAGGGTGACAGGGGTGACAGGGGACGGGTGACAGGGGACGACAGACGGGTGACAGGGGACGGTTCTCTGTCACACTTTCACCCTTTGGACTACTCCCCTATTTACACCCAGCAAACCGGCAATTTGCCGAACCGATAAATTCGATTTCTGCTTAAGATCACGAATCAGTTCATTCCTTAGATTCCTATTTTCGGTCAAAACTGATACCTCAACTTCCTGGTTTCTTTCCCAGAGGAAATCCTCTATGAAAACTCTTGCACTCCTCTCATCCAGTATCGTTCTGCCCTCATCCACGGCATCTTCGTGATCCAGGAAAACATCTTCATTGCCCTCATTCGTATGGCCAATAAAAAGCTCTATTGCTTTATCCCGATCGTTGGAAAACATCTCAAGTATTATTTCCTTATCTATCCTTCGACCTGAATTATCCTTGTTTATATACAAATTGTAACTGCTCCATTTATAGGCTGAAGGCTCCGTTACGACGTTTGCTTTTACAGGATTATTATGGACATAGCGAATAGCCGCCAATAAATAGTTATCGCTTTCAATTACCTCACTTTTGAACCTATCCTGAAAGAGATGCCCCGTCCGCCGGTATTTCTTATTGAAATAATAGGCGTAACTTATGTTTATTCCTTGCATTATCTTGGATATTGTGCCATCACTTTCACCGATAACCAGATGCACATGGTTATCCATCAGGCAATAAGCATATACTGAAAATTGCTTTTCTTTTTTCTTATCCCACAAGGTTTTAATAAACCTTATCCGGTCATCATCATCCAGGAAGATCTTTTTCCTTTCGTTGCCTCTAATTATCACATGATAGACCTTGCTTTTACTCAATCTCCTCTTTTGCCTCGGCATATGTTTCCTTCTCCGCGTTTAGCGTGGTTTAGTGGCAGCCTGAGGAAACTATACCACTGAAAACAGTAGTGTGTCAAGGAACCGTCCCCTGACAACTGACAACTGCTGACAACTGTGAAAAAAACCCCGAGAACTACTTCTCGGGGGTCTTAAGTCAACCTAATCCCGCAGTCGAACTACGGATCATCTGCTCTATTGGAGCGAAAACCTAGCTCGAGGGTTGGTGACAACCAGCGCAATTGTCCTGGGGGTGACCGGCAGGCAGCGTTGACGAATGGCAACCAATACAGTTATCTCCTAAAGTGTCGTGACCAGCAGGTTGTGTGGGTGGACCGGCCTGCTCCGGCTCTTCCTTGGCGGGCTCCTCGGCCGGATCTTCTTTGGCCGGTTCCTCCGTTGCCGCTTCCTGTGCTGGTTCTTCTTCTGCCGCAGGTTCTTCCTCTACCGCCGGTTCCGGCGCCTGTTGTTCCACCTGAGGCTGGGGCGCGGGCTCAGTCTTTTTACCGCCACAACCACTAAACAATAATCCGGCGATTAGAAGCATTGCTACAATGAGTAACCATCCGATACCTCGCATCCATTTTCCTCCCCGTTGTATACTTTAATTAACTACATTATATATGAAATATCGACATAGACAAAGAGAGAATAAGGCGATAGATAGGATAAAGTGTCGAATTACAAAGATATATAAAAGGATTACTTTGAACGTTTGTCCGCGCCTGACGTTTCCCATCATTTTCATATGATCAATCAGATGCTCATTGATAGAAACTGGAGCCTATTAGAACGCGCTTGTCGGGACAGTTGACCAAGACCGTTACTTGCAGCGTTAAGAAACTGATACTCCAGATCGCCAAGATATTGAAATGTCCATAGTGACGTTTTCCTACGCTGATCGTCTTAGGGGCAGGCTTTACTTTGTTCCTCGTTTACCGAATTAAATGGCTTGTAGTGGGACGTCACTCTCCCCGCCCGCAAACCCTTGATATCAAAGGATATCAAAGGAAAGTCTATCGGTCAGGTGTCAAGCAATAAAAGGGGACAATAAAAAGGGGACTGGCTACTTTTCTTAAAAAGTTGCCTGTCCTCTTTTTGTCTCCCTTTATAACCCCAACAAAGCCGCGTTTTAGAACGAAATCCTAAATACGGTGAGTGGTTTTAAGAAGAGGTGCCTGAACTGGTTTCGGTTGAGCTCCCCAAAACCACCCCTGCGGTCCAGGGCTTATAGAAGGCCATTTTCATCAGCTCGTGCTGGCACTGGAGAGAAAGCAGACCTTTTTTCGCCTCAGATAAAGCCGCTTCTGCAGCAAGGAGATCGGCACGGGTGGACATTCCCAGTTCGTAGTACAGCCGAGCAACCCGCAGGGATTCCTCCGCAAGCCGTAAACCTTCCGTAGCACTTGCATAGGAGTCTTCTAATGAAGCGGTCAACGAATGGAGGTTGCGGATCAACTGACGCATTTGCTCCTCTGCTACTTCCACTGATACTTTTGCTGCTTCCAACTCCGCTTTATCCACCTCGTAATCATGGAGCATACCATACGTATAACGTTCAAGCCTTACCGCTTCCTCCGCGATCCATACTGCAGGGGTGTTTTCGGCGATCTCCTCGATAACTTCGTCCGGATCTTCAAGTTCCAAAGGTATATAAAGCGGTTGGTCTGTCAGAGAGGGTCTTTCCCCCACTGGCAGGCCCAAAAGCTCAGCAAACTCGGCATAACTAACATTAAGCTCATTTCTCGCCTGCGTAAGCGCTGCCCTGGCTGTGGCAACTTCCGTTTGCATCCCTTGTAGAGTTGTTGGAGATTCCATTCCCAGCTTATAACGCAACTCGGTGTTGAACAACCGGGTCTCTTTCTGGCGCAAGGTAAGTTCTTTTGCTTTAACATCTTCCAAACCCTGTAATATTCCGTAGTACGTTTTATAAACCTCGGCTACCACCGAATCTATCTTCGCAAGATAGTTCCGCTCCTCAACTTCCCAGTTGAAGTTCGAGACGTAAACAAGGCCTGTCGGATCTTCACCCGTCGGTATACTTACATACATATTCTGCCCTGGTACGTATGTTTGTAATAAGAAGGTGTTGTACGTCTCCCAGACTTCTTTACGGGTCTCCTTGGCAACCTCTACCTCGAGAGAAGCCTGCTCCAGCTCTTTATTGTTCTCAAGCGCAAGTACAATTGCGTCGCTGAGGCTGAGACCGTCACGGGGTTCAGTTGTGTCTGTGGCAGCGTAGGAGGTGCCGCCAAGAAATACTCCCGCTGTCAGCATTATTGCCACTATAGATAACCGCAACCACCGCATTTGGAATCCTCCTAAATCTTTGCAGACTAGTTGTACGAGGGTTAATTAGTTAACTTGCTTAATTATTGTTAAGATAAGTATATCTATGTAGATTTCCCAAGTCAACAGTAAAATCTTGTGAAATTAAAGAGGGCCCGGGTTTACAAAACCCGAGCCCTCCGAGAGTACATCGTTTAGAGTACGTTCATTGTAACCGTCTGATTAGCCTCATCCCAGTTGACGGTGGCGCCGAGCGCCTGGCCGACGAACCGCAGCGGCAGCATCGTCCGGCCGGGGGCTACGATCTCCGGCGCAACGTCCATCGTCACGGAGGCGCCGTTGATCAGCATCGCTTTGGAGCCGATGGTCATCTGCACAACCCGGTCGCCCTTGATCAGGGTTACGGTCTTCTTAGCGCCGTCCCAGATGATGTTGCCCTCGTCAACGCCGCAGGCCAGCGCCGCGTACCGTACGGGCAGGAAGGTGCGGCCGTCCTTGATGTACGGCGCCACGTCCATCGTCTGCTCCTCGCCGTTCACCGTGTAGGTGGTAGAGCCGATGACGAAGGAGCTGTCGCGCTTGGTCGCCGAGACGATGGCCGCGTTCACCACAGTGGCGATGGCGTCGTCCTCAGCGTCGTCGAAGTACTCATCACCGGTACCGTCCTGGGTCTTGATCTCCACCTTGATGTCGCCGGCGGCCGCCCGGTTGTCAACGTCGTACTTGATCTTGGTGATCTCGATCGTGCTGGCTACATCGCTCTCTCCGTCGATATCAATAGTCAATTCAGCCCCGTCTATAGAGACGGTCCCAAGATCAAGGTCACCCTCCGTGACATCCACGTCAGGAGCAGTGCTCCACTCAACACCCATCGGTAACTCAAGGACGAGCACACTGTTCGTGTTAGCTTTCAGCGCACCGTCGGCAGCCTCTTTAATCACGATCTTGCCGGCCGCTTGGTTGGAGCCGAGCGGCTGGATGTTAACCTTCTCGGCCTCTGCGGTGACCGGCGCCTTCACCTTGCCGATGACGTATTCGCCGCTCACGGCACCGCCGAAGGTGATCTTCAGGTCACCGACGGCCGCGTCGGCATCCGCGCTGATCTCGAAGTCCTCGAGCACAATGTCGTCGTCCTCTTCAGCCGAGAAGGAGAGCCACAGGCTCTGGTTATCATTGTACCGCTTCTCAGGATCCAGGTTAGCGGAATCATCAACCAGAGGATCGTCATCGGTCCACTCGAGGCCCTCCGGCAGGGTGATGGTGATGTAGTCGTCATCGTCGAAGCTGGTATCGGGATCCAGCGTAACTTCTACATCATCCAGCGTCGCGCTCTGGCCGAGGTAAACCGTATCCTTGTCCGCGTCGTCTACCTCGACATCAACAGCCTCGGCGCCGACCTCGGCAACCTTCACTGTCTTCTCGTCCACGTCGCCGCCGACCTTGACGTTTACGTCGCCGTCGGAGGTACCGGGTTCAACGATGAAGAGCGGCGTGATCTCGATGCTGCCTGCCACGGCTGTGGACTCGGTGCCCACCGTAAGATTGAGCGTCTGGTCGTCCTCACCGGTAATCTCCCAGTCGCTGATCGTCAGGCCGGTATACACGATATTGCTGGTACTGAGAGTGCTGGAATCCCAGCTCACACCCGACTTCTGGATTGTCAGCGAGATGGTATCATCAGCATCGAGCGCGCCCGGCGTCTCCTCGTCAATGGTAATCTTCGCGCCTTCCTTGTCCGAACCGACGCTTATCCGCTTCGGCGACTCGGCAGAAATGGTTACCGCCGTGCTCTCGATCTTGGCGATGGTCACGTTTTCGGTGGTTTCATACTGTATTCCGGAACCGGTATAGTTCCACACCTTTACCGCCGCCGTGACGTTCCCCGTAAAGTCAGAATCAATGTCAACTTCCTGGAAGTCTACCGTGACAGCGGTAGTATCACTCATACTGGTGCTAGCCAATACAAGGACCTTCCGGGTAGTCCGGCTGAGCAGGGTGCCGTTCGTAATTGATACATCGTCATCCTCATCCATGTCGGTATCCGATGGCAAGGTAACCTCAACGTAAACGACCCCTGTAATAGAAGATAAGTCATCGCCATAGACAACGCTCACCGAACCCAGATTCTGGTTATCATCCGCCTCCACGTAGTTGTAAGAACCCGAGATGTCGAAGTACTCGGCAGCCAACGCCGGGCTGACCGGCATCAAGCCGAGCAGGAACGTCAGCGCTACGAGGATGCAGAGCCATTTCTTGCGCGCTTTTATCAAGCTTTTTCCCTCCTTGACATTAGTTTGTTAGTTCGAAGTTCGAAGTTCGTAGTTCTGGGTCAAATCTTACTGGTCATGGGAATCGTTTTGAGGTAGTATGGAGCTTTTCCCGGCGCCGGTTCGGCGCCCTACCCTCGTCTGCGGGCTGCCCCTTTTAACTAACTTGGGCCCGGCGGCCGTCACTGCCGGCTCATCCCCCCTTTGTCGGTCGTCGGTCGTCGGAAGTCGGTCGTCAGACTCATTTGTAGGAATTCACTGTGTCCTACATCTTTTTCTGACTACTGACCCCCGATTACCAACGACTGCTCCGGCAACCGAAGGAGGAATATTCTCCATTCCCCGACATTCTCCTGCCGGGACTGGCGAATTTCTCCTCGGCTACCTGACTAATTAGACACCGCCCCGCCGGAAAAAGTTCCGCCCGGAAGAAAAAATTTTTTGCGGTATAATGATATTACCGAACTTTTAAGGTGGGTTTACAGGAAAACAAGGGACGGTTCTTGAATCCGAATGTATACAAGTGAGGCAAGGTGCGTTCGGCGTTGAAGGTTCATCGTTCAGCGTTCTTTTACCATTCTTTCATATTCGTCATGCGTTCCAATCCAAACCCAGATAAAATCTTCGCCGTCCTTTACCGCAAGCGCTCTGCAATTAAGCCCGATTCGAACTGACCAAAACTTGCCGGCTTTCTTGAAATGAAGGGACGGATGCGATGGGTTAGTTTTAAGGAGTTCAAAGCACTTTTCCGATAGGTCTTGAACAGGTTTTGGCAGGTTTGCAAAGCTCTTCCAGAAACGGGTTGTAGCCCGGTGCATTTAAAGCTCCTTGAGTTGTCCCTTACTCTTTTCGTCGAATGCTTCTTCAATCAGGAAATCCAACTTTCCGGCATCTGAGTCCACTTCAATTTGTCTATCCCATTTCTGCCAGTCTTTTTCCCAAAACCACTTCCTCAACTGGACAAAGTCGCTCTCAGGAAGCTTTTCTATGGCAGCCTTGATTTCAGCTACATTAAACATCGAGGCGCCTCCTTTCTTTTTCCATCGGAGAGAATCTGCTCTTAAAGCTAACGTTTTTAAGTTTTTTCTGCTACCGAATCGTATTTTATAATTGACCGGAGTGGCTGTCAAGCCAGCGCAGACGTATGATGTGGAGAGCGGCAGCGTTTTGCAGCAAGCAACCCCAAAAGCCGCGCCGGAAAAAGTTCCGCCCGGAAGAAAAAATTTTTTGCGGTAAAATAAAACCCATTATTCGCGCCTGCCTGTGCGTGTCCGCACGCAGACAGGGTAAGTAGCGTTCCCTGCTCATACCGGCCGTGGTCATGTTGGTACGGATGTGTGTTATAGGGACAAGCCGTGGACTGGTCTTAATCACCAGGGGACGTTTGGCGCCGGGTTTGGTCATCACAAGGTGATCGCCCTTCTGCCTCGTTACTTTCCATCCGTCATACTCAAAGACCCGCACGAGCAGCGTATAGTGAACAGGCGTTATCCTTCTGCCGCTCATCGTCAGGCCGGAATAATCAGTCTGCTTTTAACCACGGCTTCGCACGGCACACAGCCGCTCTCCGTTCGAAGAAAACCTGCTTCCTCGAGCACTTCCTCGAAAGTGCCCATCGTTTTGCATTCCTCCAGGAAAGCCGTAACTGCCTCGACCAACGATTTCTTAGCCTCATCCACCGAGTCGCCGAAGCTTGAAACGTTCAGCTCCGGGCACAGGGAAACGTAAACCTCCCCTTCCTTAAATATCTCGGCCGTAAATTCAACCTTTCCTTTCATGCAAGACCCTCCCTGAAAAGTTTTCATCGAGCTTAAGTCTTATCCGGTAGCCTCCGTGGCGATATCCACGTACCGCTCCCGGGACATCTCTGCTCCGTAAGCAATCGCGGCGTAAATGTCTTCCCGCTGAAGGTCCGGATACTCCGCCAATATTTCTTCAATGGTCATCCCGCTGGCTAAAAAATCTAGTATCAGGGAAACCCAGATCCTTGTGCCGCGGATACAGGGCTTGCCGAAGCAGATATTCGGATCAACGGTGATTCTCTTCAGAAGAGGATTCATAAAACCTCACTCCTTCCGCAACTTCCTCACTAAATGTCTGTCCTTCTACATCTTTACTAATGTTTCCCTCTGCAATTCCGTTACATTGACTCAAATGCACCAGTCAGGGTAATACCCGTTCACAGCCTTCCTCGATAGCGCGCTCCATCAGTTCTGCTTCTTCCGGGGTCATGCTCATTTCCATCACCCTACCGGGTTTCATCTCTGACTCCCATTATATCCCGTGCCGCGCCATCCGGCAACCGGGCAGCCGGCTACACCTGAGAATATCTTCCAAATCCCTGCAGCTCTCCAGCTTACGCCGAACGCAGAACATATGCGGCAAATCAATTGCGAAAAGTATTTGAGGCAGAAGGCTCTACGCCACCGCGGAGCAAGTGGTGGGCGAAGTATTCAAGAAAGGGTATAATGGATGTAGAGAGGTGATGCCCGATGCGCGAGGTATGTATACCGGTGCCGGAGGGTTTGCCCCAGGCGCTGAAGATGTCTGAGGCCGAGTTTACTGCTGAGGCGCGGTTTTTGTTGGCGGCCAAGCTTTACGAATTGGGGCGAGTGTCGGCAGGACTGGCGGCAGAGCTCGCCGGCCTCGACCGGTTAACCTTCCTTGCTTCCCTCGCCCGTTATGGCGTGCCGGCGATCAACCTCCGCGGCGAGGAGATAACCCGGGAAATAGAGGCGGCACGGAAGCTCAAGGAATGAGGGCGCGGGTTGTAGATGCCGGACCGCTACTTTTTCTGGCGCGCCTCGGCCGCTTAGAGTTGCTGCTGTTGGGTGCAGATGAGGTGTTCGTTCCTATGGCTGTGTTGGCAGAGATCCAGCAGAAGCCTGATCCGGCGCTTGAATCGATTCAGACTCTCCTCGGCACCTGGCTGGCCGAATGCTCGCTCGCCAGTCCGCAACTTCTGAAGCTGTTACCGGATTTAGGAGCAGGCGAACGAGAAGTAATCATCCAGGCACTTGAACAGAAGGTGACCTCGGTGGTGATGGACGACCTGGATGCGCGGCGGGTTGCCAGCGAATACCGATTCCCCGGCCGATAAACCGCCAGTTCGCCCGTTCTTTTGCCGTAGCGTTCTTCAGGCGGGGAAACCATTCAACCGGCACGCCGAGCTCCCTCCCGTCACTCAGCCTCACATACAGCATTTCATTTTCAAACCACACATCAAGGGCAACCAACGGCACCTGCTGGTTACTTCCTAAAGTACTCATCCCAAGCCCTCCTAAAAAGGTCGGCATTTTCCTCCACAATTTTTCCTATCTTTCCTCAACTCGTGCGCCTTAAACCCAAATGACGCCGCCGCCGAAACAGGGTTCAGCCAGAATTTCGCGTAGTTTTCCGCCTCTTCTACATGAATATGCGGCGGTTCCGACGTTTCCCTGCTGAAGAAAAAGAACCTGTACGGACCCTGCCTCAAAATTGTCGGCACCTGAACCAACCCTCGAATTGTGCGATGCTCATTTTCATCACCCCACCGGGTCTTATCTTTGACTCTCATTATAGCCTGCGCCGCACCGGCCGGCAACCGGACAGCCAGCCCCGCCTAAGAATATCTTTCAATTCCCGTGGCTTTCCGGATAACGCCAAACGCAGAACGTTGAACGGACCCTAAAGTTTTATCCCCAAAGCCTAACGCCGAACGTTGAACGCCGAACGGACCCCGAAGCTCCATCCGTATAGCCTAACGAAAGTTCCGCCCGGAAGAAAAAAATTTATTTACTCTTTTTTATATTTAGGAAGAAAAGATTCTTGTATTGACATTATATTTACAGACCCTTAAAATATTTTTCAGGGTGATGCCGTAATGAACCTCTTCGTTAGGGACTTTGAATGGGATCCAGAAGAGCAGCCGAATGGAAACGTGCAGCACATTACCAAACATAACGTCACCCCGGTAGAAGTGGAAGAAGTTTTTGAGTTCCCCGAGGAGGCATTGATCCGCAAGACACGCCAGGGCTACCGCTTGGCATACGGACGAACGGCAGCTGGACGGTACCTGTTGGTTGTATTCGTGCTTAAGCAAAGTGGCGTTGTCCGCGTAATTACTGCGCGGGATATGAATCAGGCCGAGCGGCGTTACTACCGCTCCCAGATTCTTTCTTAAGCTAAATCCAAAAGGGGGCAGAACTAAGATGGCTCAAAAACCACGGATTCCAGAGTTTAAAGACGAGCAAGAGGCACGCGATTTCTTTGATACGCACGATACGGTGGAACTGATAGGGGAAACCGAGCCTGAGGAGCTGGTGCTCGCCCCGGAACTCGCCGAAAAGCTGCGCCGGCGCCGGGAGCGCAAGGAAGTGATTACCATCCGTATTTCCGCACCGCATCTGGCGAGGATTAGGCGGATCGCAGCAAGAAAGGGAATTCCTTACCAGACACTGATCCAACTCTGGCTTGCCGAAGCGCTGGAACGGGAATACAGGAGCAGCTAAGGCGGAAAACATCCTGGGCCTTTTAGATGCCGGTGTGTAACGCCGCCTGGCATTCAGCGACGTTCTTTTTCGTAATAAACGGAAAGCTTCTTTCAGCTAAAGGCCAGCCCGAGTTATCCGGGCAAGTGTTTAACTGAGTGCTGGTTAATTTCGCCTATCTTTCTCAACTCGTATGCTTTGAACCGAATGATGATGCATAATGACATATCTACCATATCCGCCTGCCCCAGGCCGTGCGCTTCTTGCCCCAAATCCCCAGGTAAAGCATCTCTAAAATTCCGAGGGTGTTGATAAGGAGGAGGGCGATAAACCAGCCGCGCTGTTCGTTCCGGGCTGCCCGCCAGAGGGCCAGTCCCTTCCAGAAAATGCTCCAGACCACAGCCGCAGCGATTATCCAGGGGTCAAACTCGGGAATTTTGACTGTGTAAGTCATTTTTCTTCTCCTTTCTCCTTTTAAGATACCCGGCCGCCTTATTTTTTTTCCGCAATCGGCCGGGCTATCCTTTTCATCATCTCCTTCCCCAGAGGCGTTTAAATCAGAGTGTGCAGGTTTACAATAGTTTGGTGATTCTTTCAGCGTACCAGCAGTACCGGGCAGGGCGCAAGCTGCAGCACCTTGCTGCTCACGCTCCCCAGCAGCAGTTCCTTTAACATCCCCATCCCGCGGCGGCCCATTACGATCACCTCGAAACCCTCGCGGGCGGCATACTCGATTATTGACTGCGCGGGGTCCCCGATCTGGACGACGCTTTCGACCGTGACTCCCGCCTCCTCGGTTATTTCCGCGGCCCGGCCGGCCCGGCCGATAACCTCCTTCGCTTTCGCGAGCACGGCGTCGGCCGCACTTCGTTCAGCTTCCTGCACCTGCTGGGACGTGATCAGCGGCCCGTAGCCGAAAAACGGGTCGACCGGGGGTATTACCGTAATCAGTACCAGCCGTGCGCCCGGATTACCCTGCGCCAGCTTGACCCCTTCGGCCACCGCCCGCAGGGAGTTTTCGGAACCGTCCACCGCCACAAGAATTTTACTATACATCTTGGCCACCTCCCTCTGACGCCGGAATAATCCTTCTACAGGAGCGCCATTTGGCCGCAGGCGGTTCTACTCTAAGAGGTGCTTCGACAAAAACCAACTCCCAGAGGCGCCTGGTGCTCTCCGGAAGGGTCCGGAGCCCGTAGTAATCTTCGATAAAAACAGTTTTAACCTTTTCAACACCGTAATAGTCGAAGAGCCACATGATCTGGTCCCAGGTTCCGTACGATAAAACCGTTTTAATGATCATCTTGAAATATTTCTCCGTATCGATACTCTCCGGGGCGTAGTTCTTGAATAAACCAGTCATAAAAGCGGGGAGTTTCATAAACCAGGCTCCTTTTTAAGGGAGATTTCATCTGACAAGAACCGGACCGTTTCTGCCTTAAAGAACTCCTGGACCTCGCCGGCTGTAATTTTTCGATCGAACATTAAGTTCAGAGCCGCATCCTTATCTTCAAGGTCTTCCAAATAGGTCAGTTGTTCTAAAAATAACCGTGTTGAAAAAAGAGTTTCGCTCTCCAGGGTGAACTTTAAACATGCATTTTTGATAATCTCCTGAAGAGTAGTATGACCTGTCTTTAACAAGAAATAAAGGTCCACGTAATCCCTAAAAGTCGCCCGTCGCCCCAGAGCGTAAGCTTTCATAAGCGCGATCTCCCGCGTTGTCGCCAGACGGATGCCTTCCAGTTCAGGGTAAAGCGTTCCCGCGTTGAGAGGCGGTTCCAACAGAGAGAACGGGTAGGCGACAAAAGCAACTCTTACCCCGGCAATTTCCCAAACAACCTGGTCGCTCTGTCTGAGTGCCGGTTTCGCAAGTCGTTCGCCGAACAGGTGTTTGATCTCGCCGGCGATCTGTTGTCCGGGAACCCTCTCTGACAGGCTTTCCTGAAAAAAATCGAGGTCGCAAGACTGCCGGTGCTTGAGCTGCAGCGCCAGACCGGTACCGCCGGCAAGGTAAAAAGCCCTTGCAAGCCGTGTGCGGCCGAGCAGCCCGCAAACCTGTTGTCCCGGTTCGCCCAATATTTGCTGTAATTGCACCAAAAACTCCACCTAATCTAAATTGTATCCTGCCCGCGTCTTATTAGCAACTGTTGGTACATAACAGGCCGCACATTAAAAGATAATTGTTTCAGAAAGGAAAATGGTGCTCAAAAGCGAAAAAGTTGATTATGCGCGGCGGGGTTAGAACCTTGAACTGCGAACTTATTAACCATATTTAACCGGAGGGCGAAAATGCGGGAGTTCTTCAGCAGAATGAGCTACTTTACTACGCTGGCTGTGCCGATTACCGTTGCACTTATTATCGCCTTTACCGGGTTGGCCCACCCCGAATGGCCGCGTATCTATTTCATCATCGGCTTTCTCGCAGCACTTATTATCCTACCCGGGGTCACCCTCGGCCTGA
The DNA here is from genome assembly GCA_040757355.1 of Bacillota bacterium. GTDB lineage: Bacteria > Bacillota > Desulfotomaculia > Desulfotomaculales > Ammonificaceae > DTYU01. The sequence goes on along the minus strand of JBFLWY010000001.1, from coordinate 82,480 downwards.
AGCTGGGCGCTACTCCCGTCACCGAGGAAGACGTAGAATTTGTGGGCGTTTACGGCCAGGGAGTGATCGGGGTGCGGTTCCCCGACGGTGAGGTGGTCCGCTATCCACACAAGGAGCTTTACAACCTGTTCTTAAACGGCGCTATAGAGACGGGCGAACCACTGCGCCTGCGTTTCCTTGACCACGATATCATCTCCTGGAAGTCACTGAGAAGCGAAGAAGACTAAAAGCGGCCGCTCAAAAAGGGATAGGCAGCTTTTTTGACAAAAAGCAGCCAGTCCCCAGAAAAGTAACTGCAAAAAAAAAGAGACAGGCAACTTTTTTAACAAAAAGCAGCCGGTCCCCTTTTTACGGTTCCCTTTATTCGGTGTGGGTGGCGGCGGTCTCGGACCGTACCAGGTTCACCGCCTGCCGCACCTTTGATTCGATCTCCCGGTACAGGTCCGGGTTCTCCCTAAGGAACTCCCGGGCGTTGTCCCGCCCCTGCCCGAGCCGTTGGTCGCCGTAAGCGTACCAGGTGCCCGACTTGGATATCAGTTTTAGCTCTACCGCGGCGTCGAGGAGACTGCCTTCCTTCGAGATTCCTTCGCCGTAGAGGATGTCGAACTCGGCCTGCTTGAAGGGGGGTGCCATCTTATTCTTGACCACCTTGGCGCGGACGCGGCTCCCGATCCTCTCGGCACCCTGCTTCAGGTCCTCGATCTTCCGCACCTCCAGTCGCACCGAAGCGTAAAACTTCAGCGCCCGGCCGCCCGGCGTGGTCTCGGGGTTTCCAAACATCACGCCGACCTTTTCGCGGATCTGGTTGATAAAAATCGCGGTAGTCCGCGACTTGCTGATCACACCGGTGAGCTTCCGGAGGGCCTGGGACATAAGACGCGCCTGGAGACCTACGTGAATATCGCCCATCTCACCCTCGAGCTCAGCACGCGGGACCAGCGCCGCAACGCTGTCCACGACGACGATGTCAACCGCGCTGCTGCGCACCAGGGCTTCCGCGATCTCCAGCGCCTGTTCCCCGGTATCCGGCTGGGCTACCAGGAGGTTGTCCACGTCAACACCGAGACGCCGCGCGTAGGCCGGGTCTAGGGCGTGCTCCGCATCGATGAACGCCGCAACGCCTCCCTCGCGTTGCGCTTCGGCGACGGCGTGCAGCGCTACTGTGGTCTTTCCGGAAGATTCAGGTCCAAAGATTTCGACCACCCGGCCGCGTGGGAACCCGCCCACACCGAGGGCTACGTCCAGCGCAATAGAGCCGGTCGGGATGGCTTCAACCTGGAAGCGCCCGGTCGCCTCTCCCAGGCGCATAATAGCTCCCTTGCCGAACTGCCGTTCAATCTGCAGGAGTGTGGACTCCAACATCTTCTGCCGGTCGCTCAAGAGAAACTCCCCCTGCTGTTTTTCCTATAATTCTAATAGACTTTTCCCAAAAATTCCACTAAAAAATTCCCAGCTCCTTCTAACCAATCCCCGACTGGTGGGAAAGACAGTCCGGGGTTTCATCACTGTCCTTTACCGGCACAGACTGTGCGCTCCCAAGAAAATCACGCAGCATCTTTAACGCCGCATTTGCCGCTCCCTGCCGGACGGCGAAGCGCCTCCCGGGGAAGTTGAACTCTTTGACCTTTGTTCCCACCGGAAATACAACCGCGATATACACAAGTCCTACCGGTTTTTCGGTGGTCCCTCCGGTCGGCCCGGCGATCCCGGTGATGCCCACGCCAATATCGGTTTGCAGCCGCCGTTTTATTCCTTCCGCCATAGCCACCGCAGTTTCCGGACTGACCGCGCCCTTCTGCAGGACCGCCGCCGGTATATCCAAGACCTGCTCCTTCACAGCGTTCGCGTAAGCGACAACGCCCCCCTTAAAACAGGCTGAACTGCCCGGCACATCCGTAAGCCGCGCGGACACCAGTCCCCCTGTGCAGGACTCCGCAAAAGCGACCGTGTATCCGGCGTCGACGAGAAGCTTCACTACCGTTTCTTCGATCTTTTCTTCGTCAAAGGCGAATACATGCTCGCCAAGGCGGCCTGTAATCTCAGCAGCCATTTCCGCTACAAGCCGTTCCGCTTCGGCGGCGTCGCGCCCTTCGGCCGCGATCCTGATGTACACCTCTCCGGGCTTGGCAATGTAACCTATACGCGGGTTTCCCTGTTCCCCCAGGCCCTGCAGCCGCTCCTGTACCGCGTATTCCGCAATACCGGTCACCCTAAGAATCCGTAACTTTAAAACGGTATCACGACCCAATTTTTTGCTTAGAAAAGGGACCACGTGGTCTGCAAACATTGGTATCAGCTCCCGGGGCGGCCCGGGCAAGACCACAACTATCCGGCCGTCTTTTTCGATAATACACCCTGGAGCCGTACCGGCTGCGTTCGGCAAAATTGTGGCTCCTTCCGGGAAATAGGCCTGCCGGAAGATGTTTTCCGGCACCGCTTGTCCGCGTTTGTTGAAGTACTCTTCGATCCATGCGTGCACGGTCTGGTTAATCATGAGCGGTAGCCCCAGGACGGCTGCTACCGCATCCATTGTCAGGTCGTCGCTTGTGGGACCGAGCCCGCCCGTCGTAATAACCAGGTCAGCGCGCGCAAGCGCCTCCCGGACGGCCCCAGTGAGCTCTTCCCAATCGTCACCCACCGTAGTGTGCCGGACAACCTGGATGCCCATGCCGGCGAGTTCCTGGCCAAGACACTGTGCGTGAGTATTCAAGATCTGCCCCAAGAGTAGTTCGGTTCCGGTAAATACAATTTCTGCCCGCATCTTTTAGATTCACCTTAGTCTTGCTCTTTATTTCACTTATTCGTTGGGTACGGGGCAAATCCTCCGTACCCAACGAAAAAAATCCGTATAAAATTGGCGGGTGGATGTCGGGAACCTTCGCTGAAATTTCGGGGATTTATGCCGCTGAATTTTGTTGCAGCACCCGGAACTCATCACCTGACAGGCGCTCGTCTACCAGCAACCGCTCAGCAATCCGGGTAATAATCCCCCGCATAGGCTTCAGGTACTCCTTGACCCGTTCTTCCTGGCTTTTCAGCACCTGAGAAAGCACCTGGTGCCGGATATCATCGGGGAGTTCGCCAAACGAAACTATCCCAAGCTCAGACATACCTGCCCGTACCATCGTTTCAGCAACCATCACCGCCTGTTCAAAATCATTGGTCGCGCCGGTACTGCGGCTTCCCAAAACAATCTCTTCAGCCACCGCGCCAGCCACTAAAACAGAAAGCTGGTTTTCAAGCTGCTCCTGGGTGTGAAGGTAGTTATCGTTTTCACTTTTTTGCCGGAAATAGCCAAGCGCGCTCCCCCGCGGCGTCACGGTCAAGGCGGTTACCGAACCCGGCTTGGTCTTCTCGCTCAACAGAGCATGCCCGGTTTCGTGAACCGCCACCCGCCAGAGCTCATCCCGCGTAGGCCGCCGGTCAAGCCTGTCTCCCAGGAGCACCTTTTCCACGGACTCCGTAAAATGACGTTGGTATATTTCTCGCAAGCCCTCCCGCATCGCCAGGATGGCCGCCTCGTTTGCCAGGCTCTCGAGATGCGCCCCGGAGAAACCAAAGGTCTCCCGGGCAATTGTCTCCAGTTCAACGTCTGCAGCGAGAGGCTTGTTACGTGTATGGAGGCGCAGGATTTCCAGTCTTCCCTCACGGTCAGGAAGCTCAACCCTGACCTGACGATCAAACCTGCCGGGCCGCAAAAGCGCCGGATCTAGAAGATCGGCGCGGTTGGTAGCGGCTATTACAAGTGTGTGCACCACGTCATCAATTTTAATCCCGTCCATCTCCACCAGGAGCTGGTTAAGGGTCTGGTCGTACTCGAGGTGGCTGGTTACTTTCCCCCGCCGTGAACCTAAAACTTCGATCTCGTCGATAAAAACAATGGCGTTGCTTTTGCCGCTCTGCTGCGCCTTTTCCCGCGCTGTCTGGAATAGCCGGCGGACCCGCTGCGCACCGACGCCGGCGTACATCTCCACGAACTCCGAACCGCTCGCGGAAACGAACGTTGCATCCGTATAACCGGCAGCCGCCCGCGCCAGCAGGGTCTTGCCGGTCCCCGGAGGGCCGGTCAGTAGAATGCCTTTCAACGGCCTGATGCCCAGGTGACGGATAAAATTGTAATTCTTAATGAAATCCAGCGCTTCACGCAGTTCCTTAATGGCGGTGGCCTGTCCGCCCACATCGGCAAAGGAAACCGTACTATCGCCGCCTTCCTCGCTCACGGCGAAGTTCTTAACCAGACCCTTGACCCTTACGAAGTAGTAAAAAGCACCAGCGGCGACCGCCAGGAGGATAAGCGGCCCTACGTTGTAGCCGCCGGCCAAAAGGAAGACCATTAGCGCAACACCAAAGCCCAAACCCAGTTCTTTATGCATAAGGGCTACCACCTTCCGTTGCCTTTGGGGCAGGATTACGCGGAATAACCGCGGCCAGGAAACGGTCTTCCTTCTTGAAAGTAAGGTAAACGTTATCGTTGTCGATGTAAATCCGGGTTTCCGCCCCGGCCTCGCGGGCGTTGGCACTGACCTCCGCCTCCATCTCTTTGAAAGAACCCTGGACCAGTGCCTGGTAAACGGCGAACTGGCTTCGGTACAAAACCTCCTCCAGGCCGGCGTCCCGACTGTCTGCTATCTCAATGACAAAAGGCCGGCTGCCTAATGCTTCGCCAACCAAACTTTCCAGCTTTTTATAAGTGGGCATAAGGTTATCCGGCGAACGGAGGCGAATGGTAACCACAAGCCGCCCGTTTTGTTCTTCCGCCGCGAAATCCGCAACCTGGGGTTGCTGTCCCAGCGCCTGCTGCAGCGACTGCTGGTAGCCGTATTTCTCATACAGCCACTGTCCGCCGAAAAGGCAGATCAGCCCGATCGCTAGGGCCACCAGTACCGCTTTTATCCTCAAACCTTGCCAGATCAACGCATTCACCCCCGGAATTCACTCGCAGTGTTAAACCTTTTGTTTATTTTCGAAGAAGTTTTATTTATGTGTCTCGCTAGCTAAAGACAACCTGCACCCGTAAATTATAGCACAGGGTGCAGTTTGTTTTCCTTATGGAACTTTTGGAATTAATGGTGTTCCCAGGTGTTCTCAAACGGCTCCGGGGACCTGCCGGCGCTCAGTTCTCAACATTCCCCACCAGATCATAAGCCCTTCCCCCGGTGATCCGCACCGTGACAAACTCTCCCGGTACCACCGGCCGGGGGGAGGTGAAATAAATCTTTCCGTCGACCTCCGGCGCATCCGCTTCGCTCCGCCCGTAAAAAAGGCGGCCGCGTTTCCCCTCCGCCAGCACCAGCACGTCCCGGCCGACCAAGCTCCGGTTGTGCGCAAGCGAGACCCCGCGCGCCGCTGCCCGGAGGCGTCTGAAGCGCTCTTGTTTCGTTTTCCAGGGTACCTGTTCCGGAAGGTCGGCCGCTGCTGTCCCTTCTTCCCGCGAATACGCAAAAACACCGGTGCGGTCAAAGATACCTTCCCCCACCGCCTGCTCGAGGGAGGCAAAATCGGCCGCGGTCTCCCCGGGAAAGCCCACGATAAAAGTCGTCCGCAGCGTTATTCCCGGGACCGCCGTGCGCACCCTTTTTACAAGTCCCTGCACGTCGACCACGGGGCGTCTCATCGCCCTGAGAAGCATAGGGCTCACGTGCTGCAACGGGAGATCGAGGTACTTGCAAACCTTGCTTTCTTCGGCAATGACGGTGAGGAGTTCGTCGGAAATACCTGTGGGATAAGCGTAAAGCAAGCGTACCCAACGAATGCCGTTTAAACGGCCAATCTCCCGCAGCAACCCGGGCAACCCCGGCCGCCCGGAAATGTCCAACCCCCACCTGGTGGTGTCCTGAGCCACCAGGACCAGCTCTTTAACCCCACCCGCCGCAAGCAGCTCGGCCTCTCTAAGTATGTCTTCCCGCCGGCGGCTCCGGTAAGGGCCGCGCAGCGCCGGAATGACGCAAAAACTGCAGGGGTTGCTGCAACCTTCGGCAATCTTGAGATAGGCCGTATACGGAGGTGTCGTCAAGAGCCGCGGCTCACCGGTCTGCAGAAAACCAGGATCGCCGAGAACAGCCGGCCTCGTCCCCGCAAGGGCACCCTCCACCACCGCAGTAACCGCACCTACCTTGCCGGTGCCGAGCAGCGCGTCGATCTCAGCCACCTCGTGCAGCAGCGCGGTACCGTGCCGCTCTGCTAAGCAACCGGCCACCACCAGCGCCCGCAGGCTTCCTTCATCCTTATACCGGGCCGCCTCGAGGATGGCGTTGACCGATTCCCGCTGCGCCGGTGTAATAAAGGCACACGTGTTCACTATCATTACGTCAGCCGCCCGCGGATCAGACGTCAAGGCATACCCGGCCGATCCTAAAAGCCCGAGCATCACTTCGGTATCTACCCGGTTCTTCGCGCACCCCAAGCTCACAGCACAGACGTAAATCAACTGAACCCAATTCCTCCGAAAATAGACGTTCAACCTTATACTGACTGCCCAGCACTCAATGTAATACTTGAAGCTTAAAAGCTATCACTTCATTAAGCTCAATGAAGGTCTGTCCTTCAAAGGGCAAGAAGTCCATTGAGTGCTGGGTCGTGAGGGACTCCTCCGAAAAATAAGTCCCGAGTCGCGAGTCCAGAGTAGGCCGGAATAAGGCTGAAGGCCGTTTCCGGCAAATACCGCTCGCCTGAGTCCTAAGTCAAAAAATACGAAAGACGGCTACGGGAAGCCCACCTCGCACATCAACACGGCTGTTGCGGTTATCCAAAAATATAGGAATTCGCAATTGCGAATTCCTACAAAAGTCCCGGCGACCGAATACAGGCAACCGACTACCGTCATTAGCCCTGCTGCGTCGGTGATTCTTGCTGCGCTGAAAACTCCTTGGTTACCACCTGGCCGGCACCGCCGAGGTAACCAAAGCTTTGCCCGTTACAGGAGACCTCCACCGCCCCCGCGTTTCCCAAACGGAGCTGAATGGCCTCCTGCGCCTGGAAGCTGCGCTCCTCACCCGCCGCAAGCTCGCCCTCAAACGCAATTGTACCGTCCGTTACCACCCGCATCCAGCAGGTGTCGCTGGTAACGTTCAGCTTGACGCTCAACCCTTGGTCCTGCTGAGCGTTTTCTCCTGCAGGTTTGGCGTCCTTTGTCTGATCGTTTTGTCCGGAATTTTCATTACCTGCAACCGGAGGCGTATAAACCCGCGGTTTTGCTGCCGGTCGCGCCGCTTCGTCCTGTAATACAGGTTTAGTCTCTATCTGATTTTCAAAAACCCTGCCGTATACTGCATTGAAAGCAACGAGCAGACCGATCACCGCTGCAACCACAAAAAGGTTTACATAACGTCCCAAGTTGAAGGTGCGACGTTTCTTAAGCCGGCGCTGTTTCTTTTCCGGTTCTGGTTCTGCCGCCTGAAGCCGGTCAAAGTCCCGAGCAAGCTCAGCGTCATCCAGTTCCAGGTAACGGGCATACGAACGAAGGAAGGCCTTGGCATAAACGCGTCCCGGCAGTACGTCGAATTCCTCGTTCTCCAGAGCCCGCAAGAACTTGGCGCGAATTTTTGTTGCTTCTTCAGCCGTTTCAATGCTGATTCCCTTGACCTTCCGGGTCTGGATAAGTTGCTCGCCGATTCCCATTTCTGCCACCCCCATTCGAGATGAAACCGGATGATACAACGTAATTTCGCTAGCTATTATACCATAAACATCTGTACATGGTCAATATCCGGCATAAAATTGCCTATTTTCGACGTTCAAACGTGGCACGGTACTGCTCAAGGGTCATTAACAGGGCACGGGGTTTACTCCCTTCAAACGGCCCGACTATCCCACGCCGCTCCATTATGTCAATCAACCGCGCCGCCCGCGCATAGCCGATCTTCAAACGCCGCTGCAGCAGCGAGATGGAAGCATGACCGGCCCGGAGCAGGACTTCCACAGCCTGAGGAAACAGTTCATCGTCTTCTTCATACAGTTCTTCATGCGCCGGGACCTCCACGGGAATTTCGTCTTGTGAGGTAGAGCCCTGCCTTTTCAGATACTCAACCACCGCCTCCACCTCACGGTCGGAAAGGTAAGCCCCTTGCAGCCTTACAGGCTTAGTACTGCCGACCGGGATAAAGAGCATGTCGCCCCGCCCTACCAGTTTTTCAGCTCCCGCAATATCCAGGATGGTGCGGGAGTCGACCTGGGACGAAACCGCAAAGGATATTCTTGACGGGATATTGGCCTTAATCAGCCCGGTAATTACGTCCACTGAAGGCCGCTGGGTCGCGACCACCAGGTGTATCCCGGCAGCGCGGGCCATCTGCGCCAGCCTGCAGATGGCGTCCTCGACGTCGACCGGCGCCACCATCATCAGATCGGCCAATTCGTCTATTACTACAATGATATATGGCAGCCGTCCTCCCTTTTCGTCTCCTAATTTCAGGACGCTGTTGTACCGGGTGATATCCCGAACCCCGGCGGCCGCGAGGGCCTCATAACGGCGCTCCATTTCCCTCACCAGCCACCGCAGGGTGGCTGCGGCCTTTTTGGCGTCGGTGACCACCGGACAGGCTAAGTGGGGAATCTCATTAAAGGTGGTGAGTTCCACCACCTTCGGGTCTATCAGCACAAACTTCACCGTGTCCGGCCCCGACTTGAACAGGATGCTGACAATCATAGTATTCAGACAAACGCTTTTGCCCGCTCCGGTGGCGCCCGCAATCAGGAGGTGAGGCATCTGACTAAGGTCCGTCACAACCACCTGGCCCGCTATGCCCCGACCCAAAGCCACCGTGAGCGGCGAAGGCGACTGGACGAACTCCTTGCTTTCGAGAAGTTCCCGGAGGTGTACCAGGGAGATCTCCTTGTTCGGAACCTCAATGCCGAGGGCCGCCTTTCCGGGGATCGGCGCCTCAATCCGCACATCAGGCGCAGCCATCGCCAGTGCAATGTCGTCGGCCAGGCTCATAATGCGGCTGACCTTAACCCCGGGGGCGGGTTGAACCTCATAGCGCGTAACTGCCGGCCCGCGGGACACCTGGACCACCTTTACTTTTACGCCGAAACTCGTCAGGGTCTCTTCGAGAATCTTGACGTTCTCCGTGATGTCGCGCGTCCCGCCGGTGCTGCGCGACTTCGGGACACGCCCGAGCATGGTTATGGGCGGCGGTTGGTAGGTGATTACCTCCTCCAGAGAAATTTGCTTGGTCCTAAACGACGGCTTCTCTTCGGGAATTGCCGGCGGCTCCGGTGCCCAGCACTCAGGGTTCTGAGTGCTGGGCGGCTCCTGTACGGGCGGAGTCTCCTCGACCTTGGGTACAGGCTCAATGTCTTCGATTATTACCGGTGGCGGGAGCACCTTTTCTTCTTCTTTAACCTCCGTAAAGATAAAGCCGCTTACGAACTGTCCAAGCCTCCGTATGAAGCGGGAAAGCTTTGCTGCTATTCCTTTGCTCAGCTCTCCGGGGGAAAGACTGGTGGTCAAAGCCAGACAGGCAAGGGTAGCGCTCCCAAGAATAACATAAGTCCCGGCCACCCCGAAGGCCCGGCGGAGGATAAAACCTAAAAAAGCACCCAGCACCCCGCCGCCGTCGCCCGCCAGCCCGTTGGCCATCGCTTCCCGAAAAGCCGCCTCCCGCGGCAAAAGCCACAAATCAAGGAGCACGACGGCCACCATAATAAGACCGGCGCCGCCGTATATTCTGAGCCGGAAGTCTTCCGTCCGGCAGGTGCCCTTTACCAGAATCATACCGAGGACGCCCACTATAACAGGGATAAGAAACCGTGCTTCGCCAGCGAGACTCGAGAGGGCCCGGCGGACAATTTCTCCTACAGCGCCGGCGGACTCACTGGCAAGGCCGACCAGACCAAGCGCGGCAAGAGCAATAAGGCTCAAACCGAGAAGTTCGGCTCTTACGTCCCGCTTGAGATCCACCTTTTCAAGGGCGATTTCGCTCTTCCTTTTTCGGGCCACAGGGTACCCTCCCGAAAATAGTTCTAAGTTCGTAGTTCGTAGGCCGGAAAAAGGCCGAAGGCCGTTTCCGGCAAAAAACCATATCTATACCTTAAAAATACCGGAAACGCTAGGCTTATTCCGGCATACTTTTCTGCCCGCTTTTCTGTCGGGGGCATCGAAGCTATTTTCACATGCGCCATTTATTCTGCGTAGCTCAACTCCTACCCTGAGTGCTGGGGAGTACCTCATACCGCTCACTTCGCAATTTGCCGTAGGATAACCGGTAGAGAGGCCATTCTCGTTCTTCGTTGTGCCGCAACTCTCCACGCCTATTACTTCGTCGCCGGATTGAAAATTCCTGCCAGCGCCCTTGACAGCGGTTCCCGGCAGGTCTATATTGTTTACCAGGAACTAGTCCTGAAGTTGACATATGCTAAGTGAGGCTGCTGAAAGGTGCACTTTCTGAGCGACACCCTGCAGGAAATAGAACAGGCAGGCTTAAAACGCTCCCTGCGCCCCCTTATACCGCTCGGGCCGACCCGCGCGCTGCACGACGGCCGGGAAGTCGTCCTTTTTTGCACCAACAACTACCTGGGCCTCACCCACCATCCTCGCGTAATCGCGCGGGCTCAGGAGGCATTGCAGGCATACGGCTCCGGGAGCGGGGCCGCGCGCCTGATAAGCGGTCATACTCCTCTGCACCAGGCCTTGGAAGAAGCGGTCGCCCGTTTCAAGGGGTGCGCACGCGCCCTCGTCTTTCCTTCGGGCTATACGGCCAACATGGCGGTCATCAGTGCCCTCGCGGGCCGGGAGGATGTGGTCTTCTGCGACCGGCTTTGCCATGCGTCCCTGCTCGACGGCTGTCTGTTGAGCGGTGCAAAGCTGGTGCGCTTCCGGCATAACGACCTCGACTCACTGCGGGGCCTTCTCGCCCGGCACACAGGCCGCAGGCGCTTTCTAATAACCGAGGGGGTTTTCTCGATGGACGGGGACACGGCCCCGCTGGCGGAGCTCCACCAAGTTGCCGTGGAAAACGCCCTTGTCTTTATAGTGGATGACGCCCACGGCACAGGGGTGCTCGGACCGGGCGGACGGGGCACGGCAGCTGCCCAGGTCGTGCCGGCAGGGAACCTCGTGGTCACCGGCACGCTCTCAAAGGCACTGGGGTCCTTAGGCGGGTTCGTTGCAGGCTCGGCCCTTTTGATAGAGTACATTCTAAACCGCGCCCGCCCGTTTATTTTTACGACGGCGCTCCCAGCCGCCTCAGTCGCCGCTGCGCTGGCCGCCTTGGAGGTCCTTGAAGAGGAACCGGCGCTCCTCGACCGTTTGTGGAAAAATGTAAGCCATCTGCACGCGGGACTCACCGCCTTGGGCTGCAACGCGGACAAAATCTCGCCCATTATGCCGCTCGTCCTCGGATCCCCCGAACGGGCGACGCGCGCTTCGGACCATCTCCTGGCGCGCGGCTATTACGTGCCGGCCGTAAGGCCGCCCGCGGTGCCCCCGGGGACCGCCCGCCTCAGGATAACGGTTACCGCAGCGCATACGCCGGCGGAGATTGAAGGCTTCCTGGAGGCGCTGGCTGAAGTGCTGGGAATAGAGCACAAAATGAAGAAATAGTCCTAACGGAATCGGCAAATTCACACTTCCCAATACTCCGGGGAACACAAACAGCACGGCTTTTCAACCGTAACCGCGAAAGATGAGTTAAGGAGGCTCAATTCTTGATTGAAGAACAAGCGGCAAATCAAGCAGCGAAACCGAAACTGCCTTCCGTTTTCATTACCGGCACCGACACAGGCGTCGGAAAGACCGTTGTGAGCGCGCTGCTGGGGCTGATCTACCAGGCGGCAGGGCTTACCGTCGGTTATTTAAAACCGGTTGAAACCGGCGCGGCCAAAGTCGGCGACGAACTAATCCCAGCGGACGCTAAATTTGTCGCCGCTGTTCTCGGTTTGGAGGACGAGCCCATCGAAATGCTCTGCCCCTACCGTTACGAGCAGCCGGTCTCGCCCCACCTGGCGGTAATTCTATCGAAGAGGCCTGTGAAATCCCCCAACATACTCGAGTGTTTCAATTACCTGGATAGGCGCTATGACGCTGTCATCGTCGAAGGTGCCGGCGGCCTGCTCGTCCCGGTAAGCCCTAACTACATGATCGCGGACATGGTACGGGACCTGGGACTTCCCCTGTTGATAACGGCCCGCCCGGGACTCGGCACCATCAACCACACCCTCCTGACAGTGGCCGCCGCACTCCAGGCGGAGCTCTATGTGGAGGGCGTGGTAATAAACCGGTACCCGGAAAACCCCGGACTTGTCGAAAGAAACAACCCCAAGGCCATCGCGGAATACAGCGGGATACCTGTTTTGGCGCTTGTGCCTGAAATCGCGGGGCTGGACCCGGAAAATCCCGACATCGACCTTTTGAAAGAAGCGGCCCGCAGGCTCAACGACACCTACCGGCTTGATGAAACGCTCAAAACACTCGCTCCAAAGGAGTCATTCACGACGACTAATCGTCACTACCAGGAATGAAAACGGCCTGTCTGCCGGTTATCCCACGGCGAATTGGGAAGTGAGCGGTATGAGGTGGTGTTTTTTTAAGTAGGCTGGAATAAGCGTAGCGTTTCCGGCATTTTAAGGACAGTTCTGTTTTTTTGCCGGAAACGGCCTTTAGCCTTTTCCCGGCCTACGAATTTACTCGGTCTTTTTATCAACGTTGAACGTTGAACGGACCCTAAAGATCCATCACTTTCAGCCTAACGCGGAAAGTTTTTCGAAGGAGGTCACTCTGTAATGGGTCAGCTACCGGCTTACTCCCGCGAAGAGATCAACCGCTTGAAGGAGCTGGACCGGAGCCTCGTCTGGCACCCCTTCACCCAGATGAAGGAATACGAGGGCGAGGACGCCCCGATCATTGCCGCGGGGGAAGGCTGTTACCTGATAGACATTGAGGGCAGGCGGTATCTTGACGGTATAAGTTCCCTATGGGTGACGGTACACGGACACCGCGTGCCCGCGATCGACCAGGCCGTTCAGGAACAACTGGGGAAGATCGCCCACTCCACCCTCCTGGGGCTGGGAAACGTCCCTTCGGTCCTGCTGGCGGAAAGACTCGTGTCGATCACGCCGCCGGGGCTTGAACGCGTTTTTTATTCCGACAACGGCTCCACCGGCGTTGAAATCGCTCTCAAAATCGCCTTCCAGTACTGGCATAACAGCGGGGTATCGGAGAAAAAACGCTTCCTTTCGTTTTACAATGCCTATCACGGCGACACCCTTGGCGCCGTCGGCGTTGGCGGCTCGGAGCTTTTCCATTCGATCTACGGGCCCCTCGTGGTCAACTCGCTCAAGGTCCCGTCCGCTTACTGCTATCGCTGCCCGTACGGTCAACCGGGGCCCGAAAACTGCAACCGCGACTGCTTCGACACCCTTGCCCGGATGATCGAAAAACGTGCAGGCGAACTGGCGGCCGTGATCATCGAGCCGGTAATGCAGGGTGCAGCCGGTATGCTCAGGTGGCCTAAGGGGTATCTGAGCCACCTGCGTAAGCTGTGCGACACCCACGGCATCCTCCTTATCGCTGACGAGGTAGCCACCGGTTTCGGCAGGACCGGCAGGATGTTCGCCTGCGAGCACGAAGGGGTCTCCCCGGATTTAATGGTTGTAGCCAAGGGGATTACCGGCGGTTACCTGCCTCTTGCCGCCACTTTTACCTCGAAAAAAATTTGCGATGCGTTTTACGCGGACTACGAAGCGCTCAAGACCTTTTTCCACGGGCATACGTACACCGGAAACCCCCTGGCGTGCGCGGCGGCCCTGGCGAACCTCCGCCTTTTTGAAGAAGATGCGGTGCTGGACAGGCTCCAACCGAAGATCAAGAGGCTTCACGAACTGCTTCACCGCTTTGCGGACCTTCCCCACGTGGGGGATATACGCCAGGCTGGTTTCATGGTGGGGATAGAATTAGTCAAGGACAAAAAGACCGGAGAGCCGTTCCCGCTTGCCCGGCGGACAGGGCGGCGGGTGACGCTTAAGGCGCGTGAAAAGGGGGTCATCATCCGGCCCCTGGGCGACGTAATCGTCCTTATGCCGCCGCTCGTCATCCCTGAAGCGGAACTGGAAAGACTCTGCGCCGTCGTGGTAGAAAGCATCCGGGAGGCGGCGGTTTGACGGCGGGAATTGCGCAGGAGGGCACGAGCATAGTCTTAAAAAGGGCCGTTGTCAGCGGTGCTCCGGCATACGTCCTTGAACCCGAAGGAAGTCAAAAGAGCGCAGTAGTGCTCCACGGGTACGGCGGCACCAAGGAGGAAGTCCTCGGCCTGGGGCTGGCCGCAGCCGCCGCTGGCTACGCGGTCTGCGTCCCCGATCTACCCGGGCACGGCGCTCACCCGGAGATGCTTACAGGAGGCAGTATCCGGAAGTTTGCTGCGGGCCTGAGAAGCGCCGGGTTTGCGGCCGCGATAGGGCACAGCCTGGGCGGGCTGGTGGCAATGGTCCTCGGGACCGCTGTCCTCTGCCTTCTGTCCGTCCCGCTGGAAGCAAGGTTCACAGGCGGCAAAAGCGAGCTTTTACGGGTACTCCGCGCCCGCAGGGTGCGGGAAAAAAAGCCGTATGCAGGCCTGGAGGAGGCGTTCGTCGCGCTCGCCGCCCCCTGGCCTGAGCCGCCGGTTCTTCTGCTTCACGCCGTGCACGACCTGCCTGTCTGTCTCACCGCAGCCGCACGCGGGAAGGAAACCGGCTGGGAGGTCCGTGCCCTCCGGGGTTCAGGCCATGTTGACATCGTTAACGACCAGGAAGCCCTCACGGCCGTCACCTCCTGGCTAAAAAAGGGGACTCAAAAAAGGGCAGGCTAGGTTTTTGGGGTAAGTTAAAAGTAGGCTTATATAAGTTTAAAGTAGGCTTATAAAAAAAAGAAAAAGCTACTTTGTTTGAGTAAGAAGATCTATATTCGAAGTTCGAAGTTAGGTGCAGGTGGATTTACTTTCAGGTCATTTCGAAGTTCGAGGTTAACCTCAAATTGGTGGACCGTCAGGGCTGTCCAACGTTGAACGTTGAACGTTGAACCTTGAACCGTAAAACGAAAACCCGAGGTGCTTCCCATGCCGGTAAGCGAAGTATTCGACCTAAACAGCCACATTTACGCCACCGCGATCAACGAACGTTTTTATGCCCGCATAGCCGCAGCGCTGGTTGAAAAAGTAGTTGCTCGTCTCACCCCCTGCCAAATCCTTGAGACCGGCGGCGGTACGGGCGCAGCTACCGTCGTTTTGAGGCGTTATTTCCCGGCAGCCGAAATCCTGGTGACCGATCCAAGTGAAAGAATGCTGGCTTATAACCGGGGAAAGGGGCTCCGAAACGTCCGCTACCAGTGCTCCTCCGTTGACGAAATCGAAAGTGCAGGTGAAAGCTTTGACCTCATATTCGGCAACGTTTGCTACCACTGGTTCCCCAGAGGAACTGCGGGGCAGCTGGCCCGCCTGCTCGCGCCGGGCGGAGCGATGGCGTTCTCCGTCCCGGTCAGCGGCCCGGACAAAGAAGCCGGTAACGAGATGCTCCTGCAGGTCTGCAGGAAGCTCGGCGTCCGCGCCAGACAAGGGAGGCATCTGCTGAGCGCAAGCCGCCTGCGCCAGGAATTCGCACCTTTTTCGAAGTGCACGATCGAAAGACTAACATTGCGGGAAACGCACCCGCCCGCGTTGTTTGGTACGTTGCTCCGCGCACGCGGGTCCTGGGCTTTCCTCTTCGGCCCGCAAGCCCCACAAGCGGAGAGCCTTTGGCGCAAACTCACCGCAGGTCGCAGTACCGTCACGCTCTGCTGGAATATGGCCTTATTGGTGGCTCAAAAATGAACCTCGCAGAGAGAGCAATGTGGGTGGGCAACCTGGCCGAGAGGGTTATACGCGGCACAGCGCTTTCTTTTGCGGAGGCTGCTGCCCTGATCAGGCTGCCCGACGAATCGACCCCTGTCCTTCTCGGCTGGGCCGACACCGTAAGAAAGCACTTCCTTGGCAGGAAGGTAGAGCTCTGCACCATCCTAAACGCCCGCGCAGGCCGGTGCCCTGAGGACTGCCGCTTCTGTGCGCAGGCCGCGCGATACCGGACTAGTGCCCCCGTATACTCCTTGCTTCCGGAAGCAGAAATCCTTGACCGCGCCAGAGCGGCCTGGTCCGCAGGTATAGGCCGTTTTTCCCTGGTTACCAGCGGCCGCGACCCGGGCGGCGACTTCGACAGAATCCTCAGCATCATCCGGCGGCTAAAAAAGGAACTGCCCCGGCTCAAGCTCTGCGCTTCCCTCGGGATTATCTCCAATACGCAAGGCCGGGCACTGAAAGAGGCCGGCCTCGACCGTTACCATCATAACCTCGAAGCCGCAGCGAGTTTTTTCCCAAAAGTGTGTACAACCCACCGGTACACCGACAGGGTCGCCGCCATACTCGCAGCGCGGAAGGCAGGGCTTGAGATTTGTGCGGGCGGGATCATCGGCCTCGGCGAAAACCCGGAGCAGCGGTTGGAACTGGCTTTTGCACTGCGCGACCTAAGGATAGACTCGGTTCCGGTAAACATCCTTCATCCCATCCCCGGAACCCCGCTTGCCGGGCAGACTCGACTCGCACCGTTGGAAATCCTCCGCACCCTGGCGGTCTTCCGCCTGGTGTTGCCGTCTGCCATCATCCGCTATGCGGGGGGACGCGAGCACAACCTGCGCGATACGCAGGCCCTGGGTTTAGCCGGCGGGGTAAACGGCTTGATTACGGGCGACTACTTAACAACCCCTGGCCAGGGAAGTGCCCGTGACATAGAACTCATCCGGGACCTTGCTCTTGAAATTTAGCAGCTCTATTTACAAAAAACGAGCTTCTTTCGAAACCCCTCGCCCCTCCTTGTCAACACTTGAAATATAACTGCCGACTCACATAGAAATAGTCTAAGAGGGTTGAAATCCGAGGCTGTCCGCGGGAAGAATGGCTTAGCCTGTCTCCGGGATAATTAATTTGTCAACAAGTTTTTTCCATTTAAGGAAGGGAAAACTAGGCAGTCCGTCAAATACCCCTGTACCTGATTTGAACAGCGGACCGCCGGCCAGTACGAATTTAGTGAGGAGGCAGGAAAAATGCTGATTCTTATGCGAAATCCCGTTAGCGCTATCAAATCTTGGCTTAAAAACCCGCAGTTCTGCACAACCGGGGCGCGGTTCTGTGCAACACTTGGCCTTGAAGAAGCCGCCCTTTGGTTCATCGACCAGGCGCTGCAAGAACGCCCGGAAAGGGCCGATTTACACCTTCGTGCAGGCCAGTTATGTTTTAAGCTTGGCCGGATCGATCGTGCGGTATGGCACATTAAGCGCGTCTGGCCTTACAACAGGTCGAACGGGGGCATTTTTTATCTCGAAAGTGCAGCCTCTTTCCCTGAAGCTCCCAGAGAACTCAAAGACCGGAGCTGGATGCTCGCCGCAATCGGAAGCCACCTCCTGTCGGCAGGTGAACCCGGGCGAGCCCTCGGCTATTTCAACCGGGCCATTGCGGCGGGTCTCAACCATAGCACCGTCTTGAATCAAAAGGGCTTATGCCTCCTCTCCCTGGGCCAGCCAGAAGAGGCGTTGAAACTGTTTCAGGATGCACGCACTACCGGCGGGCGGGACGTTGCCGTCCTAATAAACATCGGACTTGCTCTCAACCGGCTAGGGCGTTTCACGGAAGCGCTGCGGTGCTATGAGGAAGCCCAGCGGCTCGGCGCCGAGGGTGCAGATATCTTCAACAATAAAGGCTTCAGTCTGTTTCATCTAAGACGCTACGACGAAGCTACCGCCTGTTTCGAACTTGCCCGGGAACTTGACCCCCAGGGCCCCGTAACCGCCAACCTTGCGCTCTGTTACTTTAAAACGGGGAGACTTAACGAGGCTGTCTCCATCCTGAGGAGCTTAGTGGACAAGCAGCCCGACGATCCGGTTTTGCTCAACAACCTTGCCGTGTGCATGGAAGCAAACCAGCGGCGGCTGGAAGCTCTCGGTTTATACAAAAAAGCGGCCACGTTAAGCGGGCCGGATAGACACATTTTCCTTATAAACCAGGCCGCCTGCCTCGCGGGGTTAGAACGCTTCGATGAAGCCCTCGGCGTGCTGGAAGACGTCTTAAAGACAGCGCCCGGGGACGCACGGGTGTGGAGCCTTAAGGCAAGCATCCTGGTGGAACTGGGACGTCAAGGGGAAGCCTCGGACTGTTATCGGAAGGCTCTGGGGCTTACGGGTTAAAGGGTTGGAGTCAGAAGCCAGAATGTAGAATATAGAATATAGGAGATAGAATCCAAAAGTAAATTGGAGACCGGTTTACGGGCCGGAATAATAAATACATTTTGATCTGCGACTTCTCGCACCCGGCAGCTAATCCCTGTAAACGCGGAGTCCCTTTTTCTTGGCTGTGTTGACGGCGTCCCGGTACTCCGCCGGGATTATCCGCCTGTCGAGCGGGGGGAACTCTCGCGCCCGGTGGGCGGGGTAGTATTGGGACATTATGTTAACAAAACAATTGGGGGAAACCTCGCGGGCGAGGAAGTCCGCCACTTCTTCGGTATTAGCTATGTTTCCGGGCAGAACAAGGTGCCTTACCAGAAGTCCGCGGTTGGCGATGCCCCTCTTGTCCAAAACCAGGTCCCCCACCTGCCGCTGCATCTCTTTCAGCGCTTCCTTTACAACCTCCGGATAATCCCCGGCGCCGGAATATTTTCCCGCCGCGCCGGGGTCGGTGTACTTAAAATCGGGCATGTAGATGTCCACCACGCCGTCCAGGAGTTTCAGTGTCTCCGGGTTTTCGTAACCACCGGTGTTGTACACAATCGGCAGGTTGAGTCCCGCACCCATGGCCTTTACGAGCGCGGCCAGGATTTGCGGTACGAAGTGTGTGGGACTGACCAGGTTAATGTTGTGGCACCCCAACTTTTCCAAGGTCAGCATCACCCGGGCGAGTTCGGCTACACTCACCGCCTCTCCCATGCCCAGATGGCTGAGTTCATAGTTTTGGCAGAAGACGCAGTTCAAAGTACAATAGGCAAAGAAAATGGTCCCCGATCCGTTGTGGCCGACGAGGGGGGCCTCTTCGCCGAAGTGCGGTCCGAAGCTCGAAACAACGGGCTCGCGGCCGCCGCGGCAAGCACCTAACTCACCCTTCAACCGGTTTACGGCACAGCGGCGGGGGCAGATATCGCAGCACCTCAACCGGCGGTAGCCCGCCGCAACACGCTTTTTGATTTCCTCCTCCCCCAACCGGTTATAGGCAGCGGTAAAACTCAAAGTCACGTCCTCCTTCCCAAAAACCCCACTATCTGCCACTTATAGCAGTATTAAGCAGCATCCTCTTCAACCAATTTAACTTTGCAACCCGTAATCTCTTCGACTCGCCGGATATAATACGCGCCTTAACCTGGACATTAAGCTCCCTGTCCACGGTTCCGGCCACATTCTGCACAGCATTTACTGGACCGTTATGATACCCCGGGGCGGCGGGGAGCCCTGCCCCTTTACCCGAAAATATATTACAGGATATTTCGACAGTTGCTCCGCCTTTAAGGAGCCGTTCAGTGCAGCGGCAACTCAGGTGGAAGGGTCAGGCTGGGCGGTCCTTGTTTGGCATCCCGCCTGGTACCGCCTGGAGCTTCTAACAGCCGAAAAGCACCAGAACCTCACTCAGTGGGGCGGTATTCCCATCCTGGTGCTCGACGTCTGGGAGCACGCGTACTACCAGAACCGCCGCCGTGACTACATCGACGCCTGGTGGCAGGTCGTCAACTGGCACAAGGTGGAGCGACGCCTCGAATCGGCGCCGCAGGCGCAGATACCGCTTGGGGAGGAAAAATGATGGCGTCCCGGGAGGGATTCGAACCCCCGGCCCGCGGCTTAGAAGGCCGCTGCTCTATCCACTGAGCTACCGGGACGAAACGGATGTCGGTCGTCAGTCGCCGGACGTCAGAATTCAGAAACCAGTAGTCAGAATATAGAACTTACAACATTATGCCTTGAACTTCTCAACTTCAAACTGTGAACCGTGAACTTTGAACTTCGAACGGACCCCAAATTCCATCCCTTTAGCTTGAACGTAGAACGTTTTTTGGAGCGGGTGATGGGAATCGAACCCACGTAGCCGGCTTGGAAGGCCGGTGCTCTGCCACTGAGCTACACCCGCAATTCAGAGGTCGGATACCAGACGTCGGATGTCGGTTACGAATAACATTATAACTTCAAGTCCGCTAAATGTCAAAGCTACGCAGTCACTCACTTAAAATCTTACCCAAGGGGATCCGGCTCACTCACGACGAAATCTCAGGGAATTCATGGGGAATTCATGGGGACACCATACCGAATTATTATTCTTGGTTCCAGTGCCTGCAGCATAATACCGGCAAAAATAAGCGCGAATAGTGACACCCGGTATGCACCGCCATACTACGCAGCGGGATAACTGGTGGTTTTCATGGTTCTAAGAAAAAAAAGAAAAATTAAGTATGGTGTCCCCTTAATTTTATGGTGTCCCCTTAATTTTATAAATTTTATATGCACCCTTAATTGTGCAAAAACTCGGCCAGCTTTTCTCTGATCCCTGCCAGCGCCGCCCCCCGGTGGCTAACCTTGTTCTTCACCTCGGGGGGTAGCTCTGCAAACGTTTTCCCGAATTCGGGTAGAAAAAACAAGGGGTCGTACCCGAAACCACCGGTACCCCTTAGTTCGTTAAGGATGTACCCTTCGCACGTGCCCTCCGCGGTAAGAACCGGCCCTCCGGGAACCGCCACCGCTATTACGCACCGGAACCGGGCGCGGCGCCTTTTTTCGGGTACACCTTCAAGGAGCTTCAGGAGCTTGGCGTTGTTAGCGGCGTCGCTTTTCGGCTCGCCGGCAAAACGCGCCGAGTGGACTCCCGGTGCACCGGCAAGATGCTCGACTTCAAGCCCTGAATCGTCGGCTAAAACCACTTCCCCGGTCGCTTCTGCCGTCAAGCGCGCTTTTTTTACGGCGTTATCCTCAAAGGTATCGCCGTCCTCTTCCACCTCCGGTAAACCGGGGTAGGCACCTACCGAGACTATCTCCAAGCCCAAGGAGGAGAGGATCGATTCAATTTCTTTAAGCTTTCCCGGGTTTGTCGTCGCCACTACCAGCCGCCGCAATACCTATCCCTCCGATGAAAGTAGCAAGGTTACCCAGCGCTTCCCGCTGCTTTTCCACCAGGCGGGCGATGCCGCCGGCCGCGAGGTCCAGCATCAGGTCCAGTTCTTGCCGGGAAAAGGTCTCCTCTTCGCCGGTTCCCTGGATTTCCACCAGGCGTCCGCTCCCAGTCATTACCACGTTCATGTCCACACCGGCCAGCGAATCTTCTACAAAAGAAAGATCCAGCAGGAGTTCTCCTCCCAACCTCCCCACGCTGACTGCGGCCACGAAATCGTATACGGGCAAAAACTCGAGTGCCCCTTCGTTGCGAAGCCAGTCGAGAGCGTAGACCAGCGCAACGAAACCGCCGGTAATCGACGCGGTCCGCGTGCCGCCGTCCGCCTGCAGAACGTCACAGTCAACGATAACGGTTCGTTCGCCGAGTGCTTCCAGGTCCACCACCGACCGCAGCGACCGGCCGATAAGCCGTTGTATTTCAAGCGTCCTGCCGCCCGGACGGCCTTTGGCAGCCTCCCGCACGCTCCTTGTTTCAGTCGCGCGGGGGAGCATTCCGTATTCCGCGGTCACCCATCCCTTGCCGGTTCCCTTTAAAAACGGCGGGGCTTTATCGTCAACTGAGGCGGTACATACGATTAGCGTACCACCGACTTCAATCAGAACGGAGCCCTCTGCATACTTGTTGTAACCCGGTAAAATCCTCACCGGCCGAAGTTCCGACGGTCCGCGCCCTTCCCTGCGCAAAGCGCATCCCTCCGTTGTACCAATCTACCACCCATCCTACCATTGTGCCCAGAAAAAGACAAGTTTGTGCATACAGAGACCTCGTAAAAATTTTTTTTCGCTAAGGACAGGAATAAGACGGCGCAGGTCGAAGTTTATATTGAAGCGCTGGTTTTCGGTTCCGGTCGGGCCGCTGACGCGCTAATGGAAGATAATCCATCCGTTTCAGGTTTTGAGGATAGTACGAATTATCAGGAGGAATTTCATGAGATTAATCTTAACAGTCTTGATTTGCGTGTTAGCTGTAGTCGTTGCAGGCTGCGGCAAGAAAGCACCCGAGCAATCCCAGCCTACAATGCCCGGCATGGCACGGCCGATTCAACCCACCGCTATTGACTTCGACACGGTTGAAGAGGTAACCCCGAGTAATGACCTCGCCAAGACGCTCGACAAGGACCTCCGGGCGGCATTCACCGAAGTATTCGGTGGCGCAAAGCTGTCGGTGTTCTTTGAGATGGGAGGCCAGATGGGCCAGGGAGGCGGCGGAAGCCACTTCACCTATGCGCTGAAGCGGCAAACGAAGGCTGATGATGTGGAAGCATTAAAGAAAGAACTGGGAACCAAAGGTTTTGATTTCATGACTGAAGCGCCGCGCGACGACATCAAGACGCTTTCTTTCAGCAAGACCGTTGGAGAAAAGACTTACGCGGTCACTGTCGGCATGACGCTGGGCGACCAGCGGGTCAGCGTGGTGGTCTTTTAAATAAGGGTTACAGCGCCTTTGCCGAACGCCCCTAAGGAACGCGCCGGCCGGTAATAAAGTAGCGGTGTCTGTTGCTGTTCCCTTTGGGCTGGTAGTAGAAGTCCTCCTCCGAAAATACGTTTAACCTTATACTGACAAACCTTTGAGGTCCGTTCGACGTTCGACGTTTATAAGAGAACAAAGCCTAAGCGGTTGAAACATTTTCATTACCGGCCTGCCTGCCGCGCCCTGCTTGCGCGCAGCCTGTCTGCGTGCAGGCACGCACAGGCAGGCGCGCAGGCAAGCGCGGCGCAGGCAGGTGGTAACCAGCACTCAATGTAATCCTTGAAGCTTAACCCAGCACTCAATATAACCTTGAAGTTTGAAAGCTATCACTTCATTAGACTAAAGAAGGTCTCTCCTCCAAAGCTCAAAAAGTCCTATTGAGTGCTGGGCATTTAAGCTCAATGAAGGTCTGTCCTTCAAAGGGCAAGAACTCCATTGAGTGCTGGTAGTGAACGACTCCCTCCAAAGAAAGAAGAATACTACGTCCGCCTGGTGGGCATCAGCCGCTTCCATAACGGTTTTCACCTGTTCGCCCGGCTTAACAATTGCAAGAAGCTGGCCCAACCCGGGAGATGCCGTCTTTGGTACATCACCTTGCCGAAATCAGGTAGCTCCATATATAAACCCTTATTGATTTATGAAATGTTGTTTTAATTCCATTTTTGGTATTGCATAACTTTTTCGTTGGGTCTATCATTTTAATGTCTTATAAAAGACCTGCAATTGAATTTTTAAAAAACGAGCAGGAGTGGCCTCCCGGTGTCAAAAAAAGAAGATGGGTTTAACGCCGTGCATTCCGTGGAACGGGCACTTTCGATTCTGGAAGCCCTCGGTGCCAACCCTGAAGGGGCGGGTGTTACACGGTTGGGAAGGGAGCTCGGTCTGCATAAAAGTACAGTGCACCGGCTTCTCACGACCTTGGCAAAATACGGCTTTGTCGAACAGGACGAGGCAACCGAATGTTACCGGCTCGGGATGAGGTTTGTATCGCTTGGGCTCAACTTCCTTTACCAGCTTGACTTTCGCCGGGAGGTTTTGCCTTATATGAAGGAGTTGGCGGAAATAACCGGCGAGATGACGCAGCTTGGTGTGCTGGAAGGAAATGAGGTGCTATACCTCGAACGATGCCAGTCGAATGAAACCATTACCGTGAACCTCGGACTGAGATTGCCGGCTCACTGTACGGCGGAGGGGAAGGTGCTGCTCGGTTACCTCCCGGAAAACCATTTACATGAGTACCTCAGAACTCAGACCCTGCGGCAATTCACCATCAATACCATAGTCAACCCGGAGCAGCTCTGTCTCCATATCGAGCGTGTCAGGACACAGGGATATGCTGTCAGCGCCGAGGAGTTCGCTGACAGTTTACGCGGCGTGGCGGCACCGATCCTTGACTTAAAGGGCAAAGTAATAGCAGCAATGGGAATTGCGGGACCGGCCAGTCGCCTTACTCTTGAGCGCATCAACAGACTTATTAACATCCTGCGCGAATCATGTCATTCCGTTTCGCTGCGCCTGGGGTACCGAAAAGGAAACGCAACAGGGCTACCCCAGACGGAGCAGAAGCCCGAGTCTGGAAAAGGCGGGAGGTTATGATGGGACACCCGAATCTTACCAACTATGAAGACACTTACAGGAGTTTCGGCTGGGAGGAGGCGGAAGCGGCGCTGGGACTGGCACCAGGCGCCTGCTTCAATATAGCCCAGGCAGCAGTTGACCTCCAATGCGAGAAGGGGTTGCGTGACAAAGCGGCGCTGCTCTTCTGGGACGGGCTTCGCGAGGAAAAATACACTTTCGGGGAGCTTAAGATACTTACAGATAAATTCGCACAAGCCCTCAAGAACCGCGGTATCAAACCCGGAGACAGAGTGGTCATCTTCGGTCCCTCCGCGCCGGAGTTTTATATCAGTTTTCTCGGTATAGTAAAAGCCGGCGCTGTGGTAGTGCCTGTTTTTGAAGGGTACATGGCGGGGCCGTTCACTGAAATCTTACAGGATTCCGACGCGGTAGCGCTCGTAACGACAGCCGCTTTGAAGCAGCGCGTTGACCGTTCACGGTTGCCGAGACTGAAACAGATTTTCGTGCTCGGCGTCACGGAAGCGCATACTGATGGTACCGAAATAAGCTGGTACGAAGCCGTCGAAGAGGCTTCCGGCACCTTTGAACCGGTTCTGGTAGAAAGGGATGCGCCTTTCGTGCTGTTGTACACTTCAGGTTCCACCGGCAAGCCCAAAGGTGTCGTCCTTTCTCACGGCGGGTTAATCCAGTATTACTATACCGGGCTCTGGGTTCTTGACCTAAAGCCGAACGACACATACTGGTGTACCGCCGATCTGGGTTGGGTAACGGGGGTTGCCTACGGGATCCTCGCACCCTGGCTTAACGGCATTACGACCGTGGTTTACGGCGGCCTCTTCAGCCCCCAGCGCTGGTATTACTTCATTGAGCGCTACGGGGTTACCGTCTGGTACACTACTCCAAGCGCACTCCGCCTGTTAATGATCAGCGGCAGCGACGTGATACAGCAGTTTATGTTAAGCAGCCTCCGGCACATCGCGAGCGTGGGCGAAGCTTTAAACCCGGCCACTATTCGCTGGACCCGCGCAGTTTTCGGCCTGGATGTCTATGATACCTGGTTCATGACTGAGACCGGGGGTCACATCATCGCAAACTTCCGCTGTCTGCCGGTAAAACCAGGGTCAATGGGAAAACCGGTTCCGGGCATAAAAGTGGCGGTTGTCGACACCGGCGGCCGGGAACTCGGACCGATGCAGATGGGTCAATTGGCTATCCGCGCTCCCTGGCCGGCGATGATGCGGGGCATCTGGCTTGACCGGGAAAGATACGACGAGTACTTCCGCACCACGCCGTGGTACCTGAGCGGGGATTTGGTTTACCGTGACAAGGACGGCTATTATTGGTACCAGGGACGTATAGACGATATGATCAAGGTAGGCGAGCGCCGGGTAGGTCCTGCTGAGGTGGAGAGCATACTCATGCAGCACCCCGCGGTTTTCGAGGCAGGCGTTATCGGAAAGCCGGATCTCCTGCGCGGCGAAACCATTAAAGCCTTTCTCGTCCTCAGACCGGAACATCAATGGTCGCCTACGCTGCGGGCTGAGTTGCAGCGTTTCGTAAAAAACAACCTTGCGGAACACATGGTCCCCCAGGAGTTTGAGGTCTGTGCGTATCTCCCGCGCACCAGAACCGGAAAGCTCTTAAGGCGAACACTCAAGGCATGGGAGGTCGGGTTGCCGGAAAGTGAACAGGTGGAATAGACATTAGTTTTTCACATGCGCCATTTATCCTGCGAAGCTCAATTCCTACTCTGAGTGCTGGGGAGTGCCGGCTAACGCGGACACGGCGGTAACAGAAGTTAGAGGCAGGAAGTCTGAGGCAAGATTACTTATAGGAATTCGCCTTTCGAATTCCTACCTTGAATATCCGACTTCTGACCTCCTGCCTCTGACCTCTAAAATCCGTGGTTTGTTCTGAACCAAGCCGGTATGGCGTCGGCAAGTTAAGTCGGCAAGGCATTACGGTTAAGCCCTGTTCACCGACCGCTCGCTGCATGCCGGACATGGGCCACTCATCTGTAAATGACTCTTCTTAGTCGCGCTTGTAAACAGGACGGTTTTCCAACCCCCCGCTATATTGTTTCGTATCGTGAAACTACAGTTCGTAATTCCGGTTGGATTAGTTTTTCTACCTTTCGCTGTGGTACCGTTGCAATTGATGGCGATTTACTTTTCCTTCACCCTCTCCGGTTTTATATTAATGGCACATGGTTCCACATTACGGTACAAATTTAAGGTACAAGGTTTGAGGGGAGGATGAGCGTGGCGAAAGAATCACCAACTATCGACACCCTGCTTGAGGAAGAGAGAATATTCTACCCTCCGGAGGAATTCGCCAAGCAGGCAAATGTGAAGGGAAAGGAGATCTATGCGGAAGCCCGTGCAAATTCCAAGTTGTACTGGGCAATGCAGGCGGAACGGCTGGACTGGTTCCAAAAATGGGATAAGGTCTTGGAATGGGACTTTCCTTTTGCCAAATGGTTCGTCAACGGAAGACTGAACGCCTGTTACAACTGTGTCGACCGGCACTTAAAAACCTGGCGACGGAACAAAGCAGCCATCATCTTTGAAGGTGAACCCGGCGACGCCCGTACGCTTACTTACTGGGACCTATACCGCGAGGTAACGAAATTCGCCAACGTGTTGAAAGGACTCGGTGTTAGAACCGGCGACCGCGTAGCCATATACCTGCCGATGATTCCCGAGCTGGCCGTTGCCATGCTGGCCTGCGCCCGGATCGGCGCTCCGCACAGCGTGGTGTTCGGCGGTTTCAGCGCGGAAGCCTTGCGCGACCGGATAAACGACGCGGGGGCAAAAGTACTGGTTACCGCGGACGGCGGCTGGCGGCGCGGGAGGAACATCCCGTTGAAAAGGAATGCGGACGAAGCCTTAAAAGAAACACCGAGCATTGAAAAGGTTATCGTCGTCCAGCGTACCAACCGGGAGATCACAATGCACCCGGAACGCGATATCTGGTACCACGAAGCCATGGCCGCCGCGGAAATCGGTTGTCCTGCCGCCGAACTCGACAGTGAGCACATGCTTTTTATCCTGTACACCAGCGGCACAACGGGCAAGCCCAAAGGAGTCGTGCATACGACGGGCGGCTACTTGGTCGGCGTCTCCACCACCCACCACATGGTTTTCGACATCAAGGACAGCGACGTTTACTGGTGTACCGCCGACATCGGCTGGATAACCGGCCACAGTTACGTATTGTACGGCCCCCTGGCCAACGGGGCGACCACCCTTATGTATGAGGGCGCGCCCGACTGGCCGGAACAGGACCGGTTCTGGCAAATAATTAAAAACTACGGGGTGACCGTTTTTTATACCGCGCCCACGGCCATCCGGGCATTCATGAAGTGGGGGCGCGCCTGGCCGGCCAAGCACGACCTCTCGACCCTAAGGCTGCTCGGAACGGTTGGCGAGCCGATCAATCCCGAAGCCTGGATGTGGTATTACGAAAACATAGGCGGCAAGCGCTGCCCCATAGTTGATACCTGGTGGCAGACGGAAACCGGGATGATCATGATCAGCCCGCTGCCCGGGATCACACCCTTGAAACCGGGTTCCGCAACCGTACCGCTGCCGGGCATTGAGGCAGACATAGTGGACCAGAAGGGCAACCCGGTGCTCCTCGGCCATGGGGGGCTCCTGGTGCTAAAAGAGCCCTGGCCGGCGATGCTGCGGACCATTTACGGCGACGATCAGCGGTACATTGATACCTACTGGGCCAAGTTCAAGGACAAAGGCTTCTACTTCGCGGGCGACGGCGCAAAGCGCGACTACCACAACTACTACTGGATGCTCGGACGTGTAGACGATGTGATCAACGTCGCCGGACACCGCCTCAGCACCATGGAGGTGGAGAGCGCCCTGGTCGACCATCCGACAGTGGCGGAGGCCGCAGTTATCGGCAAAGACCACGAGATAAAAGGCCAGGCCGTAGCGGCATTCGTAACCTTAAAGGCGCGGGCCTTCCAGGAACTCAAATCGGCCAAGAGGAGCTTCAAGGAGATCGAAAACGAGCTCAAGGCACACGTCAGTAAAAAAATCGGCGCGATCGCGCGGCCGGATGATGTGTTCCTCACCGCGGAGTTGCCGAAAACACGCAGCGGCAAAATAATGCGGCGCCTGTTGCGGGACATCGCGGAAGGAAGGGTCCTCGGGGATACTACAACGCTGGCTGATCCTGCAGTAATAACGGAATTAAAACAGAAGTACGAGTCGCGTGAAGCGTAAGACCTTTAATTCAGACATTCAATCCGGCCCGGTTTGCATACGGTAGTCCGGGCCAATACCAAAAATGTGAATTGGGGAGGGGATGTTATGGGTAACGCCAAAGAGCCTGTTGAGGAATCGCTAGAATTCAAACAGCTCGTGACCATGAGGTGGGTTGTAGCTGGTATACTGACGCTTCTTGTATTTGTCACCTACTACGGGTTCATTCTGCTGGTCGGTCTCTCCAGGGAAACCCTTGCCACAAAGATCGGCGAGACCACCACTCTCGGCATTCCGCTGGCCGTCCTGGTAATTATTATCTCTTTTATATTGACCCTCGTGTACATCGCGTGGGCTAATACCCAATACGACAAAAAGGTTGCATCGCTGATAAGAACGCTCCACGAGAGATAGAAAGGGGAGGACGCACTGATGAACAGTTCCTTGGGTGAACCCACTGTTTTGGGGATAACCTTTTTTCTTACCTTCGTCGCTGTTTCTCTTTTAATAACCTACTGGGCCGCTAAAAGGACAAAGACCACCACCGAGTATTATGCCGCAGCGCGCAGCGTCACGGCTTTCCAGAACGGACTTGCGCTCGGTGGCGACTACATGAGTGCGGCTTCATTCCTTGGCATTGCGGGTCTGGTGTCCTTAAGCGGGTTTGACGGGATGATCTACGCCACGGGTTGGCTTGTCGGGTGGCCGGTCTTGCTTTTCCTGATCGCGGAACCGTTGCGGAACCTTGGGAAATTTACCTTCGCCGATGTCGTTGCTTACCGCCTCCGCCAGCGGCCGATCCGGATCGCTGCGGCGATAGGCAGCATCCTTACCGTTCTGCTCTATACAATCGCGCAAATGGTCGGTGCCGGCAACCTTATTAAACTTATGTTCGGCATTTCATATGAAACGGCAATTGTTATTGTCGGCGTGGTAATGCTGATATATGTACTTTTCGGGGGTATGATCGCCACCACCTGGGTGCAGATAATCAAAGCTTGCTTATTGCTCGGCGGCGTTACGATACTGATGGTCTTGACCATGGCGCAGTTTAACTTCAGCCCCGGTCAACTTTACAGTGCCGTTGCTGCGGCATACAGCCAGGCCTCGCTCGAGCCCGGTAAACTGATCACCGACCCGCTTGACGCCGTCTCGCTGGGTCTCGCCCTGATGTTCGGACTTTTAGGGCTTCCGCACATTTTAATGCGGTTCTATACCGTACCCGACGCAAAGGAAGCGCGCAAGTCGGTGGGCTGGGCCACCGGGTTTATCGGGTACTTCTATTGCATAATCCCGCTTGTCGGTTTCGGCGCCTCGGTTCTGGTCGGCCGTGAGGTAATAACAAGCGTTGACAAGGGCGGTAACATGGCGGCGCTCTTGCTTTCCGAGTATCTCGGCGGCACGCCGTTCCTCGGGTTCATCGCCGCGGTGGCCTTCGCCACCATCCTGGCGGTCGTCGCAGGCTTGACCCTCGCCGGGGCCTCCGCACTCTCGCACGACATCTATGTCAACGTGGTTAAGCGCGGTCAGGCCACCGAGTGGGAACAGGTTAAGGTGGCAAAGGTCGCTACCATTTTCGTCGGACTTCTCGCCATCATACTCGGCATCGTATTCAAAGGGCAAAACGTCGCCTTTATGGTAGGGCTTGCCTTCGCCGTCGCCTGCAGTGCGAACTTCCCTGCCCTGCTGCTGTCGATTACCTGGAAGAAGCTCACTACCGTAGGCGCTACCGCTTCAATCATTGTCGGGGCTGTGCTTGCCACGGTTTTGATTGTCTTAAGCCCTACGGTCTGGGTTGACGTGTTCAAAAACCAGACGGCCATTTTCCCGCTTAAGAACCCGGCCATCGTATCAATGACCGCGAGTTTTGTGACCGCCTTTGTGGTTTCGCTGCTGTCCGCAGAAAAAGAGGCGGAGCAGAAGTTTTCAGACCAGCGGACAAGGACTTACCTGGCCGTGGGAGCGGAATAAATCGGTGACCTCGTTCTTCAGGGTTTGACTGCCAAAGCCGGGCCCTTTTTTCGTGGGCCCGGCGCTTTCTAACCCACAGGCCGCCGTTCGGGGGGGAACTACCCGTGGAAGCGTTAATCACATTGGCACAAGAAACACCCCTGTTTTCAGAACTCAGCACCAAAGACTTGCAGAAACACGCCCGCGAATTTGCGGTTCGGATGTACCCGAAGGGGACCTATGTCTTCCGGCAGGGTGAACCTTCGCAGGAAGTACTCTTTATCGTAATTGAGGGCATAGTGGAAATTATTCTTCCCGCCGACACGGGAGAGGAAAGGGTGGTAAGCCTGCGTCGTCCGACGGAGTTTTTCGGCGAGACGGTCTTTTTCTCAACCGGCACCTACCCCGCCTCCACCCGGGCAGCCGAAGATACGCGTTGCCTCCTCGTTTCCCGGCGTTGTTTTGAAGAGCTGATGGCCACCAACCCTGGTTTCGCCGGATACTTCAGCAAGATGCTTGCTGAACGGATGCGGCACCTCTGGGACGGTGTAATCCGGGAGCAGTGCCTCCTCGCGGGCCAGGAACCTGAACGGCCGTTTCGCAAGCGGCTTTACGAAATAATGAGCGCACCGGTAATCACCTGTTTCGAAGAAAATATGGTAAAAGAGGTGGCGCAGCTTTTGAGCACCCGCCAAGTCAGTTCCGTGGTGGTGGTCGACCGCGGCGGGGACCCGGTGGGGATCGTTACGGAAAAGGATCTGGTTAGAAAAGTGCTCGCAGATGACCCCATCAGTATGCAGCGGTTGCGCGCGGGGGAGGTCATGGAGCCTAATCCCATTGTCCTCCCGCCTACGGCGCTCTTTCAGGAAGCACTGTTGGCTATGGTGCAGCGGCAGTTAAAGCACGTTATTGTGGTTGACCGCGGTATGGTGACCGGAATGGTTACCCTTGCCGACCTTGTCCGTACACAAAACGTCGACGCCCTAAGCGCAGTGAACGCCATCGAGCGATCGAAAAACCTGAAGGCGCTTGAAGCAGCCGTGCAGCAAGTCGACCGCTTGGTTTTTGGGCTGGTTGCCGGCCAGGCGACGGCAGCGGAAACCGGCGTCCTGGTCTCGGAGCTCTACGACAGGCTTACGGCGCGCCTCCTCTCGCTGGCGGAGGACGAACTTTACGCGGAGGGGAAGGGTCACGCCCCTTGCGGGTACTGCTGGCTCACGATGGGGAGCAGCGGCCGGCGTGAGCAGATACTGCGGACGGATCTCGACAACGCCATCGTTTACGAGACCCCGCCGCCGGAACAGGAAGCCTCCTTTAAAGAGTATTTCCTGGCGTTAGGGGGAAAGGTTGTCCAGGGTCTTGTTCACCTGGGCTTTGCACCATGTAAGGGAAAAGTAATGGCCGACAACCCTGCCTGGTGCCAATCCTTAAGTGAGTGGCTGCGGACCGTCCGTATGTGGATAATAGAGCCGGACGGCACCTGGCTCCGGCGGATGACCATTTTCTTTGACTTCCGCCCGGTTTACGGCCGGTTCGCCCTCGCGGAAACGCTGCGGGAATCAATCGTTCGGTGGTTGACCGACCAGCCTGTGGTCCTCCACTTCCTGGCGCGGGACGCGCTGGCCAACAGGATACCCCTCAACCCCTTTAAACAGGTCGTTACAGAGAAGACGGGGCTCCACAAGGACGAACTCGATATCAAACGCTCGGTGTTGATCCACTTCGTTGACTGTATCCGCCTTTTCGCGTTACGCGAAGGTATACAGGCCACTTCAACTTTTGACCGCCTGAAGGAACTGGTTAACCGAAACGTCTTCAGTGAAGAAGACGCCGAGGTCTTCGGCCTGGCTTACGACAGCATACTAATGCTAAGGCTGCGCGAAAACCTCCAGCGGCTGAGCAGCGGGCGTGAAGCGGGCAACTACATAAACCCCCGCCGGCTTAGCCGACGGGAGCTAAATGCACTCCGGGATACGCTATCGGTTGCCTCCCGGTTGCAGTACCTGACGAAAGTGAGTTTTCGTGTAAGCTGAAAAAGCATTGCCTAAAAGTGAGTATACTGGGGTGAACAGAATGGCGCAACAGATAATCCGTATGTTCCGAGGTTTGACTGTCAGACTGGGCGGCAAAAAAGGGAGCAAACTTCTGCCGGTTATAGTCCGGGAACTGAACAGGCGCTGGGACGCAGCCGTCCCGCTCGCCGACCAGGTTTACACGGCTTTCGACCTCGAGACCACCGGACTGCATCCTTTCGCGGGGGACAGGATTATTTCCCTCGGTGCAGCGATGCTTGAAGCCGGAAGAATTTCCGCCAGCTATGAGCAGCTTGTAAACCCCGGACGCCCGCTGCCCCCGTTTACCACGCAACTAACCGGGATCAGCGGCGCGGATGTTGTGGATGCCCCGGCTGTGGAAGATGTCCTTCCTACTTTTTTGGATTTTTTGACTATGGGGGTTCCCGTCGGTTTCAACGTCGATTTCGACTTTTCTTTCCTGAACCTCGTCCTCCGCTTTAACGCCGGGGTCAAGCTCAACCGGTCAGCGGCGATTGACGTCCTCGCAGTTGTCCGGGCACTTAATCCAACCTGGAACGAGTTCCAGTTGGACGACGCGGCTGCATTTTACGGAGTGCCCCTCGACGGACGGCATTCCGCACGCGGGGACGCGGTAATTCATGCCCGGCTCTTCTGGCGCCTTATCCCGATTCTGGCCGGGTGCGGAATATACACACTTAAAGACCTGCGGGGTTACCTGCAGTACCGGGGGTTTTTCTACTTCTCTAAATAACATTTATAATATGGCTGATAAAGGGTGATCGAACAACAGATGTCTATCATCGTAGAAGGCTTAAAGGGAGAGGCGCACATGGTAGTGTCCGAAGAAGACACCGCGGTTATGCAGGGCAGCGGCACGGTACGGGTACTTTCCACACCGCGGCTGCTCGCGCTGATGGAAGCCGCAGCGGTGGCGGCGCTGAACGGTTCGCTGCCGGGGGGAAAAACATCTGTCGGAACGAAGGTGGAAATCGAGCACACCGCTGTTACGCCCGTGGGGATGGAGGTCTTTGCGAAAGCGGAACTGGTTGAGAGCGACGGGCGCCGTCTCGTTTTCACCGTCGAAGCCTACGACGCGGAAGGGACTGTAGGGCGGGGCCGCCACGAACGCGTCCTGGTGGATGAATCACGGTTTATGGAGCGTGTCGAGCAAAAAAGCAAAGTTATACAGGAAGCATAAAAACGGTTGACAGAACCGGTCCATGGGATTAGATTTTAGGTATGACCTCAAACCCCTGCCGGATAGACATTAAAGGAATTCATGACGGTAGGGTTTTTTTATTGTTAGCAAGGTTTTCAGTAAACTTTTCTTATCCTGGCAGGTAATATATCGAAAACGGTTTCCGCCGGGTCTGCCCGATCAACCGCGGGTCAGACGGCCTGCCTGCGGTTGTCCCCCGGCACACGCCACGCCTCAGGGATACGCAGCCGCTGTTGTTGCAGCCGGTAGTTTTGGGGTCACTTTAGCCGGAAGCATTTACATTGAGAACAGGAGGCTTTCCTTTGGGCTTAACAGAAGCGGTAGTATTGGGAATCGTCCAGGGTTTGGGGGAGTTTTTGCCCATATCCAGTTCGGCACACCTCGTCCTCACTCCGTGGCTCTTCGGTTGGCACGACCCGGGCCTGGCTTTTGACGTGGCGCTGCACCTCGGCACCCTCGTGGCGGTGGTTGCTTACTTCTGGCGCGACTGGCTCAACCTGGCGCAAAACGGTCTCAAGGGAGCAAGAAACCGCGAGGGTCGTCTCTTCTGGTACCTGGTTGCGGCCACCATACCCGGGGCGCTGGCCGGCCTGGCATTCGAGAAATATGCGGAGACCGTTTTCCGGGCACCCCTTCTGGTAGGAACAATGCTCATTCTGATGGGAATCGTCTTGTACGCGGCCGACCACAGGGGAATGCGGGCCCGCAGCATCTGGCAGGTCGGGTGGCGCGACGCGCTGCTGATCGGTATCTCCCAGGCATTTGCCATCATTCCCGGCGTCTCGCGTTCCGGGGCGACGATTTCCGCAGCCCGGTTCCTCGGGCTGGACCGCGAGGCGGCAACCCGGTTCTCCTTCCTGCTCTCTACACCGATTATAATGGGGGCCGGCCTTTTTAGCCTGAAAGACATCGGCGCCGGCGACCTGACGCTCGCCTTTTGGGTCGGTATAGCAACGTCGGCAGTGACGGGGTTTGCAGCGATCGCATTCCTGCTGCGGTTCGTGACTTCGCGGAACTTCAACGTCTTCGTCTGGTACCGGGCAGTCCTCGGGCTTGCAGTCATCCTTCTCGCGCTGCTGCGATAAGCGCGAAGGCGTTCTCGAGAGGTGACTGAATTCCCTGCGCAGAGTTGTGCCAACCTAAATTACGGGGACACCATACTGAATTTAAAGTTTCGTTATCAGACAGTGGCAGGTGAGCCCAAGCACCAGTAAAACCTGACCGTATATTCCCGGTGAAAACTTTAGCGGGGCTTTTCCAAGCCCCGCTGTTTAGTGCAGTTTTTTCTCCTCAGGCGTCTTTTGGATCCGCGTTTCTTCCGGCGATTCCTGACTGTAAAGCTCTTCCGGCGCGAGCGTGAAACCCGCAACCTTTTCGCTGATGAAGATCGGTGTCACGGTCCTGAGCGCAAGGGCGACAGCGTCGCTGGGCCTGGAATCTATTATGATCTCTTCGTTGTTGATCTTCAGGTGAAGTTCCGCATAGTAAGTGCCGTCGCGGACGTCGTTAATGATCACGCTCGCCACCATGGCACCCGCCCGCTCGCAGATTGACTTCAGCAGGTCGTGTGTTAGCGGCCGGCCCAGAGTGGTACCCTCGAGTGCCAGGGCAATGGAATGCGCTTCAAACGGGCCGATCCAAATCGGCAGCATCCGGTGTTCCGCTTCGTCGGAAAGCAGAAGTACGGGGTTCATCGCTACGTCGAAAGCGATCTCCTTGACCTTTACGGGTATCAACTGCCTCACCTCCCGGATGTGGTTATATTAATTCTATTCGACCCAACCCGGTAAGGTTTCCTGCTTTTAATCAATCAAAAATATCGAAAATTTCACCCAGCAGCGACTTATGCTTCTTTTTATAGGGCTTACCGTGGGAGTAATAAGGGTCCTTGTGCTCCGGTCTTTTATCCCGGTACTCGTGTTCATGATCATGCCCGGAAGGGTCCAACGATATCAAGCGGTCAAGTTCTCCCCTGTCGAGCCAGACGCCTTTACACTCGGGGCAGACATCAATCCTGACACCCCGTCTGTCTACCTCTTTCATCTGTACATCGCAAAGCGGGCAGCGCAACTTTAGATCATCCTTTCATTTTTTTAAAATTTCTTAAATTGTACGTCCTTTAACATTAATATGTAAATAGCGCATAGTACTTATGTCAAATACTTCATGTATTCCTTCCTTCCACCTGAATTCGCCGCAGAGCGCTTTCTTGGACTCCGAGCAAAAATTCCTTGACCTGGCTCCACGCCTGCGAAGTAAGTTCCCGCACTTCTCCGTCCGAAACCAGAAGGGGCGGAGGATCCTCTTCGGCATCAGCAAAATAACCCAGGCTTTTCACCAAATGAGGCCAACTGTATTTGACGCCGGCAAATTTTTTTTCAACGAAGTGCTTTAAATTATCAATGCTGACTTTTCGTTGCAGTAAGAAATAAAGATCAACAAAATCCTTTTTACTGCCTCTCTGGCTGGCGGTAATAATCTTCATGGCGGCTATGTCGCGGTAATCCGCGACAGTGCAACCTTCGAAATTCAGCACGGGAAAGATCAGCCGGTATGGATAAAACAAAAAGCTTGCTTTTGCGACCTCATCAAAGACCAGATGTAAGGTCCCCGGCGCTGTACCGCTGACTGTATACTCGCCCGTTTCTCCCAGGATCAAGAGCAACTCTTGGGGCTCAAAAGAGTCCCCCGTAAAAAAGTCCAGGTCGTCCGAAATCCGGTGTCCCAATTGCAGGGCTAGTCCTGTCCCACCTGCCAGGTAAAAGTTCTTAGCACGCAAAACCTTTGAGATCCGCTGGCCCTTCAGAATACTTAATGTACCTGGTCGGATGCAGGCTTTAAACACCTGAGATCCTCCTCGGGAATGCGGTAAAAATTCATCATCATCGCCGCCGTTCGCGGTGATATTCTCCTGCTTTTCTTAACCACTGCAACTATATCCGCATCCGTGAAAGTACTAAACAACCATCGGTAAGCATCTTCATCTCCGAATTCAAGGAGGCGTTCGATGATGTAGGTTTTATGCTTGTTGACGTCAAGGGTCGCCACATCCGCGTCCCAGAAAAACGCCCGTAAACTTGACGGCACCACCCGGACACCTCCTAATCTAGCTTTTGCCGCCTTTCTAAATTATAGCACGAATTACAGTATTATTACTGAAGGACCCGGAGCACAAGGTCATGTTCCAGTCTCATTTAAAAAGCGACGCGGCATCCACCGCGTCAATTGGACAATAGGTTTAGCGCCGCAGCATTTTTGTCGGCGGTTTCCGTGTAGGCGAATCTTTACTGTCTATCCTCCCTGCTCCCGACCCTCACCGGGTAGGCGATGATCCGCCTCTCCCAGGTGCGCAGCGTGATTTTGCCGGGCTTCTTGTCGAGAACGTACGCAGGCGTCACCGGGGTCTTCCCGTACCCGCCGGGAGCGTTGATGATATACGTCGGGATCGCCAGGCCGGAGGTATAGCCGCGCAACTGGTCCATAATCTGCAGCCCCTCTTCCACCGAGGTGATAAAGTGTCCTGTGCCCCGGACGTCCTTCGCGTGAAAGAGGTAGTAAGGCCGCACGCGGATCTTCAGCAGTTCCTGGTTCAGCTTGCGCATTACAAAAGGGTCATTGTTTACATTTCGCAAGAGCACTGCCTGGTTGCCCAGGACGACTCCCGCCCGGATTAAACGGTCGCAGGCCCGTGCCGCCTCACCGGTGACCTCAAGTGGGTGGTTGAACTGCGTGTTGATGTAAACGGGCGGGTACTTGGCCAGAACGGCGCACAACTCCTCGGTTATGCGCTGCGGCAGCGTGACCGGAGTCCGGGTTCCGAGACGCTTTATCTCAACATGGGGAATGCGGTGCAGTTCCCCCAGTATCCAATCGAGCTGCCTGTCGGACAGGAGCAGGGCGTCGCCGCCGGTAACCAGCACGTCCCTGATCTCCGGATTAGCCCGGATGTATTCTAACGCTGCTTCCAGCACCCAGTGCGGCTTGTGACGGTCAACCTCACCGATGTTGCGCCGGCGCTGGCAGTGGCGGCAGTACATTGCGCAGATATTGGTGACGTTGATGATCAGGCGGTCGGGGTAGCGCCGTGTGATCCCAGGCGCGGGCGAAGTCATCTCCTCCGCCATCGGGTCAAGATTTCCGCCGCAGTCCTGCAACTCCTCCAGTGACGGCACGGCCTGTCGCCAGACCGCGCTGCCGGGCCCCCCCGCAGCGACAAGCGCAGCGTAGTAGGGAGAGATCGCCCAGCGGTAGTGCTCGGCTACCCTGTTTACTTCTTCGAGATCCGCCGCCGGTAAGCCCGCCGCCTGCGCCAGCAACTCGACGCTGTTTATCCGGTTGCGCATCTGCCAGCGCCAGTCGTCCCAATCGGCGGCGGATGCACCCAGAACATTCATTACCCTATCCTTGCATCCCACAAACCTCTCAGCCCAACTAAAACCGGAAGGTATCGAGTCGCGGACGGCAAGGTAATCAACAATCCGGTCCTTCAGCTCTGCGGCCCTCTCAAGCGCCGCCAGCCGCTTTTCCTCGGGCGTCAGTGTATCGGCATTGTAAAAACCATGCATTGTCACCGAGATACACCCCCCATCAAATCAAAACGCTCCGGAGTCCTCTCCGGAGCGCGCAAAAGTTAACTGCCTACCTTACTTCCTGGTAAGAGCTCTTTCCACGCTTACGAGGTTAGCTGACGGGTTCGGGTCGAAAGCTAACCCTACCCAGCACCGGTCTCCGTGGCGCGAGCACCGTACGCTGCGATTCACCCCTAAAAACGGGTCCCCCGCTTCTCTCCCTTGAGAACTCAGCGATTATTCAGTTAATTGAATAATACTATAAAAGTCCGGCTTTGTCAATACCTTAGCACTCCGCCAGTACTTACCGAAAACATCCTTTTTCAGGCTTTGTTCTCATCAATATGGATTGCATGGGTAATATTTCATGTTATGGAATTTTAAAATTGCGCCGTGCCATTTATCCTAATAAAACGGTTTTAAACTTGCATCCCGTCAAAATCATGGTATGCTTTTGGTTGGAAAGTGCTAAAAGCGGGAGGTATGACGTTGATTTCGGCAAAACCGCTGTCCGGAAAGGTCGCTCTGGTTACAGGCTCCGCGCGGGGCATCGGCGCGGCCGTCGCCCGCGAACTGGCGCGGCACGGAGCAAGCGTCGCGGTAAACTACCGGAACTCAGTACATGAAGCAGAAACCGTAGCGGGCGCATGCAGGGCGCACGGCGTAGACGCCGCAGCCTTCCGGGCCGACATCGCCGACCCGGAGGCTGTCGCAAGGCTGTTTGGAGCGGTCGAACAAGCCATCGGCCCGGTGGACATCCTGGTGAACAATGCGGGCGTAGGGCTCCGCCGGCTCGTGGTGGAAACGACCGACAGCGAGTGGGAAAAGCTCCTCGCCGTCAACCTTTCCGGCGCCTTCTACTGCTGCCGCCGGGCGCTTGAAACCATGGCCGGCCGCCGCTGGGGCCGGATAATTAACGTAGCGTCGGTCTTCGGCCTCACCGGCGCGGCGTACGAAGCGGCCTACGCCGCCGCCAAGGGCGGCCTGATCGCCTTCACCAAGTCCCTCGCGCGTGAGGTGGGCAGTGCCGGGATCACCGTCAACGCCGTCGCCCCCGGGCCGGTAGAGAGCGATATGCTCCGGGAAGGCTTGAGCGCCGAAGAGCTCGCCGCTCTCGCCGGAGACATACCCTCCGGCCGCCTGGGCAGACCCGAGGACATCGCCGGCGCCTGCGCCTTCCTGGCATCCCCCGCCGCCGCCTTCATAAACGGCCAGGTATTGAGTCTGGACGGCGGCTGGCTGCCTTAACTCTTACTTCCCAATTGCCCAGCCGTCACTAAGATGATACAATTTTAGCCAGGAGGTGAACAATATGAGTCTGCAGCTTCAGGAAACCGCTTCTACCACGGATAAACCATGCACCTACGAAGATTACCGGAAGCTTCCGGAAGGAGCGCCTTATCAACTCATTGGGGGTGAACTCGTCTTGACGCCTGCGCCGGGTACTTATCACCAGATTATCTCGATGAAGTTGGGGTTCCAGATGGTAGACTTTGTATCCAAGAATGGCTTGGGAATTGTACTGTACGCTCCAATAGACGTCTATCTCGAAGAAACAGAAA
The DNA here is from genome assembly GCA_040757355.1 of Bacillota bacterium. Lineage (GTDB taxonomy): Bacteria > Bacillota > Desulfotomaculia > Desulfotomaculales > Ammonificaceae > DTYU01. The sequence continues at coordinate 42,740 of JBFLWY010000001.1, read as the reverse complement.
CATACCAGCCGGACATCATCTTCATCGCCCAGGAAAGAATGGAGATCATCGAGCCGGCGCGGGTTAACGGCGCCCCGGACCTGGTGGTGGAGATCCTTTCCCCGACCACGGCCTACTACGACTTGCGGAAAAAGTACAAGATTTATGAAAAGTCGGGCGTCAAAGAATACTGGATCGTTGACCCCGAAGAAAAATCCGTGCAAGTTTTTGTCTTAAAAGAAGGAAAATTTGCCCTCGATCAGGATGTGGCGGGCCAGGGTGCAGTTTCGTCCCGTATAATTGAAGGATTCACTGTCCCCCTCGAAACAATCTTTTAAAGCTAAAGCTCCTGAGCGAATACATAAAAAAGTTGAGGATCTCCGCCTATTCTCACGGACAATCAGAGACAATTTCCTTCAGAACAAATTACCCTGGTTTCCACCACAATATTTGCTAATCATGTAAAAAAACAAGTTGATTCTACAAAGCAAAGGTTATTCACTTTTTTGAAGTAATGCGGGCAACTCCCGAAAACTGCGAAATTTATACTACCCAGGGATACTCAATGCTACAATGGATTGAAACAGCCGCCTAAAGAAAAAACCGGAGGACGTTGCCGGCGCCTGTGCCTTTTTGGTGCAACCCTCCGACAATTCAGCGAGGTTAAGAGTATTGATAGTAGGCATTGACGCCCGGTACGGTCTGCGCCGTAACCGGCGGGGAATAGGAAATTATATATACCACCTGCTCTGTGAATTTAGGAAACTTTCAGCGAAAGATATTCGGTTTGTGTTATACGTTGACAAGGCGGCCGACCCCGATGTTGTGAAATTGTTTAAAGACAGTTCCTTTCTAATTCGGGTATTGCCTGCGCTAAATCCTATAATTTGGGAACAGGTTACCTTGTATTTAGCCGCCCGGCAAGACAAAATCGACCTTCTGCATTGTACAAGCAACGTAGCCCCTATATTTTTAAAATCCTGCCCCATAGTAACTACACTCCATGATGTAATTGAGTTTCACCGGCAGGAATTTGACAGCGTAAGGCCCACTCTCCGGAAGCAAGGGCTAATAGTTTACCAAAACATAGTGTTGCCGGTTACAGCGCGACGGAGCAGTAGGATCATTACCGTATCGGAGTTTTCGCGCGGCGACATTTCATCGACACTAAGAATTAACAAGGGGAAAATCAAGGTGGTTTATGAAGGCCCTTCCTTAATTCCACTAACGCAAAAAGATGAATCCAATGTGATTTATTCGGCTGATATCGTTAGCAATGTTATTAATAGGGATTTTATTTTTGCCTTAGGCGCCGTCGACAGTCGAAAGAACACGGTTCGTTTAATCGAAGCCTATCGAAGGCTGCAAGAACAATCCGCTTACGGCATTCAGATGGTAATAATAGGGATAGAAAGACCGGAAGAGTTTGCCTCTTTAGCAGGAAACGGCGTGTCAATCTACGCTTTCCTACCAGAGGAAATCGTTAGGGCTCTCTACCGCAACTGCTTGTTTTTTGTATATCCTTCTCTCTACGAAGGCTTCGGCCTCCCGGTTTTGGACGCCATGACCTTCGGCGCTCCGGTAGCATGTTCGGGAACTACTGCAGTCGGCGAAATAGCCGGGGAAGCAGCGCTAAAATTCAATCCGCAGGATGTTGGTGATATTGCACAAAAGATGCAAGTCCTTATTGAAAATTCAGATTTGCGCGCCGAATTGTCAAAAAAAGGTCGTATCCGGGCAAAGGAATTCTCCTGGGGGCGCTGCGCATTGGAAACGCTGTCTGTTTACCGGGAAGTGCTGGGTGATTGAGTAAGATGAAAATACTGTTTCTCACCGCTGAACCCCCCTGGCCGCCGGACCAGGGAGACAAACTTCGAAACTACCACCTCTTAAAAGCACTGGCTGCTGAAGATGAGGTCACGCTCGTCAGTTTTACCATGCAACAAGACAACTCTACATGGAAGAAAGAGTTGGCACCTTATTACAGCACCGTTTACACAATTCCCCTCACCCGGCGACGGATGATTTTAAACACCTTGTTCCTGCCCCATCTTCCAGTTACCATGGCGGCCCGCACCTCATCCCGGATGGCAAAGCTGCTTAGGGAGTTGACAAACCATGGAAAGTTTGACATTGCATTCGCCTGCCAGTTAAAAACGGCAGGTTACCTCAAGCATTGCACCTGTTCAAAAGTAGCTGACCTTACCGACGTAGTAAGCCTTTACAGGCGCCGAATGCTTCCTTACACCTCGCGGCTTGAAAAACTTGTCAGCATTGTAGAGGTCTACCGGCTTGCATACTGGGAAAAAAAAGTGGCGCAAGCAGCCGATTTAACACTCCTTGTCTCCCCCCTTGATGCGGCAGTTTTAAGAAAAATGGCCCCAAAAGCATGCATTGATGTGATACCCAACGCCGTAGATTTGAACTACTTCAAACCCCTGCCGGACCAGGGTCAGCCAGTCATTGTTTTTTACGGCCACTTGCGCTATCCGCCCAACGCTGACGGGATAAAGTGGTTCTGCACAGAGATCTTCCCGAAAATAAGGGAAGAAATACCGAATGCAGAACTCCATATTATCGGCAAGGAACCCCCAGCCGAACTTGTACAATACTCCAACCATTCAGGAATTACCTTGACGGGATACGTCCCCGACATCAGGCCTTTCCTTGCACAGGCTTCCGTCGTGGTTACCCCCATCAGGTTTGGTGCCGGAATAAGAAATAAAGTTCTCGAAGCGTTTGCCGTAAAGCGGCCAGTTGTTTCCACCTCCTTAGGCTGCGAGGGTCTGAGTGTAGAGCCCGGTATACACCTCGAAGTGGCTGATACACCATCAATTTTCGCAGAAGCAGTCATTCGCCTGCTGCGAGACCCCACCCGGCGGTCTTCACTGGCTGAAAACAGCCGGCATCTGGTTAAAGAAAAATATGAATGGAACGTCATTGGTAAAAAACTGCGGACGTTACTGCTTGAAATCAGGGCTTGCTCATCTATTGCCAATTAGTTTAAATTACCCCTTCGGTAGAAATAATTTCACTAATAACGACCGAATTTAACAGATTTAATTGGCCTCTATTAAGGAGGAAAACAAAAATCAAGCGCGAACTTTGTCCTATAAATATAGGCGCCTTAACAATGATACAGAGTATTTAACCTGAAAAATTTAACGTTTAGGAGTAGCAGTGTTACGGGTTTCAGGTTATTTTTATGCGAAGGGAGAGAGCTTGTGAAAACCATCCGGTTTGGGAGGAGTACTATTTCCGAAAAAGGCCCCTGCTACGTCATTGCCGAAATCGGTCACAATCACCAGGGCAACCTGGAGACCGCCTGCAAGATGATTCAGGTCGCCGCTTACTGCGGGGTGCAGGCAGTAAAGCTCCAAAAAAGGAATAACAAGAGCCTGTACACCAAAGCTCTTTACAATAGCCCGTATGACAATGAAAATAGCTACGGCGCCACTTACGGGGAGCACCGGGAATACCTGGAGTTCGGCCGCGAGGAGTATGAGACGCTTAAAAAATGCGCCGAAGAAAACAACCTTGAATTCATGGCCACGGCTTTTGACTTCGAAAGCGCGGATTTTCTTGAAGAACTAGGCATAACAAGCTATAAAATCGCATCCGGGGACTTGACTAACACGCCGTTGCTATCATATATCGCAAAATTAGGCAAACCGATGTTTGTTTCCACCGGTGCCGCTACCCTGGAAGAAATTAGGATCGCTTACGAGACCATTCTCCGATATAACGATCAGCTTTGCCTTTTGCACTGCACCGCCTCCTATCCTTCGGAATACCACGAGCTCAACCTGCGGGTCATCGAGACGCTGAAAAGAAAATTCCCGGAGGCAATCATCGGCTATTCCGGCCACGACAACGGCATCCTGGCGTCCGTAATCGCCTACATGCTCGGCGCGAGGGTCGTCGAAAAACACTTCACCTTGAACCGCGCCTGGAAAGGTACAGACCATAAATTCTCCCTGGAACCGGAGGGGTTGCGCAAGCAGGTGCGCGACCTGCGCCGGGTAGACATATCGCTCGGCGACGGCAACAAGGTTATCTACGATTCGGAAAAGGGAGCGCGACTAAAGATGGGGAAAGGAATCTACACGGCCCGGCCGTTGGTTAAGGGGACCGTTATTACCTGGGAGGACGTCTGTTTTAAGTCCCCGGCACATAATTTACCACCGTACCGGGTCAACGAAGTAATTGGCAAACGGCTGACCGTTGACCTGGATGAGGAAGCACCGATGTCGTTGGAGTATTTGGAATAAGAATCGCTTTATTACATTATCTCTCGTTTTTTGAACTCTTTTCAAGTTGAGATTTCGGAGGGTGAACACATCGATAAAACGCGAAATAGTAATCGAACCCGGAAGCGCCAGTAAGCAATACTGGCGGGACCTCTGGTTTTACCGGGAACTTTTTTACTTTTTAGCTTGGCGCGATATCCTGGTACGGTACAAACAAACAGTGATCGGGATTGCTTGGAGCATCGTCCGCCCCGTAATTACCATGATTATCTTCACCCTTGTTTTTGGCAAATTAGCTAAACTGCCTTCAGGCGGAGTGCCGTATCCGATTCTGGTATTCGCAGGGTTATTACCGTGGCAGTTCTTTTCAGCTTCTTTAACCGCCAGCAGTAATTCTCTTGTCGCTAACGCTAACATGATATCCAAGGTTTACTTTCCGCGTATCATTGTTCCGGCAAGTAGAATTATAGTGAATCTAGTGGATTTCGTTATTTCTATTCTAATACTGGCCTTGTTAATGGTTTGGTATAAGTTCGTCCCGGACTGGCGAATTATGTCCATACCTGTTTTCCTTACCCTCGCTATGTTCGCCTCTCTGGGTTGCAGCTTATGGCTTGGAGCGTTAAACGTAAAGTACCGGGATATTAGCCATCTTATTCCGTTTATAGTACAGTTGGGATTATATGTATCTCCTGTTGGGTTTAGTAGCAGTATTGTCCCCGAAAAATGGCGTTTGCTCTACTCACTTAACCCGATGGTAGGAGTGATTGACGGCTTTCGTTGGGCGATTATTGGCGACAACGTTTATTTTTATTTACCAGGTGTTCTTATTTCCCTCGCACTCACCTTTGTAGTGTTTATATCTGGATTAAAGCATTTTCGTAAAACTGAGCGTACTTTTGCTGATTATATATAGGTAGAGGAAAAAGCCTGATGAACGCAATTAGTGTCGAGAACCTTGGAAAAAAGTATCTAATTAGGCACCAAAAAGAACCCTCAGAATTAAGTGACGTACTCGGAGTTTCGGCAAGACGCATAGTAAAGCGGCTCAACCCATTCGTTTCTTCCAAGCGGTCTGCTTACAGAGAAGATTTTTGGGCACTGAGAAATGTTTGTTTCAACATACTAGAAGGGGAACGGGTCGGTATAATAGGCCGTAATGGTTCAGGAAAATCCACTTTGCTCAAGATTTTAAGCCGCATAACCGAACCTACCGAAGGGCGTGCCCGTATCAGGGGAAGGGTCGCCAGCCTGCTTGAGGTCGGTACCGGGTTTCATCCGGAACTTACAGGACGGGAGAACATTTATTTAAACGGGGCCATTCTAGGTATGAGTAAATCCGAAATTAAGAAAAGGTTCGACGAAATCGTAAGCTTTGCGGAAATCGAGAAGTTTCTGGATACTCCCGTCAAACGGTACTCGTCGGGTATGTATGTCAGACTCGCCTTTGCAGTTGCCGCTCACCTGGAACCGGAGATTTTAATGGTGGATGAGGTATTGGCTGTTGGTGATGTGCAATTCCAAAAGAAATGCTTAGGTAAAATGGGCGAAATCGGGCAAGGAAGCCGAACAATACTATTTGTTAGTCACAATATGGCCGCCATAAGTAAGTTGTGTAACAGATCCATCTGGTTGGACCTTGGGAAAGTGAAGCAGGTCGGGGATACAGAGAGTGTGATCTCCATGTATCTATCTCAAGGAGAGAGTACATCCGGTTTGGCAAAGTGTAACTTGGGTAATAAAGACATTGCGATTATTCGAGAAGTGGGCACACTTGATTCGAATGGAAGCTTTCAAGCTAACCTAGCGGTAAATAAGGATTTCTATATCTGGATTAAATGCACCATTATGCAAAAGCTTTCAATGGCTCAAATAGCCGTTACCGTTCTATCAATTAACGGGACCGCCGTATTTGTAAGTACACACACGGACACCAAGGAAGAAGAACAAGTATTGTTACCTGGTACATATACTGCTAAGGTACGCATTCCAGCTAATTTTTTAAATGTGGGAATGTATACCTTGAATGTACGCATTTTTGGACAACTGGATACTCATATGAGGGCGTCACATGCAAATGCGTTTCAGGTATTAACATTCCGAGTGGAAGAGACTGGTTCAGTAGCATCAAGATATTCGGACTCTCGTGGAGGAGTCGTTACACCAATTCTTGAATGGGAGATTCAACAGCATCCCAATTGAAAGAGGAGAGCACTTGAAAAGTAAAACCATGTCGGCGAGGTTAAACAATCTATTTCACTCGCGGATTTGTGCTAACCCACCAATAATAATTGTTGGGATGCATCGTTCGGGCACCACATTGTTAGTTCGATTGCTCGAAAGAGCCGGGGTGTTTATGGGTCATATGCAAACTAAGAATAAAGAAGCAAGTTTCTATCAACGAATCAATAAGGATGCCCTTGATATGTTCGGCTGCAGTTGGCGCTGTTTAGACTATTTACCAAATAATGAGACGCTGAGGACTTACCCTTGGCTGAAAGCAATGATTCTAAAGAGAATTGAAAAGGGGTTTATTTTGGAGTATTGCGGAACTCGCGCCATCGGCCTTTTATTTAAGCGTTTCTTATGGGGTTGGAAAGACCCTCGAAATTCGCTGTTACTTCCGGTTTGGCATCAGGTTTATCCAGATGCTACTGTTATTAACATTATACGCGATGGGAGAGATGTCGCTTTAAGTCTTATGGTGAGGGAAACACGGCGTGACCGGAAGGACTCTAATGTTACTGATGAGAACGCTGCCGCTCGCTTTATTTCGTATGTGCGATTATGGGAATCGTACGTAAGGCGCATAAACGAAGCAATGCCGTTATTCATTAAGACATATAGCTTAAAATATGAGCAATTGTTGGCAAACCCTTCAGTAGAATTCGAAAAGCTTCTGTCCGAGTTAAATATTCCGGTGAGAATGAGTATAGCAGAAATTGTCGCCATCATTGACCCAAACCGTACCAAGCGGTACGAAACAAACCAGTATTCCTGGACTAAAGGTATAGTTGACGACTTACCGTTACTAAAAGAACTACATTACACATAATTCGCTAAGCAGTGGAAAAGAGAGCTGAGAATTTGTCTGAAAAAGAGAAACGGCAAGGTTATACTTTATGGCTTACTGGACTTAGTAATGCCGGTAAAACTACTCTTGGTATAATACTTAAAAGTTATTTGGAATCAAAGGGAATTAAAGTTGAACACATCGATGGGAATGTCGTTCGGGAAAACCTGTGTCGTGACCTTGGGTTTAGCCCTCAAGACCGAATCAAGAACATAGAAAGGGTGTGTTTATTAACTCAAATTCTTAACCGTAATGGGATTTGGGTTATTGCTTCACTAATAACACCCTATAATACAATGCGTCACTTCTGCCGACAAAACCTTGAAAACTACGTTGAAATATATGTTAAGTGTTCGTTAGACGTTGCAATTAAGAGAGACAGAAAGGGACTATACAGCAAAGCTTTGGCCGGTGAAATAGAAAACTTCACAGGCATCTCCGATCTATTTGAAGAACCTGATTGCCCTGACATTGTGGTAGTTACAGAGCAAAAAACCCCGGAAGAATGTCTTCAAACTATCGTAAACTGGCTTGAAAGAAAGATTATTCTCTCGGGGTAGAGCTGAAGTAAAATGAACAAAGTTAGCTTTACTATTTGCACGGTCTCTTTTAACAGCGGATCTCTCTTGGAGTTGAATTACAGGTTAACTAAATATCTTAACCCCCATATGACAGGGCTCAATTGGGTAGTGGTCGAGAACACTCCAAGGGACGGAAGTTACAGGGTACCATTGAAGGATGATAGGTTTACCGTCATTGAAGGTGTAGAGGCACCTAAAATGGAAAAATATCGAGGAAGTTATCATCACGCCGCAGGTCTTAATAAAGCTATCGGGCACGTAAATACGCGCTTTGTCTTAATCTTGGATCCGGATTTTTTCATAGTCAAGAAGGACTGGATAAAAGAAGTCTTAGATTACATGTCCGCTAATGGATTGGCTTTTTTTGGTGCTCCGTGGCACCCGCGGTGGTATATGAAATACCGTTACTTTCCTTGTGTTCACTGTATGTTTATTGACCTGGAAAAGGTCAATCTGAAAGAGATCGATTTCTCTCCTGATCTTCTAAACAATCCTGCTCCTTACCGGTCCAAATTAATGAGGGAGCACGAAATCAGGGTGAAACAAGGAAATAAAATCCGGGCATGGTTGTATTTGTTGAAACACTTACGTCAAGTATTAGCTGAAGATTTGCAACAAAGGCAACTAATTGGGTCGTCCCGGGATACAGGCTATCATATATACGAGGAGCATAGTAACAAGAAGAACATCCGGTATGATATGGTTATGCCTGTCTATCAGCCAAGGGTGGACAGCTTTGTTCCCCCGCACGTTACTAAGTTACAAAGCTCGAGATTTTTAGAGTTCTTCATGCCTGATAGACTTAAGTATATACCCCGAAAAAAGAACTACTTTACAAAAACAGGCTTTAAGGAAAGCGGATTGGTCAGTCTAGCTTGCTATGACTGGGAAGAGTTTATGTGGAACCGGAAACCTTTTGGGTTTCACATAAGAGGTTTTTTACAGCAGAAAAGGGGTTCGCAAGTTGATGTCGCCACCGTTGCTCAGGTATTAAGAAAGGTCGCTGGAATAACGGTCTGTGAGGACACTGCCGTTTAAACGTAGGTGAGTAAAGATGTCGCAGCTTTTATTGTCGGTAATTATTTGCACCTATAACAGAGGAAAGGATATACTCAGCAGGTGTCTTGATAGTTTAACAATGCAACAACTACCGGAGTCCTATTTTGAAGTGATAGTTGTTGATAATAATTCCACGGATGCAACCAAGGAGATAGTGTCGGCTTATTTAAACAAGTTTGGAAACTGGAGATACGTTTTTGAAGGAAGTCAGGGACTCTCGTATGCGAGGAATAGAGGTTGTAAAGAAGCGCGCGGTTCATATCTTGTCTACATAGATGACGACACCATCGTACCACCCGAGTACCTTACGAAGGTTAGAGATGTTATCGTAACTTATGAGCCTGATATCTTTGGCGGACCGATATACCCCTATTATGTAACACGAAAACCTAAATGGTTTAAAGATTCATATCAGATCAGGAAATACGAAGAGTATTCTTGTTTCTCAAAAACATGCCGGGTTACCGGTTGTAACTTTATAATTCGAAAAGAATTGTTAGAGAACTTAGGAATGTTCGACGTTGATCTTGGCATGAAAGGCGACCGGATAGGCTTAGGGGAAGAGGCTAAAGTCCTTGACGATTATCGCCGGAAAACACCCCCCAGCGAACAACGGGTTTATTACTCTCTCGAATGTAAGGTCCTACACCTCGTACCTGACTACAAAATGAAATTATCATATGTTTTACTAAGACAGTATCACGTCGGCAAAATGTCCATGAAATTAAGTCCTAGAAACGTCTTGAGAGAGGTCATTGAACTACCCTTACGTATAGTCTTATACACAATAAAAGGAGTAAGGAGTAAAGACTACGTTGAAACGTTGCGCAACATAAGCTTTCAATTAGGGATTATTTCGGGAGCCTTTAATCTTAATAAAAACAAGCGACGACAATTTCATTAGTAGGGAAAGTAAACCTTAGGGGGCAACGTTTTGAAAGAAGTTGACGTGCTATGGTTTGTGGAACATATCGCCCGTGAGATGGACGTTGCGTGTATCGCAAAACATATGCTGGAATCTTATTACGGAGTAACCACCGAGGTTCGTCATATCTATCTGCACATCCGTGATAATTTGAAGAGCTATATGCCTTTAGTCCTAGTCTTCCCCTTTTTCTACAAGGCATCGGATTTAGCTATTGAAGATTATGTCGAAAGGTGGCCGAATGCAGTATACTTCAACCTAGCATGGGAAGAAATTTACTACAAAACACAAGCAAAGCTAAAGGTCCCCGGAGATTTTATTACCAAAGAAAGAGTAATCCATCACGCCTGGGGTGATTTTTTTAAGGAATATCTAGTGAGTAGCGGAGTTCCCACCAATCACGTTTTTGTAAACGGCAACCCCGCCTACCAGCTCTACCGAGATCCTTACAATCTTTATTATAAACCGAGAGAACAGTTGGCACGGGAACATTCGTTAGATCCTTCCTTAAAGTGGATTTTTATTCCGGAAAATTATCGTTGGGCGTTCTTTTCCGACCAAAAATTATCTAAGTTGGTTAGGCAAGGAGCAGATATTGACGAGGTGATAGAATTACGAGATTTTTGTAAAGTGTCACTTTTGAGGCTGTTGGCGTGGTGTGTTGAAGCTTCCAAATATGATACTCTGCAAATCATCTTCAGGCCTCGTCCCGCAACCCACTCCGAAGAAATAAAGAGCCTGTTTCAAGAACATATCGGCGGCACCACAGGCAATTTGCGAATTATAAAAAAAGAATCTGTCAGGGAATGGATTATGGCTAGTGATATCGTTATCTCTTCATACAGTACAAGCTTAATTGAAGCAGCTGTGGCAGATAAACCGGCATATATGGTAGAACCTTTACCCATTCCGGAATCGCTCTACTGCAACTGGTATGATTATGTACCACGGATAACAACCGCTCAAGATTTCTTTGATCTTTGCCTTAGTAAAACCGTAAACGTGCCGAGTCGTCTTAAACGTTGGGCTGAAACCGAAATGCTAGGTAGGGGTGATCCCATAAAAGGATTGGTAAAGTACGTTAGTAGTTTGGTCCAGGAAAGAAGGCAACAGCCCTTACCCCAAGAGCACATTATAGACAGAATGAAGCTTCGAATAAAACTAAACCTTCCAAGAAGAAAAGTTTACTTTAATACATTAACCCATGAAAACGATGTATTTTCGGCGCAGGATGTAGTAGACAGAGTAGCATCGTGGCGCAGAATACTGGGTCAGGTGGATTGATGAATCAAATTCTGTTATCGGTAATCATTTGCACTTATAACAGAGAAGATGTATTGGGTAATTGTCTGGATAGTCTAAGCAAACAAAAAGCATCGGGAGATTTTTATGAAGTAATAGTCGTGGATAACAATTCCACCGATAGAACCAGGGAAGTGGTTTCGACTTATCTGGACCGGTTTGATAATTGGAGATATTTTTTCGAGAGTGACCAGGGTTTATCCTACGCCAGAAACCGGGGCTGTAAAGAAGCACGCGGGTTATATCTAATTTATATTGACGACGATGATATCCTACCAAGCGAATACCTCGAAAACGTACGCCAGGTTATTGAAAGGTTTCAGCCGGATATTTTGGGTGGACCGGTGTATCCATATTACACTTCAAAAAAACCTAGGTGGTTTAAGGACTACTATGCAATTAGAAAAAATGAGGAACAATCGTGCTTTTCCACCAGATGCCGGATTACCGGCTGCAATTTTATCATACGAAAAGCCTTACTTGAAAACTTGGGGATGTTCGACGTTGACCTGGGAATGAAGGGCAACAAACTCGGTCTGGGAGAAGAGGCTTTAGTCTTAGACACTTACCGGAGAAAAACTCCCGCAGGCGAGCAAAGAGTGTACTATGCATTGGAGTGTTACGTTTTGCACCATGTACCTGATTACAAGATGAAGCTCAGCTATGTTCTTGCCCGCCAATATTGCGGAGGTAAAATGACTATGCGACTAAGACCGAAATCAGTCTTACAAGTGATTCTGGAATTACCTTTAAGAACAATGTGGTATATCATAGGTGGAGTAGCAAGAAGGGATTGTGTCGGCATTTTGCGAAATATTGTTTTTCAATTGGGGTTGGTCGCTGGAGCATTTTCCAAAAGTAAAGATAAGTAATAACATCACTTTTAAGTCGTCACACCTTATTTTACTTCGTTGGGAGGACAACCTTTTTGTTTACACTCAAGAATCGGGTTTGCATTGTAACGGGAGTTTTAGGTAAACTAGGTCCGGTTTGGGCAGAAGTGTTGCTCGAAGCCGGAGCGCTGGTCGCCGGTATAGATTTACCGGCTGCTCCAGTCTCGGAGGCATTCAAAGACTTAGTAAAAAAGTTTGGTGAAAACAGGGTTTTGCTTTTTCGGGCCGACATTCTTGACAAAATGGATTTGGAAAAAGTAAGGAAAGATTGCCTGAGCAAACTCGGAGTTCCGTCGGTGCTTGTAAACAACGCAGGGATTGATCAGCCCCCTAACGAACCTGTCAAGACTTATTCGATAGAGGGAATCCCGCTTGAAGTTTGCCGTCAGGTATTTGACGTAAATGTTCTCGGTGCTTTCCAAGTAATTCAGGTCTTTGCCGGAGACATGATTAAAGCCAGGCGGGGCTCAATAATCAACATCGGGTCGTTGTACGCCAGCGTGTCACCCGACCAGCGTTTTTACGATCATCTGCCTTACGACCCGCCTTTTTTAAAGCCGCCTGCGTACGGGGCTTCCAAAGCGGCTCTGGTCAACCTGACCAAGTACCTTGCCACTTTGTGGGGTCCATACGGGGTCCGGGTAAATGTGCTTTCGCCGGGAGGGGTGGAAGGCGGGCAGGACCCCGAGTTCAAGCGGAAGTTTTGCTCCCGGGTGCCGCTCGGCCGCATGGCCGAGTTAAGGGATCTGGCCGGTCCCCTGCTCTTTCTGGCGTCTGACGCGTCTGCATATGTTACAGGGACTGAATTGAAAGTAGACGGCGGCTTCACCGCCTGGTAGACCAAGAACAGTGGAGGGATTTTCAATGCCTGAGTATCATCCGCCGGAATTCGTGGGAAATTTCATTGACGGCAAGGAATGCAGAGCGGTTGAAAAAGAGGAGTTCCCGAAGTTTTCACCCGCTGACGGGCAAGTACTTTTTAAGGTTGCCCGCTCAAGAGCCGCCGACGTAGAGATGGCTGTCAAAGCGTCTAAAAGGGCGCAACCATCCTGGGAGGACACTACCGTTGTTTACCGCTCCGATATTCTGCGGGCGGCGGCCTTGATCCTCCGCGAACGGAAAGAAGAGATGGCCCGGATTGTGGCTCTCGAAACCGGCAAATCTTTCAAAGACGCCCTCGGAGAAACAGGTGCTGCCATAGAAATGGGCTTCTTCGTAGCAGGAGAAGGCCGGCGCTTCTACGGGCGCACCACCACGAGCGCAGTGCAGAGCAAGTCTGTCATTACCGTGAGACAAGCTCTCGGTGTAGCCGGGCTTATTGTTGCTGCGAATACACCCATCGCGAACGTCGCCTGGAAGGCCTTCCCCGCACTGTTGTGCGGAAACACGGCGGTGCTGAAAGCGGCCGAGGACACGCCGCTAACCGCACTGGCGTTTGCCAAGATACTCAACGAAGCGGGCCTGCCCGCAGGAGCATTTAACGTTATCCAGGGATTCGGTGAGGAAGCAGGCGCACCTATCGTAGATTCTCCCAACGTGGATATCGTGAGCTTTACCGGCTCCTGCGAAGTCGGGCGGATCATCCAGCAGCGTGCGGGTGCACGTCTAGCGAAGGTATGCCTCGAACTCGGCGGGAAAAACCCCCTTGTCGTCTGCGACGACGCCGATTTAAACCTCGCAGTGGAAGCAGCAGTGCTTGCCGCCTTCAGCAACGCTGGCCAGCGCTGCGCCTCCGCCAGCAGGATTATTATCTTCGACAGCGTTTACGAAAATTTTCGGGAGATGTTCGTGGAGCGCACGAAACAGCTCAAGGTCGGCTGTAGCGACGAAGACGACTTAGGCCCGGTGATCAACCAGGAGCAGCTTGACAATATGCTGAAGGCTGTGGAAAAAGCCCGCGCGGAAGGCGCCGTCATCCTTACGGGCGGCCACCGGCTGTCGGGACCGGGCTATGAGGGCGGCTTTTTCATGGCGCCGACGATAATCGAAAACGTGGCGCTGGACGCAGAGATTTCCAGGACCGAACTGTTCGGGCCGATCACCTGCCTTTATCGAGTGAAGGACTTCGAAGAGGCGCTGGCGATGGCTAACGATTCGCCTTTCGGGCTTACTGCCGCCATTCATACTAAGAATATCAACCGGATGATGCGCTTTGTGTTTAAGATCAAGGTGGGCGCCGCCATCGTCAACGGTCCGACTTATGGAAGCGAGCCCCACATGCCTTTCGGCGGGTTGAAAAACTCGGGCACCGGCTGGCGCGAGGCGGGTACGGAAGCGTTGGACGTTTATTCGGACTGGAAATCGATATCGATTAACTTTGATCCCAAGGCAGTCTGAGGAGGACGCAACGGTCTTGAATCCCGAGATTATTGCCTTGATTCCGGCGCGGGCAGGCTCTAAAAGGGTGAAGTCCAAAAACATTCGCCTGCTGCAGGGGCATCCTTTATTAGCTTATACAATCAGTGCAGCCGCTGAAAGCGGCATCTTTTCAGCGGTTGTCGTGTCGACAGACTCCGAAGAAATTGCAACCATAGCCAGGCATTACGGCGCCGAAGTCCCTTTTTTAAGACCCACACAATACGCCGGAGACCTTTCTCCCGATATCGAATGGGTGGAATATACCTTAAGAGCGTTGGCAGCTCAAGGGCGCAGCTACGGTTGCTTCAGCATCCTGCGCCCCACCAGCCCGTTCCGGCAGGCGGAAACAATCAAACGCGCCTGGGACCAGTTTTTGAGTCGCACGGATTTCGATTCCTTGCGCGCCGTAGAGCTCTGCAGTCAGCACCCCTGCAAAATGTGGGTCGTTATTAATAATGACCAGATCGTACCTTTGCTCCCCTGCGGACCGGCAGACCCGCCGTGGCACAGCACGCCCTACCAGGCTCTCCCTGAAGTCTATGTACAAAATGCAAGCTTGGAAATAGCGTGGACAAGGGTCGTTTTAGAAAGAAGGACCATAGCGGGCGACAAGATAATGCCTTTCTTCACCGAAGGATGGGAAGGGTTTGATATAAACGATGAACTTGACTGGGCACTCGCCGAGCATTTGGTTGCTTCGGGCAAGGCGATGCTGCCAGATGTCGAGCAAGAAGCGTTTGGAGGGCAAAGATAAAGCGGGTTGACAACCCAGAAGGGAGTCTGCTGCTGTGGCCGAGTTGTATTTCGTCCCCTACCGGGAATTCCAAAGGGTCAACAACATGAATACTTCCCCGGAGCAGGGTACGGCGCTTTTCGCCGCCCTCTGCCGCATCAATACCCTTTACATGATAACCCGGGCAGGATCGGGACATATCGGTTCCAGCTTCAGTTGTATGGATATGGTCACCTGGCTCTTCAAAAACGAACTGCGCTTAACACAGTACGACCAATCGGGACCGGATGTCTATTTCTCATCCAAGGGACACGACGTACCTGCCCTGTATTCTGTTTTAATCGGCATGGGGCTGCTTGAATTTGAGATGATCCATAAACTTAGAAGGCTCGGGGGGCTGCCGGGGCACCCGGACGTTTCCACACCTTTTATTGTAACGAACACGGGGTCCCTTGGGATGGGAATATCCAAAGCGAAAGGCATGGCCCTCGCTAACCGCCTTCAAAAGCGCATTCAGAAGATCTATGTTTTAACCGGGGACGGCGAGCTGCAGGAAGGCCAGATCTGGGAGTCCCTGCTCTCGGCGGCCAACCTGAAACTTAGCGAGATCACCGCCATAGTCGACCACAACAAGATTCAGTCCGATACCTGGGTTTCCAAAACCAGCGCCCTCGGGAACCTTGAAGAAAAATTCACCGCCTTCGGCTGGCACGTCGAGCGCTGCGACGGGCACAATATCGGAGAGTTTTCCGCCGCACTCAGCCGCTGTAAAAGTGTTCGAGACAAACCCAAAGTAATCATCGCTGATACGATAAAGGGTAAAGGTGTATCCTTTATGGAGCACACCTCCATGGGCAGCGAGGGCCATGAGGATACTCTCTACCGCTTTCACAGCGGCGCTCCCGACAGAGAGGCTTACTCCCAGGGAGCATCGGAACTGATAGCCGCAGCCAACGAACAACTCCGCAAACTCGGTGCGGCGGAACTTAAGGTAGAAACGGTGCCCTGGCCGGCAAGGCTCGTACTCCAAAACCCCCAGCGGCTGATCGCGTGTTACGCTCGAGAACTGGTGAAGCACGCGGAAGCAAACCCGCGGATCGTGGCGCTGGACGCAGACCTTGCAGTTGACTGCGGCGTCCTCCCTTTTAAGAACCGTTTTCCGGAGCGTTTTTTCGAGTGCGGTATTGCTGAGCAGGATATGGTCTCGCAAGCAGGGGGAATGGCTTTAAAGGGTTTACTGCCGGTCGTTCATTCTTTTGCCTGTTTCCTCTCCGCCAGGCCCAATGAACATATATACAACAACGCAAGCGAGAAAACAAAGATTATTTATGTCGGCTCGCTGGCCGGGGTCCTCCCGGGGATGCCGGGACACTCCCACCAAGCGGTCAGGGACATTGCCGCGCTGTCCGCTATTCCGGGGCTCGTTATGATCGAACCCTGCAACGAGGCGGAACTGGTGATGGCGTTTGACTATTTGGTGAATTCCGCCTCCGAAAGCAGCTATCTTAGACTGGTGTCCATCCCCTGCGAAGTCCCTTATGAACTTCCGCCGGGCTATCTCCTGGAGTACGGTAAAGGCGCAATGCTTACGGAAGGCCGCGACGCGGTTTTATTCGCTTACGGGCCTGTTATGCTTTCTCAAGCCTGCAACGCAGCAGGCACTTTATTGGATAAGTATGGGATAGGGCTGCGCGTAGTAGATCTCCCCTGGTTAAACAGGGTTGACTCAGAATGGTTAAAAAAGATGGTTTCAGGTTACAAATGGGTATTTACCATCGATAACCATTACATCACCGGCGGGCAGGGAGAGATGATCGCCGGCCGCCTGGCTGCGTTGGATATGCTACATCCGCTGAAAATCAGGAACTTTGGCGTCCGCGGCATACCCGCATGCGGTGCAAACGACGAGGTGTTGAAGGCGCACCGCCTTGACTCTGACAGTTTATGCGAAGAGATCTTGGCTACAATGGAGCGAAGCCGGCCATGAAGTATGTTTTATTATGGGATATAGACGGCACTTTGCTAACCACTGCCCGTGCGGGCATTTTTGCGTGGGAAGACGCATGCCGCAAGGTTCTGGGGGTAAGCGCCGACCTGACGAACTTGCATACGGCCGGGCTGACCGATGTCGAAATTGCAGTCAAGCTCGCCGAGTTAAACGGCGCCAGACCGGAACCTCCGGTAATTCTCAGGCTTTTGCAAATCTATGAAACCGCCCTGCCCTCCTGCCTCCCGTTAAAAACCGGGGCAGTGCTGCCCGGAGTTCGCAAGTTATTGGATTACCTTAAAAGGCAGGACGATATATTCTCTATGCTGTTGACTGGGAATACCGCCGCCGGAGCGAAAGCAAAGCTAAGCTATTATGGACTAAATGGTTATTTCACCCACGGCGCCTTTGCCGAAATCGGTCTGGACCGCCCCATGATCGCCCGTAAGGCAGTGGAAATTGCGAAAAATATTCTAAAAAACAGCTTTTCTGCGTCCGGCTTATATGTTATCGGCGATACTCCCCATGACATCAACTGCGGCAAAGCAATCGGCGCCCGGACCGTGGCAGTTGCCTCAAGTGTATACTCTGCGGAAGAGCTGCTTGAACATAACCCCTGGTGGGCGGTGGAGCGTCTGCCGGAACCGGACGTATTCGTTGAAAAAATCCGGGGTAAGTGAATGCCTTTAGTTTTCAACCCGTGGAGGCCCGTTATATGGGTAACCTGAAGCAGTTGTTAAAGCATTATATGACTCCAAAACTGGTGAAAAGAAGGTATTATCTGAGAACCGGTCGCCCAAACTGGACTAAGATACTGGCTGGGGACAAAGAACGTTGGCAAACAGCCCGGATACAAGCGGCGAAAGGCCCTAAAATACTCCTTGCCACATGTGACGGTGCACGCTTGCCGGTGAACACGCTCGAAAGCTTGCTGGCAGTAGCGTTAACCCTGCGTGGTGCTGAAGCGCACGTGCTGCTTTGTGATTCCGTTATGCCGGCCTGCCTGGAATGTTTGTCGGTATGGTACAACGACCAAAAGAGATTCGTTATGTACGGGCCGTCAAGAGACCTTTGCAAGGACTGCTTCACAACCGCGGATAAAATGTACCGTTCGCTCGGCATCCCAACCCACCGGTACAGTGACCTGATTACCCCGGACGAAATGGCATCGGTAGAAGAGATTTCTTCTTCGCTGCCGGCGAATGAAATTGGAAGCTATGTATTTGACGGCATGGCCATAGGAGAACACGCATTGGCTGGGGCGCTGAGGTATTTCGCAAGGGGAACATTGGACGGAGAGCGCTACGCGGAACCGGTTCTACGGAGGTACTTGAAAGCTTCGTTAATTACCGCTTGCGTTACCCGTCGCCTAATAAGAGAATACGGTTTCAGTTCTGCGGTGTCCATTCACGGAATTTATGTTCCACATGGGGTCATCGGTGAAGTAGCCCGCCGGGAGAAGATTCGTGTGGTCGCCTGGAACAGAGCCTATCGGAAGCAATGCTTTCTTTTTAGCCACGGGGACACATATCACCATACGCTAATGACCGAACCCACAGAAAAGTGGGAAAATGTCCTATGGACACCCAAACTCGAAGCACAATTACTCGACTACCTCAAGAGCCGCTGGTACGGAACCCGGGATTGGATCTGGTTTCACGAATACCCTGAAGAAAACTTGTCGGCAATAGCCCGCGAGGTGGGCGTTGATTTCACCAAGCCTTGCATCGGGCTTTTGACAAACGTAGTATGGGATGCCCAACTTCATTATCCAGCAAATGCCTTTCCAAACATGATTGACTGGCTTCTACAAACGATTGCCTATTTTGCCTCACGGCCTGATCTACAGTTGATAATCCGGGTCCACCCCGCAGAAATCAGGGGAACGGTTTCACGCCAACCAGCCGTTGAAGAAATCAGAAGAGCGTTCCCGGTGCTGCCGGATAACATATTCCTCATACCGCCTGGAAGCCGGGTCAGCACATATGCGGTCATGTCACAGTGCAACGCAGTAATTATTTACGGGACTAAGACCGGAGTGGAATTGACGAGCATGGGGATTCCTGTCATTGTCGCAGGTGAAGCATGGATACGCAATAAGGGAGTAACCTTGGACGCCAATTCCCCCGAGGACTATTTTAAAATACTCGACCAACTGCCCCTTCAAGCACGTCTGGATAATGCAACTGTTGAACGCGCGCGGAAATACGCTTATCACTTTTTTTTCCGGCGAATGATTCCTTTAGAATTTGTGGAACAAGCTGATCTACCGGTTGAGTTCAAGATACGGCTCTCCGGAATCGACCAGCTCCTACCCGGAAAAAGCAAAGGGCTGGATATAATTTGCAGCGGTATTATAAATGGGGCCGATTTTATTTACCCGGCTGAAAATATGATTTAACCGAACCAGGCCTCCGCGATTTTAAGAATTGTTGCGGTTAAACAAAGCCTAATATGATAAAGAAAAAAACTGGGACTTGCCGGTCCATATGGAGGTACAGACTCTGAAAGCACTTATACTATCCGGCGGAAAAGGGACGCGATTGCGGCCACTCACGTATACAACGGCTAAGCAGCTTTTACCAGTAGCTAACCGACCTATTCTCCACTACGTTGCCCGTCATCATTCCTGTTCCAAAGCTACGGTCAGAGCGGCGTGCGGGTACTCCCGGTGCAGCAAAAGGATCTCGGCCAACTCCCGGTACCCATCAACTCTCCCGCGGCAGAGGACTTCCCTTGCCCTGTCCCAGACGCCGCCGAGCTGCCGCACCGCCAGCGCGTTCTTCGCCGCTCTTGGTTTCTGTGCCAGTACCGGGAGGTAGTGTTCGAGCTCCAGGATCGTTTGCCCGCGGGCGTAGCACCGCTGGTGCACAGCGATTACTTCTTCTCCCACCATAACCTGGACCCGGTCCCAGGTGGCAGAAACTGTTACGGTCTGTCCCACCCAGCGGCAGGGCACGGAGTAGCGGTTGCGGTCGAAGGTTACCAGGCCGGTCCTGGAGACCACGGCCATCCGGGTGATGGCGCAGGTAAGCGGGTGGTCCGGCAAGGGGCGCAGGGCGGCCTGCTCTTCGGGCCATCCCGGCCGCTTTGTCGCACGCGGGCTACTTGCCTCGCCATTAGAAGGCGCAGGGCGGCCTGCTCTTCGGGCCATCCCGGCCGGCGCGCCCGGTCTCTGTTGCACCAATCCAGAAGGTGAGCGTTGAGTTCTTCCCAGGAGGCAAAGTCCTGCACCGGGACCAGGGCGTTGCGCCGTACGTACCCGACCAGGTTTTCCGCCGCACCTTTCTCGTGCGCCCGCGCCGGGTTGCAGAAGTGGCTCTCGAAGAGGTAGTGCGCCCGTAAGTGAGCAAAGTACTCGTGTTCCTGGCGGTAGGGCCCGGCCAGGATCTTGACCACGGCCGTCTTGGGGTTGTCGTAGATGCACTGGGCAGGCACGCCGCCCAGCCACTCAAAAGCCAGCCGGTGCCCGGCCAGGAAGGCCTCCAGTTTCTCGGTGGGAAAAGCCTGGGCGAAACATACGCTACTCGCCCTGAGCCGCAGGCAGAACAGGTGCACTACCGTGGATATCCCATCTATCTTTACCACTGCCTGTCCCCAGTCCACCTGGGCCTGTTCGCCCCAGTCGGCTGTGAGCGGAACATATGCCTCCCAAATCCTGGCTTTGAGCAGCCGGACAAAACGCCGGACGGTTGATTCCGCACCTGTGAAGCCGTATTCTTCTACCAGGCGGTCGTAGATGCGCTTGGCCGTGCGGCGCTGTTTGGGCGGTGCCGCGGCGTCGGCTTCAAGCCACGCCAGGATGACGGCGCGGTAGGGGTCCATCACCGGAAAGGGCCGCGGCCTGGTCCGTTTGTACCGCGGTATCTCGGCGCTGGCCAGGGCCTTGCGCACCGACTGGCGGGAAATGCCGAGATTGCGCGCAATCTTGCGGATAGACCACCCTTCTACGTAATGCTTCTTTCTGATATACTCGATATCGACCATCTTGAGCAACTCCTTTTCCTCCCGTAAGCCAAGTGTGTCAACTTAAAGCTTACAGGATGGGGTTCTCAGGGTGGTCAACTTTTTCGTTAGCGTCAGGGGTCAAACCGGTCAACTTTTATGTTAGCGAAAACACTTAAGCTTGCCTTCCTAGCAAGGTTCCCCGCCGTGCTTCAAGGCTTTATTTCATTTCCCACCTAAGATTTAGGACTCTGATGATGATTTTCTCGAAGGATTACCAACAAAAATCAATTTACAGTGCTGACAGTGCTCCGGATGTGGATGTCCACCCCGAGGTTCTCGGGTTGCAATGCTTCACCAGCGGGGCCTGCTCCCTCTTCGAGGCCCAGTTCCTTGGCCGTTTCCCACTTCAACCGGTCAAGCTGTCGCCTCGTCCGCAGCTTTTCGTTATCCTTCTTATGGCCCATCTTTTATCACCCGGAATTACCATAACCCCTTGTGAGGGATATTATGTAACCCGAACTAACCCAGGAATTGCCTTGTACCGCGACTTTTTTGGGTTTATGAAGGATTACAGGGAGAAAGGGTGAAGTATTATCTAAATCGGGTTTGGGGAAACGGGTGAAGCGAGTTAATGGCTGGTAATAGTATTTTCGCCGTTATCCTGGCCGGCGGGGGCGGGGAGCGTTTCTGGCCGGTCAGTTCCAAAGAGCGGCCGAAGCAGTTTTTAAGCCTGATCGGCGACCGGACTATGCTTCAACAGACGGTTGACAGGCTGGCCGGTTTTGTAAACCCGTCTGATGTATACGTTATAACCGCACGCGGGTACTGGAGTCTGGTGAAGGAACAGGTGCCGGAAGTGCCGGTGGCAAACGTAGTTGAGGAGCCGTGCGGGCGGGATACGGCGGCGGCGGTGGGGCTCGCTGCGGTGCACCTTGCGCGGCGCGATCCGGAGGGAGTAATGCTGGTGCTGCCGGCCGACCACTTCATCGCCGATACGGCGCGTTTCCGCCGGATAGTGGAAACGGCGGTGGATGCCGCCAGCACCGGCGAGTGGTTGGTGACGCTGGGGATAACGCCGACGCGGCCTGAAACAGGGTACGGTTACATCCAGCGTGGGGATGCGCCGATCAAAACGGTCGGGAGCCTGGCCGTTTACCGGGCGCTGCGTTTTACGGAAAAACCGGACGCACTGAAGGCGCGCCGGTTCCTGGCCAGCGGCAAGTACTTCTGGAACAGCGGAATGTTCGTATGGCGGGTTGACGTAATCCGCCGGTTGTTTGCGGAATACTTGCCCGAGCTTGCCGCCGGGTTGGAACGCATCGCCCTCGCGATCGGCACGGAGAAAGAAACAACTGTAATTGAAAGCGTGTACCCGTTCCTCCCCCCCATTTCCATCGACTACGGGGTGATGGAACAGGCGAAAAACGTGGTGGTGCTGCCGGCCGACTTCGGCTGGGACGACGTGGGGACGTGGCCGGCCTGGGCGCGGTACAGCGGGACACAGGACGGGCAGGGCAATGTAATCGAAGGTACCGGCGTGCTGGTGGAAAGCTCCGGGTGCGTCGTACGGGCCTCAAACCACGTGGTGGCCGCGCTGGGCGTCCGCGACCTCGTGATCGTGGAGGAGGACGGGCGGCTGCTGGTATGTGCGAAAGAGCGGGCACAGGAGATAAAGCGGCTGGTCGCAGCGTTGAAGGAAGCGGGGTACGACGATGCGGTATAGAGGGTTCAGAGTTCAAGGTTCAACGTTTAAGCTTAGGGGGATTGAACTTTAGGGTCCGTTCAACGTTATATGTTTCGGAAGTAAGATAGTTCGAAGTTAGAGCTTAGAGCGCGGGAATCCGGGTCCGTTCCACGTTCAAGATTAGATTCAGAAGACAGACAGGTTGCGGTTAGGAGATAGCACGCAGAAGTAGAGTAAAAGGAATAATGCGGAGTGTAAAAAGGGAGCAGAGCACAAGAGTGAACTTGAATTCACATATATTCCGGGCTTACGATATTAGAGGAGTTGCTGACCGGGACCTGACTGACGAAGTGGTGGCGGCGCTGGGGCAAGCGCTCGGGACCTATTACCTAAAAAAAGGGGCCAGGCTGGTTTTTCTGGGCCGGGATAACCGCATCAGCTCCCCCCGGCTGCGGGACGCGCTGGTAAGCGGCCTGGCGGCTACCGGATGCCACGTGAAGGATATCGGCGAGGTTGTGACTCCCATCCTTTACTATGCGTGTGCGGATTCCGGTAATGGAAACGGAGTAATGATCACCGGGAGCCACAATCCGCCGGAGGAAAACGGTTTCAAGATCGTCGCCGGCGGGGCTACGATATACGGCGAAGAGATTTTGCAACTGCGGGATTTGATGGTGGAGAGCGCGTTTGTCAGCGGCGGCGGGAGTGTAGAACGCTTTGATGTGGTACCGTCCTACCTGAGCATGCTACGTGAAAAGGTCCGCCTGGGACCACGGCGCCTGAAGGTTGCTGTTGACTGCGGCAACGGGACGGCGGCGCTCTTTGCCGAGGATATCCTGCGCGGATGGGGCTGTGAGGTGGTCCCACTCTTTTGCATCTCCGACGGGACGTTTCCCAATCATGAGCCTGACCCGGTCAAAACCGCCAACCTGACTGAGTTGAAGCGCGCGGTCCTGGAAGAGGGCTGCGACCTCGGCGTGGGGTACGACGGGGACGCGGACCGCCTTGGAGTTATTGATGAAAAGGGCGGCGTCATCTGGGGCGATCGGCTGATGATTCTCTTCTGGCGGGAAATCCTGCCGCGTTTCCCGGACAGGCCCTGCATCGTCGAAGTAAAGTGCTCGCAGGCGCTTGTCGACGAGATCATCCGCTTGGGCGGGCGGCCCTTCTTTTATAAAACCGGCCACTCTCTAGTGAAAGCTAAGATGAGAGAAGTCGGGGCTGTCTTTACAGGTGAGATGTCGGGGCACATCTTTTTCGCCGACGAATACTACGGTTTTGACGACGCTTTTTACGCCACGGGCAGGTTGCTGAGAATCCTTTCAAATACCGACCGGCCGCTGTCCGCGCTGTTTGCAGATGTCACCCGGTTCTACGCCACCGCGGAAACAAGAATACCCTGTCCCGACGAACGGAAGTTCGCGGTGGTGGCGCAGCTTGTGGAGCACTTCAGAAAAACAAACGAGGTTGTTGATGTGGACGGCGCCCGGGTACTATTCCTAGACGGCTGGGGCCTCGTGCGGGCTTCGAACACCCAGCCGGTGCTGGTCGCCCGGTGCGAAGCCAAAACACCCGAAGGGCTGGCTAAAATCTGTAACATTATGCGTGAGGCAATTCTGTCAACCGCAAGCCTCCCAGATTTTAGTTGGGAGTTCTAAGATATGTACGCAAAGCCCGGGGTTTAAACAAGGTGGCGGCGTTTATGGATCGCCGGTTGCTGCTGTGATTGGTGAAAGAATGACGAGACCTTCAGGAAGGACGTGTTGTTTTGCCCGTTAAAGATGCAGCCGGCGTATCTTGACTCCACGCAGTTACCCTTGAGGGAAAGCAACGTTTGCTGGAAGCAGTCGCGGCAGACCTTCCGGGCTTGCGACCCGGCAGCACGATTTATGCTCAGGCGACTTATACGACCTGTTATGCGCAGCACCGAAAAAAACATCAAACGCAAAAAGAGGCTTAACCTTCGTTTGGCGGCGTTCTTGGTCGGGGGCGGGTTTTGTCTTTTTATTTTGACGGCTGCCGGTTGGTTGACCTACACAGCACTGCGGGATCTTCCGTCCTGGCAACCGGGGAACCTCCAGCTTGATACCCCTAGTATCCTTTGCGCCGCCGACGGGGTACCTTTTGCCACGCTGGGCACAAGGAATTATCTGCGGGTTTCCCAAAAGGAACTTACAAGTACCGTAAAGCAGGCTTTCATCGCTGCAGAAGATAAGCGGTTTTACAGGCACTGGGGTGTTGACACCGTCGGCATTCTGCGCGCGGCCTGGAGCAATCTCTTGCACGGGAGGATCGTACAGGGCGGCAGCACCATCACACAACAGCTTGCAAAGAACGCTTTTTTAGGCCCTTCACGAACTTTAAAGAGGAAGCTCCAGGAGGTCTTTTTGGCCGTCCAGATCGAGCGGCATTATACCAAGGACGAAATACTTGCTTTCTATCTCAACAGGGTCTATTTCGGAGAAGGTGCCTGGGGAATAGGGGCGGCGGCACGCACCTACTTTAATAAAAAGGTCTCTGATCTTACCCTTGGCGAGGCGGCGCTTCTTGCCGGCATGGTTCAGGTTCCGAGTTATTACAATCCTTTCCGGAACCCGGAGGCGGCGGTTGCCCGGCGCAACACCGTTTTAAGACAAATGCTGGCGTGCAGGTTTGTTACTCCGGAACAGTGCCGGCAGGCCGCGGAAGAGCCGCTTTGTCTTCACCGGGGCGCCGCCTCGCAGGAAGAGTATCCGTATCCCGATTTCACTGATTATTTAATCACCACCCTGGAAAGGAAATACGGCCAGTCCTACCTTCTCGGCGGCCTGAAGATATACACTACCCTGGATACCCGTCTTCAGCGGATCGCAGAAGAAGAGTTCCGGAAAAAGGGGAACTTTCCAACCTCGATCCGTGATACGAAGGGTCTTTTGCAGCCGCAAGCGGCGGCCGTTTTTTTGGATCCTTTTTCCGGAGCGGTTCGCGCCATCGTGGGCGGCCGCGAGCATCTCGTGAGGCGCCAGTTTAACCGGGCGGTGCAGGCACAGCGCCAGCCGGGTTCTGCCTTCAAACCGGTTAGCGCTTACGGGCCGGCGGTGGAATTCCTGCGGATGAGCCCGCAGACGATTGTGCGGGATGAACCGGTGCGCTTTGGGTCTTTTGTGCCTCGGAACTATGATGGCCGGTACCGGGGGGCAATCACCCTGCAGGATGCCCTGGCCCACTCGGTCAACGTGGTGGCGGTTAAGCTCTTAAACCAGGTAGGTTTGAAGCGGGCAGCCTCTTTTGCCCGCAGGCTCGGAATCGAAATTGACCCGGCCGAAGACGGCTTAAGCGCTGCGCTCGGCGGCCTGCACAAAGGGGTGACACCGCTGGAGATGGCGGCAGCATATGCAGCTTTCGCCAACGGCGGGGAGTACATCGAGCCGACGGTGATTATCCGCATCGTTCAACCCGACGGCAGCGTGATCGAGGAAGCGGCGCCGGTGCGCTACCGGGCGATGCGGCCGGAGACGGCAGCGGCCGTCACAACCATGCTTCGGGCGGCTGTTCAGTACGGGACGGGAACGGGGGCGCGTATTGGGACGCTGGTGGCCGGTAAGACCGGTACCACCGATGAGGGGAAAGACCTCTGGTTCTGCGGCTGGGTGCCGAAGCTGGTAGGTGTGGTATGGATAGGCTATGACCGCCCCCGGCCTATGCCGCGGGCCTACGGCGGCAAATACTGCGCGCAACTGTGGCGGAAGATAGTCCGGCAGGCGCTGGGCATCAAAGAAACGCCGGAACTGCCGGTACCGGAGTCAACGGTTTCTAAGACTTATGGGGAGGAAAGCGTCCCATCGGTTTACGGGAACACCTACGGGGAGGAAAGCGTCTCCTCGGTTTACGGGAGTACCTACGGGGAAGAAACGGCTCCGAAGAACGGGGAAGGGACACCGGCTCCAACAAAAACGCCCGGGTCTGAGAGAGAACCGCTCCTGGAAGGGCAAGCGCCGGCAGACCTACCTTCGCCCGGGAAGCCGCCTCCTGAGGCTCCCTTTGGCCGGCAGGTACCGGTAAACCCCTTGCCTGGGGAGCCGCCCCCGGAAGTATCGCCTTCGCCGTAGGAGTATAATTGGAAAAAGAAAGGCAAGCGCTATTCGAGACTCAGCGAGCCAGACATGCCAGTCTGGACTATTAAGAATTACCTCGGCATGCTTAATTGAGATTCATGTTCCCATCTCTTGGATTATGGCGCCGGCCATTTCGCTGGTTCTGGCGGTGCCGCCCAGGTCGTAAGTGACGGTTTTCCCCTCCTGCAGGACAGCGAGTACCCCACGCATCACCCGTTCCGCCGCTACAAACTCCCCCAGGTGCCTGAGCATCATGACTCCCGAAAGGATGGTCGCCAGGGGGTTCACCTTGTCCATCCCGGCATACTTGGGAGCGCTGCCGTGTACGGGCTCGAAGACCGCCATCTCGTCGCCGATGTTGGCGCCCGGTGCCACACCGAGCCCCCCGACCAGGCCCGCCGCCAGGTCGGAAACAATGTCGCCGTAAAGGTTGGGAAGCACCAGCACGTCGTAGTTTTCCGGCGCCTGCACGAGCTTCATGCACATGGCGTCGACGATCATCTCCTCGAAAGTGATATCCGGGTAGCCGGCGGCCACCTCCCGCGCGCAGTCAAGGAAAAGGCCGTCGGTGAGTTTCATGATGTTCGCTTTGTGCACGGCTGTGACCTTTTTTCGCCCCTCCCGCCGCGCGAGTTCAAAGGCGAAGCGCACCACGCGCTCGGAAGCCTCGCGGGTGATGATTTTGATGCTCTCCGCCGCGTTCTTCCCGACCTTGTGCTCAATCCCCGCGTAAAGGTCTTCGGTATTCTCACGGACGACAATAAGGTCGACGTTCTCATAGCGGGTTTTGATTCCTGGCAGGGTCCTGGCAGGGCGGAGGCAGGCGTACAGGTCGAGTTCCTGCCGCAAAGTGACGTTGACGCTGCGGAAGCCCTTCCCCACCGGTGTGGTGAGCGGCCCCTTGAGCGCCACGCGGTTCCTTTTTATCGATTCGAGAACGTGTTCCGGCAGCGGGGTGCCGTACTCCCCGATGACTTTCTCGCCCGCCTCCACGATTTCCCACTCGATATCCGCTCCGGAAGCTTCGAGTACCCGCCTTGCGGCGGTGGTTATATCGGGGCCGGTGCCGTCACCGGGGATAAGTGTTATTCTATGCATGTCATCCTCCTGGGGCAAAAAAATAGAATGTAGAATGTAGAAGATAGAATAAAAGCTATGGTTGGGTGTTATTCAAAATGGCTTTGGCATACGCTTGCAGAAGACGGCCGACTTCTTCTAAATCTTTAATTAGTAATTCCGTATTGCCATAATTCAAGTCTTTTGCAAGGATTAGATAATAGCGGCACTCCTCAACGGACCCCTGAGCAATGTTCATAAACCGGGCTTTGTCGGCCGTTCCCCGTTTCTTAAAACCTTCGGCAATGTTAGCAGGGATAGAAAATGCAGCACGGCGCATTTGATTTGTAAGACCATAAACCTCGTGCTTTGGAAAAGACGCCGTCAAGTTATATACAGCTAACACAAACTCGTGAGCCTTCTGCCAAACCATCAGGTCTTCAAATCTCTTTGCCGCTACTCCCTTCTTCACGTATTCCCCCTCTTCTGTCCAATCCTTTGCATCGTTCTTCTTCTATCTTCTATCTCCTATATTCTATATTCTTAAAAATTAAACCCGCCGTATTTCTTGAAGTGTTCAACAAGACCCCCGTCGGCCAGGATTTTCAGCATCACCGGCGGCAGGGGTTTAACAGGGATTTTAACACCTGAGGTACGATTCTCGATCACGCCGGTGACGAGGTCGACCACCAGTTCGTCGCCGGGTCGTATCTTGTCGGTGTCGCACTCGACAGCCGGCAGCCCGGTATTGATGGCGTTCCGGAAGAAAATCCGGGCGAACGACTTCGCCAGTACGGCGCCGATACGGGCATGCTTAATCGCCAGCGGCGCCTGTTCCCGCGAGGAGCCGCAGCCGAAGTTGGCTCCCGCCACGATGAAATCGCCCGGGCGGACCTTCTGGTAAAAGTCCGGGTCAAGGTCTTCCATCACGTGGCGCGCCAGTTCATTCATGTCAAGGGTTTTGAACTTGTACTTGCCGGATATTATGTAATCGGTGTTAACGTCGTCACCAAACTTGTGCACTCTTCCCTGTAATCGCATCTGTCCCACCTACTTTACAAATTCGCGCGGGTCGACTATCTCACCGGCTACTGCCGCCGCCGCTACCGCGGCCGGCGAAGCGAGGTAGATTTCCGCGTTGCGGTTCCCCATCCGCCCTTTAAAGTTGCGGTTCGCCGTTGAGATGACCACCTCGCCGTCAGCCGGGACGCCGTTGTGGGTGCCGACGCAGGGCCCGCACCCGGGCGTTACCACCGCTGCTCCCGCCTCAACGAGCGCAGCCAGGATGCCCTCGCGCATGGCCTCCAGAAAAATCCGCCGCGAGGCCGGCGCGACGACAAGGCGCACCCGGGAGTGTACCCTTTTTCCGTTCAAGATGCCTGCCGCAACCCGTAGGTCTTCCAGGCGGCCGTTCGTGCAGGTACCGATGACGCACTGGTCTACTTTGAGCCCCGCGACGGTGCCGAGCGGCGCCACGTTATCCACCCGGTGGGGCTTGGCCACCTGCGGCTCGAGGCCGGCAACGTCGTACTCCTTAACCGCCGCGTAAGCGGCGTCCGGATCGGCCGACACCGGCGTGAAATCACCGCCGCCGTGCGCCGCAAGCCAGGCAAAGGTCTTTTCGTCCGCCTCCATCAAACCGGCCTTGGCACCCATCTCCACCGCCATGTTCGCAATGGTGAACCGGCCCTCCTGGGACAGCGCCGCAATCGCCGGTCCGGTGTATTCCACCGCCTTATAGGTGGCTCCGTCTGCGGTAAGATCACCGATAAGGTAAAGGATCAGGTCTTTGGCGTAAACTCCCGGCGGCAGCGTCCCGTGGCAGACTATTTTAATCGTCTCCGGGACCTTGAACCACATGTGCCCGGAAATCAATGCCGCCGCCAGGTCGGTGGAACCCACCCCGGTGGAGAAAGCGTTGAGCGCGCCGTACGTGCATGTGTGCGAGTCCGCTCCCACCACGACGCAGCCCGGCCCCATCCGGCCGCTCTCCAACATCACCTGATGGCACACGCCGTCGCCGATGTCGTAAATCCTGCAACCCTGTTCGCTGGCGAAATCACGCATCAGTTTGTGCAGGTTGGATACCCCTTCAGAGGGGCTCGGCGCGCTGTGGTCTATCACCAAGTTCACCCGCTGGGGGTCAAAAAGCTTCTTTCCCCCTATCCGCTCGAACGCCTGAATCGCCAGGGGAGCCGTGCCGTCCTGGGCCATCACCTGGTCTACCTTCGCCACTACAATCTCGCCTGTTTGGGCTGATTTGCTGCTCGCACGGGAGAGGATCTTTTCAATGATTGTCTGCCCCAAAACCCTCTCACCTCTTTCCGAAGTAATCCTCATAAATGTGAACCAGCTCTTTGTCGAAGAGCGGGCGCTTGTAGTCCACTGCCGCCCTGCGGATCTCCGGCAGGAGTTCCTCGGCTTGGTGCTTGGTCAGCACGATCCCGTACTCCGCAAACTTCGCCCTGACCGCTGCTGTCCCGGAGTGCTTTCCGACTACGATCTGGCGGGTCAACCCTACCTCCTCCGGCTGGAAAGCCTCGTAAGTCTTGGGATTTTTCAGCGCCCCGTCAGCGTGGATACCCGATTCGTGCGCGAACATGTTGGACCCCACAATTGCTTTCCAGGCAGGCAACTCCCTGTGGGCCGCACGGGAGACATACTCGGCTATTTCACGGAACATCTCGGTTTTAAAGTTTAAATCCACCTCGTAAAGATGCTTGAGTGCCATCACCACTTCTTCCAGCGCGGCGTTCCCCGCCCGCTCCCCCAGGCCGCATACGGTGACGCCGATCCAGTCAGCACCGGCTTTCACCCCGGCGAGGGCGTTGGCCGTAGCCATGCCGAAGTCGTTGTGCGTGTGCATCTCCACGGAGATGCCGACCTTTTTGATAATCTCCTTAATTCTTTCGTGGGTGGTGAACGGGTCCAGTACGCCCACTGTATCGCAGTAGCGTAGCCTGTCCGCACCCGCCTCCTTGGCCGCCCGCGCGAAGGCAAGCAGGAAGTCCATGTCGCTGCGCGATGCGTCCTCCGCGTTCACAGAGATATAAACCCCGTGTTTTTTGGCGAAGGCAACCGCGTCTGTCATCTTCTCCAGCACCCACTCACGGGAAGTCTGTAGTTTGTACTTAATGTGGATGTCGGAGGTGGAAATAGAAATTGCCACCGCGTCCACCCCGCAAGCCAGCGAGGCCTCGATGTCCTTGATTACCGGGCGGTTCCACCCCATAATGCTCGCTTTAAGCCCGGAACGACAAATTTCCGTTATGGCGTGGGCCTCGTCGCCGCCCATCACCGGGATGCCGGCTTCGATCTGGTGCACGCCTATTTCGTCCAAGAGCTTTGCGATCCGGACCTTTTCCCGGTTGGCGAAAACCACCCCCGCGGTCTGCTCGCCGTCGCGAAGCGTGGTATCAACGATCCGGATATCTCTCCCCTTAATCATTAAAAACACCCGCCATTCTACATTTTAACTATACATCAGCGTTGGTTTATAGCGAATAAATATTTAAATAGACCGGTCCAGGTGCGTCAACCTTCACCGTCTATTTTTCTATTTCATGCCCTCCTTCAAGAGGCGGTTGACCAGCGCGGGGTTAGCTTTTCCTTTTGTCGCCTTCATGACCTGGCCCACCAGAAAGCCGAGGGCCTTGTCCTTACCCTGCCGATAATCGGCTACTACCTTTGGATTGGACGTAATTACTTCGTCGATAACAGCTTTCAACTCCGCCTCGTCGGTGATCTGGACTAGGCCCTGCTCCTTGACAACCGCCTGCGGGTCCTTACCGGTCCTGAACATTTCTTCAAAGACTGTTTTGGCGATTTTCCCGCTGATTACCCCTTCGTCGATAAGCTTTAACAGGGCGGCCAGGTGTTCGGGTCTCACGGGAGATTCCGCAATCTCCGTATTTGTGGCGTTCAATAGCCGCGCCAGTTCCCCCATTACCCAGTTGCTGACGGTCTTCGGCTGCGGGTAAAGTCCGACGCACGCCTCAAAGTAGTCGCCGATCTCCTTCGTCGCCGTCATTACCCCGGCATCGTAAACCGGGAGTCCGTACTCTTTCATGTACCGCTCCCGCCGCACGTCAGGCAGTTCCGGCAGGTCGCGCTGAATCTCCTCAACCCACTCCCTGGTAATCACCAGCGGGGGGAGGTCCGGTTCGGGGAAATACCGGTAGTCGTGCGCCTCCTCCTTGCTCCTGAGCGGCAGAGTGACTCCCTTCCCCTCGTCCCAGGTCCGCGTCTCCTGGACGATCCGCCCGCCCTCTTCCAGGACCGCTATCTGCCGCTCGATCTCGTATGCGAGCGCCCGCTGCAGCGCCCGGAAGGAGTTTACGTTCTTGATCTCGGTTTTCACCCCGAACTCCTTGTCCCCGAGGGGGCGTACGGACACGTTTGCGTCGACCCTGAGGGAGCCCTCCTCCATCTTGCAGTCCGAAATCCCGGTAAACTGAATTACGCTCCGCAGCTTTTCGGCGTAAGCCCGCGCCTCTTCGGGTGAACGCATGTCAGGTTCCGAGACGATTTCCAGGAGCGGAACGCCGGTGCGGTTGTAATCCACCAGCGAGTATGGGGTGGTGGTCACCGTCCCCTGGTGCACCAGTTTGCCGGCGTCCTCTTCCATATGTATGCGCGTAATGCCGACTCGCTTGCGGCCGTTTTCGGTGTCGATCTCCAAAAACCCGTGCTGCGCCAGCGGGAGGTCGTACTGGGAAATCTGGTAGTTCTTAGGCAGGTCGGGGTAGTAGTAGTTTTTCCGGTCGAACTTAGAGAAACGAGCGACCTCGCAGTTCAACGCCAGCGCCGCGCGGATCGCGTACTCAACCACTTTTCTGTTTAAAACCGGCAGCACACCGGGTAAACCCAAACAAACCGGGCAGATGTGGGCGTTCGGGTCGCCCCCGAAGTGGGCGCTCGAAGTGCAGAATATCTTGCTTTCGGTTTTGAGCTCGGCGTGGATTTCCAGGCCGATGACGGATTCATAGGTCCCCATAGCCTTTTGCCCTCCTTTAAAGCGCAGGCCGCTTCACGGCAACGCCGGCTTCCCGCTCGAAGGCGTAAGCGACCCGCAGGAGCCGGCCTTCGGTGAAAGGCGGGCCGATCAACTGGATGCCCACCGGCAGGTGCCCGGCAAAACCGCCGGGAATAGAAAGACCTGGTAGGCCCGCCAGGTTGACCGCCAGGGTGCAGATGTCCGAAAGATACATTGCCAGCGGGTCGTCGGCCTTCTCGCCGATCTTAAAGGCAGGCGTGGGAGATGTCGGCGAAAGAATCAGGTCAAACCGTTCAAAGGCGGCGTCGAAGTCGCGCCGGATGAGCGTGCGTACCTTCAGCGCCTTCAAGTAATATGCGTCGTAGTATCCGGCGGAGAGCGCGTAGGTGCCGAGCATGATCCGCCGTTTGACTTCCGGGCCGAATCCGCGGCTGCGGGTACTCTTGTACATCGCCACCACGTCCTCCCCCTGAACCCGCAGGCCGTACCGCACTCCATCATAACGCGCCAGGTTTGAGGACGCCTCCGCCGGCGCGATAAGGTAATAGGTGGGCAGCGAATACTTTACATGGGGCAGCGATGTTTCTTCCACCACCGCCCCCATACCGGTCAAAAGATGCACCGCATTAGCAAGGACGTCCCGCACCTCCGGTGCAATACCCTCGGCAACATATTCCTTCGGAATACCGATCCGAAAACCCTTTATGTCCGGCACCAGAAACTCCGTGTAATCCGGCACCTCCTGGGGGGCCGATGTGGAATCCCGCGGGTCGTGACCGGCGATGGCGTTAAGCAGCAGGGCGCAGTCGCGAACGTCCCTGGTGATCGGTCCGATCTGGTCGAGCGAAGAGGCAAAGGCCACGAGCCCGTACCGGGAAACCAGCCCGTAAGTCGGCTTCATGCCGACGACACCGCAGAAGGCGGCAGGCTGCCGGATGGAACCGCCGGTATCCGAACCGAGGGCCGTCACCGCTTCCCCTGCGGCCACCGCCGCCGCGGAACCGCCGCTCGAACCGCCGGGAACCCTCTCTAAGTCCCAGGGATTCGCGGTGGTGTAAAAGCCGGAGTTTTCCGTGGAGGACCCCATCGCGAACTCGTCCATATTCGTCTTCCCGGTGAAAACGGCCCGCTGCGTTTTAAGCCTTTCAATTACTGTAGCATCGTAAGGCGGCACGAAACCCCTGAGGATCTTGGAAGCGCAGGTCGTTTCAATCCCGTTCATACAAAGGTTGTCCTTGACCGCCAGGGGAATTCCCGCCAGCGGGGGCAGTTCTTCTCCCGCGGCCAGAGCAGTGTCCACCGCCCTTGCCTGGCTGCGCGCTTCCTCCCTCAGTAAAAGCAGGTATGCCCTGACTTTATCCTCAACGGCGTCGATGCGGCTGAAAACAGCGTCCGTGAGTTCCAGCGCCGAAATCTTTCTTTCCCGTAAAAGCCGGCCGAGTTCATGCGCCGGCATATAACAGAGGTCCATACTAATTCCTCCTAAGAGACGCTGCAAAACTGCGCCTGCCCAACGCTCAACTTAGAAATACGGTTTTTTAATTCCTAATGAGGAAGCAATGAACCTCTACTTTTTTCGACGCCACTGCCTCACTCAGTTAAGTGCGGGGCGGGTCTCCGAAAATTGCCGCCAATCATTACCACTTGACTGTTATGAGCCTTGCTTCTAGACAATTAGGGGTTGCATGGGGGTTGCACCACATCCTCCCAACTGAAGAAGCTCTTGCGCCCATGGTGAAGCTACTGAAAAAGCAGCCTGTCCCCTTTTTAGCACTTTTTAGACCAGGCGCGGTACGCGAAAGTACCTGTCTTCCCTGTCAGGGGCATGTGCCAGGACCGTTTCCGGGTCGAGGTGCTCTTTCGCCTTATCTTCCCGGAAAACGTTCTGCAGGGGCAAAACATGCGCCAGCGGCGGAATGTCTTTTGTATCAAGCTCATTTAGAACAGAGGCGTATTCGAGTATCTTTGCCAACTGTTCGGTGTAGACCTCTATTTCCTCTTCCGACAGTTCCAACCGTCCCAACAGTGCAACATGTTCAACGTCTTTTCGTGTAATCACACCGTGTCCCCCTTAAAAGCCACAGCAAATTATATCAAATTATTGGCGCTAATAACAATACCCTGGAACACTACCGGCCGCCTTGAAACGGTATTAATTTTTTCCAGCTTAAAGACCTTCCAACAGCCGCTTAAAACCTTCTTCGTCAAGAATGGTCACACCGAGTTCCCGCGCCTTGTCAAACTTTGACCCCGGGTTTTCTCCCGCAACCACGTAGTCGGTCCGCCGGCTGACGCTTGAAGACACCCTTCCGCCGAGCTTTTCGATAACAGCGGCAGCCTGATCACGGGTAAAGTCCTTAAGCGCTCCGGTCAGTACAAAAACTTTGCCCGCAAGGAGCCCCGACGCGGTTCTGGCTTCGAAACTTTCGGTGTTGACCCCCGCCTCCACGAGCTGCCGTACCACGGCAAGGTTTTGCGGTTCGGCGAAAAACGCCCGGATGCTGGCCGCCATTTTCTGACCGATCTCCGGGACCGCTGTCAGCTCTTCTTCGCCGGCCTCGATCAACCGTTCCAGCTTTTCGAAGCGGCCGGCAAGCAACTTTCCCGCCCGCTCGCCTATGTGGCGGATGCCGAGCCCGAAGATGAGCCTGCTCAAGTCCTTCTTTTTACTCGCTTCGATTTCACGCAAAACGTTCGCCGCCGACTTCCGGCCCATCCGTTCAAGTCTTGCCAAATCATCCAGCCGGAGCGAGTAGATATCCGCGACGCTCCTCACCATGCCTTTTTCGACAAGCTGCTCCACAAGCGCACGGCCCAAGCCCCGGATGTCCATCGCGTTCCGGGAAGCGAAGTGCAACACGCTCTCTTTAAGGCG
The DNA here is from genome assembly GCA_040757355.1 of Bacillota bacterium. Lineage (GTDB taxonomy): Bacteria > Bacillota > Desulfotomaculia > Desulfotomaculales > Ammonificaceae > DTYU01. The sequence goes on along the minus strand of JBFLWY010000001.1, from coordinate 6,947 downwards.
CGCCGGGCAGGAGATGTTCGGGCACCGCAGCGCCACTTCTCCCTTTTCACGAATGGTCCCTGCGCCGCAAACGGGGCAGCGCGCGGGCATCTGAAACTCCTTTTCCTTACCCGTACGCTGCTCCGGAAGCGCGCGGACCACCTCCGGAATCACATCGCCCGCCTTGTGCACCAGGATGTAGTCGCCGACCCGGATATCCTTCTCGCGGATGAGGTCCTCGTTGTGGAGCGTCGCCCGGGTCACCGTGGTCCCGGCAAGGTGCACGGGTTCAAAGACAGCGGTGGGAGTCAAAACCCCGGTGCGCCCCACACTTACGACGATCCTCCCCAGCCTGGTGACCGCCTCTTCCGGCGGAAACTTATACGCGATCGCCCAGCGCGGACTTTTCAGCGTCGCCCCGAGCCGTTCCTGCTGGTTGATGGAATCGACTTTCACCACCATCCCGTCAATCGCGTAGGGGAGGTCGAAGCGCTTCCCCTGCCAGTAAAGGCAGTAGTCGATTGCCTCATTAATACCGGCGAAAAGCCTGTGGTGGGGGGTGACTTTAAAACCCTGTCCCGCCAGCCAATCGAGCACCGCATGGTGGGTAGTGAGCGCCGGCCCTTCGCTGTACCCGATGCCGTAAACGAAAAGGTCCAGCTTCCGGTGGGCGGTTATTTTGGGGTCAAGCTGCCTCAGGCTGCCGGCGGCCGCGTTTCGCGGATTGGCGAAGGGCGGCTCTCCGGCTTCTTCCCGCCGCTCGTTCAGCTTTACGAATGATTCTTTCGACATATAAGCCTCCCCTCGCACCTCAACTACAGGGGGAGTGTCCTGTAAAAAACGGAGCGGCAGGCTCCGGACGGTGCGGAGGTTGGGGGTGATATCTTCACCCGTTTCGCCGTCCCCGCGGGTCGCCCCCTGGACAAATTCCCCGTTCCTATAGGTTAAGGAGACCGCCAGCCCGTCGATTTTGGGTTCGACCACGTAGGATACTTCTTCAGCGGGCAACGCCGCGCGTACCCGCCGGTCGAAATCCCTGAGTTCCTCCGCACCGAAGGCGTTCGCCAGACTGAGCAGCGGCACGATGTGCCTGACGGTGGCAAGGCCTTCCCGCGGCGCGCCCCCGACCCGCTGCGTCGGCGAGTTGGGCGTGACGAACTCCGGGTACGCCTCCTCCAGCGAACTTAACTCTGCGACCAACCGGTCGAACTCCGCATCACTGATCACTGGATCGTCCAGGACATAGTAGCGGTAGTTATGATATTCAATCTCCCGCCGGAGCTCCTCTATCCGGCTCTTTGCCTCTTCCCGCGCCGGCATCTCTTGCCTCCCTCCGAAAAATACGTTCAATCTTACACTGACAGCCCAGCACTCAACGTGGCTGCCGTTTATCCCTAAGGCGCGCCCTAAACGATGAAGGCCGCCACATACCTGATGAGCTGCGCCGCCGGTATAAAAAGCGCCTGTGCCAGAATAGTGCCCATAAAACGCGTTACCGCGAGAAAAGCCACCATTTGCCTGATGTCGCGCTCTTCCCTTTTACCCCGGAGTGCCTGGTCGGTGAGCATTGCCGCCGTCGGGTCCACCACCGTGGCCAGGAGCACCGCGGCGATTCCGTTGACGATCGGTGAGAGCAGCGTGGCGGTCGTCCGGTAGTAGGGGAAAAGCGCTCCTGCGTACAGCGCCGACAGCACCCCGGTAGTATAAATACCGGTGATCAGGATGTTCAGGACCAAAAAGCCCTTCGGTATCCTTGACCGCTGCCGGATGGTGAACCGCAACACTTGGGGGGCTGCGGGCCGCATCTCTTTTAGCGCTTTGTAAAATCGCCGCGGCGAGAGCGCAAAAACTATCAGCCGCGGGACTGAACCCAGTTCTTCAAAAAGGAGGATGGTGCGGGAAAAGACCCGGACGAAGGCCGGAATCAAAAGCCCCCCGAGCACCGTACCGAGAGTCGCCGCCAGTATCACTACCCGGATGTTGTGGTCGAGGAGCACAAGCTCTTGACGGTATACCGGAGAAGCCAGTAAGACTTCCGCCGGCGCGCGGGGCGGCACCGCCGCAAGCCCCCGGTTGATCGCCTGCTCCACAAGCGACGAGAGGAGCGGCGCTTGGACGGTGTTTGCCGAACTGGCTATCAGGAATATCACGTTAAAAAGAGAGTAAGCCGTGGCCAACCGCCCGGTCCGGACCCCGGAAAGGCGCACGCTGTAGATCAGGGTATGAACCAGGTGAATAAGCACCGTAAGCGCAACGACGGCAAGAAGGTGGTTGTTCACTCGGCGGCCGACCTTTCTAACGGAGCATAACTCAAAAGAAGGGTTTTTATACCCGCGCCGGGGAAGGCTACCGTCACCCGCGTATCCTCGCCGCTTCCCGCGACGCTGACCACGGTCCCCGCGCCCCATTTCCTGTGCGTTACCCGGTCACCGGGCTGCAGTTCGGTTACCCCCACTTCATCGGGTTCTTCCCCATCCGGGGCAACCGGCGCGATTAACTCTGACGGAATCTCGCTCAGGAAGCGGGAAGGGGGGTTTGCGTAGATCCCGCCGTACATGTGCCGCACTTCACAGCGCGTAAAGAAAAGCCGCTCCTTCGCGCGGGTTATTCCCACATAGCACAGCCGCCGCTCTTCTTCCACCGCCGCGGCTTCGCCGATGCTCCTGGCGTGGGGGAAAAGGCCTTCCTCCATCCCCGTCATGAAGACCACCGGGAACTCCAGCCCCTTGGCGCTGTGCAGCGTTAAAAGCACCGCTGCGTCTGTTTCCGGGTCGTAACGGTCCACATCGGTAAAAAGCGCAACTTCGGCCAAGAATTCCGTAAGGCCTCCCTGTTCTTCCCGGTCGAACTCCCGGGTAACGGTCAGGAACTCCCTGATGTTTTCCGCCCTCGCCTGCGCTTCCGGGGTTTTCTCTGCCAGCAGGTAGCGTTCGTACCCCGTTTCTTCAAGAACCGCCTCTGCAATCCGCGTCACCGGTCCGGCCTCTGACCGTAACCGGACAAAGAACTCACCAAGTTCCCGCATCCCCTCGCGCACTTTTTGCGGCAGGCCTGGAACCGCGCCGGCTTCGAGAAGCGCCGCTACCCCTGATACCCGGTTTACCGCCGCATACTGCAGCAAACGCCCGAAGTAGCCCGCGCCGATCCCTCGCGGGGGTACGTTGATAATCCGTTTCAGGCTCAGGGCATCCGCCGGGTTCACAATTAACCTTAGGTAGGCAAGGACGTCTTTTATCTCCTTGCGCTCGTAAAACCGCAGACCGCCTAAAATAACGTATGGTATGCCCGAAATAAGAAAAAACTCTTCAAGAACGCGTGACTGGGCATTGGTGCGGTAGAGCACCGCAAAATCCCTGTACGGGCGGCCTTCTTCCTGCCGCACCGCTTGAATCTGCTCGCCGATAAAACTTGCTTCCGCCACCTCGTCCCGGGCGACGAAAAGCACCGGCGGTAGACCTTCCCCCTTTACGGGCCGGAGTACCTTTTCCTTCCGCATGCGGTTGAACTTTATAACGCTGTCGGCCACCGCAAGGATTGAGGAGGAGGAACGGTAGTTTTTTTCAAGCTTGATCACCCGCGCATCCGGGTAGTCGCGTTCAAAACTCAGGATGTTGGTAATATCCGCGCCGCGCCAGCTAAAAATCGATTGGTCAGGGTCCCCCACAACCATCAGGTTCCGGTGCCCGCCGGCGAGCAGATTGACCCAAACATACTGCGTGTGGTTGGTATCCTGATATTCGTCAACTAGAATGTGCCGGAAACGCCGCTGGTAGCGCTCCAGCACGTCGGGGCACTCCTGGAAAAGCCGCACCGCCTCAACAAGCAGGTCGTCAAAGTCAAGCGCGTTGTACTGCTTCAGTTTCTCCTGGTACAGGCCGTAGACCTGAGCCGCCACTTCCTCAAACCGGTTTCCGGCCCGTTGCGCATACTCCCGCGGACCCACGAGCCAGTTTTTCGCCCAGGAGATAGCGGCGATCATGCCGCCCGGGGTATACCTCTTCTCGTCGAGCCCGGTCTCCTTCAAACATTCTCTGATAAGCGCGCGCCTGTCGTCTTCGTCATAAACGACAAAAGCGCTGTCCCGGCCGAGGCGGTGTATCTCGCATCGCAGGATGCGGAGGCAGGCCGCATGGAAGGTTATCACCCAGAGATCGTGCGCCTCAAAGGGCAAAACCCTTTCGACGCGGAAGCGCATCTCCCGCGCGGCTTTGTTGGTAAAGGTTATTGCAAGGATGTTTTCCGGCCTTACACCAGCTTCTCTGATTAAGTAGGCGATCCGGTACGTCAGGACCCTGGTTTTCCCGCTCCCGGCGCCGGCCAGGACCAGTACCGGCCCGGAATCGTGGCAAACCGCTGCCAACTGTTCGGGGCTAAGGTCTGTAAGATAATCGGCCACTGCTCGCTGCATCCTTCCCGCTGCTTTTACGCTGAGAGAAACTTCGCCAAACACCTTCTGTTGTCCTACCTGCGTCCCGCGAAAAGTTAAGTTGAACCCACCATGAAGGAGCTGCGGCTAATTCTCCTCCGGAAATAATCTCACCGCCGGGACGTTAAGAACACTATGATTCAAAACAATAAATACCAGATAACAGGCAAATGCCTTTCCACGCCCATCTTCATTCGTTGTGCGGCTTGCCGCATGTGGCACTCCTCCGAACGGTGGCGACGATTAGTAGAACTGAAAGGGGGCTGATATTTAAAAAAATCTGTTGCTTTTTGAAAATAATGTGCTAAAATATTAATGAGCATATGCTCTAAACTAGAATAGGAGGTGACCTCTTAATGCCGTGGGGTTATGGATCCGGTTTTTGCCGCGGTTGGGGTGCGGGATGGCAAAACGACCCGGCCTGTGGCTGCCGTCGTCATCCCGGTCGGCCACGCCGGTGGAGGTCTACGATACATCCCTATGGTCCGCGCGGTAGTGAGCGCACAGAGTCTGCAGAGGCGGAAGCACTCAGGCAGCAGGCTTCCTTCTTAAAACAGCAACTGGAAGCCATCGATAAGCGTCTCAAAGAAATGGAAGACAAAGAATAACTTATGTGTTCCGTTTGGACCAGCCCCCGGTGGCGAGTAGCCGCTTTAACGGCTGAAATTAATGCCACCACTCCTCTGAGCCTTTGACTCGCCGTTAGGCGAAGTTATGGGCTCTTTTTTTCAGCCGGGTATTCGGCGATTCTAACATTGACATAACATTACACTGCGGATTTGCTAAAGAAAATGAGCTGACTCTAAACTAAACAATAAAGGAGCTGTACATTATAAAATAAACTCAACTTTCGCAGTTGTAGTTGAACAGCCGTGCTGTTTGTTGTCCCCCGGAGCATTGGGAAGTGCGAAGTGTGGCAAACCCCGAAATAGGGGAACGTTTCCGGATACGGTTGAGGGATCCCCGTCTGTACCTCGGAATAATTCTGGCTTAGGAAACCGGGACAGTAAAAAAACCGGCAAGTTAACCGAAAACAAGTTTGGGTTAGGTTACAAAGGATACGATTGGTGGTAGATTCCTGTGAAAGCTGCCTTCAGGGTAAGCGGTGAAGCGAAGAACCAACGGAAAGTAACAATCGGCATCGAAGGCATGAGCTGCGCAAGCTGCGCGGCACGTATCGGCAAGTCATTAAGCGGTGTCGAAGGCGTAATTGACGCGTCAGTTAACTTTGCCACCGGACAGGCTACGGTACTGTACGTGCCATCACGCATCCGGCTTGCCGAAATTGCTGAGCGCGTAAAAAGTCTCGGCTACACCATTAAGACCCAGAGGCTCGAATTCGCTGTTGAAGGCATGACTTGCGCGAGCTGCGCCGCGCGTATAGAAAAAAGGCTACGATCGCTAGACGGGGTTATCAGCGCTGTCGTGAACCTTGCCGCCGAGAGATCAGTGGTGGAATACCTTCCGACAGCGATCGCTGCCAAAGAAATTAAAAAGACCGTTACCGGCCTTGGGTACGGTGTAAAGGATCTTCCCGAAGAATCGTACACCATCGTCGAAAAAGAAGAGCGTGCCGTCGAAATTTTACGGCAGCGTCGTTACTTTATCATCGCGGTCGCAGCAACCGTCCCGCTTCTTTACCCCATGGTTTCCGACCTTGGCCTTGTACCTCATGTCTCTTTTCTGATGAGCAAGTACGTTCAATTTCTGTTCGGCAGTATCGTCCAGTTCGGCCCCGGCATGCAGTTCTACCGCCGGGGTTACCTGAACCTGCGTCACGGTACGGCAAACATGGATGTGCTTGTAGCGCTCGGCACTTCGGCCGCCTACTTTTACAGCGTCGCGAATACCTTTTTCCTGAAGGGCTTTGTTTATTACGAAACCGCTGCGGTGATTATCACCCTTGTGCTCCTCGGCCGCCTGCTTGAAGCGCTGGCGAAGGGGAGCACCTCCGAGGCCATCCAGAAACTGATCACCTTGCGACCCAAGACTGCCCGCGTCCTGCGTGACGGCCGGGAGGTAGACATCCCGGTTGAGGAGGTGGCCGTCGGCGACCTGGTGGTGGTGCGTCCGGGAGAAAGCATTCCCGTTGACGGCATTATCCGTGAGGGGTCTTCAACGGTTGACGAGTCTATGCTGACAGGGGAAAGCCTACCCCGGGACAAAAACCCCGGCGACGCGGTCGTGGGTGCGACCATCAACCGGCACGGGAGCTTTACCTTCGAGGCTACCAAGGTAGGGAAGGATACGGCGCTCGCTCAGATCATCCGGATCGTGGAGGAGGCGCAGGGCTCGAAAGCCCCGATACAGCGGCTCGCCGACGTGGTCTCGTCTTATTTCGTCCCGGCCGTGGTGGTCATCGCCGCCGTAACTTTTGCAGCCTGGTATTTCGCCGCCGGACGGTTGCAACCCGCACTGCTTAGCATGACCGCCGTCCTGGTTATCGCCTGTCCGTGCGCCTTGGGCCTGGCGACCCCGACCGCCGTCATGGTCGGTACGGGCCGGGGAGCAGAAAACGGGATCCTGATTAAAGGCGGGGAGC